>DATJBB010000020.1:0-12190 GCA_035515635.1 Nitrososphaerales archaeon
GGTCGTGGACCCCGTGGCCAGGCTCCCGGTGGAGGAAAGGGCGCCCGAGGTCGTGTAGCCGGTGATCTCGTAGAGCGATACCGAGCCCGCCGTTGTGCCGCTGAAGGTGGTGGTCACCGTGTCAGCTCCGCCGGTCGCCGCCGTGGCGTACCAGATGTACGAGTAGTAGTTGGTGGTCACCGGGGCGAAGGCCACGGCCGACTCCGCCCAGGGCACCGCCCCGCTGAACGAGAACGGCACCGTTGTAGCCGACCCGACGCCTGTCTGGTACTCTCCGCAGCCTCCCACGGAGGTGCACGCCCCCGAGAGGGTGTACCCGCTCCCCGCCGTGTATGTCGTCGAGCTGACCTCGGCGTTGCCTATCACCACGGAACCTGAGTTCGGCGTCATGGAGGTGACGGATGAGCTGGACTGGCTGGCAGAGGAGCTGCTTGTCGAGCTCAGCAAGCCCGTCGTCGTGACCCCGCTCATCTCGTAGATAGACACCTCACCGGCCACAGATGACCCGAAGCTGGCGGAGATGGTGTCGGCGCCCGCGCTGCCCGCCGTCGCGTACCAGATGTAGGAATAGTACGTGTTCGCGGTCAGCGGGGCGAAGGATATCGCCGACTCGACCCAGGGCGCTGAGACGCCGAGGGTGGAGGGCACAGTGGTCGCGCCGCTCGACCCGCTCTTGTACTCGTTGCATCCATACACGGAGCTGCAAGCCGCGACCAGGGTGAAACCGCTGCCTGCCGTGTACACCGAGGAGCTGGAGCTCGTCTCCACGTTGCCTATCACGAACGAGTTGGTGGTGGGCGTGAAGCCGGTCACGGCAGGCGTGGTGGAGCCGGCCGACGAAGCGCCCGTAGACGTGCTGGGGCTGACCGTGGAGTACCCCTGCAGCTCGTATATCGAGACGGAGCCCGTCACCGCAGAAGAGAAGGTGGCCGAGATGGTGTCGGCGCCGCTGCTCGCCGCTGTGGTGTACCAGATGTACGAGTAGTAGTTGACGTTGGTTATCGAGACGGAGTTGGACGCGCCGAGGGTGAAGGTGTCGCCCAGGGTGTCTGTGGGTCCGGTCGGCGAGCCGTTCCCCGTGGTTACCGAGCCGACATTCGTTGAAGGCATCACCCCGTTGGGAGGGTACATCCTGATCCTGTCCCAGAAGAGGTAGGCGTACGACGTCGACCCGCCCGTCGCGGCGCCGACGAAGCTCGTGCTCCCCGCTGCCGATATCGTGGCCGAGTAGCTGACCGTGGTGGTCAGCCCTGAGTAGACGCCGGCGGCGTACTGCGTGCCGGTGTTGGTGGCGTACTGCATCGTTATCTGGCCCGATGTCGCGCAGGTATCCATGAAGATGAAGTTCGTCCCGCTGGTCGGGAGGGTCTGGCTGGAGGCGGAGGCCAAGGTCGTGGTAGCCTGCCTGAGCGCCGGCTTCGAGTTGGAGTAGTACTCGTAGGAGGCGTAGTAGCCGTTGCTGTTGGATGTGCTGGGTCCGTACCCGCCTGTGTTTGTCCCCACGCCGCTCGCATAGATCCCCTGGCCGACGTCGTCGGCGTTCCCGTTGTATTCAGCGCTGGTCTCGATGCAGGCTCCGAGCGTCGAGAAAGACGTCGGCGACTTGGCGGCGCCGTACTGGTTGTTGGAGTTAGAGACCAGCTTGACCCCGCCGGTGTTCCCTGTCCCACCGACGAACGAGGCGGCCCCAGACAGCGTCCAACCAGCAGGGAGGGACGAGCCCTGGAAGGCGGCGTAGTCGTTGAAGACGTTGGCGCCGTTGTCGTACTGGGCGTAGGTCCCGGAGAGGGTCGGGGCCTCGCCCCAGTAGTTGTCGTCAAAGTTGGTCGAGGTTGAATAGAATACCATGTAGATGGTCGTGGTGCTCCCCGACGATATCGCCGAGGTGAGCTTGACCCAGGCAGTGGCCGAGGTGTTGCTCGGGCCGCAGGTCGAGCTGCAGGACTCCAGCCATGCGTCCAGGGGCGTCGCGCACGCGCTGTCAGCGCAGAACCTGATGTTGCCAAGGTTGCTCGCCTCGTAGGTGGAGTATGCCGAGGGGTTCCACGTGACCATCTCCTGGAAGGTTGAAGGCGTCGCCGAGCCGCTCCCGGCCACGACGGCGTCACCTATCATCGCCCACTGATTGGAGCCACCCGAGCTGGTGGTGAACGGGATCGCCAGGTTTGTCTGGGTGGAGGAGACGACCTCGTATTCCTGGTCGTTGTTCTGGCTGGCGCTCCCGCCCGTGGCGCACTGTGTCGCGCCGGTGTCGGTGAACCCCGTCCCATCCGTCTCGGTGTGGCAGACGGCGGCAGATGTATGCTCGTTAGCTAGCAGGCCGAAGACCATGTCGTTCGCGTTCGACGTCGAGACGGTCACCGAGGGGGTCGTCGAGGTCCCCGTGCTCTTGGCGGGCAGGGCTCCGTTGGAGTCGAACGGGCTAGCCGTGTTCACCCCGCTGATCCCGAACGCAGAGAAGGTGTTGTCGCCCGCCCCCGACCAGGTGACGGTGATCGAGTCCGACGAGAGCGGAGACGAAGCGGTCGTGTACCACTCCTCGACCTCGACGCTCGGGTTGCCTGACTCGCTCGCGCGGTGGGTCCAGGAGTGGCCCCCGGTGTCGCTCACAGAGGAGACGGTCGCCGAGGAAGAGGAGGTCCCCGCGCTCAGTATTATCACGTCGTTCGAGTTCGTCGTCGTGAGGCTGGCGGAGACGGAGCTCGACTCGGTGCTGGCTCCGGTCGAGCCGTCCATGGCCTCAGTCGCCGAGGTGCAGGAGGTCGACCGTTGTATCGCGTCACCCCACGAGCCGTCTGAGTCCGTCCCCGCGTTGCTGAAGGTCATGCTCAACGCGCTCTGCAGGGAGGAGACGACTTCGTACTCCGATGCGACACTGCCGCCGACCCCGCTCTCGATCCCGGTGAACCCGCCTCCCGCGGTCGGGGAACCCGTCGTGTGGGTCAGCTCCGCGCCGTAGACGAAGTCGTTGGTGTTCGCGGTGGTCACAGTCGCGTACGAGGCCGAGGCAAACGCCGGGAGGGCGGGGTCTGGGTCGAACGGAGAGGCGGTGTTGGCCCCGCTAACCCCGAAGACCTGCAGCGTGCCGTAGTGGGTCGGCGCCGAGTTCCATGTGACCTTGATAGAATCACCGCTGAGAGCCGAAGCCGCTATCGCGTAGAATATCTGGCCGTAATACGAGTACCCTCCGACGCTGCTCACCTCTTCGAGGGTGCTCCTGGCCTGCCAAGTGAGGCCGCTGCCGTCCGAGAGCGAAGGCGTCTGGTACGTGCCCGTCGCCGTGTTCTGCCCGGTGACCACCGTGATGATCACGTCGTTCGTGTTGGTAGTCGTGAGCGACGCGGAGAGGGTTGACCCTGTCCCGTCGTTGTAGTTGTTCCCGTCGAGCGACAGCGTGGGATAGCTCGCGCAGTTAGAGACCGTTATCGGGACGTATGGCGCCGTCCCGTACCATGCCAGCCCGAAGACAAGGGTGTTTCCCGCCGTGACCGACGACGAGTACGCCAGGCCGCACGTCACCGAGTTGCAGTTCGAGGTGTACCTGCTCTGGACTAGGGAGGTCGCGGGCGGGTTGATGGTCACAGACTGGGACTCGCCGAGGGTGTAGGTGTCGCCTCTAGTGTCGGTCGGTGCGGAGGGGGGGCTCTGGTTAGCCCAGCCCAAGCCAAAGACCAGGGTGTCCCCGGAAGCGACGTTCGAGCTGAACGCCAGGCCGCAGGAGGCGGCGTTGCAGTTCGAGGTGTACTTGCTCTGCACTATCGCCGGCGAGGACGCCACGTTGACAGACGAAGATGCCCCCAGGGTGAAACTGTCGTGCAGGGTGTCCGTGGGGACAGAAGCCGGAGGGGAAGAGCTCGGCCAGCTGACAGCGTCGACCAGGATGTTGGCCGCGGTGACAGAGGAGGTATAGGATGCGGCGCAGGCCGCCGCGTTGCAGTTGGACACGTACTTCTTCTGGACAAGTGAGGAAGCTTGGGGGATGAGCTGGACCCACTTCAGGTTGTCCAGGTTGACCGTGACGGACTGGCTCGAGGAGGACTGGTTCGCGGGTGCGGGGTATGTCGTCGTGAATGTGTTCCCGCGGGCCGTCAGCACCTTGATGGTGTCCGTCGTCCCGGACACGTAGACGTATCCCGTGTCAATCGAGGCAGACGTGGCGCCCGCGTCGACGACCGTCCACAGCGCCGGGGTGGAGTTGGCGCAGCCCGCCGAGCCGGGGAAGCCTACTCCGTCGCACTTCAGAAGGACGCCCGTCGAGGAGATCACAAGTATCGCGGTGACGTTGACTGTCATGCCCGACGTGTCGGTGACTTGGAGGCCCACGTCCCCGTTGGTCTCCAGGAGCGAGGTCAGGGTGACGGTCTCCTGGACGGCGCCCTGCGCCTTGTTGGCGGCGCCCATCAGGCTCGAGACGTACTTTTGGTTCGAGCTGTTGATGAAGATGAAGTAAGAGGTCCCGACCGTGAAGAGGATGGCGAACATGATCACCGTGGCGACGATGCCTGCCACGGCCCTCCTTGACCTTCTCCTCTGGAACCTCACGGCTCAGCTCAACCCTGCTGAGAGAACGTCTGGACGTTTCCGTAGATCCCCGTGACCACCACCGTGTAGGTGTTCGACGAGGAGATGGTCTGCCCGTAGGACGGACAGTTGCTCGTCGTCGGAGGGATGGTCACCGTGAAGAACGCCTCGTTGGTGGTCTTGTACGTAGTCCCGGTCACAGACGGCGTCTCATAGGACCCCGCGGCCGTCTTGCACTCGCCCGAGAGGCTGCTCTTGAGGTCCATCACGCAGTCCCCGTTGCACGGGCTGTGCTTCGTGCTGTTGTAGTAGACGTTGATCAGCCCCGCCGAGTCGTAGAGCCTGACGGACTGGACCTGGTCGGTCAGGCTCCCCGTGTTGTACAAGATGAAGGTGGCAGAGGTGGTCGTCGGGAAGTAGAGGTCGACGATCGAAAAGTGCTCGTTCAGGAGGTTGTTCGTGTTCAAGGCGTTGGAGTTGAGCGCGCTCTCGCTGCTGGCGGCCTGCGACCTGACGTACCCCCAGGCGGCAGCCCCTGCCACCAGGGTCATCGCGATGGCGAGCATGGCCCCGATGGCCTCTGAGGCCGCTACCCTATTGCGGCGGGCCCTAAAATTCAAGGAACTTTTTGGAGCGCCGAAGATATATTATCAATTATGGATATGCAATCTGTATCCGAGGTCTTCGGGGCCTGGTCCGATAAGGAGATGCGCTCCCTCGCGTTGCTTCCTGCGGGCCGTAGCTTCGGTTTTTGGTTAGTGGTTGCATGAACTATTTCATAAACTATATATGGATACTCTAACTGTCTTCCGGTCGGCCGAACTAGAATGACGTACCTGCAAAGACCCGCCGGAATAACGGAAGGAGAGCACGAGTCGATGAAGCGGCCAGTGAGCAGGCGGTCGCAGCTCGAGATCAGGATGGACATCCTCCGCGCGATAATGGAAGGAGCGGAGGGGCCGACCCAGATCATGTACAAGGCGAACCTTTCCTGGATCCTCCTCTGCGAGCACCTCTCCGCCTTGGGGGATCAGGGCTTCGTCGGCGAGAAGACGGTCGGGAACAGGAAGAAGTACTCCCTGACCGGCAAGGGGATCGAGATCGTCGGGGCCTACCTGAACCTGATCAGGGAGATAATCTTCGACACGGCGACAGCGCCAGCCTGAGCCAAGGCGCGAGTCGCTCCCGTCCGACCGCGAGAATGCCCAGTTCGGTTGAAAGGTTAATATCCCAAATCGGGGCTTGAAGGCCCTGCTGCGGAATGGGGGCTGACGAGAGAGCCGGCGGACCTTACGTAATTTGCAAGATCTGCCAAAAGGACTACAGGGATCGCAGCGAGCTTATAGAGCACTTGAGGACCGAGCACGAGATACTGGAGCTGGCGTCGTATGCGGCCAACACGATGGCTGCAGAGCAGGAGAGGGACAGGACGGCGGGGGAGTTCAGGCGCAGGTTCGAGCTCCTAAAGCGCGAGCTGGCCGGGCACGAAGCCGAACGATAGGCCCAGCAAGGGTCTACGACTTTAATAGGGGATGGCTTGGCGAAGGGTCGCCAATTGGCTGACGAGCCCATCATCGACATGACCAAGGTCTCCGACAAGGGACAGGTGGTCATCCCAAAGGAGATCAGGGACAAGCTGAAGTTCAGCGAGGGCTCGAAGCTCCTGGTCATAGCCACCGAGGACGCTGTCATCCTTCAGAGGATCGAGAGCGTTGCCGGCAAGATGAGGGTCAAAGACATCATGGAAAGGGTCCGGTCTATCGCCAGCAGGATCAGCCTGGGCTGAGCCCAGGGCTCTAGACAGAGATTTCCTGCTTCAGGGCGTGGGCGAGCCTCAGGTGCTCCCTGTAGGTATCAGTGTCCTTGTCCGTCATGCCTGTGAGGGTCGGGTAGATTTGGAGGACGAACCAGCAGAAGGCGCAGGTGGTGCTCGACTGGGCCTTCGCCTGGACCTTGTCCGCATAGGCCTTCCTGGCCCCTTCCCTTCCCGAAGCCGTGCCTGTCATCTTGAAGGCAAGAGAGACCGGGAGATACATGTAGATTCTAGCCGAAGGAGGGATAACGTCCCACGCGCCTTTTGGATTACGCGAGGTTCCCGTTCCTTGAATCGGCGTAGTCTTTGGCTTGGGTCGAGGGGAGGTTCCTTCTGTCAGGTCACTCGAAGGTGTTGTCGAACTCCTCTTCGCCTCCGCCCTTGCTCCCGCCTCTGCGCCTGACGAGGAGCACCAGGACGACGGCACCGCCAGCCCCTCCCACGGGGACGAGCATGAGCGGGAAGGTGGTCAGCTGCTGGACGAGGGTGGCCTTGTGCTTGACCACCGGAGGCGGCGGAGCCGCCGTGACGGTGACCGTGAAGTTGAGCGTCTTGGTCGGGAGACCCTGCGGCGAGACCACCGCGGTCACGACGACCGTCCCTATCTTGGCGGGATGGAATATCGCCGTCGACGTCCCCGTCTTGTCGGTGGTGTCGTTCGCGATGGGAAGGGTCGCCAGAGCTGTCGTGGTCGTGGACTTCCTTGTAGAGGTCGAGGTCTGAGCGGCGACAAAGCTCGTCGCGGTGATGGTGGTGGAGTTGGTCCTGTGGACCGTCGCTATTATGAAGCCCCCGCTGGGAGCAGACCAAGACACCGGGGCTCCCACCTCCGGCTGGCCGTCGAGGCTGACGGTCGCGATGAGGATGGTGGATTGGTTCGTGAATATCTTCGCCGGGCCACCGGTGAGTGTCTCGACGGTCGGATAGGGAAGGAACGTCACGGGCAGGGAGGCCACCTTGAGGCCAGGGCTCGAGAGCGTGAGCGTCGTCTGTCCGGCCACCTTCGCCGAGAGCGGGATCGTCGTGTAGTCCTGGCCTATCTGGATTATCGCGTTCTGGACTGTCGGGATTACCGTGCTGTTGGAGGAGGTGATCGTGACGTTCATCGGTGCCCTGGCGCGCGCCGGGTTGAGCCCGGAGTCGGTCAGCTGGATTGCCATGGGCGGAGGCGCATTGGCCGTGCCCCCTGTTATCATGACGTTGTTGGCGTCGGGGGCGACCGCGACAACGGCCGAAGGCGCTGGTATCACCGTTGAGAGCTCGACCGATGAGCTGACGTACCCGCTGGTGAACGACGAGACGAGGGCGGTGACATTGGCGTTGCCCTGGAGTACCCCCGCGGTGACGTTGAGGACCGCATATGTCTGCCCGCTCGGTATCACCGCGTTGGAGACAGAGATTACGTCGTTACTGGAAGACGACAGGCTGACGGGCACGTCGAATGGCGCCACAGCCGGGGAACCGAAAGCGTCCTCGAGTGCCAGCTCCAGAGCGGTGTGCTGCGCACCATCGGCAGGGAGCTGGGCCGAGATCGGGCTGAGCACGACCTGGGCAGGGATGGGCCCATAGGTCGCGAGCGCCGTCTGGACGGGCAGTATGTTCTGGGCCGAGGCGGTGAGAGTGGTCTGGCCCACCTGGAAAGTGGAAGTGAAGGTCACAGACGCCCAGGTCTGCCCGGGCGGGATTGTGAAGGAGATCCTCGTGAAGTTGCCGACGCCCGTCACCGACGAGGTGAGCGTCACCTCGGTAGGCCCTGTGGCGTTGATCGCCGGGCCTGACTCCCCGGAGGGGGAAGAGGCCCAGAGGGAGACTACGACCGAGCTGTACGACCTGTGGTCGGCCAGCACCGGGCTGGGACCGGCGAGGATGTTCAGCTGGCATATTGGTGACGCCTGGGAGGTGCAGAACGACCGGCTAATCAGAATCGGGTCCTGGATGTTTATCGATGCGAACGCCGACTGGAGCCCCGGCGAGCTTGCGGTGATCGTCACCTCGTCAGTCCCCGGAGGCGTCGGGACGTTGTTCACGGCCACCGTGAAGGTCGCGGTAGCCGAGATGTTACCCTCCTCGATCGTTGCGGTCTCGGAGGCGTTGACTATGGCCAAGTCGGCGCTCCGTATCTGGACTTCGATGTTCCTCGTCGCCCTCGTCGGGTTGCCGTTGAGGTCGGTTAGGGCGACGACCAGCCTGCCGGTGCAGTTGGTGACGTTCGAGGTGCACGCGGGCATGGTGCTGGGCTGGGCGAGGAGCTTGAGAGCGAGAGGCGGCGACCCGAGCACAGATATCGTCGCCTGGCCGGACGCGAAGCCCGGCGCGGAGGCGGTGATAGTGGCCGTCCCTGGGACGAACCCGCTCGTATAGTTGACCTGGTCGAGGTAGGCGCCCTGCTTCATGACGGCCGCCGGCGCCGTCAGGTTGACGACGTTGGTGTTAGAGGAGTAGAGCGAGACTGGCACGTCGACGATTGCCTTCGCGGGCAGGCCCGAGTCGTCCTCTAGCTCGAGGATGAGGTTCCCGGTGTTAGCCGACCGGGCAGGGACGGTGCTTGGGATGGCGGTCATTACCAGGTGGGTGGGATAGCCCACCGCCACCACGGTCGTGACCGTGGCCGAGGCCGTCTTCAGCCCCGTGGTCGTGGCGGTGACGGTGGTCGTCCCCGCCGTGTGGGTAGTCGTAAAGTTGGCGATTGCATAGGTTCCGCCCGGAGGGATATCGACCTCTGCCGATATCACGCCCACGCTCTCCTGGGAAGAGGTGAGCGAGACCGGGATATCAGACTTCGCGACCGTCGGCTTTCCGGTCGGGTCGACCACAGATACGACGACGGCGGGGTACGTGTTGTTGTCCGCGGGCAGCTTCGACGGAATCGTGGAGAGCGAGAGGGCATTGGGTGTCAAGGAACCTGTCGCGACCGAGGCGGTCGACGGCGGGAGGGAGGCCACGAGCATCAGCCCGAGGAGGGCCGCCACCATTGCTATCGAGAAAGCGTTATCTCGCAACTATTTCGCAAAACCAACCCGGTATGACGATATTTAGCGTGTTAGATGTCCTAGTCTGAATTCGGAATCTATCGGCCCTAGATGGGGTGGTGGAGGATGACCCCAGAGAGGGCGACCATCATCGCGCCGACGATCACGAGGGCGAGCGAGTGCTTGAAGCCGTCCGCGACTGTCCCGCCTCCCATCTTTCCGGCCACGAAGCCAATCACCCAGCCGTCGAATATCGACGCGGTGAGCAGGAGCTGCACCGTGCCCGGGGCGATGGTCAGTCCCGGCGTGGGGACGGGCTGGCCTGCAAAAGTGATCGGAGTGGAGAGGAAGTAGACCATCATGAAAGTGGTCATCACGAGCATTATCCCCGCCATGTACACGACGAAGACGTAGGACCGGAGCGAGGAGCGCTTGTCCGCCTCGAGCTCGTTGACCTTCCGCGTGAAGTCCGCCATCTGCGAGAAGCTGTTGACCGTCCCCCCGCCCACGTCGACCACCTCGACCATGAGCGTCCCTATCGCCATTGTTATCCAGCTGTCGACGGAGTTGGCGAAGGTCCTGATGACCTTGAGGATGGGGAGCCCCCAGGAGATCTGGGACCCCATAGTCCTTATCGACCTGGAAAGGCGCCCGTAGTTCTTCGAGGCGAGCTGCTCTATGCTCCCCTCGGGCGAGAGGCCTATCTTCCTCCCTTCCGCGACGTCCCTGATGAAGTCGGGGAGAGCCTTCTCGAGGCCGGCGCGTTCGCGGGCCTGCCTGAACGCGGATATTGAAGGTATCACCATTATGGAGCCGAGCGCGAGCGAGACGTGCAGGCTGAGCTGGAGCGGGAGGGGTATGAGGAAGAGCGCGGCCCCAATCGGCGTGCAAGCTAGGAAGACGTAGTACGGCCGCTTGTTGAAGTATGGTTGCTTGGGCTGAGTCCCGTCGATGATGAAGATGAACAGGGCGGACAGGGCGGGGACCACCAGGTAGGAGAAGAGGTACAGGCTCTGGAGCCCGCCCCCGTTGTGGGCGACCACCCCCTCGAGCTGGTAGAGGCTGAAGAGTGTGATACCCATCACCGCTGTAACGGTGAGGTAGGCCTCGGCCAGGGTCCCGACCGAGTCGGTGATGCGCCTGACCTTGCCGCTCCGCTGGTCTAGGGTCTCCTTGAGCTTGTTGTTGACGTAGTTCTTCACGTCGCCCCCGACCTTTAGGACCGTGGTGTACCCGTAGAGGAACTCGGCGAATGGCCTGTTAGGCATGTACTTCGCCGCGTTCTCGAACGCGGTGATCGGGTCGATTCCGAAGACGTCTATCTCGACCAGGATCCTCTTCGCCTCTCTCGCGGAGGCGGGGAAGATTTTGGCCATCCCAGAAATCCTCCTGAGCGTGGATATGGGCGAGACACCGCCCCCCGATAGCACTCCAAGGAAGCCGATGAGCATAGGGAGCTCGTTGTCGAGCGCGCTCGCCCTCGAGCCCTGGGACGCCTTGGGCATGTTCCATATCATGACGAAGACTATCGGGGGCGCGAGCGCCGCCAGGTAGAGGAAGACGATCTTGAGCGCGATGGCGAGGACGATGCAGACGGCTGCCGCCACCACCGAGATCACGGTGGCCATGAGCGCGAGGGAGACGAGGCCCTCGGGGGTGACCCTGAGGTTCGACTTTAGGATCTGGTCCCTCATCTCCGGCGAGGAGCTGGCTATCCGCTTGCCCTGGCCTCCGAACATCTTGTAGGCGGTGGCCGTCATCTTGTCGAAGAGGCTCAGCTTCGAGGCCTCGGGCGTCGTGCGGATAGGCTCGACCTTGGCCGTCTGGCTCAAAGCTTGAAACCGTCCCGGATCTCGGCCTGCATCACGAGGCCTGCCTTGCCGAGGTCATCGCGCGCCCTCTCGAAGACCTCGCGCGAGTGGGACCGGTAGTCCTCGAAGAGGAGGGAGAGCTCGCGGAAGTTCCTCATCTCCCTCTGTTGGGCCCACCTCAGGACGACGCTCCTCCTCTCTATCTCTGTCATCAGGTCGGGGAGCGTCGTGCCGGTGTCCCTGGCCAGCCTGGCGAGCTTGACGCTGGTCTTCATCGGGGAGGCGATCTGCTTGTCAACGCTCGGCTCCCACTTGAACATCCTGACGTAGTTGCCGACACCGACGACCTCGTCGACGGAGAGGACGCGCCTCATCGTCTTGAAGCCCCCACCGGGCTGGGGAATCGCTATGCGCCTGACCGTGAAGACCAGGTCGAGGAAGGGTATGAAGGACGGCGGGACGTCCATGGGCTTTGAGGTGAGCCTCTGTATGGCGGAGGTTACATCGTCCGCGTGGAGGGTGCAGAGACCCCCGTGACCGGTGCTAATCGCCTGGAAGAGGACGTACGCCTCTTCGCCTCTCACCTCTCCCACCACCAGGATGTCTGGCCTCATCCTCATGGTGGCCTTGACGAGCTGGAAGAGCCCTACCTCGCCGCTGCTGTCTTCGCCCGTCCCGTAGCTCTCGCGAGAGACCAGGGCCGACCAGTTCTGGTGGGCTATGTTGATCTCCTGGACCTCCTCGATCGTGACTATCTTCGAGTTCATCCTTGTGAGGGTGAGCAGCGCGTTGAGGAGGGTTGTCTTGCCCGACCCGGTCGACCCGCAGACTATCGCGGTCGCCCTGTTCTCCATCAGGAGCCAGACGTATGCCGCGAGGTACTGGTCGATGACATTGAGGTTCATCATGTCGATGACGGTCAGCGGGTCCTCCCTGAACTTCCTGATCGTCAGCGTCCCGCCGTATGGCGAGATCTCGCGCCTGTAGGTGGCGGCGAGGCGGTGCCTCCCCGGGAGGGTGCCCTGGACTATGGGGAAAGCGGTCGAGACGTGCTTGCCCGCCATGTGGGCGAGCCT
>DATJBB010000021.1:0-67372 GCA_035515635.1 Nitrososphaerales archaeon
CCGATCTCAAATATGTCCTATGGCCCGAGGTTCACGCTTCGGTATTTATTGCTACTGCACCAGCTTCCTCACGGCGAGAGGGGCGCCCACCATCGCGACGGTGAAGGCGCAGAGCGCGACACGTCCAGGGGTGACGCCTGACGTCGAGGCAGAACATGCTGATCGACCCCGAGGCCGGAGCGCCCAGGGTGGTGATCACGCTGATCGCGGTCGTCTCCCTGCGCCGTTGGGGCCTGGGAACCCACACCTTCCCTCGGTCTCGGACTGGGTCGCCCCGCACGGGGAAGGCCTTATTAGCACGAGAGGCCCCATTTGGAGCACCGCTTGTACGGTTGCCTGACGAACGGGTTGACAAGATGACAAAGATAGAGGAAGACGACACAGGGATAGACTCCGTCCTGCTGACGGTAGAGAACCCCGTCAGGAGGAAGATAATCAAGCAGCTGAGCAGGGAGCCGAGCTATCAGCTCCGCATCTCCAAGGAGCTCGGTTTCAGCCAGCAGCTGGTCGCCAAGCACCTCGACGCGATGGAGGACTCGGGTGTTGTCTCCTCCCAGATGGAGGCGAGCCCGCACGGGCCCAAGAGGAAGGAATACCTCCTCAACAAGAGCATCTCGTTGACGATAGACTTCGCTCCGAACCTGTTCAGGGCGAGGGTGGTCGAGTTCGACCCGCTGCCCGAGCTGGAGCTCTCCGCCACGTCGGGGGAGGTCTTCAGGACGCTCGCGGAGGTGATGCAGCGGCCCGATGAGAACGCAAAGCTAAGGCCGCTCGCGTCCCTGGTCAAGGAGATAGACAAGAAGCTGGCGAGCATCGAGGACGAGAGGTCGGTCCTTCTCTACCTCAGGCACCTCGCCATGAAGGAGGTGTCCCGAGAGATAGGCGGGCAGTCCACGGGAGGGTGGGGAGGCAAGGGGGCGCTCAACCAGCTCGTGGACGAGAACGAAAAGTCCCTCCGGGAGACGTTCAGGGGCCTCAACATGGGCGAGGAGTGGGTCAAGGGGATCCTGGCCGAGCTCGAGAGAGAGCTCTAGGCCCGTCTCTCCTCCTTCGTTAAAAATAAAGGAGAGGGGAGTTTCACCCCTCTATCGAAGCCTTTCCTTAGACTTGGAAGGTGGACTGTGGAACGCCGAGCTGAGTCTGGAGGGTGCGTATCCTCTCAGAGTACTCCTTCATCTTGGCGCTGTCGTGCTGGACCTTGGCGATCTTGTATGCTTTCCAGGCCTTTCGGAGGGCTCCCCATGTTTGTCCCGTTGTGTAGGTGCTCATGTTCACACGAGATGGCGATATCACGATATTTTGAAAACTAGGTCTATCTTGCTTCACTACATGATACGATATGCTTCAACCACTTCAGGCCGGGTTCTGGCCGTCTGGGGGGGCGGGGGGAGCATCTGGGGGTGGCTTGGAGCCCTGGGCCATGGAGATGATGTCCTGCTGGATCTGCTCGCGGGTCTTCCCCTGGGTGGGGATGCCTAGCCTCCTCGCGGCCTCGATGAGGAGTTGGTCGCCCGTCTTGCCGCTGCTCGGCGCCTGCGGGAGGGCAGACCTCGGTGTAGGCGCGGCAGGGGCGGCAGGGGCGCTCAGCGGCTGTAGGAGGGGGTTGGTGCCGTTCTGGATGGTGGTCGAGACCCTCTGGAACTCCTTGGTCGCATTGTCGAACTCCTTCCGCGCCTGGCCTATCACCCGCGCGAGCTCGGGGATCTTCTGGGGACCCCACAGGAAGAAGACGAGCAGGATGACCGCTATGGTGCCTAGCTCGAGGGGGTCGAGGGCCATCGTTTCCTCGTGGTTCGGAGGCCTCTGGGCCTTATTAAGATTGGGAATCGGAAGTCGGCTCGACTAGATCGAGCGCAGGAGGAGCCAGACGTTGCTGGGGTGCTCCTTGATCCTGCGCAAAGAGTAGGCGTACCATTCCTCGCCGTAAGGCATGTAGTCCACTACTCGGTACCCGTCCTTGGCCAGCTTGAGCTTTAGGTCGTCGCGGATCCCGCGGAGCATCTCGAACTCGAACTTTACGCCCGGATGGGCCCTGTGCAGCCTCTCCGCCTCCTCTATCGGGACGGAGTCGTGGGTCGCGATCGCGAACCCGTCTCCTCTCTCGAAGAGGGTCCTTTCCAGCTTGATGAAGTTCTCTGTCACTTCGCGCCTGGAACCGAAGACCAAGTCGCGGGGCTCGCGGTAGGCGCCCTTGACCAGCCTGACCTTCCCGCCTGCATCGAGGAGGCGCCCCAGGTCGGCCTCACTCCTCCTCAGGTAGGCCTGCAGGGCCACCCCGACGTTCTTGCGCGACCTTAGGAGGTCAGAGTACATCTCCAGCGTCTTGCTGGTCACGGCCGACCCCTCCATGTCTATCCAGAGCATCCTCCCCATCCCATCCGCCTCCTCTGCCAGGGCCCTCGCCTTGGCCAGGACGACGGAGTCATCAAGGACTCCCAACCCGAACTGGGTCAGCTTGACAGAGGCGCAGCCGTCGACCTCGGAGTCGTTGATCGCCCGCTGGAGGTCGACGTACTCTTGGAAGTGGGACTCGGCGACCTTGGGGTCGGTGACGTCCTCGCCCAGAAAGTTCAGGATCGTGCCGAGACCTTTCCCGTTGGCCTCCTTCGCCCTCTCGAGGGCGGTTCCCCGCTCCTTCCCCGCTATCCAGCGCTTCGCTGCGCCGTACATCATGTCTTGGAGGAGCCCCATCGGAGACGGTGGCGGCTCGTCCCCCGGGGCTAAAAGAGTTGGGACACTCCGGGCCGCTTAGAGCTTCTTCCTCAGCTTTTGGCCGGCCCTCTTGATGTCCTTGCCCGCGGCCTTCACGGCCTTTTCGGCGTCGGCCCCTGCCACCTTCGCGTCGTGGCCTGCGACCCGCGCGTCGTGCTTTACCGCCTTCTTGATCCCCTTCGTGCTAACCATGGGCTCGGGTGTCGCGATCGGCGGGTGTTAAGCTTTGAAAACGACGGCCCCACGCCCAAAGTATTAACGGGGCGGCCGCGGCAGGATGCCGAGTCTTGGCCCCAGTCCCAAGCGGTTCGCACCTCCGGAGGAGGGTAGGCAAGCTCGCCGCGGCGCTCACCTCCGAGGGTTTGGCGGGAGCGGTGGTGGTGCCAGGCCCGAACATGACGTACTACACGGGGGTCAGGGCGCACCTCTTCGAGAGACCCTTTCTCATGTTCGTGAAGGGGGACGGCGAGGTCGTCCTCCTCGCGCCGAAACTCGAGGCGGGGGTTTTCAGGGACTCGGTCCCCATGACCGTCCGCGCGTGGGAGGACACCGAGGGGCCATCGCGGGCGTTCGACGAGGTGGTCGGGAGCCTCGGCAAGGGAGAGTGGGGTTGCGAGGGGAGGGCGCCCTACGGCTATCTTGGGCACCTCCTCAAGAGGGGCGTGAGGCTGGTCCCCGGGGACCGCGTCCTGGAGTCTGTCAGGGTGGTCAAAGAGGCGTCCGAGCTGCAGTTGCTGAGGAGGTCCGCCCAGATGCTCGCGAAGACAATCCTCAAGGTCCCCGAGGTCCTCCGCGATGGGGTGTCCGAGAGAGAGGTGGCGCGCTTCATTGCGGAGGACGCGAGGGCGGGCGGGGCTGACGAGGTCGATCCGATGGTCCAGTCGGGGCCGAGGGCGGCGGACCCGCACTCGGAGACGTCGACCAGGAGGATAGGGCGGGGCGAGAGCGTCGTGATCGACGTGGTGAGCTTCCACGGTGGGTATGCCGCCGACATCACGAGGACGTTCGTCCTCGGGGCGGGCGGCCCGGTGGAGAGGACGTACGGGAGCGTGGTGTCGGCGCAGCGCAAAGCGATCGCAAAGGCGAGGGCGGGGGCGACGACGGGCAGCGTGGACGCCGCGGCTAGGACCTCGCTGGAGATGGACGGGCTCGGTCGGTACTTCATCCACAGGACGGGGCACGGCCTTGGCCTGGAGGTGCACGAGGCGCCGTACATCGTCCCCGGGGGGAATGAGCGCCTCGCGCCAGGGATGGTGTTCACCGTCGAGCCGGGGGCGTACATCCCCTCGAAGCTCGGCGTCAGGATAGAGGACGACGTCGCGGTCTCGAAGGACGGTACCTGCGAGACCCTCACGGGCGCCGTGCCCACCGACTATGGGTGGTGGGCCAGATGAGGAACCACGACGTGGCGGAGCTCCTCGAGAGGATGGCCCGCGTGTCCGAGGCAGCGGGGGAAGACACGTACAAGGTGATAGCCTACCACAGGGCGTCGACCAGCGTAAGGAACCTCGAGGAGGACGTCGAGGAGGTCTGGAAGAAGGGCGACCTGCAGGAGATCAAGTACGTGGGAGAGGGGATCGCAAAGAAGATCGACGAGTACCTCAGGACGGGGCAGCTGCAGGCGCTCGAGAAGCTCGAGAAGAAGGTACCGACCGGGGCGATGGAGCTGATGACTGTCCCGGGGATAGGGCCCAAGACGGCGTACAAGCTCGCCAAGAACTACCACGTCAAGAGCATCGACGACCTGAGGGTCGGACTCAAGTCGGGGAACCTGACCGAGGCTGTCGGCCAGGTCATGGCGAAGAAGCTGGCGGAGGAGGTGGACAAGATGAAGAGGGGGAGCTCGCGGATGCTCCTGGTCGAGGCGTTCCAGCTTGGGGCGCAGTTGGTGGCCTACTTCGAGGGGCTCGGCATGGACGTGCACCCGGCTGGGAGCCTCAGGAGGGGGTGCAGCACGGTGGGGGACATCGACATACTCGCCACGGACCCCAAGGCGGGCGACGGGCTGGTCAAGTACCCGGGAGTCGACAGGGTCATAGAGCAGGGACCGACGAGGGTCAGCGTCTTCCTCGAGACGGGGACACAGGTCGACGTCAGGGTCGTCAAGGAGGAGGAACTCGGGTCGGCCCTCCTCTACTTCACCGGCTCGAAGCAGCACAACATAGAGCTGAGGAACCTCGCGATAGAGAAGGGCTGGAAGCTCAACGAGTACGCGCTCTCGGACGCCAAGACGGGGAAGGTTATCGCCAGCAGGACGGAGGAGGATGTCTACACTAAGCTGGGGCTCGAGTTCATCCCGCCTGAGCTGAGGGAGGCGAGAGGGGAGATAGAGGCGGCCGCGAAGGGGAAGCTCCCCGACCTGGTCACCGTGGACGACCTGAAGGGCGACCTCCAGATGCACAGCACCTGGAGCGACGGAGGCGCCGAGCTGGAGGAGATGGCCCGCGCGGCTATGGAGAGGGGGTACGAATACATCGCGTTCACCGACCACTCGGTCTCCGTGGGCGTCGCCAACGGTCTGGACAAGGAGAGGTTCATGAGACAGTGGAAGGCGATAGACGCGCTCAACGAAAAGTTGAAGCCCTTCAGGATACTGAAGTCCGTCGAGGCCGAGGTCAGGTCGGACGGTAGCCTCGACTTTGACAAGAGCTTCTTCGACCAGTTCGACATAGTGGGTGCCTCCGTCCACCAGTCGTACAAGCAGAGCCCCGAGAAGATAATGGAGAGGGCGATCAAGGCCCTCGAGCACCCCTCGGTGGACATCCTGTTCCACCCCACCAACAGGATCATCGGGAGGAGGGAGGGGCTCCCCGTCGACCTACCCAAGATCATCAAGACGGCGAAGGACAACGGGAAGATGCTGGAGATAGACGGCTCCCCGAACAGGCTCGACCTCGACGAGGTATGGGCCAGGAGGGCGATGCAGGAGGGGGTGAAGCTGGTGGTGGACTCGGACGCCCACACCCCGGGGGAGCTTGAGAACGTCCAGTACGGGACGGCCGTGGCCAGGAGGGCGTGGCTGGAGCGGAAGGACGTCGCGAACACGCTCCCGCTGCGGGACCTCCTGAAGCTGGTCGCCTGAGCGCCGCAGGGCTGGAAACGCTTTTGGAGGTTGGGTCAGCCCCGTCTATTGCGGGGGTAGTCAAGCCCGGCCAACGACGAGGGACTTAAGTCAAGCCAAGAGATCCCTTCCCTTTGGGGTTCGTGGGTTCGAATCCCACCCCCCGCACACTTCTCCATCTCCTTCTGCGCGCTGAGAGGCCAACTGCTGCAAAAATTTCAGAAAATAGGGACCCTTTATTATTTGAACACGATTCTGATGCCAACCATGCCAACCCGTTCCACAAAGGCTGGGAACTCCACGGGCTTCGTCTACTTCGAAGACAAGGGAAGCGTCCTCGACGCCCCGATCGACGTCGTCTGGGATTTCATCATGAACGATAACGAGTTTCACCCTCAGGCCCACCGCGGGAGTCTGCGAAACATGAAGTGGAAGGAAGTGAACGAGATAACCGGCGAAGTGACCTGCGAAGTGGTGAGGGGAGGGCGATGGATGAAGATGAAGGCGCGGATTACGACGATTCCTCCCCTGGCCCGCATCACCGAGGAATTAGAGGACTCCCATGCAGGCTTGAAGATGGTCTTCCTCTACACCCCCAAAGGGAACAAGACCGGAATCGACGTCTACGTGAGTGCCCCGAGGGCGGTCGCGGATGAGCTGAGGGAGACGCTGGCGAAGGCCCACCAGGAAGACGTCCCGATGCTTCGAGCGTTCGTTCGCAAAAGACGGCAAGAATGACGCTGGTAGCCCGATCAGCGAGTGAAAGGAGTTGAGGCGCCAACGAACTGAGCCCGAGATTCCCCGCTCGGGCCGGAAATCGTTGTGGTCCACTATCCGCAACTTGAAGACGGTCAGACCGACTGGTGTCGCTCTCGCCAATCGCTGGATGGTATCACGGCGAAGGCGCAAGGGACTGTCACAAGCCTTGCGGTGACCGTGCTCCAATATTCCTGAGCAATCCTGTTCGCGCTTGCCCCTAGTAACCTATGCGCACAGAACCTAAAGCTCACGTTACAACCCCCCGCACGCATCCCCCGGCCATGGGCGCCGCCACGGGGGGACTGCGTCGGGATGGATTCTGAATAAGTATCCCGAAAACAGGACGCATTAATATCTCGGAGGGTCCGCAACACCCGATGTCGCTAGGGGCGACCAGGCCCAGCATCGTAGTCGTCGGCGGAGGCATGGCTGGGCTGGTTGCGGCCGCGAGGGCGGCCGAGCTCGGGTCCGACGTCGTGCTCATAGACAAGGGGGGCTTCCTCGGCGAGGGGAACACTCTTACGACCTCGGGGGCGTATTACACAGCCGGACTTCCGCCGACCTCGACGCCCGACGAGCTCTACAGCAGGGTGATGTCGAGCGGGGTGGCGTTCCCCGAGACGGCGCAGGCGTGGGCGGAGAACGCCGGGAGGGCACTCCAGTGGCTCGAGTCGGTGGGGATACAGGTCGACCGGACGGGTGAGGGCCCGCCGCGCCTAGAGTCGATCTCCTCCGTCTCCATGGCGCCCGTCTACAAGGTGGACGTCGGTCCCAACATCGTGAAGAAGCTAAGGGCGTACTTCCACTCCAGGAACGGCATAAGCGTCTCGAAGACCAAGGTGGTCAAGCTGGTGGTCAAGCACGGGGACCTCGCGGGGGTGGAGACGGTCGACTCGACGGGGAAGAAGGCTGTTGTCCCGAGCAAGGCGGTGGTCCTCGCGACGGGCGGGTTCCAGGCAAACAAGGAACTGGTCAAGAAGCACCTCGGCAGGCACGCGAACGACTGCAAGATGATGGGCTCTTCGGCAGCGACGGGGGACGGCCTGAAGATGGCCGTCGACGTCGGCGCCAAGACGGTCAACCTGAACTACTTCTACGGGCGGCTCGTCTCCCAGAAGGCCCTCATGGACGACAGGTTCTGGCCCTATCCGACGATGGGGACCCTGATAGAGGACGGGATAGTCGTCGACAAGTCAGGGAGGCGGTTCCGGGACGAGGGTTGGGGAGACGTCCCCCTGGCGAACCTCGTCGCGAGGTGGGAGGACGTCGCCAACGTCTTCCTGGTCTTCGACGAGACGGCCTGGGAGAGGTCGAAGCGCGACCCTGAGTCCCTCGTCGCGCCGAACCCGTGGCTGGTCGAGAAGGACGGGCTCGTGTACAAGGCGGAGAGCCTCTCGGAGCTGGCGGGGAAGCTGGGCGTGAACGGCAAGAACCTCGAGACCACGGTGCAGGGGTTCAACATGGCCGCGGGGATTAGGAGGCTCGGCGAGCTGGCCATCCCAAGGATAAACCACCCCAGCCCGCTCAAGTCTCCGTTCTACGGGGTGAAGCTTGTCCCCGGGATAATCTCCACGATGGGAGGGCCGCTGGTGGACAAGAGGATGAACGTGGTGGGGAGGAAGGGAAACCGCATCCCCGGGCTCTTCGCCGCGGGGGACGTGGTGGGCGGGCTGACGGGAGGGCTGAACGGCGGGTACGTCGGCGGGATATCCCAGGCGGCGGTCACCGGCCTCATCGCGGGAGAGAGCGCCCACAAGTTCGTTACCACCAGACCGCTCGCGTGACGCGGCCCGAAAACGGTTTATTACTCCGGGTCGAAGGAGCGCCCGCATTGAGCGGACAGCGACAGCAGGTCGAGTGGCTCGTCCTCGTGGACGACAACGACCGGGAGCTGGGGCTGGACACCCGCGAGAACTGCCACAAGGGTATGGGCAGGCGTCACAGGGCTTTCGTCGTCTTCTTGTTCGACAAGGAGGGCAGGATGCTGCTGCAGCAGAGGAGCATGAAGAAGAAGCTCTGGCCCGCCTTCTGGGACGTATCGGTGACAAGCCACGTCTACAAAGGGGAGACGTACGAGGGGGCGGGGATCAGGAGGTCGAAGCAGGAGCTCGGCCTCGATGTGAAAAAGCTCGACAGGAAGCTCGACTACACCTACTTCGCAAAGTTCGGGGACTACGCCGAGAACGAGTTCTGCGTCCTCTTGACAGGGAAGCTCGAGGGTGAGCCCAAGCCGAGCCCCGACGAAATAATGGACACGAAGCTCGTCAAGATGGACGACCTCGCGCGCGACATGTCAAAGAACCCGGACAAGTACACGCCGTGGTTCAAGATCGCCTTCGAGATGTACACAAGGAAGCCTAGTTAGGGCCAAAGGGAACGGCTCAGGTTTTTAACTTTCGGCGCGCTCTCGCCTGACGTTTGCTCTTCGAGGGGGCCATCTTCCTCGCCGCCATGGGGATAACTACCCTTGAGGTGGTCGAGACGGCGGCGGTCGCCCTCGCGCTCTACGCCCACTCAGGTAGGGGCGCGGTCTTCCTCTTCTCTGCGATGGGGACGGCGGCGGTGTTCGGGCCGATGTTCGTCCTGGGCGCGCTGATCGCGCTCCTGCCTGGGTACATCGTCGAGGTGACGGCGGGGGTCCTCCTCCTCTACTTCGGCCTGAGGCTCGTCCGGAGCGGGAGGCGGGCGGTGGTCAACGCGAGGAGGGGGGGCGCCAGGTCGGAGAGCTTCGAGAAGGGGGAGCTGGTGACCGCCTTCTCCGTCGGCGCCGTCGAGGCGTTCGAGGCTGCGATAGTCCTGGTCGGGCTGCTTCCGATGAGCTTCCAGTCCACCGTCCTAGGGATGGCGGGAGGGATAGGCGTGGTCGTGGTCTCCGCGTACGTCCTCCGGGACCAGGTGCGCAAGGTCAAGCAGGCGGACATGAAGATCGTCGTGTCGGCCCTCCTCCTCTCCTTCTCGACGTTCTGGTTCGTGGACGTGGTCACCCCCCTCGACGAGATCGCCCTCGTCCCGCTCTTCGCCGTCTACGCCGCCGCGGTGTACTTGTTCGCGAACCGTCCTTCTCCGCCGGCCTAGAGGATGGTCGAGACGCCGTAGCTCCCGCCGAGCAGGCGCCCCTCGTCGAACCTCCTCAGGCTGAAGACCGAGACGTCGTAGTCGGGGAAGCGCCCGTCGACTATCAAGGAGGCGACGATCCGCCCGAACTCGGGAGCGAGCTTGAACCCGTGACCGCTGAGCCCGACGACGCAGTAGACCCCGGGGTATCCGTAGCTGGAGAGCTCGTCGACGATCGGGTGCTGGTCGGGAGTGTTGTCGTAGACGCCTGCGTAGCCCCGCCTGTACTTGCCTTCCGTGCCCATGGTGGGGTAGGCCGTAGCGGCCGAGCCGGAGAAGGCGGCCACCTCGTCGTAGGTCACACCCTCGTTGTACGAGTCGGGGTCGGCGTCACCTCCCGCGGAGTCGAGCTCGTGCGAGAGGCTCCCTACGAACAGCAGCTCGTCGCCCTCCGGCTTATAGTAGGAGGAGCGCGGGAAGTCGAAGACTATCGGCCTGTTCCCTCGCATGCCTTGGGGACGGCCGAATATCGCGACGGGGTGGCGCGACCCCCGGATCGGGAGTTCGACCCCCATCCCGCTGAACAACGGCCTGGACCACACCCCGGTGGCGAGAACGACGTTTATGCACTTCACCCGGCCTGCCGACGTCTGGACAGAGTACCCCGACTGCGCCTTCTCGATGGCGGTGACTCGGGTGCCCGTCAGGACCTCCGAGCCCATCGAGACGGCGGCGGACGCGAATGAGGCAGCTGTCGTGGACGGTTCGGCGTACCCCGCGTTGGGCTCGTAGGCGAAGAGGGAGAACGCGCCGGGGTCGAGCATCGGCTCGATGCCGGAGGACGAGAGCTCCTTGGGGAGAAGGAGGCGGGAGTCGATGCCCAGACCCCTGTGCATGGCGGAGTTCCGCCGGAGGGGGTCGATGGAGGCTTCGTCGGCACCCACGAGGAGGCCCGTCTCGACGTATCCCGCGGTGCGGCCCGGGAGTTCGCGGGAGAACCCCTTGAAGAAGCGGTAGCTGAGGAGGGCCATCTTGGTCAGCACCTCGGTGCTGTAGTGGGTCCGGATGAGTGCGGTCGACCTGCTGGTCTGCCCGGAGGCAAGCTGCGGGGCCATGTCAACGAGGAGGGCGTCCTTCACCCCTCTCTTGGCCAGCTGGTAGAGGATGCTGCAGCCTGTCGAGCCTCCCCCGATCACCACGACGTCCCGGAACTGCAAGCCTCTGCCGCCCTCCACAGCCCCGCGCCGACTAATTACTCTTGGTCGGGGGCTCTGCCCCCCCACGTTTACAAGGATGGGGGCAAGGGCGGTGGAGGCGATGCCCTCGAACAAGGTCAGCGGACGCGCCTACATGATAGACACGATCGGGGCGGGGGACTCGAGCACCGTCGCTGTCTACGTGGTCAGGGGGGCGAGGAAGACAGCGCTGGTGGACTGCGGGTTCGCTTCCTCGTACGGCAACATCCTCAGGGGCCTGAGGGACCTGGGCGTGGAGCCGTCTAAGGTCGACTACCTCATCCCGACCCACGTCCACCTCGACCACGCGGGGGGCGCCGGTCACCTCATCAAGTACATGCCGAAGGCGAAGGTCATCGCCCACGAGAAGGCCGCGCCCCACCTTGTCGACCCGACCAAGCTGGTGGAGGGTGCGAGCGCCCTCTTTGGGCCGAAGCTGGTCGAGATGTACGGCAAGCCGGTCCCGATAGACAAGAACAGGGTCCAGGCGGTGGGTGAGGAGTCGCACCTGGACCTCGGCGGGGCGAGCTTGACCACCCTCTACGCCCCCGGCCACGCCCCGCACCAGATTTCGGTCTTCTACGAGGAGGAGCATCTCCTGTTCTCCGCCGACGCGGTCGGCATAATCTTGCCCGCCTTTCCCACCCTGCTGCCCACGACGCCCCCGCCCAGCCTCGACCCTGTCAAGCTTGGGCAGACACTGGAGAGGTTCAGGCAGATGGACCCAAAGATGCTCCTCGTGCCCCACTTCGGTGTCCGGAAGGACGTGGGGCTCGTTCTGGACAGGACGAAGGAGGAGACGGACAGGTGGATCGCAGAGATAAGGGCGCTCAACGACAGGCACGTCCCTCAGGAGCAGGTGGTGGCGGCGGTCAGGCGAAGGATCTCGGCAGAGACGGGGATGCCCATCGCAATGTTCCCCGGGTTCGTCAATGTGATGGTCAGGATAAGCATCCTGGGGATACTGGGTTACCTTAACCGAGCCTCGGCAGGCCCCCCGACGGCGAGGAGCTGAGAGCCATCACCACCGAGAGGAGGTTCGCGGCATTCGACAGGGGAGCGGTCGCCCCCAGGATGAGCTCGATCCCGGAGGGCGGGATGTGCATCTCGGCGTTCCTTGTCATCTCGAAGAAGGGCGACCCCGGGAAGGTCCTCATGGGGAGGATAAACAAGAACGCCGAGTGGGACCACATTGGGGCCCTCGACAGCAAGAGGGTCGAGAGGGTCGCGTCGGGATGGATGCTCCCCTCGTCCCACTTGATACTATACGAGACGCCCGCGGGGGCAGCCAGGAGGATACTCCGCGAGCAGCTGGGGGTGAGGAACCAGGTCCTGGCAGGACCGCTGGCCTTCGCGGACACCTCTGGGAACGCCAACCACTGGGACCTGGGTTTCGTCTTCACCGGGGAGCGCGAGTCTCCGCCCTCCAGCTCCGCGTGGGACGAGCTGAGGTTCGTCGACGTAGCGGGGCTGAAGCGCGAGGAGATCGTGAGGTCGCAGCTGGACGTGCTTTCCTATGCTGGGAAGCTGGCCGTCTAGTCGAACTCGCCTTCGCCGCCGCCCATCCCGCCCGCGCCCCCTCCTGGGGGACCGGCGGGGCCCTTGGACTTGCCTGCGGCGATGACGTCGTCGATCCTCAGTATCATGCTCGCCGCCTCGGTGGCGGACTTGACTATCTGCTCCTTGACGCTGAGAGGCTCTAGGACGTTCTCCTTGTACATGTCCTTGACCTTGCCTTCCTTGGCCTCGACGCCGAACCACTTGCCTCCAGCGGCGTGCTTGGCCCTAAGCTCGGTCATGGTGTCGATCGGGTCGAGCCCTGCGTTGGTCGCGAGGCAGATGGGGATGGTCTCCAGCGCGTCCGCGAACTTCTGCGCTGCGAGCTGCTCCCTCCCGTTCAGCTTCTCGGTCCACTTCATGACGAGCGAGGCGACCTCGGCCTCCGGGGCGCCTCCGCCCGCGACTATGGCGGGCTTCTCGACCACGTCCTTGGAGACCATCAGTGCGTCGTGCATCGACCTCTCGGCCTCGTCGACGATCCTCTGGGTGCCTCCCCTGATCAGGATGGTCACGGCCTTCGGGTTCTTGCAGCCCTCGATGAAGACCCACTTGTCCTGCTCGACCTTCCTCTCCTCGACGAGGTCGGCGAAGCCGAGGTCCTTCGAAGAGAGGTCGTTGAAGTTGCTGGCGATGCGCGCGCCGGTGGCCTTTGCGAGCTTGGTCAGGTCGCTCTCCTTTGCGCGCCTGACAGCGAGGACGCCCGCCTTTGCGAGGTAGTGCTGTGCGATGTCGTCCATCCCCTTCTGGCAGATGAGGACGTTGGCGCCGATCGACGTGACCTTGTCAGCCATCTCCTTGAGCATCCTCGTCTCCTCGTCGAGGAACTTCTTCATCATGGAGGGGTCGCTGATGTTGAGCTTCGCGTCGAACTCGGTCTTCTCTATCTCGAAAGCGGCGTTGACGAGGGCTATCTTGGCCTTCTCGACGCGCTTGGGCATCCCGGCGTGGACGACCTCCTTGTCGAGGACGATGCCCTTGATCAGCGTGGTGTCGGCAAGGGAGCCGCCCGGCTTCTTCTCTACCTTGATGTTGTCCAGGTCGACCTTGTAGGAGCCGTTCTCGTTCTTCTCTGCGACCTGGAGGACCGCCCCCACGACGAGCTCCGCGAGCTCCTGGGACTCCCTGGAGACGAGCTTTGTCTGCATGCTGGTCCTCGCTATCTTGACGAGCCACTCCCTGCCGTTCGCGGGGATCTTCTCGGCGAGTTCGTTGAGGAACTCGATGGATTTGGCGGCCGCCTTGTTGTAGCCCTCGACGATTATCGTCGGGTGGACGCCCTTGTCTATGAGGACCTCGGCCTTTTCGAGGAGGGCGCCTGCGAGGATGACCGCGGAGGTGGTGCCATCGCCGACCTCGTTGTCTGTGGCCTTTGAGACCTCGACGAGCATCTTCGCCGCGGGGTGCTGGACGTCGATCTCCTTGAGCATGGTCGCGCCGTCGTTTGTGATCGTTACGTCGCCCAGCGAGTCGACGAGCATCTTGTCCATGCCCCTGGGGCCGATGGAGCTCTTGACGATCTCTGCTATGAGCTTCGCCGCCTGGATGTTGTTCCTTTGGGCCTCCTTCCCGCGGGACTGGTTGCTCCCTTCCTTGAGGATAAGGACAGGTTGCCCGCTAGAGGTGACAGCCGGGATAGCTTGTGTTGACATCTATTCTACTCACTGATGGGGGTATACAACTTCGAGTTGTATATAAGAATTGTCAGAGGAGGCTGCGCTCAATCTCTCTCGCGAGGCCGACGTCCAGGTCTGTTATCCCACCCTCGTCGTGGGTCTGTATGCTCAGGGTGACGGTCGTCCAGACCACGTTTATGTCTGGATGGTGCTCCTGCTGCTCGGCCACCTTCGCGACGGCGTCGACGAACCTTATCCCCGCGAGGAAGGTCTTGAACTTGAAGGCCTTTGTGATGTAGTCGCCCTCGCGCTTCCACCCCTTCAGGCCTTTCAGGGCGCTCGCGACCTCCCCGTCTGAGAGCTTGGCCATGGTAGCTCTGATGCATCCGATAGTAGATAAGCAGTCTCGGAGATGGAAAGATATTAAACGCCGGCTCCGATGGCGGCGAAGGACCGCAGCTGAACAACCAGACGTTAGCAGGGATAATCGGGGCGGCCGGTCTCGTCATCCAGATAATAATCGGGTTCGCGCTCGCCGGGTCCGGCGACGTGACTGGCAGCATGCTGATCTTGCCCCACATAATCATCGGGGTCTCGGGGATAGCGCTCGTCGCCTTCCTTGTGGCGAGCATCTTCCTGTCGCCCAGCTCGATGGTGGCGAGGCTGGTCTACGCAGCGGCCTTCCTGCTGACCTTCGCGCAGGTCGCCCTCGGGTTCAGGATCCTCTCGGCCCCCGACGACATGCTGACGATGGCTCACCAGGGCCTCGCCATCGTGATACTCGTCCTGCTGGGCCTGGGCGGGATGCTCTCCGCGAGGGGCAGGCGGAAGATGATGGCCCAGGCCAAGCCAGCGTAGATTCCCTCCCCGCCGTTGAGCCCGCGGCCAACTCGTTTTGACTCTGTCACCGTTAAGCGTCTGATCCTCCGCTTCTGACCGTGAGCGAGAGCCGTCGACGAGCCCGAGTCCTCCACTCGAGCGCGGGGTCCGCGGAGAACGTCATGAGGGACAGGGCGGCGGTCGCCAAGGGGCTGGCGGACGGGGCGACCCGCCGGAGGCTCAAGGACGTCGCGAAGCCGAACTCGATGACCAAGACGATGCGCAGGGCGGGGGTCGGCCTGGTCCTTGCCCCAGACCCTCTCACCTCGGTGGCGGGCGCGGTCGTCATCGGGGCCTCGCTGGCGGCGAAGAAGAGGGACCCCCTCAGCTCTTCGTCCGTCTCGGAGGAGTTGGCCAGACTGGCGAAAGAATTGGGCTCCCTGCTTTGATGATGCGGACGAATCGTTGATAAGCCTCCGCCGAGGCGTTGGTGGGCGGGTTCAATGGAGGCCAGGCCCACCAAAGGTCTGAAGGTCAACTGCAACCCCGCGAAGGAGGCCATCTTCGGAGAGGACGGTGTGGAGGTCAAGAAGACCTCGATACCCGCGGGCAAGAGCAGGGTCGGTGTCCTGACCGGGCGGACTCTCGCAGGGTTCGCCGAAGTCGAGATGACGGCGCTCGACGGCAACAAGCACTGGTACTCCACGGAGGATATGCTTACTGAGAAGGGAGAGAAGGTCGTCGAAGAGGAGATGGTCATCGAGGAGCCGGCGGACGACGACCAGGGCGCGATAGAGGAAGACGCAGAGTAGCGCTACTGGCCTGTGCCTCTCGTCCGGCGAACGCCGTTGAGGACCCACTTGGGGCGGAGCCACTCCTCTTCGTAGCCCTCCGCAGTCTTCAGCACGACCCTGTCTTCGTCCTCGTCGACCACCCCCACCACGTCGTGCGAGGCCCTGTAGCTCGAGTACTCCCTGTCGTCGATCGCGACGGGCACGCCTTGCTTTCCGCCGATCTTCCCCATCATGCTTGCCTTTGGGCCGTCGACCGAGACGTAGAGCGAGGCGTTGAGGAACTCGATGTAGACCTGGGCGCTCCTGAGCCTCCTGGGAAGTTCGTGCTTGAACATCAGCTTCATTGGGGGCGAAGAGGTGGGGCCCCTGATATTTGCCTTACTGGGGCCTTTGGAGGAGTCGGGTGTCGAGCCGCATGGCCCGGTCTGGGGGCATCAGGGAACCGAATTGCTCTGGATGGATCATCTTCGCGAGGAGCTCCAGGCCGTCGACCAGCCTCGGACCCGGTCGCGAGTAATAGGCCGAGCCGTTGGTGGCGAAGACCGCCCCTCGCCTGACCGCCGCGACGGACTGCCAGCCCCCGTTCCTCGAGAGGAGGGAGACGTCCTGGGCAGTGCGAGCGACGTCGAAGCCGCACGGCATGAGGACGAGGACCTCGGGGTCGAACGCCGCGACCTGCTCCCAGGCGACCTTCCTAGAGTCCTGTCCGGCGCGCCCGAGCGAGTCCCTCCCGCCGGCGATCTCCACCATCTCCGGGACCCAGTGGCCGGAGGCGAAGATAGGGTCGAACCACTCGACGCAGAAGACCCGCTGGCGGTCCAGGGCGCGCGCCTCCCGCCTCACCGCGTCCATCCTCGACCTCAGCGAGCGGACGAGGGCGGCCGCTGCGGACTCGGCCCCGCAGGCCTCGCCCACGGTGACGATGTCCTCGAGGACTCCCGCGAGCCCCCTGGGCTTGAGGGAGACGACCGTGCAGCTGCGAGGGAGGTCGGAGATGGTCGACAGGACGTCACGGAGGGAGACGGAGCAGACGTCGCAGAGCTCCTGGGTGATGACGACGTCTGGCGGGTCGGACCTCAGGAGGTCCTTGTCGATGGAGTAGAGGCCGTGGCCGTGGGTCATGCTCTCGACCACCCGGTCGTCTATCTCCCTCTGGGTCAGCTTGGGGGTGTCCAGGAGGGACCTGATCGCCACGGGCTTCGACCTGGCGTCGGGGGGATAGTCGCACTCGTGGGTCACCCCGCGGAGCTCTCCCCCGAGCCCGAGCGCGTAGACCATCTCGGTGGCGCTCGGGATGAAGGAGTAGATCCTCATCGCGGAGGCGAGGGGCTGGCTCGCTAGATTAACGTTCCAGGGCGTTCGTCAATCGCTCAAGCCCCGGGACGCGAGCCACACAATAAATACTCGGCCCGAGGGGCGCGGCCGAGATGGTAAAGGTAGGGATAGACGCCCTCTACGTCTGTTCTCCCGAGTACTACGTTGACAACGCCGAGCTGGCGGTCGCGAGGGGGAGCGAGCCCAAGCACTTCACGGAGGGCGTCGGGGTCAGGCAGTTCTCCCTGCCGCCGCCCAACGAAGACCAGTCCAGCATGGCTGCGACGGCGGCGTACCGCCTCCTCGAGACCTACAAGGTCTCCCCGAAGGAGATATTCAGGATAGATACCCCGACGGAGAGCGGCCTCGACAGCTCCAGGGCTCTTGTCTCCGACGTCGTGGGGATGCTGGAGCAGGTCTATGGTACCGGGAGCCTCTCTCACGTCCTCGGCTACGAGCAGAAGTTCGCGTGCGTGAGCGGGATGGAGCGGTATCTGGACACCAGCGCGTGGTTCGCCGCGGGCTGGAACACGTCAAAGTATGCGCTGATAGTCGCGACCGACATCGCAAAGTACGACCTCAAGAGCAGGGAGGAGCCGACCCAGGGCGCGGCTGCGGCCGCGATGCTGGTGGCGAAGGACCCGAGGCTCCTAGAGATCGTCCCTGGCGCGTTCGGCGCAGCCCTCCGGAACGAGAAGGGGGACTTCAAGAAGCCCGCGGGGAGGACCGTGGCGCTCGTCGACGGCGCGAGGTCGTACGCGTCCTACCTCAGCGAGATGAAGCTGGCGTGGCTCAACTTCAACGCCGCGGCGGTCAAGGCTGGGATGATCAAGCCCTCCAGGGACACGGCGGCGATAGATTCGATCGACAGGGCAGTGTACCACAACCCCCACAAGAAGATGGTGATCTCCGCCTACGCGTCGCTCCTGATGCACGAGTGGCGGTCGCTCCCGAGGTGGAAGGAGGTGGCGGTGGCGCTCGGCCCGGAGCCCCCGCGGGAGGGGATGGACGACATGGCCTACTACATGAGCGAGGCCTACGGGGAGTTCAGGCGCAAGTTCATGAGGTACAAGGCGTTCGAGGACGACTTTGCGAAGAGGGTCGGGAGTTCCTTGGTAGCCCCGGAGGTCGTGGGGAACTCCTACTCGGTCTCCGTCTTCGTCGGCCTCGGCAGCATGTTCGAGAACGACCGCGACGACCTGGCGAGGAAGAAGGTCGTCCTCTGCGGGTACGGGAGCGGGAGCCACGCGGTCATACAGGCGAACGTCGTCCCCGAGGGATTCAAGGAGGTCTCGAAGAGGTTCGACCTCATGGCGAGGCTCGGGGCGAGGAAGAAGCTCTCGATACCCGACTACGAGAGGATCCACGAGGGCCTCGTCTCGCCTGAGGACTGGCCAGCCCCCGCCTCGAAGAGGTTTGTCCTGAGGAGCATAGGCCAGGAGGGGACGCGGGCAGAGGGCGACAGGCAGTACGCCCTGGCTGGCTGACCTAGCTCTTCAGGGCGGCGTCTATCTTCTGCTTGTACATCGCCGCCGGCCCCGCGCCTATCACGGTCGAGGCGACCTGGCCGTTCTTGAAGACCATGATCGTCGGGATGCTCATGATGCCGTACTTCATGGCGATGTCTGGGTTGTCGTCGGTGTTGACCTTGACGAACTTGACCTTGCCGGAGTACTCGGTCGAGAGCTTCTCGATTATCGGGGAGACCATCCTGCACGGGCCGCACCAGTCGGCGTAAAAGTCGACGACCGCGGGCTTGTCGGACTTTAGGACTTCCTTGTCGAACTCGGAAGAGCTAAGGTGAGGGAGTGTTCTTGACTCCAAATCCGTTCGAGAGTGCGCGCCCTTGGGCTCTTTTTAATCCTTTGGAAAATCGGTCAGGGGGAGAACTTTACGGTGGCGTCCTTGTCGAGCTTCTTGACCTCAGCCACGACGTGCTCCTTGTCCGGCTCTGAGACCACCGCCTTGTAGACGAGGCCCTTCACCGCGCCTCGCTCCCTGTAGGTGTCGAGGTACCAGCCGCAGACCAGGAACTCGTGGGGCTGGGCCTTGCTCCTCAGGATTGTGATGGCGTTGTACGGGTTGGGGTGGAAGATGTGGACCGGGTTGGTCTCGTAGAGCTTTTTGACCTCGATGGAGAGCATCTGCGCTCCCGGGGGTACCGACTCGAGGCCGGCAGCCTTGGCCGCCTTCTTGGGCGCGCCGCCAGAGAAGGGGTTCTTCATGGGTCGAGCTCCGGCGTCCGCGGTTCGGTGTAAAACCTTTCCGCCTAGGCGGCGCAACGACCTAATAGCCGGACGGGGTGGCGAGCCGTGGAAGTCCGATAGTGACAGAGGGGAAGACGGGGGGAGGAAGCTTCTTCGTGAGACAGGCCACCGGCCTGGTTAGGCAGCTCTCGGCGGTCGACGTCTTCACGTGGAGCATCATGTTCTTCCCGTGGCTGACGAGCTGGGCCGGGATCTTCTGGGTGACCCCCGACTACTACCAGAACGTCGACTATTACGCGGGGCTCGCGGTCTGGGCGGTCATCGCGGTGGTCATAGTCTTGCTCTACTGGCAGCTGACAAGCGTGATGCCCCGCTCCGGAGGGGACTACGTCTTCATCTCGAGGGTGATCTCGAGCCCAGTCGGGTTCGTGGCGAGCTTCCTCTTCTTCGCCGCGATACTCATCTCGGCGGGATCGGGGTCTTACTGGGCTTTCTCCGAGTCGGGGACGCAGCTGTCCTTCGCCGGGCAGGTCCTCGGCGACAAGGGGCTGACGTCGCTGGGCAACTCGATCACCCCCGGGGTCACGGCCTCGCCGGCGGCCTTGATGCTCGTGGGGATCGCCATCCTCGCCGCCGGCGCGGCGCTCGTGGTCGCGGGGGGGAGGGTCTTCAGGCTGATGGTCTACTCTTTCTTCGGGTACGGCGTCTTCGCCATGCTCCTCGTGGTGGCGATATTCCTATCGAGCAACCACTCCGCTTTCGTGAGCGCCTACGACAGCTACTTCCCCGGCGGCGTCTCGAAGGTGCTCTCGAGCGCCTCCGCATCGGGGTACACCCCCGGGGCGAGCCTCGCCAGCCTCGGGGCGGTGGTCCCGCTCCTCTTCGTCAGCATCGGTCCCTATCCTGTGATGCAGTTCGTGGGAGGCGAGATAAGGAGGCCCCGCGCCTCGCTCCTCTATGGGCTGGTCCTGGCCGAGGCGGTCTCGATAGCGATCTGGTTCGGGTTGACCTACGTCCTGGACAACGTCGTTGGGATACCATTCATCGAGGCCTGGGCGGTCCAGAACGGCGGCGCGGGCTCTCCCCTCTCCACCGTCCCCACGGCGTTCGCGACCGTCCTCAACCCGAGCAGCGTCCTCCTCTGGCTGGTGGTGGTCGGGCTGTTCATAGGGAACATCGGGTGGTCGTGGCTCAGCCTGGTATTCATCAGCAGGCTGTTCCTCGCGTGGTCGTTCGACAGGGTGATCCCACAGTGGTTCTCGAGGGTGAGCGACAGGTTCCACACCCCGGTCAACGCGGTCGTCGTCGCGGCCGCCCTCGCCCTCGTCCCGATGTACCTGCAGTACTTCACCTCGTTCATCTCGGCGCAGGTCAACGCGGTCTTCTTCTACAGCGTGGTCTGGTTCCTCGCGGCCCTGAGCGCGGTCATCCTCCCCTTCAGGCGCCGCCGCCTGTACGAGTCAGCGACCGGGCGCGGGAGGCGAGGCGTCCCGGTCATCTCGCTGCTCGGGGCCGTGGCGGCGGCGCTGTTCGCCTACCTCGGATACAACAGCGTCACCAACCCTGCGGTGGGGCCGTTCCAGGCTTCGGCCCAGGTGGTCGTCGCTCTGGTGATCGCGGTCCCGGTGGTCATCTATGCAGCCTCGTACCTCTATCGCAGGTCCCGGGGCGTAGACCTCAGGCTCGTCAACTCCGAGCTCCCGCCGGAGTAGGAGGAGAGACGCAAGATGATCATAGACGCCCACTCGCACGTTGGGCGGTTCGGGAGCTGGGCGAACGTGTCCTGCACCGGCGAGGAGCTCCTGGGCAAGATGGACGAGGCAGGGGTCGGGAGGGCGGTTCTGTTCGCGCTGGACAACGCCCTGACGAGGAAGACCGTCGAGGCCCACCCAGAGAGGTTCGTCGGTTTCGTCTGGCCCGACCCCCACGACCCGCGGGCCCTCTCGATCGTGAAGGACTACGTGGGACGCTTTGGGTTCCGAGGCGTGAAGCTCCATCCGTTGATCCACGCCTTCCTCCCGACGGACGAGGAGGTAATCCCCATCGTCGAGTTCTCCGCCAAGGCGAAGATACCGGTGGCCATCCACTCGGGCCACCCGCCGTTCTCGCTCCCGTGGAGCATAGGTGAGCTTGCGGAGCTCTACCCCGAGGCGAGGTTCGTGATGCTCCACATGGGGCACGCGCACGGGGTGTACATCCAGGCTGCCATCAACACGGCGAAGCGCTACGACAACATCGTCCTCGAGACGTCGGGCGTTTCGATGCACTCCAAGATCAAGGAGGCGGTCGAGAGGGTCGGCGAGTCGCGGGTGGTCTTCGGCTCCGACTACCCATTCCACGACTACTCGGTCGAGCTCCAGAAGGTCAGGGTCGCCGGCCTGACCGAGGGGCAGAGGGAGAAGGTGCTCTACCAGAACGCCAAGGAGCTCCTGTCGTGAGGGTGCCTCACGCGGCGGTCGAGAGGCTCCTGACGTAGGCCTCCTCGTCGAGCTTCGAGAAGCCCAGGTCCAGCGACTGTCCCGGCCTCATCAGCTCCAGGAGAGCCTTCCCGGCGCCCCGCTCCCTCCAGTACGTCTCGCCGAACCTGGAGGCGATGTGGTCTTTCAGCTCGAGGGCCCTGACGGCCGCGACGAGGTAGGAGGGCGAGTAGAGGATGTAGTCGGGCATGACGTGGTGGAGCTTCCAGTAGGCGCCCGGGTACCTTATCCCGATGAACCGCTCGGTGAGGTCGGCGTAGAGCTCGTCTAGCGACTCGAAAGCGAGCCGGTCGTGCCAGTATGCGAGCTTGAGGACAGAGTTGGCAGCGTAGAAGGCGGCGAAGAAGAGGCTGTTGAACTTGAACCGCGAGACGATGTCATTCGCGACGCCCTCTGGGAGGCCCAGCTCGGAGGTCAGGTAGAGCCTGTCGTGGACGAGGCCCTCGAAGAAGATTGAGAATATCTCGGCCACGCCGCTCGCCACCCCGTACCTGTCGGCGAAGCTGGCTTGGGGGTCGATGGAGGAGAAGTGGATCCCGTGGCCGAACTCGTGGAAGACGGCGGAGAAGTCCTCGAGCGGGTTGGCCTTCCTGTACGAGATCCGGACGTCGGTGGGGATCCTGATCCCCGAGCAGAAGGCAGAGGCGTGCTTGCCGGGTCGGTCGGCCTCGTCGACGGCTATCCGCGAGGCGTCCAGCCCCATCGCCTTCATGGTCCTCGATATCTTCTGGATCGGGCGCTCCTTGGTGGGAAGCTCCTTCTCGTACCTCCTGAACACCCTGTTCCTGAAGAAGTAGTAGTCGTCGAAGTACTCGGCGGGACGCCCGACTATCTCGGGGGCGTAGAGGTCGAGCGAGTCCCTGAAAGCCGGGGCGGCGAGCTCCCCAAGGCGCAGAGCCAGTGAAGTCAGCCTGCCGTATGAGATGCCCTCCTGCTCGAGGTAGATCGAGAGCGGGTCGGTCCCCCACCTCTCGGCCACCGCTCTGTAGGACTCGAACCTTGATTTGATGAGCGGGGCGAGTATGGAGGACTTTACGATGAAGTCGTCGAAGACGTCCTTCCTCGCGTCGGAGTCGTCTGTTGCGGCCGCGAACTGCCTCCACGACCCCCAGTTCACAGGCGAGCCGCGGAAGGTGTGCTCCCGCGAGACCACTCTCTTCGCCCTTGCCTCATGGAGCTTGAGGAGCTGCCTGTAGGTAGCGGCCGCGCCGACCGTGCTCACGGCCATCAGGAAGAGCGCCCTGGGAGCTCCCTCGGACGCCCCGAACCTCCTCAGATAGCCGGAGTAGTGGGTCTTGGAACGGCTCTCGAGCGATGAAAGCCTCGCCCTGTCGAACTTCAAGCCGACGAGCTGCCGGAAGTAGAGGAGGTTCTTCGCGGTCTCGATGGACTCCGCTTGCTTGGTCCAAGAGCCGACTGATGAAGGGGCCATCCGCGGCGGTCGGCCCTCTCGGGCGGAAATATGATTGTTCCGGGCGTTTCGAGTCGGCCGGTCGCATGGTTCAAGCCCTCCTTGGTCCTTGCGCTCTCGAGTCTGTAGAACAGGATTCGGTCGGCCGTCAAGCCCGTTGCGAAGATGACCATCATAGGACCATCGCCTCGTTAATCTTCAAGAGCTGGCTGGCAGCGTACGGAATGCCCCCGGGACCAGTCAACCCCCCCGGACACCGCTGCCTATCGACGACCCGAATGCATAATTATCAGTAATTGGACCGCAGCCTCGAAGCGCCGTGACGAAGTACACATCTGTCTCGATTCCCCTCACCCTCCACAAGAGGCTGGAGAAGCTGATCGCCAACAAGACCGGCTTCAAGTCGGTATCGGACTACGTCACCTACGTCCTTCGCGAGGTGGTGGCCATGCATGAGCTCAAGGACGTCCCTGAGCCCTTCACGAGCACGGACTTGGACGAGATCAAGGCGCGGCTGCAGGCCCTTGGCTACCTCTAGGTGGATGACATGACGAGCACGCCACACGGTGGTAAGCTTGTGCAAGTCAAGCAGACCTCCAGAGACTCCCCGTCCCTGGAGGGTTTCAAGGCAAACCAGAAGCTCAGGATAAGCAAGGAGACGGCAACGATTGTCGCGAACATAGCGAACGGGGTCTTCAGCCCGCTCGAGGGGTTCATGGGGGAGAACGACTACCTCAACGTCATCGAACACATGCGCCTGGAGAGCGACCTTCCGTGGACGATTCCCATCCTCCTTTCCGCCCCTGCGGAAGGTCACTTTGGATCAGGCGACGAAGTCCTGCTCGTGGACGAGTCGGACGGCCCCGTCGCACTCATGGAATACGAGGGGAGCTTCGAGATTTCGAGGGAAGAATACGCAAGCAAGGTCTTCGGGACCGAGGACAAGGCTCACCCCGGTGTCGCCAAGGTGCTTGCGGGGAATGACCGGGCATTGGCCGGGAGGCTCAAGGCCGCCGTGAAGCCAGACCACGGCGAATACGCGGACTATACCCTCACGCCAAAGGAGACGCGGATCCTGTTCTCGGAGAAGGGGTGGAACACAGTGGTCGCCTTCCAGACGCGCAACGCCCCCCACATCAACCACGAGTATCTGCAGAAGAGCGCTCTCGCGCTGGTTGACGGGCTCTTCATCAACCCAGTCTTGGGGAAGAAGAAGGCAGGGGACTTCAAAGACGCAGTGATCCTGTCCACCTACAAGGCGATACTTGCCAACTACTATCCGAAGAGCTCGGTCGTGATGAGCGTCCTGCATTACGAGATGCAGTACGCGGGCCCCAAAGAAGCGATCATGCACGCGATAATGAGGAAGAACTTCGGCTGCACCCACATCATCATCGGACGAGACCACGCGGGCGTCGGGAACTACTACGGCCCTTACGCGGCGCAGGAGATCTTCAAGGAGTTCCCCGACCTGGGGATTTCGCCTCTCTTCTTCAAGGAGTTCTACTACTGCAAGAAGTGTGCGGGGATCGCCAGCGAGAAGACCTGCCCGCACGGAGAGGAGGACAGGCTGAACTTCAGCGGGACGAAGCTGAGGAAGATGTTCTCTGAGGGGGAGGTCCCGCCGAAGGAGTTCATGAGACCAGAGGTCGCCCAGGCGATACTGAGGTTCGAGAAGCCGTTTGTCGAATGACCTCAAGAGGTTCGGAGCGCTGTCGAGCTCGCTGGCTACTGAATCTCGGCTAATAATAAATGACCAAGCGTTAAATATCGAAAATTGACCGCGAAAAAATTGCGCCCCGCCCCGGATGGACCGAGAGGCCCGTGACCTGGGATTCGGGGTGAGAGAGATCAAAATGCCAAACAAGGTAGCGGTACTCGGCCTAGACTCTGTCCCGCCCGAGATCCTCTTCGACAAGCTGCTCGACAAGCTCCCCAATCTGAGGAGGATCTACGCTGAGGGGCTCCACGGCAGACTGAGGACCTGCGACCCGCCGATCACCGTCCCCGCGTGGATGGTGATGATGACGGGGAAGAACCCGGGCGAGCTGGGGATCTACGGGTTCAAGCACAGGAGGGGCTATGCCTACAGCGACGGATACATAGTCACCTCGACCAACGTCTCGGCGAAGACTGCGTGGGAGGTCCTATCCGACAAGGGGCGCAAGTCCGTCGTGATCGGCGTCCCGCCCGGGTACCCGGTCAAGCCCGTCTCGAACGCCAGCACCGTGTCGTGCTTCCTGACGCCGTCGTCCGACAGGCAGTTCACCAACCCGGACGCGCTCAGGAAGGAGGTCATCGAGGTCGCAGGGGGCAAGTACGTCTTCGACGTGACGTTCAGGACAGAGAACAGGGCGGAGGTGAAGAGCCAGCTCTTCGAGATGACGGAGAGAAGGTTCGACGTCGCCGAGTACCTTGCGAAGAACAAGCCCTGGGACTTCTTCATGATGCACGAGATAGGGTTCGACAGGCTCCACCACGCCTTTTGGAAGTTCTTCGACCCCAAGCACCCGAAGTACGTGAAGGGGAACGAGTACGAGGGAATCGACCTCGAGTACTACTCAATGGTGGACGAGCGGATCGGCAGGCTGCTGCCCATGCTAGGAGAAGACTGCACGACCTTCATAGTCTCCGACCACGGGTCCAAGGCGATGCAGGGAGGGTTCTGCGTCAACCAGTGGCTCGAGCAGGAGGGATACCTCGCCTTCAAGAAGAGGCCGACGTCCCCGACCGAGATAGACAAGGCCGAGATAGACTGGGGCAGGACGAAGGCTTGGGGGTGGGGGGGATACTACGCCCGCATCTTCTTCAACGTGAAGGGACGGGAGGTCCAGGGCGTCGTCGAGCCGTCGCAGCTCGAGGCCGAGAAGCGCGCGCTCTCCGAGAGGATATCAAAGATAAAGGACCACAAAGGCCGGGTGATGAGGAACTCGGTGATGGAGCCGGACAAGATCTACGGCACGGCTGTAGGCGACAAGCCGGACCTGATGGTCTATTTCGACGACCTGGACTGGAGGTCGGCGGGGACAGTGGGGCACGACTCCCTCTACCTGTTCGAGAACGACACCGGGCCGGACGACTCGGTCCACTCGATGGACGGCATCTTCCTGATGACGAGACCCGGTAAGAACCTCGGCGGGAGGGAGGTGAGGGGCGCGAGGGTGGAGGAGATGGCCTCCACGGTCCTCACCATGCTCGGTATCGAGCCCAAGGGCGCCGGGTTCAGCGGAAAGACCATAGGGGCGGTCCTGGAAGGGGAGGCGAGATGACAGCATGAAGGAGGAAGGCTTTGCGCTCTGGATGACCGGGCTGCCTGGGTCGGGCAAGTCGACCCTTTCGGCCGTCCTAAAGGAGAAGTTCGAGTCGCAGGGGAGGCGGGTCGAGATCCTTGACGGGGACGAGGTGAGGAAGGGGCTCTCTCGAGACCTCGGGCTCTCGAGGGAGGACAGGGAGGAGCACGCATGGAGGGTCTCGTTCGTGTCCAAGCTCCTCGCGAGGAACGGCGTGATCGCGATTGTGGCCCTCATCTCCCCGTACCGGACGTCGAGGGATAGCGCGAGGCAGATGGTCGGGCCGGAGAGGTTCGTTGAGGTCTACGTCAAGGCGTCGCTCGCCGAGTGCGAGCGGAGGGACCCGAAGGGTCTCTACAAGAAGGCGAGGAAGGGAGAGATAACAAACATGACAGGGATACAGGACCCTTACGAGGAGCCCGAGCATCCCGACGTGGTCGTCGAGACGGAGAAGGGGACGCCCCAGCAGAGCGCGGACCTGATAATCGCCCGGCTGAAGCAGCTGCACAAGCTCTAGGCAGGCGGCCTAGAGGTAGCTGGGGTATCTCTTCCGGACGAGCTTGACCATCTCGTCGGAGAGCCTGGTGTCGACGCTCTGCTGCTCCCTGGTCATGGACGAACCGGGCGTCTGGGCGCGGTTACTGAAGACGTAGGGTCCCTGGACGTAGCTCCCGGGGGCCGCTGGCGCTACCGGGTTGACGGTGCTCAGGTAGGCGAGCAGCCTGTTGATCCCCTCGGGCGACTCCTCGAACAGCCCGGGCGCGTCGGCCGGGTCGAGCCTCCTGAAACCGAACGACACCGGCGAACGCCCCGACGGGGCCGCCTGGTCTGTCTTCGCCCCCAGGACGAAGGGCGAGGGCTTGAATATCGTGTCGAGCTTCAGGTGCCAGGACTCCTCCGGGCCGCCGACCATGGCATCGAAGAAGCCGTTGCGCGGCGAGGGCGAGATCGTGATGCTCCAGCCCCTGGGGTTCCTGGAGTAGCGATCTAGGAGCAGCCTGTAGAGAGCCTCGCCCTCCAGTATCTCCATCCTCTGACGAGCGACCTCAGCTGGGTAATAAAGGGTGGCTGACTGTCGATCTCTTCCTAGGACTGCCGGGCCACAGTCTCCTCGACCACGGCCGCAAGAGCCCGGATGAAGAGGGGAGAGGTGTTCAAGGACTCGATGCGGTGGAACTGCATGCCCTGCTTCTCGGCCTGCTCCCTGGCCCCGATGTCGATGTCGTACAGCACCTCTAGGTGGTCGGCGAGGAACTGCACCGGGGCGATGACCACGTGTTTGAACCCCCCTTCCCTTAGGCGAGGCATCATGTCGGCGAAGTCGGGTTTCAACCATTCCTCAGGCGTGTGGCCGGCGCTCTGGTAGCAGAACATCCAACGGCCCTCCTGGAGCCCAGCCAGATCGGCGACGGCGGCGGCCGTCTCCTCGAGCTGGTCGATGTAGCCGGGCTCGCCCTCGACGACGCGTTTTGGCATGCTGTGGGCGGTCAGGAGGACGGGAACGTCATCCCTTGCCTCCGGCGGTACCCGCTGGAGCGCCTCGCTCACCCTCTGGGCAAGCGCCTCGAGGAAGTACGGTTGAAGGTGCCAGTCCTCGGCGACCTTGAGGCGGAGGCCCCCTCGGTGGAGAGCTGCCACCGCCTCGGTCAGCGTCTTCACGTAGCCGCCCATTATCGTCGGCGAGAACTGGGGCGACATGATCAATCCGACCACAAGGCCTGACTCCGGCGCCGCTTCTCTAACCACCTCTGGGATAGTGGGAGGGGAGAAGCGCATCCCCGCGACCACCCTGTACGAGTCACCTTTGCCCACGACGCCGAGCTCCTTCTCGAGCGCGGCCGCCTGCTCCCTGGTGATCCGAAGGAGCGGGGAGCCGCCTATGACGGAATAGCGCCTTTGGAACTCAGCGACGAGGGCTTGGTCTGGCTGACGCCCGCCTCGTATGTTGCGGAGGTAGGAGGGGACGTCATCCAGGCTGGCTGGGGAGCCGTATGTCATGAGGACGACCAGGACCCTCGTGGTCATGCCCTCCTCTTCGCGGAGTGGACGGACCTGACTATCTGGCGGAGGTTCTCAGGGTCGGTCTCCCTCAGCACACCGTGGCCAAGGCTGAATATGTGTCCGCGGTGCCCCCTGGACTCGTCAAGTATCCGCTTCGTCTGGCGCTTCATTCCGGCCCCTCCGGCGAGCGCCAGCACGGGGTCGAGGTTTCCCTGTATTCCGATCCGCCCCTTGGACGCGCGCCAGGCTTCGCCCATGCCGATGCGCCAGTCGACGCTCAGCACGTCAGGGCCGGTCTCGATGAACTGCTCGAGGAGGGAGGCTGAGTTGGCGCAGAAGTGGATCCGCGGGACCTTCCGGCCGACGGAGGCCATTATCGCCCTGGTGTACTTGGAGACGTAAGCCTCGTAGTCGGTCGGCGAGAGGCAGCCGACCCAGCTGTCGAAGAGTTGGACGGCCTTCACCCCGTGGGCGACCTGGCTGTCGAGGTACGCCACAACCATCTTTGTCAGGGCGCCCATCAGGGAGTGCCAGGTCTGAGGGTCACGGTACATCATACGCTTGGTGGACTCCAGGTCCCTGCTGGGCCTACCCTCGATCATGTACCCGGCAAGGGTGAAGGGCGCTCCCGAGAAACCTATCAAGGGGACCGAGTCGTCGAGCTTCTGGATCGTTGCGTCGATCCCGTCGAGGACGTAGCCCACGTCCGTCTCCGGGTCGACCTCCCTCAACGAGTTCACAGAGTCGATGTCCCTTATCGGATTGGTTACCACGGGACCGACGTTCTCCTCTATCTTGAACTCGACCCCCATACCTTCGAGGGGGAGCATGATGTCAGCGAAGATTATCCCGGCGTCCACGCCCAATGCCTCGACCGCGTCGACGACGACTTGGGACGCCAGGGCCGGGTCTTTCGCAACCTCCGTGACGGACATGCTCCCCTTGACCGCCCTGTAGCTGGGGAGGTACCTGCCCGCCTGGCGCATGAACCAGACGGGGGTGTGCTCGGGCGACCTGCGGTTGCAAGCGTCGACGAAGGTCGTGTTCATGCGGCGCACTCCTTGAAGGCGACGCGGGCTGCCCGGATGGTCGAGGCCACGTCGGCCCGGGTGTGCGCGGTCGAGAGGAATAGCGTCTCGAGGGCGGAGGGTGGGAGGTAGACTCCGTTCCTCAGCATCGACCTGTGGAACCGGGCGTATCTCCCTCTGTCTGTGGCTTTCGCGCTAGCAAAGTTCCTCACCTCGCCTTCGACGAAGAAGAGCCCGACCATCGAGCCGACCCTGTTGGTCGTCACTGGGACCCCCTCGCCCTCGGCGGCCTCGCGGAGGCCCTCCTCTAGCAGGGCCGAGAGGGTCTCGAGCTTCGCGTACGCCGCGCTGCCCAGGAGGGAGATGGTGGCGAGCCCGGCGGCCATCGCCACGGGGTTGCCGGAGAGCGTCCCTGCCTGGTACACGGGCCCTTCGGGCGCGACGAGGCCCATTATCTCACGGCTCGCACCGTAGGCGCCGACGGGGAAACCGCCACCGATCACCTTGCCGAGGCAGGTGATGTCGGGACGGACGCCGAGGAGCTCCTGGGCCCCGCCCCTGGAGACACGGAACCCGGTGATGACCTCGTCGAAGACCAGGAGGGCGCCCTCGGCCGTGCAGAGGCGCCGCGCGGCTTCCAGGAACCCCTTCTCTGGGGGGACGACGGACATGTTCCCGGCGATCGGCTCGACTATCAATGCCGCGACCTCTCCCTCGTGGGACCTGAAAGCGGCCTCGAGGGCACCGGGGTCGTTGTACGGGACGCTCGTGGTCTCTGCGGCAGTAGAGGGCGGGACGCCGGCGGAGTCTGGGACATCGAAGGTCGCGAGCCCGGACCCGGCCGCCGTCAGGAACGGGTCGGCGTGGCCGTGGTAGCAGCCGTCGAACTTGATGACCTTGCTGCGCTTGGTGTACCCTCTCGCGAGCCGGACGGCTGACATCGCCGCCTCGGTACCCGAGCTCACGAACCTGACCCTCTCTACGCTCCGGACGGAGGAGCAGACCTCCTCCGCGAGTCTCAGCTCGACATCGGTTGGGGCACCGAAGCTCGTCCCCTTGCCCAGCTGGGCGGAGACCGCCCTGACAACGGTCGGGTGGGCGTGCCCCGCTATGAGCGGTCCCCAAGAGCAGACGTAGTCGACGAACGAGTTGCCGTCGACGTCGAAGACACGGGAGCCTTTCCCTCTGTCGATGAAGATGGGACGGCCTCCGACGGCCTTGAAAGCCCTGACAGGGGAGCTCACGCCGCCCGCCATAACCCTCTGGGCCCGGGCGAACAGGGCGTCCGATCCTGCTTGTTTGTCCACCATGTCGAATACCTGTCGGCCCTCTAGCTGATCAGCTCTAGGAGGCGGGCCGAGTCGGTCCTCCTGCAGGTGAAGATCGGGGTCTCCAGCTCGGTGTACTTGCTCGCCTCTGAGCTCCTCAGCTCTTCGACCAGCGCCAAAAAGTCCCGGGGGTCGTCGGCCTCGAAGGCGAGGACGAACTCCTGGTCGTCGATGCCGAACGAGTAGCCGGTGTGGATCTTGACCATCGGGTACTTGTGGCCCACCTTGAAGTGCTCGCCCATTATCCGCTGTCGTTCGGGGAAGGGGAGGCCGTACCAGCTCCGCTTCTTGATGAACGGATAGACGAAGAGATACCTCGACTGCCGCACCGCTCCCCCCTCGGTTGAGGAACCCTCCTGGCCGGGGTGCCTGTGCGACCCCAGGTAGCGGGAGCGCCGGGTCATGGCGAGGTACGAGTAAGGTATATCGAGGTAGCGGCCGACCTTCGTCGAGAGGATGCCCGAGACGAGGTCCTGGAAGGACTCCAGGTCTCTCGACTCGGCGAGGACGAGGAAGTCCGTGTCACCGCGAATCCCGACGAGCGAGAACAGCTGGAGGCCCATGGCTGCCTCGTTCCTTGCGAGGAAGGAGGCGAGCTCCTCCCTGGCCGACCTCCTCTCGTCGTCTCCCAGGAGCCTCCAGTCTCTGGCCAGCTTGAAGAAGGTGTACTTTAGGAAGCTGGACTCCACCTCCGCCTCCTCCTTCGCGGCCACCCGCTCTTCCATCCCAGTCACCCGTCCTCCTTCAGCCAGTTCGCCAGCTGCTCCGCGAAGTAGGTGATGATGATGTCTGCGCCGGCGCGCCTGATGGAGGTCGTGACCTCCAGGGCGGCGGCCCTCTCGTCCACCCATCCCCTCGCGTCTGCTGCCTTTATCATCGAGTATTCACCGCTCACGCTGTAGGCGGCGAGGGGAAGGTCGTACCTCGACCTCGCCTTGGAGATGATGTCCAGGTACGCCAGGGCAGGCTTGACCATGATGATGTCTGCGCCCTCCCTCACGTCCGAGGCGATCTCTCTCATCGCTTCCCTCGAGTTCGCGGGTTCCATCTGGTATCCCCGCCTGTCCCCGAACGCGGGCGCCGATCGGGCAGCCTCCCTGAAGGGCCCGTAGAAGGAGGAGGCGAACTTCGCCGAGTACCCCATCACCAGGCGGTCCTCGAGCGCCGAGTCGTCCAGGGTCTTGCGTACGGCCAGCACCTGGCCGTCCATCATGGCGCTCGGGGCGACTATGTCGGCTCCCGCCTCGGCGTATCTGAGGGCCGCGCGAGCTAGGAGCGGGAGTGTCTTCTCGTTGCTCACAGCTCCGTCGATCAGGACACCGCAATGGCCGTGCGACGTGTACTCGCAGAGGCAGACGTCGGCGGCCACCACGAGCGAGTCGAAGCGGCTCTTCAGCTCTCCTATGGCCCTCGGGACGACTCCGTCGGGTGCATAGGCTTGGGTGCCCACCTCGTCCTTCAAAGCGGGAAGTCCGAAGAGGAGGACCGACCGTATCCCCTGCTCCACGAGCCGCCCGACATACTCCGAGACTTTGTCGACGGAGTAGCGGTACACCCCCGGGAGCGACCCGATGGGCTCGACCGCTCCCTCGCCGTCCCTTACGAAGACTGGGGCGACCAAGCTAGAGGGGTGTACGCGGTCCTGCTTTAGCATCTCGCGTAGCGGCCCGGTGCTTCTCAGCCTCCGGAGCCTCTCGTCCGTCCTCCGCGTTTGTCGATGGACTCCAGGGTCGAGCATCACATCGACCCCTCCGCCCCGGAGACCGTCTCGAGGAGCTCCAAGACCCCGTCCAGCGTGTGCATCGTCGAGGTGTAGATGCGAGCGAATCCGTGCGCCCTGGCCGCCTCCGCGGTAACGGGACCTATGCATAGGCAGGGCAAAGCAGCCAAGCGAGGCCACCATGCACCGGCCGGCCCCAGGCTTGCGGAGAGGGCGCCCACGGCCGAGGGGCTCGCGAAGACTATCGCCTGGGCTTCGTCGAGCCTCCGCAGGGCCGCCTCCGAGCCGCTGAGGGCCGACGTCCTGTATATCGCGACGTCGGCGACCTCGAAGCCCCTTTCCCGGAGCCTCGGGATGAATCGAGTGTCGCCCATGTCGGCCCGCAGGACCAGGGTCCTCTTTCCCATCGCGGTCGGGAGCTCTTCGGCGAGGGCCGACGAGAGGTAGGAGGAAGGGACAAAGTCGACCCCGACTCCTTGGCGCACGAGGGCTTCCTCCGTCTTCGCTCCGACGACTGCGACCGCTGGCCTCCCTCGAGGGGGCGGGAGGGCGATAGAGAGTGACCTCAGCCTGGAGACGAAGCACTCGGCGCCCGTAGCGGAGGTGAACACCAGCCAGTCGAACTCGCTGAGCCTTCCGAGGTGCCCGTCGACCGCGGACCAGTCCTCCGGCGGGAGGAATTCCATCGTCTCGACTGGAATGGGCTCGTAGCCGAGCGCCTTGAGCTTGGTCGAGAGCTCGAGGTTCCCCTTCCCGGACCGGGTGATTGCGACCTTGGTGATTCCCCGCCTCGGGGCTGTCTGGGCTTTCAAGACGCGGCTCCGGCCGCCCTCGCGAGGAGCCCCTCCGCCAGGTCCCTCCCAACCTTCGCCGCGTCGCTCCTCCGTCCAGAGGCGGCGGTACGTACGAATCCACTGCCGTCCTCGTTCGCCACCATCCCCACCATGTTGATCGTCTGGTCAGATACGCGCGCGCAACCGCCCACAGGGACGTTGCAGTCTGCGCCCAGCCGCTTTGCGAACGCCCTCTCGCAGACAGACTCGAGCCGAGCGTCCTTGTCGTCTATCCTCGAGACGATGGCCTCTGTCTTCTTGTCGTCACGCCTCATCTGGACGGCGATGATGCCCTGCCCGACGGCCGGGACCATCTCGTCGATGGAGAACGTTTGAGAGATCCGGGCCGCCTCTCCCAGCCTGTCCAGGCCGGCCGCCGCGAGGACAACGGCGTCGAGGTCTGTGCGGTTGTCAGAAAGTTTCCGGATCCTGGTGTCCACGTTCCCGTGGAGCTCCACCACTTCGAGGTCGTTCCTCAACTTGAGGAGCTGTACCCTCCGCCTGAGGCTGCTCGTGCCTATCCTCGCGTGCTTGCGCAAGGAACTGAGGGCTCCACCGTCTCCGGAGACGAGGGCGTCTCTCGGGTCGCTCCTGGGCGGGGTCGCCCCAATCTTCAGACCGTCGGTCTCCTTGCTCTGGAGGTCCTTCATGCTGTGGACCGCGATGTCGATCTTCTCCTCCAGTAGCATCGTCTCGAGGTCACCTGTGAAAGCTCCTTTTCCTGTGTTGCCCAGGGCCTCGTTGGCGGTGACCAGGCGATCCCCCAAGGTCTTCACCTTGACCAGCTCGAGCTCGAAGCGGCGTCCAAACTTCTCTCTAACGAGGCCCGACACTATCGAGGCCTGCGACATCGAGAGCTTGCTCGACCTCGCTCCGATCCTCAGCGTGGCCAAAGCAGCCGTCACCCCCCCTGGTCGAAGATCCTCTGGACGAGCTCCAGCCGCTCCTTCTGCGGTAGCTCAGGGCTCGACGACCTCGCGAAGAGGGTGGGAGGCGAGAGGAGCTTGCTGACTAGCCTCCGGCTCATCGCCTCCACCACCTTTCGCTCCCTGGCCGAGAGGTTGGGGAGCCTCCTGAGAGCGGCGTCCGCCTCCTCCTTGCGTGTCCCCTCCGCCCACCGGTAGACCTGTGCCAGAGTCGGAGACTGTCGGCTCGCAAGGAGCCAGCGCGCGAACCTCCTCGCCTCCTCGGAGACTATCGCCTCGGCGCGGACAGAGTTAAGGCCCGCCTGGGGGGACCTCGAAGAGAAGATCCTCGCTAGGTCGTCGAGGTTGTAGACCTCGGTCGAGCCCGAGTTGAGGCCCGGGTCGACGTTCCGCGGGAAGGCGAGGTCGAGGACGACCCGCCTCCTCCCGTCGAGGTCGCCCTTTCGAAGCACGTATCCGTTGTGCTTCGTGGCAGAGATTATCAGGTCGCATCTCGGTGCGACCCGCTTGATGTCGACGCGCGAAAGGACGACCGCTCGGGAGAAAGAAGGAACTTCGCTCCTCCTGGTGACGAAGTAGAGCTTCGCCCCCCTGACAAGGCTAGCTGCCAGCCGCGCTGTCTTCCCCGTCCCTATGAGGAGCACGCCGCGCGGGGGCCTGGGGAGGCGTTCGAGGGCGAACCTCAGCGCCATCGAGCTGACCGAGGCGTCTGCCAGTCCGAGCGCAGACCGAGCCCTTCTCCCCACGCTGACGGATGCGTCGAAGAGAGCGGAGAGACTCGCCCTCGAGGAACCCGAAGTTCTTGCGGTGACCCCGGACTTCTTGACCTGCGAAAGAATCTGTTCCTCCCCGAGCACCATCGAATCGAGGCCCGAGGCGACCCGGAAGAGGTGGTCGATTGCGCCGACCCCCTCGTGGACGTAGACCGAGCCAGGCTGCAGGCCCGAAGTCTCGGAGACCCACTCCTCGAACGCCCGGATAGAGCCCCGCGGGGAGTCGGTGGCTATCAGGATCTCTATCCTGTTGCAGGTGACGAGCTGAGCGTACTCGCTGGAGGCAAGCATCGAAGGAAGCTCGCTCGAATACTCGTCAATCCTCGAAGCGAGCGCCTCCCTGAAAGACAGCGAGGACGTCTTGAACGAGGTGCCGAACAACACGACCGAAGGGGACCTCGGCGCGGTGGCCGGGGCCTCAGAAGGTCTCGTCTTGGTGCCTCTGGTGAGGGTTGCAGGCTTCGGCTGCACGACCAGAGTAGACTTCAAGAAGCCAACACGACCATCTCCGATTGCTATTTAACGCTTGTTAGCATTGCGGCACTCTTAGGAGTGGCTGCTCAGCGCATGGCTCAACTGGCCAAGTGCCCAGGCGAGCGCATATATCCGGTTTGGTAATTTTCATTCGCAACTGACTATTCGTTTGGTCATAATCGAGTCAGCCCGGCTTAAATAATCTACGCGGTCGGTTCGACTCGTGAAGAACACGAGCTCCAACGCAAGGGCCGCCACCAAGACGAGGCCGCCGGCCGAGCGGGCCGACGAAGTCGTGCTTGGCAAGGAGGTCCTCGAGCGGTTGAAGAGCTGGTGCTATGTCTAGCCCTGCCCTGACTCTCAGAGAGGTAAAGCCTGATCGTTGACGGACATCGAACCATCGCTGCGCACCCCGCAGGAAGACTGGTCGGGCAACGAGAAGGCCAAGATGGCCACGAAGGGCCTGACGATGGTCATCAAGGACATCAACAGCCCCGCCAACCTGGGGCGGCAGTTCAGGGACACCAGCTTCGGGGACCTTCCCGACGTGGCCGAGGCGTTGGCCAAGTCGTACGGGATCTACACCGACTTCAACAGGGCGAAGACCGGGGACGAGAAGGAGTGGATGTACATGTTCAGGGTGGCCATCCCGAGCGGGGGGCCCATAACCGCCAAGCAGTGGGCCATCCTTGACGACGTTGCGACTAAATATACCGCCTCCTCGTCTTACACCGGCAGCCCCGAGCCATCTCTGAGGCTGACGACCCGCCAGGCTGTACAGCTCCACTGGATCAAGAAGCAGGACGTCATACCCGCCATCAAGGAGATAGCCAGCTCCGGGTTCTACACAATCAACGGGTGCGGCGACAACGTCAGGAACTTCGTCGCGTGCCCTCTCTCCTCCTACTCAAAGTACTTCAACGCGACCGCTTTCGCGGCAAAGGCGGCGAAGTACTTCCGCCTCCCGACGGCCGGCTATATCGAGATATTCGAGATCGACCCGAAGTACCTCAGGGACGACAGGAAGGAAGGCGAGAGGTTCGAGTACGGGGACAGGCTGCTCAACAGGAAGTTCAAGATATCGGTGGCCGGGGTCGAACGAGACGAGAAAACCGGCGAGTACCTCCCAGACAACTGCGTCGAGGTGAGGACGGACGACATAGGGGTAGTCCCCATCATAGACGGCGGCAGCGATGTCGAGAGGTTCCAGATATTCATAGGCGGGAGCGAGGGAGAGAAGTCTGGCCAGCCCACCTTTGCCAACTTCGGCCGCCCGCTCGGGATCGCGACCGGGGAGGAGCACCTCCTCAGGGCTCTCGACGCGATCGTGAAGGTCCACCAGGAGTGGGGCGACAGGAAGAACAGGAACTGGGCCAGGATGAAGTATGTGATCTTCAAGATGGGCGTCCCCTGGTACAGGGCCCAGGTCAAGGAAAGGGGCGTCGATCTCGACCTCCCTCAGGAAGACCTCGACGAAGGCCCGAGGAGGATGCACCAGGGTTGGACGCACCAAGAGACCGACGGCAGGTGGTGCTACGGGGCCTACATCGAGACCGGGAGGATCATCGACCATGTGCCTGGGGGTGACCTGAAGACCATGGTCAGGAAGATGACGGAGAGCTATCCTGATGCGCTCTTGTACGTCACGCCGAACCAGGACCTCCTCTTCGCCAACCTGGAAGAGTCAGACAAGGAGGAGTTCATCAGGCAGATGAAGCGCTTCGGGTACGGGGGGCGGAGCGGCAGGCCGTACACCACCCTGAGGCTCCTCTCGGGCTCGTGCGTGGGGAGGGACACGTGCAGGCTGACGTACACCGACTCGGAGAGGTTCGAGCCCCAGCTCCTAGACGAGGTCGAGGTGAAGTGGGGGGAGATGCACGAGTCGATAGGGATAACCGGGTGCGAGAGGCAGTGCTTCAGGCCGGCGACCAAGACCATCGGGTGGATGGGGACGGGGCTCAACATGTACGCGCTGAAGCTGGGGGGGACGGAGGACGGGAGGCACCAAGGCGGGTACATCCACGACCCCAAGACCCACCAGATCTACATGCGGATGGTCCCGCGCAAGGACGTCCCCAAGGTCACGAACGCGCTCTTCGAGTTCTACGTCTCCAAAGGGACGCAGGAGGAGCTCAGCGAGCCCGGCCAGATGGGGTACTTCTTCAGGCGGGTCGGCCTCGAGGGCATAGTCGAGTTCCTGAAGACGCACCCGGACACGGCCGAGCTGATGAAGAAGACGTTTCCGAACCCGCTGCCCACCACCGACCCGTTCTACCTCAACCAGAGCCTCGCTGGCGACAGGCCGCAGGGAACATCGAAATAGCCCCGACCCGGGCAACCTAGCCTGGTTGAACGAAACCCGGGCGAGGAGGCCTCTGGAGGGGCTCACCGTCGTCATCACCGGGAGCCGCAGGGCGTCCGAGCAGGCGGCGCTCGTCTCGAGCCTCGGCGGGACGCCATACGTCGTCCCGACGGTGGGGATATCGCTACCTCCCGCCGACTCTGAGGTCGAGCCCTTCCTGAGGAAGGTCGCCTCGGCCGAGGGAGCCGACTACGTGGTGTTCATGACGGCCACGGGCGTGAGGGCTTTGCTCCTGGCGGCGGAGAGGCTGGGCGTCAGGGACTCGGTCTGCGCGGCGCTGAATCGGACGCGCACGGTCGTGGTGGCCCGGAGCGGCAAGCCGAAAGGGGAGCTGTCCAGGCATGGAATCAAGGTGGACGCGACACCTCCCCGAGAGGAGGCGACCGCAAGCGGGATAGCGAAGCTGCTCCTGAAGAGGGGGGTGGAAGGAAAGAGCATCGCGATACTCTGGCACGGCTCGGCGGACGAGGCCACGGCGCGCGAGCTTCTCGCCGCGGGCGCCAGGGAGGTGACAGGATGCATGGCGTACCACTATTCTAGGGAACTGGCAGAGGAAGGGGCAGAGGTCCTCGGCTCGATGGGCTTCAAGTACGAGAGCCCGGAGCAGGCAGAGGTGCTCAATCTCGTGCGAGAGATATCCGGCGGCGGGAGGAGGATCGACGCGATCACCTTCACGAGCCCGCCCGCGGCGGGCAACTTGGTCGAGATCGCAGCCGAGCATGGTTTGGAGAAGGGGCTCATAGAAGGCATCAGGAGGGGCGGGATCGTGGTGGCGGCAGTAGGTTCCTCGACTAGAGAGGAGCTGGAGGGCTACGGAATCGACGTCCAGGTGGTCCCTGAGGTCGCCGCCATGGGCGCGATGATGAACGCCCTGGGTGCCTACATGTCGAGGCGGGGCTGAAAGTGCTCATCGACGTGGTCCTCGAAGGCAAGGCCGCCTTGGTCGTCGGAGGCGGCAGGGAGCCCGAGTTCAAGCTCGCCAAGCTCCTCGACGCCGGCGCGAGGACGACGGTGATCGCTGAGGAGTTCACACCGGGGATAAGGCGGATGGCCTCAAGGAAAGGAAAGATCAGGCTCGTCAAAGGGGAGCCTTCGCCGGCGAAGATGGTCCAGGCGATGAAGGAAGCCCGCCCGAAGGTCGTGTTCATCTCGACAGGGGACCCGAAGGCGGACGAGGAGCTCGCGGCCGCGGCGAGGTCGGCCGGGGGAGCCATGGTCTGCGTGGTCGACGACCCCAGGCTCAACGATTTCAACATGCCAGCGGTCGCCGCCAGGGGGGACATCAGGGTCGGCGTCTCGACCGGCGGGAGGAGCCCCGCGATGGCTTCGGTCCTCAGGAAGAGAATCGAGAAGAGCATCTCGGACGAGGACGCCCTGCAGGTGAAACTCCAGGGGGAGATAAGGAGGTCGTGGAAGAAATGGCTGAAGGAACCCGGAGAGAGGAAGGAGTTCGCGTACAGGCTGATCAGCGACAGGCGAATCGCTAGGTGCCTCAGGAAGAAGGACTACGCTGGGGCGAAGAGGCTCGCCCAGAGGATGTTGCGAGAGGCGTCCGCAAGTGGCTAGGAAGCGCGGGAGGGTGAGCCTGGTCGGGGCAGGGCCAGGCGACCCTGGCCTCCTGACGCTCAAAGCCCTGGACAGGATCGAGCGCGCGGACGTGTTGGTCTACGACAGGCTCGTCAGCAAGGAGGTGCTCGACCTAGTCCCCGGAAAGGTGGAGAGAGTGTACGGGGGGAAGGACCCCGGCACGGACTCCGATGCGGAGCAGAGGAAGCTGAACGAGCTAATGCTGAGCAGGGCGAAGGAGGGGAAGTGGGTCGTGAGGCTGAAGGGCGGCGACCCGTTCTTGTTCTCGAGGGGAGGAGAGGAGGCGGAGTTCCTGGCGGGCCGTGGGGTGGAGTTCGAGGTCGTCCCGGGCGTCAGCTCGGCGCTCGCCGTGCCTGCCTACGCCGGCGTACCGCTTACGCACCGCGAGCACTCCTCTTCGGTGGCGATCGTGACGGGGAGGGAGTCAGACCTCAGGGGGAAGACAAGGGAGGACTGGTCCAGGGCGCTGCGTGGCACCGAGACCGTTGTCATCCTGATGGGCGCCGCGAGGGTGGGAGAGCTGGCTCGGAGGCTCCTGGAGTCGGGGCGGGGGCCGTCGACCCTCGTCGCGGCGACGACCTGGGGGACGACGGGCCGGCAGAGGACGGTCCTTCTCACTCTGGGGGAGGCTGCATCAGGGAGCGGGGTCGCGAAGGAAATCAGCGCCCCCTGCGTCATCGTCGTCGGCAGCGTCGCCTCGCTCGCGCAGAGGCTTGGATGGAGGGGCGCCCCGGCGAGGGCGTCCGAGGGGTTCCTGGCGGCCACCCGCGAGGACGCTAGCCGGGCGACCGGAGCTGCTCCAGGACGCTCTGCGCGTCGACCAGGCTCCAGAACTCCGCGATCGAACCCCCGTCGAACCTGAATATCATCACGCCCCAGAGCTTGAGCCTGCGACCCGTGGCGGGGATGCCCATGTACTTGCCAGAGTGGGTGGCCTTGGCGGAGAACCTGACGGCGACCTTCTCCCCGTCGGCTATCGTATCCACGACCCTGTATTCGGGATCGGAGAAGGTGGACCTGAGGGCGGAGAGATGCCGCACGAGGCCCTCGACGCCGGACTGCGACTCGGGTACCAGCACGTCTGGCCTGGCCAGCGCGCCCAGGCTCGCCAGGTCGCCCGCGTTGAGGACCCGGGCGAAGAAGGCATTGACGGACTCGATGTTCTCCACCCGCGGCACGTCCGGCGCAGCCTCTCGGCGGCGTAAAAAGTGGGCGGTCCCTCTCAGACCGTCTGGCGGGAGGCTGCCTGGGGGAACATCTGGAAGCTACCGCCTTCGTAGATCCACATCTCCCACGACGTGCGGACGGAGGTGTCGAGGCAGGCGAGATTCCCCCTGGGAATTACCAGGACCCTCCTCAGGGACACGTCTGAGCTCAGCCTCGCCTGGACCTCCACGCTCTTGAAGTTCTTCGCCGCCAGCTTGCGCTCCGAAGGCCGGGTCTCGCACTCGACGAGGACGTAGTCCTGCACCCCTCCTCCGGCCCTCAGGCCGAAGAGGTCGGGGCGATAGGACGACCAGCTGATGAAGCTCGATGGCGCGTACGGGGGCTCCTCGAATACCGAGTACCCCTCTGAGGTCAGCTCGCGAGAGGCGCACTCCTTCATCATGCGGTGGAGGGCTGACTCCAGGGTCTCACGGCCGTGGCCACCGCGGCGGAAGCATTTCAGGCCGGCGTGCCAAGAGTGTTGACCAACTGTCAACGCCTCCTCGGCCTCTCTCTACCCTAAAATACCTCCTCGAGACGCGGGCGCCCGATGTCGAAGCCCGCGAAGCGATTTGGGAAGATCCTGGTGGCCACGGACGGGTCGGCAGGCGCCCAGCAGGCGTGCGAGGTGGCCGCCCAGGTCGCGGCGGCGTTCGACTCGAAGGTAGTGATCATGAGGGCGATCCCGTCGGTCAGCGCCCTCGCGGCGCCACTAGAGGGCAAGTACTACGCGAAGATAATCGCAAAGGGCAAGGAGGACGCCGAGAGGGCCGCCGCGGTGTTCGAGAAGGCCGGAGTGGCGGTGGCCTCGGAGGAGGTCCCGCAGGGCGAGGCGTCGCCCGCGGAGACGATACTCGACTACGCCTCCGACGAGGGGGCCGACCTCATAGCGATGGGGACTCGCGGGCTCGGCGGCTTCCGGAGGGTCGCGCTGGGGAGCGTCTCCAGCGCGGTCGCGCTCCACGCCCAGTGCGCCACGCTGGTCGTCAGGGGAAAGGGGAAGATAGACAGGATCCTCGTCGCCGTCGACGGTTCGGAGAACGCCGGGCGTGCGCTCGCGGCCGCGGTGGACATGGCGAAGCGTCTTGAGGCCGACCTCACAGTTGCGCACGTGGTCACGGTCCCTGGGACGATGTGGTCTGCGGGCCTCCCTGGGTCGACCGTCCCTGTGGGCGAGATAGAGGAGGACGCGGCCAAGGTGGGGAATGAGGTCCTGACCAACGCCCTCAAGGTCGCGAGGGATGGCGGGGTCGCCGACGCCAAGGGAGAGCTTGTCGAGAAGCTCACTTCCCCAGCGCAGGGCCTGGTCGAGCTCGCGGAGGGTGCGAAGTCGGACCTGGTAGTCGTCGGGACGAGGGGGAACGGAGGGTTCAAGCGCCTGCTCCTGGGGAGCGTGGCGAACAGCGTCCTGCACTACGCGCCCTGCTCTGTCCTCGTGGTCAGGTAGGAAGCCCTAGATCTTCACTGACTTGGGGTCGAATGTCAGCTTCGGATACTGCATGCCAAGCTTGTCCAAAGTCTCGACTATGATCGTCGAGACGAGGACGTCGCGGAACCACTTCTTGTTGGCCGGGACGACGTACCAAGGCGCGTGCTCCTTGCTCGTCGCCTCTATCGCATCCTCGTAGGCCTCCGCGTACCTGGCCCAGAGCCGCCTCTCCTGCGTGTCGAGAGAGCTGAACTTCCACCGCTTTGACGGGTCGTTTAGCCGCTCCTCGAGGCGCCTCTTCTGCTCCTCCTTGTCGATGTGGAGGAAGAACTTCAGTATCACCGTGTGGTCGTCGTGAAGCAGATGCTCGAAGTGCTCTATCTCCTTGTATCTCCGCTCCCACGTCTTCCTGTCGACCAGGCGGTGGACCCTCTCCACTAGGACGCCCTCGTAGTGGCTCCTGTTGAAGATCGCTATCTCCCCCCTGCCGGGGACCTGGCTGTGGACGCGCCAGAGAAAGTCGTGGTCCGCCTCCTCGGCGGTGGGGGTCCGGAAGTGGGCTACGCGGACGCCCGCGGGGTTGACGCCCTCGAACACCTTCTTGACGGTGCCGTCCTTCCCTCCGGTGTCCATAGCCTGGAGGACTATCAGGACCTTGTGCTTGTGCTCCGCGTACAGGAGCTCCTGGAGCTTCTCGAGCCGAAGAGTGAGGCTCCTCGAATCCTCGAGCGCCTCCGCCTCCTCGCCCTCGAACCCGGAGGTGTCTCCAGGGGGCCATCTCTTCAGGGAGACCTTCTCGCCCTCCTTGACGCGGTACTTGTCGGTATCTATGCGTGGGGGCACGGACCGCTCGGCCGGGGGGCGGGCTTTAGTCGTTTCGAGTTGCCATGCGCGCGTTAAAACGGGGCCGAGATTTGGGAAAAGGTTGATTATTCCCGCGGCACGGGTGAGAGTGCGTAGGGACGAGATACCTGGCGAAGGTGAGAGACGTGATGCAGACAGACGTGGAGAGGGTCACCACGTCCACCAGCGTCCTCGAAGCCTCGAAGATAATGAACGACGCGGGGTCGTCGGGGGTCGTAGTCTTCAACGGGGACAAGGCCGTCGGGATGATCACCGACCGCAGGCTTCTCCGTAGGTTCGTCCCGCTCAACAAGAGGCCTCAGGACGTCACAGTCGTCGAGGTGATGTCCCCGTTCTTCAAGATCGACGCCGACGCCTCGACGAAGGAGGCCAAGAGGAGGCTCCTCGAGGCCGGGATAACGAGGCTGGGCGTGTTCGAAGGCGACCAGTTCCTTGGGTGGGTGACGTGGGCTGACCTCGAGGGCGGGTCTACGGCAGGGAGGAAGCCGTTCCTCTCCGGCTTGCTGGGTGACGACAAGGCGGAGCCCATGGAGGTCCTTTGCCCCAACTGTAGGTCAGGGTTCATGGAGAAGATAGAGGGCAAGGACGCGGTGATGAGGTACCAGTGCCCCAACTGCGGCTACTCTCTGTGAGGCTAGAGGTCCAGGCGCATCCCTATCTCGTGCCTCCTGAACCCCAGGCCTTCGTAGAAGCCAGTTACGTCGGCCTTGCAGTCCAGGATGCACTTGTAGCAGCCGAGCTCCTTGGCCAGCTCGACGGCCGCGTTGACCAGGGAGCGGCCGACTCCCCTGGCCTCGTAGCCTTCCCGTACCACGACGTCCTCGATGTGCCCAGCCAACCCCCCGCGGTGGATGAACTTCTGCTCGGCCAGCAGCGTGGTCGCCCCGATCACCTTTCCATCAGCGGCGACGGCGACGAGGAAGTGATAGAGCGAGTCCTTCTTGATCCTCCTGAAGATGCCCTTCGCTTCCTTGGGGGTGAGCCCCCCCATGTCGCTCAGGTGACCCAGCGTCTCGAGTAGGCCCATGTCGAAGTCCCCAGGACGGACCTCCCTGACATGGAAGCCGTTCTGGGGTCTCTGCGAGGGGGCAGGGTTGTTCATCAGGGCGGGCGGCGACGAGCAGTTCCTTTAGTCTATCGCCCTCGCCCGTCGGCGGACCGGCCACCGCGTCCAGGGGACTGGAGGGAGCCAGGGCCGCGACAGACCGAGTCTCCTCCGTTGGGGTATGGGAATCTCCCGCTCGAGCTCTGTCTCGTCCTCGAGCGTGGGCGCCTCGGGCTTCCCGCGCCTCGCGATTAGCCGCGCGAAGACCAGGTAGAGCACGAACTGCCTGGCAAAGGCCACCCACTGGACGGGGCTCGTGACCACGACCGCCGACCCGAGGTTGAACGCGGGGGTGAAGTACCAGAGTATGAGGGTGACGTCGAGGAGGTTGGCGACCATGAACTCGGTATAGCCCACCCCTGTCAGGGCGAACAGAGGAAGGAGCATCACGAGGTACTGCGGGGGGAACTTGTAGCTCACGGCCACGAAAGCGAGCATCACGAGGAGCGACTGCTCGGCAAGGCTGAACGACCTCCGCTTGTACAGTACGAGGGCGAGCGAGAACAGCAGCAGCGCGGCCGAGAGCTCCTTGGCGTACGGGGATGCGAGGTTGAGCCAAGAGTCCTCCGCGTAGAACGACGACTGGAACTGATAGGGGTAGAGAAAGCCGGCGAAATTGGTGAGCATGAAATAGGAATTGACGGCGAGCCAAGCCCCGCCCGCCGAGGCGAGCAGGAGGAGCCTGTTCTTCCGGCTCTTGAACTCCAAGAAGAGGACGGGCAGGAGGAGGACCGGGATGATTCTGGCGGCGGCCGCGAGTCCGATCGAGAGGCCAGACCCGACGGCTCGGCGCCTGTAGGCGAAGAATATCGAGGCGACCATGAAGACGGCCCCAATCCAGTCGAAGCTGTACACGGAGAAGTAGATGAATGCCGGAGTGAAGACGATGAAGTAGGCTATCCTCTGGGGATTGTCGCCCCTCTCCTTGAGGAGCTTGTAGACGAGCGCCACCGTGACCAGCAAGCAGCCGAGGATGATTGCGCTCATCGACAGGTAGAACGCGTAGAGGTTCCTCTCCAGAGAGGATGCGTACAGGACTATCGCCGATATCGCCGGGTACTCCAACTTGTAGTCGAGGTAGGGGACTATCCCGGGGGCGGCGGAGATCCGTGGCCACAGCGTGTCCACGAGGTCGCTGTAGACTTTGGGGTTCATCCCAGGGAAGTGCATCCAGAACGCGATGAGAAAGAACCCTCCCGCCATGAACAGGATGCTCCGGAGGTCGTTCTCTCGATGGACAGAGGCCTTGCCTTCCCGGCGCCGCGGCTGGAGGGGAGGGCTCGGCCTGGCCGAGCTCGACCGGTCTTCTGACTCCCCCATGGAGTTCACTCGACCGTGAGTTCGCGGCGGGGAGCCGCCTGGGAGATGGAGGTTGGAAGGCCGGAGCCGTCGGCCGGCGGAGCCTTGGGAGAGGGCATGCCCAAAAAGAAACGGCAGGCCGTGATTAGATTTTGTCCGAGCATTCGGACAAAACTATTTATGATGTGAAGCGAACTTTTCCCGATTCGCACTTGCGTTGAACGGGTTCCAGAGATTCAGGGTGGCCTTTGCCTGCGCGCTCCTGCTCGCTTGCGCGACCTCGGCCATTGCCGGATGGGGAGTTCTTGGCTCGGCGCTATACGCGTCGCCCTCGGCGCACACCTCCACCATGTCCGTCTCCTCGATGACGAGCTCAAGCTCGTCCGAGTCGTCGGCGGCAGTCTCGACCGCGGCGACCTCCACAGCTGCGGTCTCCACTTCGGCGACGTCGAGCGAGGTCACCGCAACCGCTACATCCGTGGTGAGCACAGCAACAAGCCAGTCGAGCCGGACCCTGACCTCGACGGTAGCCGGGTCTACCACGACGGTCGTGACGACGGCCACCTCGACGGTCACGGGAGTCGTCACCACTACCATCACGGCCGCCACGGTGTCGTCTACGGGGACGGTGGCCTCGACGGCAACGGCAGGGGGAGGTGCGACCGTGACAACGACCACGGCGGCATTGGGAGGAGGGTCGACGGTGACCGTGTCAGGGTCTGCGACCACCTCGGCGACGTCCGCTGCGCAGGCGGTCGCGGGAGCGTCTGGCCGGACGCTCCTTGCTGAGGTCCAGGCTACTTGCCTGTTCCTCGCCCCGGTGACCTGGGTCGTAATCGCCGGGATGTGGGTCTGGCGGGGACGGATGAAGTCCAGGTGGACCCAGATGGGTTTCGGACCAGACGTCTTCGACCTGTTCATGAGGATGAGAGGTGGAGGTACCAGGATCAAGGTCCTCAACACCCTCGGGACGCCAAAGGACCGGCTCCAGCTTGCCGAGGAGCTGGGTGTAGACTGGAAGACGGTCGACAGGCACGTCCAAGTGCTGAACAGGTACGGGCTCGTGAGAGAACAGGCGGCATTCGGGACCGTGAAGCTGTACGAGGTGACGCCGCTGGGGAAGATCCTCCTCGACCTCTTCCAGGACCTAGAGAAGACGGACGGGCAGGTCCTCGGGCAGCATGCCGCCAGGGCTGACAGCCCCGCGGAAAAGAATTTCTAGCGCCACTGTCCCGAAAAGCGAGTTTGGAGTACAGGAACCTAGGCCGGTCTGGACTGAAGGTCTCAAGGATGACCCTGGGGACGAACAACTTCGGACGGGACGCGGACGAGCCGACCGCCATCAGGGTGATCCGGAGAGCGATCGACCTTGGGATCAACAGCCTCGACACGGCGAACGTCTACACCGAGCGCAAGTCGGAGGCCATAATCGGCAAGGGGATCCACGGAGACAGGGACAGGTTCGTGATCGCTACAAAGGTGGGGAGCGAGGGAGCCGAGTGGCCGAACGACGCGGGGCTGTCGAGGAAGAACATCATGCACCAGGTCTCCGAGAGCCTGCGGCTCCTCCAGACGGACTACCTCGACGTCTACTACATGCACAGGTTCGACCCCGTCACGCCGCTGGAGGAGACGATGAGGACCCTCGACCGCCTGGTGAGGGACGGGAGGGTCAGGTACCTCGCCTGCTCGAACTTCACGGTCGAGAACATGAAGGCGGTCAACGACGTGAGCGAGAGGCTAGGACTGGAGAGGATAATCGCCCTGCAGCCCCCGTACAACCTCCTCAACAGGGAGTCGGAGAAGGAGCTCTTCCCCTTCTGCGAAGCCAACGGCCTGGGGACGATAACGTACTCTGCCCTCCAGGGAGGGTTCCTGACCGGCAAGTACCAGGAGGGGCAGCCCGCCCCGCCCGGGACGAGGGGGGCGAACTATCCGCGGTTCTGGGGAAGGATGAACAAGCCGATGAACTACGCGACGGTCGAGAAGTTCAGGGCGCTCGCGGATGCGGCCAAGATGCCGCTCGCCCAGCTCGCGCTCAACTGGATAGCCAAGAACCCGGTGGTCACATCGATGATAGTAGGGGCGTCCAGGCCAGAGCAGGTCGAGGAGAACGTCAATATGCTCGAGACCAAGCCGCCTTACGATGTCCTGGCGGCGCTCGACGCCATAGAGACGGTTCCTCCGTTCTGAGAGCCCTCAGGCGAGGCACTTGCGCATAAAGTCCAGGGCAGACTCCCTGGCGTCCTTCGCGGCCGCGGGCAGATAGTCCTTGTGGGCCGGGTCGAAGAACTCGTGCCCCGCGGAGGGGTAGAGCTTGAGAGCGACCGCCTTCCCCCTGGAGACAGCTTCCTCCACGAAGGCGGGGAGGCTCCTGAGCATGAAGGCGTCGTCGCTGCCATAGAGCAGGAGGAGCGGGGCGCGCACCTTCCCCAGGGAGGGGCCGACGAGGGGCTCGGAGGAGACAGCGACGCAGGCAGCCATCCCCCCGAAGGCGGCGGCGGTCTGCATCGCCATCTTTCCGCCCATGGAGAAGCCCAAGGCGCCGAGCGCGAGGTCTGGGCGCTCGCGACGGGAGTGGCGGGCGAGGGAGACGAGGTCCTCGAGGATGCGCGCCCTGAAGCCCGGGTCGTAGAGTTTCCTTAGCATCGAGGCGGCGGCGGGCGACGCCCCGCCCTTCTCGATCGCTGCCTCGAGCTTCGCGCGTTGGCGCCTCTCTTCGAGGCTCAGGCCCCACACGGTCTTCAGGCCTTCGCGTATGTTCTTCTCGGAGAAGACGTCCCTGTCCCTCCAGTAGAGGACCGGGGCGACCGCCCTGAACCCCTCGTTAGAGAGGTCGTCGCAGGTCTTGCGGATGAAACGCGTGAACCCCCATACCTCGTGGACGACGAGGACCTGGCCTGCGGCGCGGCGTCCGACGGGTTCGGCCGCGTAGGCCTCCGCGTTGCCGTCCTTGACGGGGTAGCGGAAGAATCCTTCCAATGACGGTGGGTCGAAGCCCCGCGGATTGTAAAGGTGTTCCCCGCTTCACCAAGCTTTATTGGTTTCCCGGGACACCTCTTCGGCCATGGCGCCAGGTCAACCGGTCCTCGCGCCAGCGGGGATATTCCCGCACGTCATCTCAGGCACCGGGGGGCTGCTGTACGCGCTCGTCCTCCTGGTCATATCGCTCGCTTTGATCTTTGCCGGGCGCTCGGTGATCAAGGCCCTCGCGTTCCTGGTGGCCGGCCTGGCGGGGGCGGCGTTCGGCGCGGCGGCGGGGACGCTCGTCCTAGGGTTCATCGGCACGGTTATCGGGGCATTCGTGGGGTTCATCATCGGAGGACTGCTCGGCCTTCTCCTCGTCCATCTGGGAATCGGGCTGGCCTTCGGCTACTTCGGGTACCTGATCACCAAAGACCTCACGCACGTCCTCCTCCTGGCGCTCGCCGTGGGGTTCGTGCTCTTCGTCGTGGGCCTGGCGGCCTCCGGCAAGCTCCTCGAGGTCGCCACGGCGGCCCTTGGCGGGGTGATACTCTACACCGTCCTAGTCTACTTCGGGGCCGCGCCCTCCTACGCAGGCGTGATCTCGGTCGTCCTCGCCCTTGTCGGCCTGGCGACGCAGTGGCGGTCGCACAGGCAGAGGGAGCACTGGAGGAGCGGGGTCTAGCCTAGAGGTCGAGCTCGAGCCTGTCCTGCTGATAGGAGGAGGGGACGTACGGGACGAGGGCGGCAGAGAAGGCGAGCAGCGCCCCTGCCAGGACGAAGGTGGCGAGGAAGCCGAAGTAGAACGAGACGTAGCCCGAGACGAAGGAGCCTACCATGGTCGCGACCCCCACCAGGGCGCTGTAGACCCCGAGGCGCGACCCCTGGTTCTTGGCGCCTAGCGTGTTGAAGATCATGGTGTTCGAGGCGGTGTAGTAGACGGCGTAGGCGAGCCCCCCGGCGAGCGGATAGAGGACGAGGGTGCCGCCCAGGTAGGAGAGTCCGACGAAGAGGGCCGCCATCACGCCGATCCCCGCGTACGAGGCCGACCTCAGGAGGAGGCCGGCCACCGCTGCCTTCCGCAGGTCCCTCTGCTCCACGAATGGTCCGGCGTAGTAGAACGAGGCAGTCTGGACGGTCATGGCGAGCATCGTGGCCAGGAAGACCTCGTTGGGCCCGAGGCCTGCAGCTCGGAGGGACGGGATGAGGGAGGTGTTGAAGAGGCCGCTGGCGACGTAGAACACGAAGATCGAGAGGTATAGGAGCGGGAGCTGCCTGGTCAGGGCGTGGCGGAGCCCCCTGAAGACCGACTTGAAGTCGACCAGGTCCGGGAGGCGGAGGAAGATGAGCGGGAGGGCGAGGAGGCGCTGCTCGAGGCTCCTCCTCTGGAGGGCTATGACCTCGCGCTCGAAGGAGACGGGGGGCTCCCTTATCATCACGACTGACAGGAGGGCAGAGGCCAGCGAGAGGACTGATAGGGGGACGACCAGGAGCGAGATGGAAAGGTAGGTCGTCCAGGCTATTCCCAGGACGAGGCCCAGCGTCGTCCCGACGCTCGAGACCATCGAGAAGCGCGCGAAGGCCGACGCCCACCTTGACTTGCGCTGCGTCTCCATTATGAGGAGGTTGGCGGGTGTGGCCGCCGCCGAGGAGACTAGCGAGAAGAGCGCGTAGACAAGCGCGGCGCCCGATATGCTGTGGACGACCGGGAGGACTATGAGGTTGGCCGAGACCGCGACCGCGCTGAGGACTATGATCGTCTTCCTGCTCTGGAACCTGTCGGTGACGTAGCCCCAGATCACGGCGGAAGGGATGCTGACGGCGTTGAACAAGGTGACCACGAGCCCGACGTCTATGACTGTGCCGTGGAGCTCGAGGACATAGAGCGAGATCAGCGTCCCTACAGGCCCGGTCGCGACGTCGACCGGGAGCTGGGAGTAGAACCAGCGGTTGCCGGAACTGGCCTTCTCCCCGCCCTCCACGTCCGCCGGAGTGGTTGGATTCCGGTTATACGTTTGCGTAGCGGGCCCGACCCCCTCGGCCGGGACGCAAGACTATAACGCCCCTCCGGCCGGGGCGCTCGTTGCGCAAGGAGAGCAGGTGCGACTTCGTCTTCGACTTTGGGGGCGTGGTCATAAAGTGGAGGAACAACCACCCGATCTACGACTACATCGCGGACAGGTACGGGGTGCCCCGCCTCGAGTTGAGGGCGGTGCTGGAAGCCGCCCTCCCCGACCTGGAGTCCAACCAGGTAGGCGTCAGCGAGATGCTCGAGGGTTCGCTGGCAAGGTTCGGGAAGACCCTGAGGGCGGGCGACGACCCGAATGAGCTCTGGGCGTGGCCCTTCGCCCGGCTCGCGAAGCTCAGGGTCGGGACGGTGGAGGTCGTAAAGTCCCTCAGGAGGAGGGGCTACCGGGCATTCCTCTTCTCGAACACTTCGTTCCCTCACGCCCAATTCGTGAGGAAGGTAGGGTGGGACAGGTTCTTCGACGACTTTGTAGGCTCTTGCGAGCTCGGGTGCGTCAAGCCCGCGCCCGAAGCCTTCGAGGCGGCCCTCCAGAGGTTCGGGGTCTCCCCAGGGAACGCGGCGTACATCGACGACAGGGAGGAGAACGTCAGGGGGGCGAAGAGGTACGGGATACGGTGGGCGCTCAGGTTCACCTCTGTCGCCAGGCTGAGGGAGGACATCGCGCCCCTGCTTGCTTCGGACTGAGGGCGGATGGATTCGGCCGGCTAGAGGCCGGCTCGGACGAGCGTCGCTGCAAGGGCCTCGCCCATCTTCCTGTATCCCGCTACGTCTGGGTGGAGGCCGTCCCGGCTGCATTCCAAGAGGTCCGGGTTGGACCTGGACCTTGCGGCCTTGTTGGTGTCGCAGAAGAGCCGGCCCGGCGCCTTCGACGCCGCCTCGATCCATTTGTTCACCTGCCTGATCGCACCGGCCTCTTCATCGCCCGCCGTGTTGTAGGGGAGGATGGTGGCCGCCACAGGCACTATACCATTTTTTTCGGCGAGCGAGTACATCGCCTCGAGGTTGCGCTTGACCGAGTCGGCCGTCCTGCCCTGGTAGATGTCGTTGACGCCGGCGAGGATGATGACGACTGACGCCTTCTCGCCGACGACGTCACGGGCGAATCTCGCCAATATCTGGTCCGACCTCTCGCCGTTCACGCCCTTGTTGAGGACATTCCATCCTGGATGGTTCTTCATCATCCAGTACGAGTACTGGCTCTCGGGGTTCCCCCCGCCTCTAGGCGGGATTTCGACCGGAGACATGAACCCCGGGGTCCCCGCGGTCGTGGAGTCCCCGAGGGCGACTATGACTCTCTGGGCCAACCGTGGAGGTCGCACCCCGGTTCTATCTGTCCTTTTCTGGTCGTGCCGCGGAAAGGGATTAATGCCCCGAGGACCAGTTCGCAAAGGTCCGGAGCTTTGATGCTGGGGAAGAGCGCGGTGACGAGGGCCGGCCTGCTCGTCGCGCTCGCGGCCGCGGCGGCCGTCGTCCTACTGGCTGTCTCTGGAGGGGCGGGAGCCATCACTCGTCCCGCCGCATCGTCGACCTCTCGCCAGACGAGCCAGCCAGGGTCAGCACTCGAGTCGTTCCCGACCACCCCGGAGGCGGGTTGCAACTACACCATCTCCGAGAGAGGGGCTTCCCTCGTCGCGGTCGGGGGGGACGGGACAGTCAAGCGGAGCACGGACAACCCCAACGCCGCAGCGTTCGTCAACTCAATGCTGGCGTCGCACGAAAAGATCTGCGTCTCGCCAGGAGTATACACGCTGGAATCCGAGATCCAGATAAGCCGTCTGCAGGGGGTGACCCTGAGCCTCGGCGCAGGGACTGTGATGAACGGCTCGTCGGACTATCGGCTCCTCCTCGTGTTTGGGAGCCCGGGCACGGTGATCGACGGCGGCGTCTGGATAGGCCAGGGGAGCGGGGTCGGCGCCGGCATCAGGGTCCTCTACGGCAGCAACAACACGGTGGTCGAGAACACAGACGTCAGCAGGGCGGGGTACGACGGGATATTCGACTACGAGTACCTCGCCCCGAGCTTCAACGTGTCGATAATAGACAACCGGCTCCACGACAACGGGAGGTACGGCATCCAGGTCTTCGCGAAGTCGCCGGGGCCTACGACGGACACCCTGGTCTCTGGGAACGTTGTCCTCGACAACGGCGTCGGCGGGATCTACACCAACGGGGTGGCCGGAGTGACGGTCAGCGACAACATAGTCAGGAACACCGTAGGGAACGGTCCGGGGGACATAGGGATAGGAGTGACCAACGCCTCCTATGACTCTGTGACCCGGAACCAGGTCGACCACATGGCCTGGTTCGGGATCCAGGCATTCTTCAACAACCACACGACGATATCGGACAACATCTCGACCTCAAACCAGGGAGCGTTCGACCAGTCGGGGATAACCAACGACCACAGCTCGTTCTCAACGATAACAGGCAACGTGGTCGAGTCGAACGGCAAGTTCGGGATCTACGTGGAGAGGTCGTGGAACGTCACCGTCGAGGGGAACCTGGCGAGCGACAACCTCGAGTACGGGATCGGGTTCTACCACGGGTCGATCCCTGTGATGGGCGAGGGGACGATAGCGGACAACACCTGCGGCTCCAACTCTCTCGGCGGGATAGTCCTGAACTCGGCCGTCAACAACTCGATCTCGATGAACCGCTGCGCCGACAACGGGGGGGACGGGATACTGCTCTACAACGACCCCGGCCAGGCGGGCTGCACGGGCAACGTGGTCTCGGACAACTGGTTGGGGAACGACGCCGGGTCCCAGGCCCAGCGGTACGGGATAGTGGAGGCCAACGAGGCCAACCGCAACGTCCTTGTCGCCAACGCCCTGGTCAACAACACCGTCGCGGCGGTGACAGTCGTCGGGCCGAACACCACGTTCTCGCCGTGAGGCCGCGGGCTAATATAATCGGAGAGGCGTCGACGAGGGGATGGCGACCTTCCAAGGGAACGGGGTCAGCCTCTACTACGAGACAAGGGGGAGCGGCCGCCCGGTGGTCTTCGTCCACGGGACGCTATGCGACTATCGGAGCTGGTCGGCGCAGGTCGAAGGGCTTTCGTCGGGTTACAAGACCGTGGCTTACAGCAGGAGGTACGCCTTCCCAAACGCGAGGGAGGGGGACGCGACAGACAGCACCGTCCAGAACAACGCTGCTGACCTCGCAGCCCTGGTCAAGGGGCTCGGGCTCGAGGGCGCCCACGTCGTGGGGCACTCCTACGGGGGATTCATCTCAGCTTACTTCGCGACGCAATACCCGGAGCTCCTCCGTTCGCTGACCCTCATCAACGCGGCTGTGGCGCCGATGCTCATCTCCAGCGCGAGCCCGGCCGCGCAGTTGGGCCTCCTCCTGAGGTCCCCTGGGGTCGCCCTGTCCGCAAGGAGGCTCCTTGCTGGGACCATCGAGACGATAAAGGAGGTGCAGGGAGGGGACCCCCAGGCAGCGAACAGGGTCTTCCTCCCCGCGCTCGAGAACGGGAGGCGGGACCTCCCGCCCAAGCCCGCGGGTTTCGCAGGCGTGGTCGCGGCCAACGCCAGGACTCTGAAGGAGACGACGACCAAGTTCCCCGCGTTGACGAGGCGGGAGGCCGGCGGGATCAGGGCTCCGACCCTCGTGGTCTGGGGAGACCTGAGCGCGCCGTGGGACGCGAGGATAAGCCAGGTGCTGAGCGAGTCCATTCCAGGGGCCGAGTCCTCGGTCATAAGGGGGGCGGGCCACTTCTGCCTCAACGAGAAGCCGGCCGAAGTCAACGAGAGGCTGGGATCGTTCCTGGCGAGGCACTCCTAGGCCTGACCTCATTTCGGGAGGGGCGACCGAGAACGCTTTTAGGCTCGTGGGGTCCTTGTTGCACCTATGGGAAAGAAAGTTCTGATGATCGTGGGCGACTTCGTCGAGGACTACGAGGCGATGGTCCCTTACCAGATACTCCTGATGGCGGGGCACAAGGTGGACACCGTCTGCCCCGGGAAGAAGCCCGGCGAGTCGGTCAAGACGGCGATCCACGACTTCGAGGGCGACCAGACCTACAGCGAGAAGCGCGGGCACAACTTCGCAATCAACGCCGACTTTGAGAAGGTCAGGCCGGAGAGCTACGACGCGCTGTTCATCCCAGGTGGGAGGGCGCCCGAGTACCTCAGGCTCAACGAAAGGGTCCTCGAGATAGTCCGGTACTTCTCAAAGGTCGAGAAGCCTGTTGGGACTCTGTGCCACGGGCCGCAGGTGATGGCCGCGGCTGGCGTGCTAAAGGGCCGGAAGCTGACAGCCTATCCCGCGATCAGCCCCGAAGTGATAAGGGCGGGCGGGGTCTGGGTCGCCCCCAACAGCACGTTCTCGAACGCTTCCATCGACAGGAACCTCACGAGCACCCCCGCGTGGCCGGGCCACCCCGCGCTGATGCGCGCGTTCCTTGAGATGCTCGGGACCAAGATATCCTAGGTCATCCGACGAACACCGAGTCGACGTAGGCCACGTCGGTCGAGTTAGCTCCAGCGAATGAGAGGCTGACGGTGAGGACCGACCCCGAGAGGGCGGACTGTCCGGGGGCGGCTGGGAGGTCGGCGGATATCTTGCGGGCGATGACGTTCCACTGGCCCTGCTGCTCCTGGAGGCAGAACGCCTGGGAGTTCTGGGTCGAGTTGGTCAGGAGCTTGCCGTACGCGTCGCACTGGTCCGGCGAGGCGGCGACCACGTAGTAGACCGTCGCCTCGGGCGAGCTCTGCGAAGGCGCCGTGAACGAGAGGGTGACCTGGAAGATCGACGGCGACTTGAAGGAGGGATAGAGCGCGAGGGAGAGGGTGGTGTTGGCGGAGAGGGCGAGCCCAGATACGCTCTGGGAGATGCTCGAGGAGTTCAACGTGGCGCACTCCTGGGCGTGGAGGGTGCACTGGCTCAGAGCAGCGCCGTTGGCCGTCGTCTCGAACCGCGCGGCGTATGTCGCGTTGTCCACGAGGCCGGATTCCACCGCGGGAGTGATGTCGCTGTTCTGCCAGCCCGAGAGGTCGCCGGTCTGGAAGCCCCCGTTCTCGAGGAGGTTCCCCCCCTGGTTACCCGGTGCGGGGGCGTTGACCAGTATCAGGACCACGCCGACGACGAGTAGGACGACCAGGACCACGGCCAGCTGTATCCTCCTCACTCCAGGTTGCCTCTTTCATGGCGGAGGCTGGGAGGCGATAAAAAGAGCTGGGGGCGACCGGACTAGCCGCCGCCATTGCCCAGCTGACAGATGCTGATCGGGGCGCCCGCCCGTCCTGTGTATGGGTCGCAAGTCAGCTGGCCTGGGACCGAGCAGTCGATCGGGCACGTGGTGCACGACTCGTTGGGGTCGCACACCCCGTTGCCACAAGAGGCCTGGAACTGCTGGCACTGGGTCTGGTCCATGCCCGAGGGGCACGGGTACGTGAACGAGTTGAGCGAGTGAGGGACGGTGACGTACCCGCTGGGGATATACCCGAGGTAGTCGGACCATGCCCCTTGGGGACCGGTGCACTGTCCCTGCGCGTTGGTGGTGCAGTATCCCGACGGAGATGCCTGTGACTGGGACGACGCCCCCGTCTGGGTCTCGCCGGTGCTTGTGAATGTCGACTTGGGCGCCGACGTGTAGAGGTAGACCGCCGCCGCGCCCCCGACCAGCAGGACCGCGACCGCGGTGACGACCGCGATCCTCGTCGCGACCGCCGCAACTTTGCTTTTCATCTTTCTAACCTCGAGCGTCAATTGGGGCCGGAGCCATAAGAACCCTGTCCCGCGAACAGGTCGGTGTTAGGCTCGAAAGGTTTCCTACCTCGCCGTTCGCAACCTCCCGGCCCTCCTCGCCCTAGCCGTTATGCCCGGTTTGACGCGACTCGCGCAACGATTACCCCATCTTCGTCTGATCCTTAGTCAGGGCGGTCGCGCCCGCCTGCTGGCCGTCCTCCAGGAACCTTGCGAACGACTCGAGCTCCTTTTCCGCGGCGGACTCGGCCTCTTCCTTCTTGACGCCGCTGCGCAGGACTGCGGCCCAGAGGCCCTTCACCTGAACGTCGAGTGCGGCGGTGACCTTCGTCCCCGTGCCGTCCGGCGAGGCCTCGAAAGTGACGGTCCGCCTGGTCCTGGTGAACCTCGTCTCGCTCTCCGACTCGACGCTGCTGGGCGGGTGCAGGGTCAGGACGCCGGACCTGCGCCGCGTCCGGCCGTCGGAGGAGACTGTCTCGTTCTCCAGGTGCACCACGTTCCCATCCCGGCTGGTGACCTTGACTGCCTTCAGTCGTGCAGACCAGGCGGGCATCGCCTCGAAGTCGGTGTACGCGGCGTAGACCCTCTCGGGCCGGGCCCTGACCACCCGCGAGACCTCGAGGTGCACGGACGAAACTGCCCGCAGGGGGCATTAAGGCTTCCCGGGAGAAGGCTTAAGCCCCGGATGCGGCCGTCGTGCCTGGAGGGCCCTGGGGTGTTCAAGAAGCGATGGACCCTAAAGTCCTTCCTCGGGCTCGCGATGCTCGGGGTCTCGTACCTCTTGGGGGCGGTGCTGAAGAACGCGACCCAGGTCTCGTCGGTCGCGCACCCGTCAGGTTTCAGGGGGGCGTGCGACACCTACGTCAGGTCCCTGTGCATACCCACCGTCTACTCCTCGGTCCAGCTCGGGACGAGCCTATTGCTGGTCGTCAACGCGACCTCCCTCCTCACGAGCGTTCTGTTCTTTGTCTTCGGAGTGCTGTTCCTAAGGGAGTAGTCAGGACATCCGTCCGGCCGAAAAGCTCTTAACACTCCTTCCGCCTTTCGATTCCGCCGCAAGGAGTGAGCAGCGGGGGGAAAAACCGCCGGAGCTGGGTGCACCGATGCTCCGATGACAACTCCCCACGCGCACGTTTTTTCTGAACGATGCAGGACCATCCGACGGCCTGTGCCGATCATCGACGCAAACAAGGGCGCCTCGAGCCCGGCAGGTTCAAGCGTAGAGGGGGATTAGCACGCCGATTACGAGGCCCAGGACGTACAAAGCGCCGAACCGCCTGTTGTGGCCGAAGACGTAGCCCAGATACCAGATCGGCCACATGACCGCGTCGGCCGGCCGCTCGCTGGGCCTGGGTTTCGATAGGACGTCGAAGAGACGGTTCGCCTGTGGGAGGGCCAGGAGTGAGAGCAGCGACCAGACCGGCAAGAACCTCGTCAGGACGAGCCCGACCACGGCCGCGTACGCGATGACGATGAGTCCCTTCAGGACCGTCTTTGTGGCAGCCTCGCCCAGGAGGACAGGCACGGTCTTGACTCCCAGCGGGGCGTCGTAGTCGATCTTGTCGATGTGCTTCCCGAAGAGCACGGTCGTCACGCTCACCGCGTAGGGAATCGAGGCGACGACCACCCAGAGCGGGAGGGTTCCCGACAGGACGAAGAAAGTCCCCCCGACCATCAGCGGCCCCCAAACGACGAACACCGTGGGCTCGCCCAAGCCGATGCGCTTGAGAGGCACCGGCCCTCCGGCGTAAAGGGTCAGGAAGGCGACCCCCAGGCCGGCGAAGACAAGAGTGAGAGGACCCCTCAGCTCCACGAAGTAGGATGCGATAGCGACCATGACGACCAGGTGGGCCAGCCCCAGGGAGAACAAACCCTGAGGGGTCATCATCCCAGAGAGGGTCGGGTGGGGCATGTAGGCCGGCCTGAAGTAGTCGCGGCTGGTGTCGATGCCGTGCTTGGCGTCCCAGTAGTCGTTGAAGAGGTTGCTCGCCGCGTGCGCGGTCACCAGGCCGACGAGCGCGAGGAGCAGGAGGGCCAGGAAGGAGAGCGTGAAACCATAACGCAGGAGGTAGAGCAGCCCCCCTATGATCACCGAGTTCGCTGTCATCACGAAGACGACGGAGCGGGTCGCGATCAGCCAGCGGCTGACGACGTCGAGGTCCTGCACCGGCTCCGACCTGGTGTCGTAGGTGCCGTTGAGAATCTTGTACCAGGTCGTCGCAGTTCCCGAGGCAGATCCCTCCGCGCATTACCACGCGGCAGTGGTAATTAAGGTGACGGACTGGCAGGGAAGGCGGGCGGCCCCACTCGGCGCCGTGCGTGCCTTGCGTTTGTCTTCCCGCCCCTCGCTGGGAGGGAGATTTTCCTCTCGATCACATGGGCATCGTCAGCCTCAGGGAACGAGGTCGGATATTCTTCTTTAATGACCGTCGCGAGGAAGCGGGGGAAAATGATCGACCTTTCGCTGGTTGGGACTCTGTTCTCAATACAGGTCACGATAGGAGTTGTGATTTTCGCGCTCGTTCCTCTGTTGGAGGATGTGTCTCTGAAGAGAGAGTCTCACGGGCAAGACTTGACAGTCACGTTGTCCCAAGAGATGTCCACCTTGTCGGCATTCTTCGTGATTGCGACCTTCGTCGACCTATTCTACTTGGGCCTGGGATATTCGGTGAATGTCTGGAGTGCGCTGGATGTTATCTTCCATGATTATGGCGACGCCAGCACGGCAATCACCATCACCTACGACATCCTGCCCTTGGTCTCTCTTCTTCTCACTTTCGCGATGGCGAGCGTGGTGGTTTCCATAGGATTCGAGATCATCGGGGACCGAGCAAAGCCGACCAAGGGAGCAAGGGAAGAGCCCAAGAATCCAGGGAAGGATTCTGAAGACGCCCTTCGCTGATTGGTCACACCTGGCGGCAGCGCCGCAAAGCCGCACATCCAGGAAGAACCCCGTGTCAGGCTCTCGTCATCGGCTGGATGTGGACTTGGCCCAGCTCGCCGAACGCCTGCTTAAAGGAGGACGCAATTCTAGAGTCTGGCGATGACGCCGCCTTGATTCGCACCTCCGGCGACTGACTTGGTTTCAGTCATCCTGACCGTCCTCATTGCCTTCCTGGCCGCAGTCGTCTTCGTCTGTGTCTCGTTCGTTCTTCCTTTCTTGACGGGCGCCCCCTGGGTTCCGAGTTCCAACGAAATGGTGAGGAAGATGCTCATGCTCGCGAACGTCAAACCTGGCGAAGAGGTCTACGACCTTGGGTCCGGAGACGGCAGAGTCGTGATACTCTCTGCGAAGGAGTTCGGCGCGAGGTCGACTGGAATCGAGATTGACGTGTTTCGGGCCCTGTACTCAAAGCTGCTCATCAGGCTGCTGGGGCTTCAGGGGAAGGCCAGGGTCATATGGTCCAGCTTCTACAAGGTAGACCTGAGCAGGGCGGACGTGGTGACCGTGTACCTGCTGCCAGAAACCAACAATAAGCTGACGCCCAAACTCGAGGAGGAACTCAGACCGACGTCGCGTGTGGTCTCGCACGCGTTCAGATTTGATTGGCCGCTGCTAGCTTCGGACGAGGCCGCCAGAATCTACGTGTACAATCCTCGTCCGAACGCGCTGCCGCAGGGGCCCTCCTCCGCGGCTCGAGACAGCGCAACTTGATTCAGCTATAAGGGGCGTTCCAGCACCTCGACTGATTGGAGCCGACCGGGAGACACTAGGTTCCCGCAATCGGCTGGATGTGGAGTTCGTTCTCACCGAGGGGCGCGGCCGCAGCCCGGTGGTGTGTCCCGAGCCTCGGGTTCCTGCGGTAGAACCTCTCGTCGAGCAGTAGCCAGACTGAGGAGGGCGCGGATGATGTGCGCACTTCACGCGCCATGCTTTAATCGACCCACGCGATTCGTTGCATGAACGACGACTTGCAAGAATTTGTGAGCCTAATCGAGTCAGGCATGCGCTGTGTATACGTCGCGGAGCGTCCGATAGACCTGACGAGACTCGACGAGCCGAACACCATCTTCGTTCTCCAGCTCCCCGAAGGATTCCGCACAGCCTTTGGAAGCAGGGGAGGCGGTCTCGGCGAGAGGCGAATCCTCAGAGTCTATCAATACCAGTGTGGTCAGGGAGACTGCAGGAAGGTAAACGAGTCCGAAAGCCAAGAGGTAACCGAGACATTGGATCTTCCCTATCACGCGGCGGCTTTCCCAATCGTACTCCCCGATGGCAAGGAGAAGCTTGTCTCTGGGGTCTCCGACATTGAACTCGTGGCCGCGTACAAGCGAGCTATCGCTTAGTTCTTCGGCCCCATATGGGAACGCGCGGTTCCGCAGTGCGGTGACGAGATCGCGGTCCTAGGTTCCCTTGATCGGTTGGATGTGGACTTTCGTTCTCACCCAGCGCGCAGCCTTTGCCCTCATTCGAGCTACCGACTTATTCTGCTGAATTTGTTGAACAGGAAGATCCCCGCCATCAAGATCACGACGCTGAAGACAGTGACGGCGAGGAGGTCAAGCAAGACCGTTCCGCTAGTGACAGCGGCTCCCCTGCTGAACAGCGATGTCAGCGCGTCCGTGACGTAGTATGCTGGGACGGCCTTGCCCACAGACTGGGCGGTGGCCGACAGCGCCGAGCCTACGAAGGTTCCGAGGAACATCTGGGGCAGCACGAAGAGGAAGCTTAGACCGGTCGCCGCTCCGGCGTTCTTCGAGATGGCGGCGGTGATGAGTCCGAACCCCACGTTGCAGGTTGAGAAAATCACGGCGATTAGGAAACCGAGGGCGAGGCCTTCCACGCCTGCCCTCGGGTGGTAGCCAAGCGCGTAGGAAGCGCCGAAGATCAGCAAGACCTGGGCGAGTCCTATCACCATGTACGACACCACCTCGCTCAACATCAGCTCCGTGGTCGTAGTGGTGGTCACGCTAATCCTTCGGAGCATGCCGCTTTCCTTGTCGGTCGTGAAGGACTGGGCGACCATCATTATCAGAAAGATGGAGGCGAACGAGTAGAGGCCGGGTGCGAAGGTATCGAATACGGTCGTGCTGGTCACCTGCACCAGCGAAGGACTCGAGATTGAGACGGGAGACGCAATCGTCTGCGGCTTCACGCCAAGGATGGCAGTGTCGAGCACACTCTGAACCGCGGAGGGAATCACCTGACCGGCAACCAAGGAGGCGCTGTCCACGTATAGTGACAAGGAACTGTTCACCCATCGGGAGGAATCGCCCGGATAAGCCTTGAACGATTGGATGCTGGCGTCAAACTCGGAAGGGATGAGGAGGACCGCCTGGACCGTTCCTTGGCTCAGCGCCGACTGGGCAGTCTGGTTGTCGGAATACGGCTGGACCTTCAGAACGCCTGCGCTCGTCAAAGCCTGCGTGAACTGCTGCGACGGTGAGGACGCGCCGGGCACGCCCTGGTCGACCACGGCGACAGGGTACGAAACGGCCTGCGACGCCCCAGCGCCGAACGATGCCCCGAACGCTATCGTCAGTACGAGCGGGAAGAGGATTATCATGAAGAGGACCGCCGGTTCTCTCAAGGTCCTCTTCCAATCCTTCTTGGCGAGCGCCAGGATGCGTCCTGGGTTCACCCTCAGGCACCCTCCCTGATCGTTCTGCCCGTGATTCCGATGAAGACGTCTTCGAGTGACTTCGCCTGGTATTTCGCCTTCAGCTCGGAAGGCGTTCCCAGCGCGATCAACTTGCCGTGGTCGATTATCCCGACCCTGTCGCAGAGCTCCTCAGCTTCCTCCATGTAGTGGGTCGTCAGCAGGATCGTCTTGCCTCGACTCTTCAGCTCTCTAATGAAATCCCAGACCGCGCGCCGCGATTGGGGGTCCATGGCCACGGTGGGCTCGTCGAGGAAAAGGAACTCCGGGTCCTGAATGAGTGCCATTGCGATGCTGACCCTCCGCTTCGTCCCGCCGCTGTATGTGCTGACTCTCCTCCTGGCATCCTCCGCCAGCCCGACCTTGCCTATGACGTAGTCAACTCTCGACTTCAGGGTCCCGCCTGAAACTGAATAGAGCTCACCGAACAGCTCGATGTTCTCTCGACCGGTTAGGAACGGATAGACCGCAGTCTCTTGGGGAGAGAGGCCTGAGATCGCCCTCACCTGCGCGGTCTCTTTCTCTACGTCGTAGCCGCCGACAGACATGCGTCCAGCCGTGGGTTTGACGAGCCCGTTCAGGCAGTTGATGGTCGTGGTCTTTCCGGACCCGTTTGGGCCGAGGAGTCCGAAGAGTTCGCCTCTGTCGATGGAGAGGGTGAGTCCATCGACCGCCTTCACATCCGCGTATGCCTTCGCGAGTCCCTGAATATCAATCCCGGCCTCACCTCGCGACAGCACTCGGAAGACCGGCTTGGAGGGGGGCGCTTCCAGTCTTAAGCGGCTAGGCGATTCTCATCGTTGAGAATTCCAGCACCAGGGCGAGATCCTCGGCGCGTGCGTGAAACCGAGAACTAGGTCCCTGTGATAGGCTGGATGTGGACTTCCTCGCCGTTCTCGCCGAGCGCGCAGCCGCAGCCTGCATGGGGCGTGCCGCGCCTTAGGGTTCCGATGTAGAGACCGTCTTCGAGCTTCTTGTGGTTCTGTGCCCCCCACGCCTCGATTGGCATCCCGAACTTGTGCTGAATCCTGTCTCTATACCGCTCTGGGATTGCGTTGAAGCTGCAGAATGGGATGATTCTCGGGTCGGGCGTGAGGTGGTGTATGTCGCACCTCTCGTCCTGACATTTGACAGAGCCCGTCTTCACAAGTTGTAAATAGAAGAATCCTGGCAACGGCCAAATTAGGCGACGGCATGTCCCGCGAGCCAGAACGGCATTACTACCCCAGGTATATCGGGCTGGCTCCTCGTCAGGCAAGAATGGCTTCAGGCAAAGTCTACGAAATCCTAGTGGCCGGAAGAACCGCACCAGGGGTGGCCGCCAAGCTCTCGGCCGTGATGGCGGACGACAACGTGAACCTACATCCGAGCGGAGGATACTACTCACACGAGCCGGGCAAGTTTGTCTGGACGACTTTTGCAGACTTGAGCGCTTCGATGTCTGCAATCGAGAGCGTCAAGGCACACCTGGAGATGCTTGATTTCGTCGACAAGGTCGAGTCGAACAGGATGAGCGACGTCGTCTTCGACCAATATCTGTTCCCTGTCATGGCGGGGAACGACTCCAGGGTCATCGTCTTCCGACTGCAACCTCTCCTAGCGGTGGAACGGAAGCTGATGGACACGTTCGGGTCCGGTGGGGCCTCTATCATGTTCGAAGAGGGAAAGAGCTACGCGCTGGCCACCCTTCGAGAATATGACGCGATGCTACCGCGAGCCTCCCCCGAATTGCTGCTCAAGAACGTGGTGGCGGGACTGCGCACGACTGGGTGGGGTCTGTTCACATTCGATGTGTCGGCGCTTCTGATTGACGGGACCGCTGAGGTTACGATTCGAGAGCCACCGATCGCAGTGGACCCGGATTTCCACGATAGCCCTTTCACCAACGGTATGGTGGCGGGGATTATCGAAAGGATTTGCAGCCAGAGGATGAGCATTAAATCATCAAGATACGACGCCTCAAAGAGAACACTGACCTTGACCCTTAACTCTGTCGAACCTCTCCTTGAGCAGGGGACAGCCTCCAAGATAGGTTGAATCGAAGCCGTAGCGAAAGTGCTTCTAGCGAGCCGCAGCTAGATCATGTTCCGGTAATCGGTTGGATGTGGACTTCCTCGCCGCTCTCGCCCAGCACGCATCCGCAGCCCGCGTGGTGGGTGCCGCGGTAGAGGCCGTCCTCGAGCTTCTTGTGGTTCTGCGCCTCCCAGGCCTCGATTGGTAGCCCGTGCTTTTGCTGGATCTTGTCCCTGTACCACTCCGGAATCACGTTGAAGCTGCAGAAGGGCATGATGCGGAGGTCTGGTGTCAGGTAGTGGATGTCGCACCTCTGGAGATGCTCCTCGTCCTAGACAAGGACAACCCCTCGTAATCCGTTGAGGTCTTCGTCGCTTGTGTAGAGCTCGGCATCGTGATGGCGGGCGGTGGCATAAATTAGGGCATCAGACATGTGCAGGCCATGGTCGATGCTGTAGTCAGCCGCCTCCAGGGACAAAGTCTGGTCTATCGGAATCACTTTCGTCTGGCTCAACACGGCGACCGCTTCTAGGGCTGTTTCCTCACCCTTCACCCGCTTGACCTTCCTGTAGACCTCGAATAGCGTCACGACTGACGTCACTATCTGGTCCTGGGCAACACTTTCGATAATCCGGTTGTAGCTAGCCGCCTTGGGACCATCCGCGAAGCGCTCAATCCAGCCATAGCTGTCGACGCTTATCAAACTCGATCCGATTCGTCCCTAAGCCCGGACGAGTCCAGCCCCTTAATCATCCCTCTAGTCTCCTTGACAGGGCGGACCGGCACGTACTCCAGTATGCCGTGTTTTGCTATCGCCACCATCTTGTCACCGGGCTTGATATTAGCCGCTTCCCGTATCTTCTCTGGAATCACTACCTGGTATTTCTTCGAAACCTTCACCGTTTCCATCGTTCTCTACCTCGTTCAACGAGGCGCTTATCGATTTAAGGATTGTGGACCCGGCGACACGCAACCGAACGGAGGATGAGACAGCAAGATGGCGCTGGCCATCTCAGGTCCGAGACCGATGGGAGCCCGCCTGCAATCGCGCCCTAGGTACCCGTGATCGGCTGGATGTGGACTTCCTCGCCGTTCTCGCCCAGCGCGCAGCCGCAGCCCGCGTGGTGCGTTCCGCGCCTCAGGGTCCCGCGATAGAGCCCGTCCTCGAGCTTCTTGTGGTTCTGCGCCTCCCATGCCTCGATGGGAAGGCCGTACTTTTGCTGGATCTTATCCCTGTACCACTCGGGGATGACGTTGAAGCTGCAGAAGGGTATGATGCGGAGGTCGGGCGTGAGGTGGTGGATGTCGCAGCGCTGGAGGCGCTCCTCGTCCTTCTATGCCAGGTTGTGATAGTCTTCCTTTGAGAGTCCGACGTCTTCGAGGATGCTCTTCACCGTTCCTAACTTTATCGGGTCATGTCGCGGCACGACAGTCCACCTCCCATCAGCATGCTCGAGGATGAGATGGCTTCCTGACTGTCTCTTGACCACGAAACCCAGCTTTCCGAGAACCTTGACGACGTCCCTCCAGCTCTGGCTTCGAAGACTCACCCTATCGTTATCTCCAGGACTTCGCCCTTCTCCTTCTTTGCTCTTTCCCGGATGTATTCCGCTGTCAGAGTAAGTGCGTCGCGCATGTTCCTCTTCACTTCGGCCAAAGTCTCTCCCTCTGTATGAACCTGCGGCAACTCGATACACTTGGCAAGATATCCACCTTCCTTCGCCTTGCTAACTACGTAGGTGTAGGTTCGGCCCTTTACCTTCATTCATGCCATTTAGGTCCCGGAGGCATATAACCGTCTCGCCCCCTGCGAAGACAGCACGAAGGAGAGCGGTTCTGTCGAAGGCCGAAGGCAGTCTAGGTTCCGGTGATGGGCTGGATGTGGACTTCCTCGTCGTGCGGGCGTTGACAAGTCCATCTATTCAGAATTGAGTTCTTTCCGCAATACCACGACGCTTTCTAGCAACAGAATCTCATCTGGAAGGTTCTCGGGCGATAGTCGTCCGGCGTAAACTACCCTCCTGAACATCACAGGCTCAAGCCTGTCCAGCAGCCGCCTCACGTCCGCTCGCTGGCCCTCATCAGATATGGGCCTTGCGTGACCTCTTTGCCTTCCGCGCAGCAATCCAGCTGTCCACTATCCCGTTCAGCCAAGAATCAACCTCGGCTTCGGGCTGCGCCAACTTGGCTCTGAGGTACGACACCGCCTGCTGGTACTCCCTTTCGGAGCGCTTCATCTCTGCGCGCTAATCGTGTGGGAAAATATAAACGCACACGCAGGAAATGTGCGGAGGTCTGGCCTGGGAAGACGGAGGCAGGGAGCTTTGGCTGCATGGAGAGTCAGGACTATACGCTCGCGGATTTCAATAACACGAGAGCCTACGTTCACTTCAATCCTTCGCTCGAATACTACAACTCCGGAAGCTGGGTTGGTGCGACTAGCGCCGCTTCCTACAACGCCTTTGCGCTAAGCACTGTCAATGTCCATTTCACCTGTGATCCGCCCTTTGAAACGGCGGTAAGCAGCACATACGCTCCTCCAACGTATACGACAAATTAATACAGAGTAAATGGCTGTAGATGAGTATGAACAAGGTCTTAATTGCAACTGTCTTGATTGTCATCGGCGCGACAGGCACGTTTATCGTTGCTTACTCCACTGGTCTAGGCTCCATTGATAATTCGAGTGCGTCTTCAGCCTCGGTAGCTACTTCGGCGACGAATTCCACCGGAATGACAACTGCGAGCACGGGTCAGACTTCATCAACAACGCTTACCGCAAGCGTGGGCTCAACCTCAAGCACCCCCAAATGCTCGACAGGTCAAGATTCGTCCAGTGTTTCTTCTCAGGGACTCACTCTAGTGACATGTGTCAAAGCCAGCGCCAGACTGGGCGATACAATAACCCTGCGCGGAATCTTCCTGAACATCGACGCCCCAACGACCTATGTCTCTGCGGCTAGCCTAACGGTCACTGACGCTAGCGGTGTGGTCGTCTTTTATGCGTCTTGCGTTCCAAGCGGGCTGAATCCCGTGCCAGAAGGCGGGTCCTACGAGTGTAATGCGCCATGGAATACCAACTCCTGGGGCAACGGAGAAACCCCAACAACGGGGCTGCTTCACCTTTCAGTGAGCATTGCAGGGGTGTCGTCCGAGATGGACTTTTCGCTTTCTGGATAAACGGACATTCGGTCGTGAATATTCTACAGCGACAGCTAATAGTCCATTCGAGATAATCAAGAAAGGGGCCATGAATCCCGGACCGGTTTCGTTCTCCCGACTCAACCCTGACTTCCGCTTGGGCTTGCTTCGAGACCCAGGAATGCCTACGTTCCCGTGATCGGCTGGATGTGGACTTCCTCGCCGTTCTCGCCCAGAGCGCATCCGCAGCCCGCGTGGTGCGTGCCGCGCCTCAGGGTTCCCCTATAGAGCCCGTCCTCGAGCTTCTTGTGGTTCTGCGCTTCCCAGGCCTCGATGGGCAGACCGTACTTCTGCTGAATCTTGTCCCTGTACCACTCGGGGATGACGTTGAAGCTACAGAATGGTATGATGCGGAGGTCGGGCGTGAGGTAGTGGATGTCGCAGCGCTGGAGGCGCTCCTCGTCCTGATTGTATTTGTCTTGAAAATGCATCATGCCGATGAACATCGACTTGGTGTGGAAGTCCCCAATCGCCGAGTAGTCGTGCCTGATCAGGGCGTTGGTTATCATCTTCGCGAAGCTCATGCCCTTCGGCTGCCTCTCCTTGTTGACGAACCTCGATATCTGCGTCAGGACCTTGCCGGCGACCACGTATCTGTTGGTACCAGAGTAT
>DATJBB010000022.1:0-5120 GCA_035515635.1 Nitrososphaerales archaeon
TCTGGACTCTTGGTTTGCCAAGGGATTGGACGGCCTAGCTGCCTTCGGCCCCTATCCTACCAGACTAGACGACCGGCCCACTAAGGGCTCGTCACAATCTACTGCTTAAAAGAATTTGACGCGGACAGCGCCCCGACATAATATATGGGGAATCATGTGACCGACATGGTTTCCTTCAGGCCGGATTAATTCAGGTTTGCCTGAGATTTGCAACCAAGAGTCTCCGCACGCTCGCCGTGGTCGTCCCCCGGGTATCCTGCCGTCTCGGCCCAGCCGACGTCCGAAGCTTGTGGGCCGACCCTGCTGGGCAAAACCTTCGTTCCGGCGCCGCCTGCAGGAGTGGCCGGGCCTGACAACATCACAGTCATGTGCCGTTACCTGCGTCGGCGCTGAGCTACTCCGAGAGAAGCAGGGTCGCCGGCGCCTAGCGTTCCTTCGCGGCCTTCTTCGCACGTCTCATCGCGACTACGATGAGCTCCTTCGCGTACTTTTGGTCCTGCCACTTGTCCACCTTGACGAACTTGTTAGGCTCCCCCTCTTTGTAGTGGCTGAAGAAGTGCTCAATCTGCTTCCTGGTGAACTCGGGGATCTGCATTATGTGCTCCACGTCCGTGTAGGTGGGGTCGATGTGCCTGGCCGGCACGGCGACGAGCTTCGCGTCGGGCCCTCCCTCGTCCTCCATCAGCAGCACCCCGATCGGCCTCGAGCGGATGACAGACATTGGGTAGACCGGGTCCTCGGTTATCACCAGGGCGTCGACAGGGTCACCGTCCTCTCCCCTTGTGTTGGGGATGAACCCGTAGTTGAAGGGATAGTGGGTGGCCGTGTAGAGGAAACGGTCGACGAAGACGAAACCTGTCTTCTCGTCCATCTCGTACTTGACGTCGCTCCCCCTGGGGATCTCGATGACGACGTTCACTTCATCGGGCGCGTTCTCCCCAGCGTCCAGGTGCCCGGGCATTTTCGAGCTGACTAGTGGGTGACGCCCTTTAAGCCTTAATTGAGAGGCGCCCTGGGCGAGCCTGTTGTCCGAGGCCTCGCCTCCCCCGAAGCTTCCGTTCCAGGCCTTCGCCCAGCTCGAGCTCAGAGTTGGAAGGATCCTTACCGTCGAGGACATCCCCGCGGCGAGGAAGCCGCTCTTCAAGTTCACCATCGACTTTGGCGCCTTGGGGGTCAAGCAGTGCGCAGGTGGTATCAAGGCGTACTACACGAAGGAGCAGCTCGTGGGGAAGGAGGTCGTCGCTGTGATGAACCTCGAGCCCAAGCCGATCGCAGGCGTGGTCTCCGAGTGCATGATGCTGGCTTGCTTCACCGACACCGAGCTCTCGCTTCTGACGCCGGACAAGCAGATGCCCCTCGGCGCCAAGGTCGCTTAAGGGAAGGCTAGGCTGAAGAGGCTCCGTCGGGCGGAGGAGGTGGCGGACTCCCGTCCAGTCCTCGGGATTGTTGAAGAGAGGTAATCGGGTTGACAACGCGACCAAATATCAAGTGGACTACAGAAGAAAGAGGACGGTCTTGCGGAGGCCTCTCCCCCGCAAGATCAACCATCGCGGCTAGTTCGCCGCTAGGCCCGTGGCGGATGAGGTGAGTCCACCGACGATCGAGACCTGGGCTATTCCTCCATCGGGGTAGGTTTGGAAGGCGGTGATGTGCCCTCCGTTGAGGACATACAGGAACTGCCCGTTCAGGCTTAGGGCCATGTCCAGTGAGGGAGCTGTCGTCTTGGCTGCGACCGAGCTGACGAGGGCGAGGGTCCCCTGCCCGGAGATGGAGTAGACCGAGATCGTGCTCGGGGCGTGTGCGTTGTCGGCGTAGGCGAACTTGCCGTCGTGGGAGACCAGGAGCCAGCATGGTGCGTTGCCGAAGTCGGGTATTGCGCCACTGATGGTCCTCAGACTTCCGCCGTCGGAGACCGAGTACGACGAGGCACTGCCGCTCGCGGCTTCAGACACGACGAGGAATCCCTGAGGGGTAGTCCCGAAGCCGTACGGTCCCGCTCCGTTCGCTGCCGTAACTGAAGGAGGGCTCGTGACCCCGTCGTGCCCCACCGTGTACGTGTCTATGACACCGGCCGCCTTCTCGGTGACCACCAGCAGGTTCCCGTTGTCGGCGAACCCGACCTGCTCTGGAGACGACGACGCAATCCCGCTAAGTGGCTGGACGGATCCGGGGATGAAGGTGAGGCCACCTGTCCTTCCTAGGTTGAAGCCCGCGATGCTCGGGGTCCCACTGTTCAGCACGAAGACCAGGTTGCCGTCCACCGCGAGGCTGATGGGCGACGCCCCCTGCGAACCGGCTATGCTTGCGAAGTTCAGGCTACCGTCGTTGTTCACCTGAAATACCGTAATCTGGTTGCTCCCGGCGTCCACCGCGATGAGCCAGTGCCCATCGTTGGTGAGCGCGACCGCGCCCTGGCTGGCGAGCGCCGACCCGGTCCCGAGACCTTGGCTGGAGAATGACCCTGCAAAGGTCAGCGCGCCGCTGTGCCCGACCTGATACTGGAGGATGGAGTTGCCTGTCACGCTGTTGTCCTCAGTATAGACGTTGCCAACGCCCGGTGCCGCGCTGACATGCCCCAATACAGATACCGCCGCGAGGAGAAAAAGCGCGGCGGTCAAACATCCTAGAATCTTGATTTTCATGTTGAAAAATTCATTTGACATCTAATAAAGCGTATTTCCATTTCTCTGACAGATTTCTTCAGAATCGGGGTAAGACGTCTTTCCTACGGCAGGCCTGTCGATCGCCCGAACGGGTCAAGGCTCGGGGAAGAGGGTCAGGCAGATCTCGGAACGAGCGCAGGGACCGAAGGTCCTTTTCCAATCCTCTCGGCGGCAAGGTCGCCTAGCTGAAGGCAAGGCTGAACGACGGCCCCCCAGAGACGAGGGGCACGAACGGGCGCCCAGACCCAGTATAGAACTCAGAGAACCACTCGTAGAGCTGGAGCCTCATATCCTGAACGTAGACGATGACCCCCTCGAGTGCGATTATGGCCAGGTTCAGGAAGCCAGCCAGGATGTACCCGACGACCCCGGCGGAGAGCACATCGGCGACCAGGCTCCCCAGGATGGTGGTCGTGATCATCAGGACGCCGAGCCTTACATAGCTGACCGTGTTGACGAAGAGCTCGACAGGCCGGGCCAAGCCCTCCACCAGGCCAGAGGCTGCCGCCCTCGAGGCCGCCCCCGGGCTTCGGGTCGAAGCAAAGAGGAAGAGGGGCCTCCCGAATGCGACGACGATTATAGAGGCGACGAAGACGGGGGCCGTGACTGATGCCAACACACCCACCGTCACCTTCAAGCCCGCCTGCGAGAGGAGAGGGGCGTCCGCCCCGCTCGAGAAGATCCCCGAGATGGAGATGCCGTTCCCGACAATCGCGAGGCCTAGTGGGACAGCGCTGACGTACATGGTGAGGGTGGGGAGGCGCTCCAACAAGGCGTCGGCGTAGTCTCCAGACCTCAACCTGTCCGCAAGGCCGAGCGCGTATCCGCTGGTTAGGTGGAACGCCCCTATGACGACAGCGACCTCGAGAATTAGAGAGATGCTCTCCGCCGTCAGGCCCGAGCCGAGCAGCGAAGTGGGTCCTCCGGCCCCCCACGGGGTGGAGAACTGCACACCGAAGGCGACCCCTCGCAAGAGGCCGACGGTGCACGCGGAGGCCCCGAGCACGAGGAGGAGGGAGCCCCAGTAGGCGTACCTCGCCCTGCTCCTCAGGACGAGCCCCGCCGCGACAAGGACGAGCCCGTGGCCCAGGTCCCCGAACATGATTCCGAAGAACACGGGGAAGACGAGCGCGACTATGGGTGTCGGGTCAATCTCGCTGTAGTTCGGCACGCCCTTTTGGAGGGTGAGGTCTTGGAAGACCGACACGACTCGTGGGTTGCGGAGGAGCGTCGGGACGTAGGGGTCGTACCTGCCCTGCTTCTTGAGCTGCTCGTGGGACGCCAGGTACCCGCCCAGCCTGCCCTCGAATTCGACTAGTCGCGATGTAGGGACGTAACCCTCTATCTCGACCTGCGAGCTGTCGCCTGGGACCGAGAGCATCCTCTGGAGGTCCTTGAAGAGCGCCTCGGACGCGTCCCTTATCGCGATGAGAAGGTCGCGTATCCCTTTCTCGTCCTCGGGCCTCTTGAACAAGCCGAGGTTCTCGGAGGCCGTCTCGAGGTAATCGTCGAGCTGGTCGAGGAGTACTACCACGTCGTCGGAACGGAAGGTCTCAAGCGAGACGGGCCCTCGCACTTCCTTGAAGGCGTCAGCGCCGAGAAGCTCACCTGCGCGCGACGCGGTCGCATGGGCCCTGTTCGCGAGGAGCAGGACGCCGATATCCTGGACAAGCCCCTCCCTTTGCGCCGGGTGGAACTCACCGAAGGATATCAGCCTCGCGGCCAACCTGCCGAGGTCGCCCCTCTGGCCGCGCACCTCGACGAGGTCCAGGCCAGCTACAGGCATCAGACCCCTCTCTTATCTGATGACGAGGACGCTGCACGTCGCGTAGTCCACAAGCCCGCTCGCCACGCTGCCTACCCTGAGCCTGCTCGAGGGCGTCTTCCCCCGCGTCCCGGTCACTATCAGCGAGATCGAGTAGGTCTCCGCGTAGCCGACGATCGCGTCGACGACCGAGTATGCGCCCACCACGATCTCTGTCCTGACCTTCACCTTGTAGCTCGCGACCGCCTTTTCGATCTCGGCCATCCACCTCTTGGCCTGCTTCCTCGCCTCCTCGAAGTAGCCGGCCAAGTTCATCGGGACCTCGAAAGGAGGGGTAGGAACCACGTGGAGGATGTGCAGCTCGGCCCCCTCCCGCTCCGCGATCCGAGCCGCGTGCTGGGCGGCGCGGAGCGAGACCTCGGAGCCGTCGACCGCGACGAGTATCCTTGCGAAGCCTCCGACGGGGGCCGATGACACTCTACTTCCGACAACCTGCCTTCGTATATATCTGCGAGCGGTTCCGTCCCTTCCCCGTCGTCACACTTTTAACGGCTACTTTCCGTCGATGCAATTCGCGCGGTCGTTGTCTAGCCTGGTAGGACATCAAGCCTGAACAAGGCGTGCAAGCTTGCCAAGCTGGTAATCGCCCGAAAGGGGACCAGAAGCCCGGGTTCAAATCCCGGCGACCGCAC
>DATJBB010000023.1:0-4495 GCA_035515635.1 Nitrososphaerales archaeon
CGAGGCCCAGGCCCGCGAGTTCAAGAGGTTCAAGTTCACCGAATCGGGCGTCTCGCCCCGCCCCGTCATCGGCACGGACGGGGGCATCTACTGGAACTCGGGCGACGAGCACGACGAGAAGGGGCACATCACAGAGGACCCTACCAACAGGGACATGATGATGGAGAAGAGGATGGGCAAGCTCGAACTCGCCTCCAGGGAGATAGCCCCCGATGACAAGGTCCTCCTCCACGGTCCGACGGACGCGCCCATCACCGTCGTGAGCTGGGGGTCCACTAAGGGGGCCATCCTCGACGCGGTCGACGCGCTGAGAGACCAGGACGGGATCCGCGTCAACTTCCTCCAGGTCAGGCTCCTCAGCCCCTTCCCCGCAGACGAGGTCGGTAAGGCTCTCTCCGGATCGAAGAAGGTCGTCTGCATAGAGATGAACTACTCAGGGCAGCTCGCGGGCCTGCTGCGGGAGAAGACCGGGATCGCCGCTGACCACCTCGTCGTCAAGTACAACGGGAGGCCCATGTCCTGCGAGGAGGTCTACGACGCCCTCAAGCAGCTCGCGCCCGGGAGGCAGTCCGACGGCCCCGCCCCCAAGAGAATAGTGCTCAGACATGGCGCTTAAGCTTACCGACCTCAAGACCGAAGTCCACAACGACTGGTGCCCGGGCTGCGGGGACTTTGGAATCCTCAGCGCGATCCAGATGGCCCTGGCCGAGATGGACGTCCACCCCGACCACGTCGCGGTCGTCTCGGGAGTCGGCTGCTCGAGCAAGACCCCGCACTACCTCAACGCCTACGGTGTCCACACGCTCCACGGGAGGTCCCTCCCCTTCGCCACCGGGATCAAGCTCTCCAACCCAGGCCTCGAGGTGATAGCCTGCGGGGGAGACGGCGACGGGCTAGGCATTGGCGCCGGGCACTTCGTCAACTCCGGGCGGAGGAACATCGATATGGCCTACATGATCTTCGACAACGGGGTCTACGGCCTCACCAAGGGGCAGGCATCCCCCACCCTGAAGCTGGGCATGAAGACGAAGGCCCTCGCCAAGCCCAACGTCAACCAGGGCATCAACCCCCTGATGCTCGCCCTCGCCTCGGGCTACACCTTCGTCGCCAGGGGGTACGCCTACGACGTCCGCCACCTCAAGGAGCTCATCAAGAGGGCAGTCATCCATAGGGGCTTCGCCTTCCTCGACGTCCTCCAGCCCTGCCCCACCTACAACGACATCCTGACCAAGGACTACTGGTCCGGGGAGGGCCTCCTCGACGCCGGAGGAAGGCAGATACCACGCACCTACAAGCTGGAGGACTCTGGTTTCGACGGCGTCGTCAGGACGCCGGAGACCGAGGAGATGGAGGAGAAGATCAAGCAGGCGATGATGAAGTCCTTCGAGTTCGGCGACCACACCCCCATCGGGGTCTTCTACCAGAACGAGCACATCCCCACATACGAGGACAGGCTCGCGCAGAGGATACCCGGGTACAGGGACACCCCCCCAGGCAGGCAGGAGATCTCGCGACCCGACGGCTCCCCCGTCGCCGACGTCGCCAAACTCCTCGACGAGTTCAGCGTTACTTGAAGCCGGCCATCGTGGACGCCCACAGGTAGAGCGACCAGTAGCCCGCCCAGCTCCCGTACGTCTCGTTGACCTCGTCCAACGGCTTGTCCCGGCCGTAGACTCCCCGGATCACCTCTCCCAATGGCCTTACGTTGATAGGCTGGAGCCTTTCCATCCTCCCGAGGCCCCTGAACAAGATGAACTGCGACGACCACTCGCCGACCCCCTTCACTCTCTCGAGCCTCTCTCTCGCTTTCTCGTACGGCGCCGTCCTGAGGAACGACTCGTCGAGCTCCCCGAGCGATGACACAAGCGAACCCAGCCGCTGGGCGATCCTCTGGTTCCTGGTCGTCTCGAGGAGCTCCCTGCCCGTCGCCGCCCTCAATCGGGCGGCGTCAGGAAACGCCCAGTAGACCTTCCCGTCGAGCTCAATCTTCCCACCGTACCTCTCGGTCAGCGACCTCTTCACCCTGAGGGCGACCGCCCTCTGGATACGCTGGTTGATCAGCGCCCAGCAGACAATCTCCAGGAGGGACGCGAACTTCACCTGGTGGAGCCCCCACGCCCTCTCGACGACTGGGTAGTACCGGGGGTCCTTCTCCCTCGCGATGGAGTAGAAGGCCTCGACGTCGTCCTTCAAGCTGAGGAAAAAAGAGACGCGCTCCGCCAGCGCTCCTTCGACCTCCCCTTCCAGCCTGTCCTCCGAGAAGAGCTCGTACAGCAGCTCCCCTCCTCTCTCTCTGACCCTGAAGGCGACGGTCTGGCCGTCCACCATGACCGCCTTTGTCACCGAGCCCTCCTCCACCTCCTGCTGGCCGCTCATCGGCCCGAACCCTCGCAGAAAGTCGAGCGACCTGCCGAACTCGAAGGGCTCGGCCGCCTCCAGGGTCCCCGAGGCAGAGTGCAATCGGCCCGACGCCCCTTCGGAAGTATAAAAGCGCCGGCAATCCGGGACACCATCCGATGAAGCCCCAGCCCCTCATCGTCGCGGTGGGCTCGACCAACCCGGCCAAGGAGAAGGGGGCGAGGCTCGCCTTCTCTCGCGCCTTCGGCCGCGTGCAGGTCAAGCGCGTCGACGCCTCCTCGCTGGTAAGGTCCCAGCCGCTGAGCCTCGAAGAGACAGTCGAGGGGGCGGAGGAGAGAGCGATCTTCGCCCTCGAGTCAGCCCGGCCCGACTTCGCCGTGGGCGTAGAGGCGGGCATCACCGACCTCGGGAAGGCCTGGCCCGACCACAACCTGAACCTCCAGGTCGCCGCCGTCGTCGACCGCGCCGGCCGCCTCTCGTTCGGCTGCTCCTCGGGCTTCCCCATCCCGGCCAGGTTCGCGAAGATGCTCAAGGAAGGCCGCGGGGAGCTCGACAGGTACGCCCACGAGCTGACCGGGGCGAAGAAGATCCGCGAGGAGCACGGAGTCGTCTACCACCTCAGCGGGCGGCGCTTCACCAGGGTCGAGATGACCGAGCAGTGCGTCTCGATGGCCCTCGTCCCCTGGCTCAACAGGAAGCTCTATGGGCTCGGGTGACCGCCTCGACACCCCCTCCCCGCCCTCCAGAGTCCGTCGTCTCATACTTCCGGGGCGCGCAGTCGAACCTGACGGTGGGGGCGGAGTCCAATGGCAAGGGCGTCATCGGATTCATCGTCGACCTCCCGGGGGCCTACGTCAGGGGGCGCACGGAGCCCGAGGCCCTTTCGAAGGTCGGCGCCGAGGCCAACCGCTATCTTGCTTGGATCGGGATGGAGGGCGATGGCAGGGCCCGAGGCTTCGTCACTCAGAGGTGCACCTCTACCCTCGCTGTCGAAGACGCGGACAACCTCATCCTCCTAGACGCCGACCGCAAGAGGATGCGCCCGGAGGAGTTCACCGCCCTCTCCGACCTCGCCGCCTTCTCCGGCCTCACCTTCGAGGCGCTCTACACGGGCGCCCAGCTCAAGCAGTGGCCCGACCCCTCTAAGGCGAGGGCCTGCTTCCACGGACCATGCCCAAGCTCCATCGAGGCAACCAAGTCCCACGTTTCGAAGACCCAGGTCTACTACCTCTCCCGCCTGGGGCTCCATCTGCAGGAGGGCGACTACATGATGATGAGGAGGCTCGGCCTGAGCCTCCTCCGGAGGGAGTTCGACGCCAGGCCATCTTCCCCTCCCGTCGAAATCGACGGGGAGCTGTGGACCGTCAAGAAGGTGCTCCGCAGGCTCGTCTGGCACGACCGCATCCACGCCAAGGCCGTCGTCCGGATCATGCGCAAGCAGGAACAGCTCGGCCTCATACACGGGTACGCCGACCCGTTCCGCTTCTCCTCCGCCCTGTGAGCGTGTGAAGGTTTATATGCGGACGCGGCTGGTCGTGTCAAATTGCGCATAGCTTGGCGGCGTCTGCGTAGAGCGGACGGGCGGAGCCCATTGCGGTGAAACGTACGACCTCCAGATGCGCGGACAAAAAGTGGAGATCTAACCAGTCGTTAGATCTGACATGGGCTTTGCTCAACAAACTAATTCCGCAGTAATGCGAGAATTTCCAACTCCCGATATAATCGACTCCGGTTGATCCTGCCGGACCCGACTGCTATCGGATTGAGATTTAGCCATGCGAGTCGAACGTCCCTCTGTTGCGGGGGGCGTGGCGTACGGCTCAGTAACACGTAGTCAACCTGCCCTGGAGACATGGACAACCCCGGGAAACTGGGATTAATCCGTGATAGGTCATCCCATCTGGAAGGAGGGATGGCTTAAAGGGGCGCGCGGGCTTCTTCTGCGCGTCCGCTCCAGGATGGGACTGCGTCCGATCAGGCTGTTGGCGGGGTAATGGCCCACCAAACCTGTAACCGGTACGGGCCTTGAGAGAGGTGGCCCGGAGATGGACACTGAGAGAAGGGTCCAGGTCCTACGGGGCGCAGCAGGCGCGAAACCTTCGCAATGCGCGAAAGCGTGACGAGGTTAATCCGAGTG
>DATJBB010000024.1:0-5926 GCA_035515635.1 Nitrososphaerales archaeon
TCCCAATCCAGCCGATTGCGCCGACTATGTGCAGCCACAGGAGCGCCTCAAAGAGGAGCGTCAAGGTGCGGGGTCCTTCGGACACTCGCTATTTATGATGACCGAAAACGAGGGGAGGCAGACGCGCTCTACTGCGCGCTCTGCCAGAGGCCTACTACGTTCCCTTCGGTGTCCTTGAAGTACGCCGAGAACCCCATCTCGCCAACGATCTGCTTCTTCGCCGCGACGGTACCGCCCAGCTCCTTGATCTCCTTGAGGGAGGCGTCGATGTCCTCCACATCGATGGTGATGACCGGGGCGCTGACCGGCTTCTTCCGCTTCAGCATCCCGCCGTTTATGGCGCCGGGGTGCTTTGGCATCCCCCTGTCGTCGGACTCGGTCGTCCCCACCATCGCGTAGTTCATGCCGGGGTGGTCGTTGATCTGCCAGCCAAAGGCCTTGGTGTAGAACTCTCTGGCTCGCTTGACGTTGGCGGCAGGTATCTCGAAGTGCACTACTCTTCCTGCCATGGTTGCTTTGAACTCCGCGATTTAGTTAAGACTTGTCATCGTAGTCTCTATACGACGATTGGGCGCCCTTGACTCGCAATAGTCGAGTGGGGTGGGGGCCTCAGACGAAGGGGACCAGGGCCGCGGCGAGGACGAACGCGACGAGGGGGACCGCCGCCCAAGAGGCCACGACCTCGAGGGCGAGCCTTCGGTTGACGATGGCCACCTTCTTGGTCAGCGCCGCGCCCAGCATGCCCCCTATCAGGCACTGGCTGACCGAAATGGGGATGGCGAGCTGGGTCGCTAGCCACATCATGATTATCGTCGCGCTGAAAGCCGAGAGCACCTCCCGAGGCGAAAGCGAGACGAGCCGGTCGCCCACCGTCCCCGCCACCCCGCCCCTCCCGAATGCGGCCATGGCGACGATGGCGCATCCCCCGAGGGCCACCGCGAGCGGCAGGGACGCGCCGATGCCCTGAGAGGCTCCCTGCGCTGTATCGAACGCCGTCCCATAGATCAGGCCGACGTTGTTCGCGCTCAGCACGTAGGCCAGAGCTAGCGAGACCAGCCCGACCCCCGCCCTGTTGAACCGATCCATCGCTATCAAGTTCAGGTTTGCCGTCCCACGCTTGATCGCTCGGTGGCAGGCGACCGTGGCTGCTGCCGTCGCCAGTGGGGCTAGGAGCCAGAAAGCGACCACCGTCCCGAGGTCGCCCGCTCTGAGGGCCACGGAAGACCCGAACGCGGTCCCGGCGAAGGCACCCACCATCGTGTTGCTGAACGAGACGGGGATGGCGCCTACCGTCAGCGCGAAGGTGAGCGCTATGGTCACCACCAGGGTTGCGACGACCATCGCATCGGTGGCCTGGCCTGCTATCGTCCCGTCGAGGCTCCCCCGCATCTTCGAACCCTCGAGCGCGACCCCCAGGACTATCCCAAGAGAGCAGAGCGCCGTCGACTGCCGCGCCGAGAGGGTCCCGGAGCCCCTCTCGTTCCCTATCAGTATCGCGCTGTTGTTCCAGCCGAACACGAAGGCGAGGAGCCCCGCCAGCAAGAGCGCGATAGGCTCATCCATAGCCCTTCGCTATCAGGACAAGGACCACGTCGCTGGCGTCCTCTGCGTTGTCCGCGATGTCGTCCGCACAGAAGAGGAAGTCCCTGACGAGCAGCAGGGTGACCGGGTCCATCGGCCCCGCCGACTTGTCGAACAGCGTCACCAGCATGTTGTGCTTCGATGCGTCGGCAGCCTCCTCGAACCCCTCGACCACGTGCACCCTCTCGAGGATCGTCTTCCGGTCTATATCGAACGCCTCGATGAGGTGCTGCAGGGCCTCGACCGCCTTGTCGAGGTTGGAGAGGAACTCCCTCATGTCGTCCGAGCGAAGTACTGCTATCGCCTTTGCGTCCGATATCTCGGCGAGCGTTATCAGCTGCGCCGCGTCCTTCGTCTTGTCCGCTATGTTGTCTATCTTGTCCAGGAGGTTGAGCATGTCCTCCCTCACGCCACCGAAGAAGGCGCCCTCGGCGATCTGCGTGCTCAGGTCTCTGTGGACCGCGTCCGCCTTCGACTCCTGGTCGAAGATCCAATCCCTCTTCGCCTTGCAGGAGGCCTCGTCCTTGTCGGCCACCCCCTGCACCAGCCCGGGGAGCTCCTGCTCAGTCCGCCTTACCAGGCGCAGGTTCTCAAGCAGGTCCCGGACTATCGCACCTTCCCTGCGGCCGAAGGCGACGCCTGGGAGGCTGACCATCAAAAGGTCCGCGGTCAGGCCGAGATACTTAAGCTAGGCATCCCGATTCTTCGTTCTATCTCTTGGCGTCGCGGGGCCGGGCTGCCGTCCCGGCGATGGTCCCTAGCAGCCTCGTCAGCCTGCCCTGCGAGGCGACCGGCTGCGGGTCGGTGCTCTTGGAGGGGCTCGGGCGCACAGCCTTGGGCCCTTCGGAGTACACTATGCCCTGCGAAGGCATCCTGATCATCCCGGTGCCAACAATGTAGTAGTAGCCTTGAAAATCCCTGTTACTCTTCGCAATCGGCATTTTGACTCAACCAAACCTATATTTTAACGTCTATTAAAACGTTCGTTTGAATAGCCAAATAGATATAATAACGGCGGCGACGACGCCAGCATCGTGGCGATCCGGAGCTTCAAGTACATCACCGACCCAAAGGCCATCGAGGCCGTCGCGGACGAGACGCGGCGGAGGATCATCTACCTCCTCCGGGCGAAGGAGCAGACGGTCAGCCAGCTGGCGGAGACGCTCGGGAAGACGCCCCAGGCGATATACCACCAGATCAGGATACTGACGACTGCGGGCCTGGTCGAGGTCGCGCGGGAGGAGCGCGTCGGCCACTTCATCGAGACGTACTTCCGGGCGACCGCCGAGGTCTTCGAGTTCAGGCACGGGGAGCCAAGCAAGGACAAAAAGGCCGGGAAGGACATGATGTCCGGGCTCAAGGCGCTGCCGCAGATAGGCATCTCCGTGGACTTTGACAAGGAGAAGATAGCGAGGATAGAGGCGATCGCCGCGAAGATATCGGCGCGCGAGGTCGACCCCGAGCTCGAGGACAGGATAATGACGCTCGACGACGTCGACTTCCTCGCCAAGCAGCACGCCTTCTTCCTGGCGAAGTACGTCAAGATGTCAGAGAAGGACTTCGACGAGTCGGAGGCAGATCAGAGGGAGCTGTTCCGGCTGATAAGGTCGATAACGAAGCCGTCGGGAAAGGCGAAGAAGGCCTAGCGGCCAAAGCCCGCTACATGTGCTCCTTCATCCACTTTTTCTCTTCCACGGTCGGGGTCAGCTTGTGCCCTGCCGACCACAGGAACATCCTGGCCGTGGATGGCCCTACGTGCTTGAACCTGTTCTGAATGTCCTCCTGGAGGCGCGCCTCGTCCTTCCCGAACGACGCGAGGTAGGCCTTGAACGACCCGAACTCCCTCTCGAGGCCTACCACGGCTTTCGCATTCTCGATTGTCGCCCTGACCTTCCTCTCGTTCCTGACTATCGCTTCGTTCCCCATAAGCGCCCTGACGTCCTTCTCCCCCATCTTTGCGACCCTGTCAGGCGTGAACCCAGCGAATGCCTTGCGGAAACCGCCCCACTTCCTGTCGACCGTCTCCCAGCTCAGGCCCGAGGTGAACAAGGTCTTGCTCAGCCTCTCAAAGTATTCGGAGTCGTCCTTGGGAGGCTTCTGCTCCGTGTGGGGCATGTCGCTAAGCAGGGCTACGCGCCAATAAAAGAATGCCTCGCGCCGGTCCGAACGGAAGGGAAGCGAGAGTCGGCCTGGAGAAGGAGCGAACAAGGATTATCGAGACCGGATGACCCGATTGTTGGGGGAGATGACTGGCCAGAAGCCTCTCCCGCCCATCTGGGCAAAATGCCAGCATGGACGAACAGCTCGAACTACTTACCCGAGATTGGCACGACCTGGGACTGCGATCCGAACTGAGCCTTTCTCCTGCGCTCTGAGAGGGTCGCAAGACCGCCCGAGCAGAACGCGGAAGGCCGGCCAACGCTTATAACTTCCGCGCGGACGCCGGGCGGTGTGCGACTTTCAAAGTTCTCGACTCTGGCGGTTCTGGCGTTGACCTTGTCTCTTTCCGCGCTTGCAGTTCCCGCATACGCGGCCATAAGCGCGCCGTCTCACACGCTCACACTAACGTTGGACAACGTAGGCCTCTCGTGCAGCGCCCCAACCACGGTTAGTGGAACAGCGACCGGGAAGAACCTCCTGCGCGAAGATGTGAAGATCACGATCACCAACTCCCTGAACCCAGGAGTGATTTACGCCTCAGCCAAGGCCAAGGTCAAGGACGGATCGTACCAAGCCACGCTTATGATCCAGAACACGGACTTGGAGGAAGGCTACCTCACCGTCACTGCAACTTGGCACGGTGTGACCGTTTCGGTCGACGAAGACGGCTTCTGGTCCTGCTAAAGGCCGGAGAGTTCACCCGGTCCCCTGGACTGCCTCCCTTCCCCACCTCCCCGGACGGATAACGAACGGTGACGGGTTTCCCTCGTCGTCCACGATCACAACAGGCGTATTTCACATTTCACCGTAGGAGAAGTTAAAATGCTTATATGCAGTTCATAACCCGCTAGACCTCAATGGCACAGATTGTAGACATCTCTCTGGACCTCAGGAAGGAGAGCTCCAAGGGAAGATTCATCCGGCAGACGCAGTCAATTTGCCCCGACTGCAACAAGATACTACCCGCTATCGTTTTCGAGCGCGACAACAAGGTCTTCATGACCAAGACCTGCCCGGAGCACGGAGAGACCGAGGAGTTATACTTCGGCGACTACCAGATGTATGCAAAGTTCGCCCGCTACTGGAAGGACGGCAAGGGGACCCACGCCCCCAACGTCCCGATGGACGTCTGCTCCTGCCCGGCCAACTGCGGGCTGTGCTCCAACCACCTCTCGCACACCGGCCTCTCAAACATCATCATCACGAACAGGTGCGACCTGACGTGCTGGTACTGCTTCTTCTACGTCAAGAAGGGCCTCGAGGGCGCCTATGTGTACGAGCCCACGATGGATCAGGTCAGGGAGATGGCCAGGACGTTGAAGTCAGAGAGGCCAGTCCCAGGCAACTCGGTCCAGCTGACCGGAGGCGAGCCCACCATCAGGCCGGAGCTCCCTCAGATCATCAGGATGATGCACGAGGAGGGCATCGACCACGTCCAGCTCAACACCAACGGGATCAACCTGGCCCTCGACCCGTCCCTCGCGGGGCGGCTCCACGAGGCGGGAGTGTCGAACCTCTACATGTCGTTCGACGGCACCAGCCCCAAGACCAACCCGAAGAACCACTGGGAGGCCCCCTACACGCTCGAGGCGTGCAGGAAGAACAACATCGGGGTCGTCCTCGTCCCGACCGTAATCAAGTCGGTCAACGACCACGAGCTTGGCTCGATAATCGAGTTCGGCCACAGGTATCTGGGCACGGTCCACGCGGTCAACTTCCAGCCCGTCTCGCTGACGGGGAGGATGACCAAGAGGGAGAGGGAAAAGTACCGTATCACGATCCCAGACTGCATAAAGAGGATCGAGGAGCAGACCAACGGAGAAATAACTTCGGAGGGCTGGTTCCCAGTCCCGTCGTGCTCGCCGCTGACGAGCTTCATCGAAGCTTTCACCAAGAAGGAGCAGTACGAGCTCTCGATACACTTCGCGTGCGGAGCGGGCACCTACGTCTTCGAGGACGCAGAGACCAAGAGGCTCGTCCCGCTGACCAACTTCGTCGACATCCAGGGCCTGATCGAGTACCTCGAGGAGAAGACAGAGGAGATATACTCTGGTACCAACAGATACGTGGTCGCCGGCAAGGTCCTGACGCAGATATCGAGGTTCGTCAACAAGGAGAGGCAGCCGAAGGGCATGAGCTTCGCGAAGATGATAACCAACGCCCTGATCAGGCACGACTACTCGGC
>DATJBB010000025.1:0-32659 GCA_035515635.1 Nitrososphaerales archaeon
GAAATTGTGTATTACATCGCTTTTGGTGCAGAGGGACTGGGATCTTGTCGTCCCACTGCTCAGAGTTCTGAAGACCCGTAGACTTAAGGTAGACACACCGAGAAAAGAATTCCTCGAGCTTTACGCCGCCCAATGCTATGAACAGATGCGAGCTATGCTTCGCACTGAATTGGGTGCTGAAGCAAGCATCGTCATGAAGAGGCTTAGCCTCTTCGACTCCAGTTTACGGGAGCTACGCGCGGGAAGGCTTCCTGCGCGCGGACTTTTGCACATTCTTGAACCAAGGATACATTGGTTGATCGACCTCGTGCTTGTTGATTTTGTGGCCTATTGCGACCATGGGGAATTGAAATTAAGCCCTGGTCTTTCAACGGCAGACTTGCCAACCTTAATGAGCGAGGCTGGCCTGGAGTCCCTCGTAACAAGCCACTCGAAATACCTGAAGAAGATTGCGCTTTCTGATGATGCAGACAATCCACTTGCCGGAGGAACCACCAAGCACACTTCGTTTGAGGAGACGCTCGATGATTCAATCAGGCTGATAGGCGAGTCGACTGGAAGGTTTGTTCCAGTTGATATAGTTGCTGACCGCGTCTGGTATCTCGCATTAGCATCGGGGAATGCGGTGAGCAGATCATCTATCATACCAATGCTACAGAACCTGGGTTACCCCTTATTCCGCAGCCGAGGTCCATCTTTGGGCTATCTTGAGTTGAGAGACAAATCGTGATACCGAACTAGAACGTTTTCCTTGCCCCATCTGGATTCGCTTAATTATTTAATCGCATCCCACCGGGCCCGCCAAAGCTTAATTCGACCTCTGCTCTTGAATCAGTGGGTGAAATGAAGCGTTCCGGCTATCGCCGTCTGATTGCAGGCCCCGCCCTCGCTGCAGCTGGAACAGTCTTCTCTCGCGATATTCACAACCGACTGCAGCTTCACCGCCACCCCTAGCGTCGCTCCATGTAACAGGAAACCCGTGCCTTGGAAGCATTTCGAGAATACCTTGGGATGGAATGGACGGGGTGGCGTCCCTAGGCACGCTCCTTCGAAACTCAAGCGCTCGTCGCTAGTTGCTACTGGCGTAGCCTCTGTCTGCTAGGAACTTCAGGAAATCGTCCGACTCTGTAATCATTACGTCGATCGAGCGCAGCAATATCGCGTAGAAGAACTCCATCGCCTCGTGGCTTCTGTGGCAGTTGGGGCAGATGTTGACGAGCTTGGTCGGGAGATACTTTTGGAGCTCCTTCTTCTCGCTGAACCTCTCGTACACCTCGCGGAGCGCCTTTGTGATTGGCTGCCTCATCTCCTCGGTGGTGCTCTCGAGGACGCCGCTGACCTTCAGGACCATGTCGAACTCCTGGTCTATCCCGTACTTTCCCCAAGTGCTCCTCTCGCATACGTACCTCTTCCTCCTCTCCCCCTTGCTCTTCTTGTCGCGCGGATACAGGAAAACGAACTTTAGGCGGTAGAGCTCCTTGAGTGTGGAGTAGACAGCGGTCGCGGGGACGTCCTCTTTCTCCATGATGTCCTCCGCGGTGATCCCGCGCGCCCCGGCTTGCCTTATGCAATCCATGATCCGCCAGGTCTCCTCTTTGGAAAGTATGTCCGCCTCCAGATACGACTTGACGGGAAAGTGTGTCAGGTAGGTCTTCACAGCCTTGGTCTTGGAAGTCTGCAAAACACCAAGTCGGTGCCTTGACCGAGCCTTAAGGGTTTCGAGAATCCGGGAATCGCGGAATTCCGACTTTTTCGTAGGCGTGGCCGTCGTGTTTCTTTCACAGTTTCGAGTGAATTTACCGGAAATTGGGAATTTGGGAAGACAATAATTAAATAGCAAATCGGAAGCGGAGCCCCAACTCGGTTGACCTGATGCCGCGATCTATTCCGGACGGACCACGGCTGTGCAACGTCAGGCCTAGGCGGCGGGTTGTGAGAGCGGTTGGAAATCGCCTCCGCTAGTTCGGCGCTGTTCCTGGGGGCGCTCCTTCTCTACCTCGCGGGGGCGGTCCTTCCCCTGCTTCTGCGCGGGAGGAGAGAGTCGGCGGTCTCGGCCTTCCTCCCTGCGGCGCTCGGCTCGTCGCTGGTCGTTGTCTTCGCGGGCTCCGTCATCGTCTCCGGCTCCGTGGTCCGGATGTCGTCGCCCTTCGCCACACCCGTCGCCGCCCTAGACTTTTCGCTCTACATCGACGGGATCGCGGCGTTCTTCATGCTCATCATCGGCCTGGTCGCTCTCTCTGTCTCGATCTACTCGATCGGCTACAGCGAGTCCTACTACGGCAGGCACAGCGTCGGGGCTATGGGGTTCCTGGTCAACCTCTTCGTCGTCTCGATGCTCCTCGTCACCGCGACGGACAGCGTCTTCTCGTTTCTGGTCTTCTGGGAGCTGATGTCGCTTTCATCGTTCTTCCTTGTGGTCTACGAGCACGAGAAGCCGAAGAACCTCAAGTCGGGAATCACCTACCTGATCATGACGCACATCGGGACGGCCTTCATCACGGCCGCCTTCCTCGCGCTGTACTTGCAGACGGGGAGCCTCGCCTTCGACTCCTTCAGGGGTGCGGCCGCGCAGCTCCCCGCTGTCACGAAGGACGTGGTGTTCGTGCTGGCGCTCCTGGGGTTCGGGACGAAGGCGGGACTGGTGCCGATGCACACCTGGCTTCCCAAGGCCCACCCCGCGGCCCCGAGCAACGTCTCGGCGCTTATGTCCGGCGTGATGCTGAAGGTAGCCGTCTACGGGCTGGCGCGGGTGACCTTGGGCTTCGTCCTGCCCAACTCGCCGGGAGACGCGTGGCTCGGGCTGCTGATGGTGATGGCCGGCTCCGCCTCCGCACTCTTCGGGGTGCTCTTCGCCGCGGTCGAGCACGACATCAAGAGGGCTCTGGCCTATCACAGCGTCGAGAACGTCGGGATAATCGTCGTCGGCCTCGGCCTCTCGGTGGTCTTCATGTCATACGGGCTCGAGACTCTCGCCGCCCTCGCCCTCCTCGCCAGCATGTATCACTCCCTGAACCACGCCGTCTTCAAGGGCCTCCTTTTCATGGCGGCCGGCTCTGTCGTCCTCGGCTCCGGGACCGCCGACATGAACCTGATGGGGGGGCTCGCCAAGAGGATGCCCTGGACGAGCCTTTTCTTCCTCGTCGGGTCGATCGCGATAGCGGGCCTGCCTCCCCTCAACGGGTTCGTAAGCGAGTGGCTCACCCTGCAGGCTCTGCTGTCATCGTACCAGGTCCCGAACGTCGCGCTTCAGCTTTCGATCGGTTTCGCCAGCATAGTCTTCGCCCTCACCCTGGGGCTGGCGCTCGCCACGTTCGTCAAGCTCTTCGGGATATCGTTCCTGGCCAGGCCCAGGTCGAAGGAGGCCGAGGGCGCCACCGAGGCCCCCAAGACCATGCTGGCTGGGATGGGCCTCGCCGGGGCGCTCTGCGTGGTGCTGGGAGTGCTGCCCTTCGTTGCCACGTCGCTGGTCTCGTCCTCCTTCGGCTTCGACGTGCGCCTGGTGAGCCAGTATCCTCCGTTCGGACCGCTCACCGTGGGTTACGCGGCGGGAGGGCTCAGGTCGCTGAGCGAGATCTCCCCGCCAGAGGTGCTCGTCGTTGCAGCGTCCGTCGCCGCGGCCCTGCTGGGCTTCGTCATGGTGGCGAGCCGCGGAAGGAAGACCACGGTCAGGCCCTACTCGACGTGGGAGGGCGGGTTCGGCCCGCTCGGCGTCCGGACCGAGTACACGGCAAGCTCTCTGTCCCAACCCATACGCACCGCCTTCAAGTGGTTCTACAGGCCCCACACGAGCACCGAGAGAACATACTACTCCGATTCTAACCAAATGGTCAGGCGCTCCGTCTCGGTCTTCTCGGAGACCAAGGAGGTGTTCGAGGACTACCTCTACTCTCCCGCGACTCGCGGCGTCCTCTTCGTGATGGACTGGGTTAGGAGAATCCAGACGGGCAAGATCAACTCTTACCTCCTCTACGTGATGATAGTCACGGCGGTCCTGTTGGTTTTGGCAGCCATGATACCATGACCTACGGCCTTGCGGTCGAAGCCGCCGTCGCGGTGACGCAGGGGATCGCGGTCTTCGCCATTGCGCCCCTGCTCACGGGGGTGATGAGGAAGGTGAAGGCCAGGACGCAGAAGAGGGCAGGTGCAAGTGTGCTCCAACCCTACTACGACCTTCTCAAGCTGTTGCACAAGGACGAGGTCGTGTCCGACCAGGCCTCCTGGGTGTTCAGGTCGGCGCCATGGGTCGTCGCAGTCGCAACGGTCACCGCGGCGCTCTTCGTCCCCGTGTTCATTCCGTACAGCCCGCTGAACGCCGCAGGAGACTTCATTCTCGTTCTTGGGCTGTTCGCGCTCGCCCGGTTCTTCACGATGCTCGCGGGAATCGACGCCGCGAGCGCCTTCGGTGGGATCGGCACGAGCAGGGAGATGATGATGTCGGCGCTCTCAGAACCCGGCCTGTTCGTCACGCTCTTCGTCGTCTCCCTCACGCTCGGTGGGACGAACCTCACGAGCCTCGTCGGCGCCGCCGCCCAGTCGGGAGTCGTGGTAACCCCCAGCATGCTATTCGGCTTGATCGCGCTGTTCATCATCGTCCTCGCGGAGACGGGGAGGCTGCCCTTCGACAACCCCGCCACCCACCTTGAGCTGACGATGGTTCACGAGGCGATGCTCCTCGAGTACTCAGGAAGGAGCCTCGCACTTGTCGAGTGGTCTCAGGCGACCAAGCAGCTGGTGCTGTTCGCCCTTCTCGTCAACCTTTTCGTCCCCGTGGGGATGCCCGCGTCGTTGGGCGCAGGCCCGCTTCTGCTGGCCGCGGGCTCTCTCGTAGTCGTCGCCAAGCTGGGCCTCCTGGCGGTCCTGGTCGCCTATGTGGAGACCAGGATAGCGAAGTGGAGGCTCTTCAGGCTGGTCGACCTCTTCGCGCTCGCGATAGCCAGCGGCATGGTCGGGATGATCTTCTTCTACCTTTGATGGAGAGATGAGATGACAACACTCCTCACCGACCTGATAACGCTCTCGGCCGCTGGCCTGCTCATCGCCACCTTCGGTGTGGTGGTGAGGAGGAGCTTCGTCGGCTGGGTCAGCGCGTACCGGTATCAGTCGGTGGTCCTCGCGGCCTCTACGGCCGTGGTGGGCTACTCGACCGGTTTCTGGGACATCTACGCCGCGGCGCTACTCACTCTCGTCGTCAAGGCCGAAGTGATCCCGAGGCTCCTGGTCAGGGTTACCTCAGGTGTGGAGGGCGGCCTCAAGATGGAGGCGAACCCATACGTCAGCATCAGGCTGTCTGTCCTGATCTCAGCGCTGCTCGTCGCGCTTTCATACGCCATGGTAGGGCAAATCCTCGCTTCGGCGAAGCTGGACGCCCTCGCCCAAGCATACCTCCCGGTCTCGGTCTCGCTGTTCTTCATCGGGCTCTTCGCGATGGTGAGCAGGAGGACGGCGCTCAACCAGGTCGTTGGCCTCCTCATAATCGAGAACGGCCTCTTCCTGTTCACGACCGCGCTCACGCGCGGGGTGTCCCTGATAATCGAGGTCGGGATACTCGCGGACGCGCTGGTTGGGGTCGTGATATCGGCCGCACTCCTGACCAGGATGAGCCGGACCTTCGACACCATGGACACTGGCAGCTTGGAGAAGCTGAAGGACGACTGATGGTCATGTGGGGCCTCTACGTGGACTCGGTGCTTGGCGCGCTCCCCTCCGGGTCGGCCGCTCTGATGGTGACGGTCTTGCTCACGCCAGCCGCGGCGGCCGCGTTCGTCGCGGTCACGAGGAGGAAGAGGCTGGCGGAAGCGGCCACCCTGATTTCCGCACTCTTGGTTGTCCTGCAGGTCGCGGGCCTGGCGGCCGGCGTGGTCGCCGGGACGCGGGTCTCCGGCTTCGGCGAGTTCCTGTCGTTGGACGCCCTGGGGGCCCTCGTGATGATCCCCATAGCCGGCGTGGGGTTCGTGGCAGCCCTATACTCCGTCAACTACATGGGGCGGCAATACGAGCGCGGGATTGTCGACGACAGGCACATCGTCAGGTACTACGCGGGCTTCAACGTCTTCATCCTGACGATGATGGTCGTCCCCTTGGCAAACAACACCGGGCTGATGTGGGTGGCCATCGAGGCGACGACTCTGATCTCCGTGTTCCTGATAATGCTCTACACAACGGAGGGCGCAATCGAGGCCGCCTGGAAGTACCTGATAGTCGCCACGGTAGGGCTCTCTCTCGCGCTCTTCGGGATCATCCTGTTCTCCTATGCGTATTCGACCGCGGCTCCGACATCGTCGGGCTCGGCGATGAACTGGACCGGGATGGCCGCCGACGCCAGAATGCTGGACCCGGCGATAGTGAAGGTGGCCTTCGTCTTCGTCCTCGTCGGACTCGGAACCAAGGCGGGCCTCGCGCCGATGCACACCTGGCTCCCAGACGCCCACGGGGAGGCGCCCAGCCCGGTGAGCGCCCTGCTTTCGGGAGTTCTCCTCAACTGCGCAATCTACGGAGTGCTGAGATTCAACATAATCGCCTCAGGGACGCTGGGGCCCTCCTTCCCGAGCGAGCTGATGATAGGGCTCGGCCTCCTTTCGATGGGTATCGCCGCCGCGTCGGTCTACTTCGCGAAGGACATGAAGCGCATGCTCGCCTACTCGAGCGTGGAGCACATGGGGATAATCTCCCTCGCGGTCGGTTTCGGGGGGTTCGTGGGGCTCTTCGCCGCGCTCTTCCACATCATAAACCACGCCACCGCGAAGCCGTTGATGTTCTTCGCGAGCGGCACGGTGAGCCAAAGATTCGGAACCAAGACGATGTCGGAAATCAGGGGCGTCATCAAGGTCATGCCGTTCACCGGGGCCCTCCTGCTCGTCGGAGGGCTGGCAATCGTGGGCATGCCGCCCTTCAACATCTTCGCGAGCGAGTTCCTCGCACTGACCTCGGGTTTCGCGGGAGGGCAGTTCATGGCCGCCTCTGCGATGATCCTTCTGCTCGTGCTCGTCTTCGCGGGGTTCATCCGGCAGCTCGTCCCCATGGTCTTCGGAAGCCCCAGTTCTGACAGGTCTGCGCCTTTGGGGAGTACGGAGCGGAAGGACGACATGGGGATGCTGGCGGTCCTCCCCATGGTAATTCTGGCCACCATAGTGGTCGTCCTCGGGTTCTACATGCCCCAGCCTCTCCAGACTCTGATTCGCGACGCCGTGCACGTCGTACAGGGGGTGCCTTCGAGCTGAAGACCGCCCAAGACTACCAGGCCGAGCTCCGGCAGCGGCTGGCTGGCAAGGTCGACTCGGTGGAGGTCATGAACGGGAACGAGGTTCTCGTGAAGGTCGGGAGGGCGAGCGACGTTCCCGGCATCTGCGTCAGCGTCCGCGACGGCTTCAGGGGAAGGCTGGCGATGATTGCCTGCTCCGACGAGCGCAAGACCGCCAGCGGTTTCGCCCTCAGACATGTCTTCGATGTGGAGGGCGCTGACGTCTTCATCGTCCTCCTTTCTCGACTGAATGATGGGAAGCTCGGGTCTCCGCCCTCCTACCCGAGCGTCGCCTTGTTGATCCCGTCGGCGACTCTCTACGAGCGGGAGATCAAGGACATGTTCGGCCTGATCGCGGAAGGTACACCCGACCCGAGGCCCCTCGTCCTCCACGAGCAGTGGCCCGAGGGCACCCACCCGCTCAGGAAGGAGTACGCCCTCCAAACAAAACAGCCGAGGGTCGGGGACAGGAAATACCAGTTCCTCGAGGTGGAGGGCGAAGGAGTCTCAGAGATTCCGGTGGGCCCGGTCCACGCAGGGATAATCGAGCCGGGCCACTTCAGGTTCAGCATCCTTGGCGAGACCGTCGTGAACCTCGAGACCCGCCTCTACTACACGCACAGGGGCGTGGAGAAGCTCGCGGAGAGTCTGAGCCTAGACCAGGCCGTGCTGCTCAGCGAGCGCATCTCCGGGGACGAGGCGGTCGCGAACTCCACAGCCTATTGCCAGTCAATCGAGAAGATCGCCGGCGTCGAGCCGCCCCTGCGGGCCTTGCAGGTAAGGGCGGTGTGCGCGGAGATGGAGCGCGTCTACAACCATGTCGGGACGCTGGCAGCCCTGTCTCTGGACGCCGGCTTTGCCTACGGCTACGCTAGGCTCGCACTCCTCAAGGAGAGGATGATGAGGCTGAACGAGGAGGTCGCGGGGAGCAGGCTGCTCTTCGGGGTCAACAGGATTGGCGGGGTGAACGTGGACTTTACGAATCAGTCTTCCCGCCGAGTCGTCGAAGAGATGGGAGCAGTTCGCGCCGACTTTGAGAGAGTCCTGAATCTCCTCAGGAGCGAGTCGTCGGTCATGGACCGTCTGAGCGGGACGGGAAGAGTCCAGCTGGAAAGCGCGGTCGAGATGGGTCTCCTTGGCGTGGCAGCGAGGGGCTCGGGCATGGACTGTGACACAAGGAGGGACCACCCCTACGGGGCGTACCGGACCATGATGACCAACGCGCGTCAGGAGACGAGGAGGCAAGTGACTGAGCACATGATACAGTTGGCAAAGGCGGGCGGAGACGTGTTAGCCAGGTTTGAGACGAGGGTCGAGGAAGTCACGAGCTCGACCGAGATGGTGAAGAAGATCCTAGAGAACCTGGACGGCGAACTCGAGCTGAAGACTTTGATCGCGGAGGACAAGCTCGAACCATTCGGGAACGCCCTGGGCTACGCCGAGTCGCACCGGGGACAGACGTTGCACTGGGTGATGACTGGAGAGGACGGGCGCTCGATTTTCAGATACAAGGTGAGGACCGCCTCGTTCGCGAACTGGCCGGCAATCGAGCTGGCGGTCCTCAACGACATCGTTGCAGACTTTCCCCTCATCAACAAGAGCCTGGACCTGTCCTACGCGGGGAACGACCTATGACTGAAAGGGAGAGCGCCGAGGAGGCGCCGACGAAGAAAGCCGCCGACCGCGGGGTCGGCCATTCTGACGGCATCCTTGGTAACCACGTGGAGACCGACAGGACGCTGCTGGAAGGGACGAGGTCAGCCTCGTGTTTCAGGGGCGATGTCATCCTCCCGCCCTACGTCTCCAGGCTGGATGCCGAGCTCTACAAACGCGGAGAGGAGGTCTGCCCGTCGAAGGCGATAGCCTTGGGCCCGGAGGGAGCCGCCCTCGACAAGGGCAAGTGCATCATGTGCGGGATGTGCCAACAAGTCGCCCCCCGGGCGTTCAAGACTGTCAACAGCTTCGCCCTCCCGGTGACCACAAGGCGCGACCTCTTGGTCGCACAGATGCCCGGGCCTGGAAAAGAAGGCCCGGGGCAGACACCAGACGAGGTGGGCGCGAGGCTCAGCCAAAGGATCAAGAAGCTGCTCGGCCGGTCACTCGCAATAAGGGAGGTCGACGCCGGCTCCTGCAACGGCTGCGAGGTCGAGGTGTCCGCCCTTAACAACCCAGTCTACGACATCGAGCGGTTCGGCATCCACTTCGTCGCGTCCCCCCGCCACGCCGATGTGCTGCTCGTCACGGGAGTCGCTTCGAGGAACCTAGAGCTGGCCCTCCGGAGGACCTACGAAGCCACGCCTGACCCCAAGGTCGTGGTCGCCGTGGGCGCGTGCGCGTGCAGCGGGGGGATCTTCGGAGACACGTACGCCACCTCGGGCGGGGTAGACAAGGTCGTTCCCGTCGACGTCTTCGTCCCGGGTTGTCCACCTAGGCCGGAAGCGCTGCTCTACGGTCTTCTGCTGGCGGTTGACCGCGTCGGGCCGGCCGCCCCCGTCTGACAAGCGTCTTCGGGGTCGGTGGGCGAGTCCGACGTGGCCCGCCACCAACGCTTCCCCAGAAGCGGATTCGAACTTCTTGAGAACGGGTAAAGGAATTGAGCACGATTCATATTCATGCCCTGTCGGACGTTTGAGAGTTGGAGCCTGAGAAGCCGGCCGAAGAAACCTCCTACGGGGACCGACTGATTGGCGTTATCAGATCCATCGAGTGTGATCGGATTGGAGTCATCCTCAGACACTCTGTTAGGGATCAAGGTCGCACAGGCGAGGTCGCCAATCCGAACATGGTCGCAGGGTTGACCCCCCACGGGCACAACGAATCGAGGAGGTTTGGCCGGTTGCTCCCTGGAGGTTTCAACCTCGTTGTGGGCTATAGCCCCGTCCCCCGCTGCGTGGAGACGGCGGCAGGCATCATGAACGGCTACTCGCATGTGAGTTCTGGTCGCATATCAGACGTTGGAATAGACCACTCCTTGGCCGTGACCCACTTTTTCGCCAACGACACAAAGGCAATGGAATCGCACAGGGAAAAAGTGGGAGGACTCCCATTCCTGAGAGAATGGCTGGACGGGAGCCTTCCTGTCGGGATGATGAAATCCCCTTCGGAGGTGAAGCAGTTCGTGGTAGGTAGCGTCAGCAAGGACTTGAAGGCCCGTCAAGCTCCTCTCCTCCGGCTGTGGGTGGGGCACGATTACGGGCTGATACTCCTGATAGAGACAATCTTTGGCGGGCGGTTCAAGGAGATCAAGTGGATACCATATCTGGACGGCATAGTTTTTTGCTTGAGCAGAGAGGGATTGCTCACCGCAACTTGGGACGGCGAGATTGTAGAGCTAGACGCTTGAATGCGGCCAGGATCCGCTGTGCACTGGTCTCGCATCCCGCGTGCGATGATTAGCCTTCTTTGTCACCGACGTCGCCGATTTCATCTAGATCCATGCTTGAAAAGCCCCGGCCGCGAGGAGGCAGACGACCTCCGTGTCCTGTGATCCACGCCGGTGTCCCGGAGTTCGCCCTTGTCTTCTCAGGGATCTCGCTCGTCCTAGCCTGGAACATCGTGAAGGGAGGCGTCTTCGGATGTGCGGTGATGGTACTTGGCGTCTTGACCCTCTTTTCACGGTCTTCGGCCCTTCGGCTGCCGTAGGCGTGGGCGGAGAGGAGCGGCCGATTGTGCCTCCTGCCCCGCTAGGGATGGCGAGCCTCGGCGGATATCTGACAGGTCAGGATTCTGTGCAAGCCGAGAAGAAAGCGCCACGACCACGGCCACCATGGCCGCCTTCGACTCGTTCGTGACGGCCCTCTCCGCCCGCTTACCTCGTACCACCCGCCCGGCCTCTTCGTGCCGACCCGGCGACCGGTCTCGCCGTAAGAGACGTCGAGCCGAGATAAATAGCGCTCCGTCGAGCGGGGACACATGGGCCAGATCGCGAACACGTTCGGCGGAAGCCTCGTTTGGTCGTCCGCCTCGCAATTTGAGGTGACGGAGGGGATCCTCATCATCGCCGCGACCATGCTCCTCGCGTTGGGGGTCGAGTACAGGGGGTCTCGTTCACCGCTCAGTCATCCCATCTTCAGGAGGCACGTCAGGTATCCCATGTCGCTCGTCTTCGTAATCCTTGCCGGCGTCGGGGCTCTCTGCTTCGACGACCTCGTCCTGTGCAACTTCAAGGAACTCAACAGCGTCATCGACCTCAACGGCTGGAATCTGGCGCAGTATCCGCTAAGCGTGTTCGGCCATCTTGGGGGGAGCGCCATGGGGGAGGGCGGTCGGCTGGGATACGGGGCGCTGGCCGTGTCGATATGGGGGCTCACGCTCGTCGCGCTGTCTTTGGGCGCGGGGTTCCGGACGGCGGTCAAGCTCTTCGCGCTACCATCCATGCTGTTCCTCAGTGTGGTGGTCTTCCTCTTCGACCCCCGAGAGATGGCGAGCCAGGCGGTCAACCTAGTCTCGGGGGCGACCTTCCAGGGCGTGTCGATACTGAGCAACTGGTCCCTCTTGACTGTGTCTCTGTTCTTCACCGCCCGCGAGGTCGCGCAGGATGTGTTAGCTCGAGGGAGCTCGCCTAGGGCGGGGTTGGGGACCCTCCTTGCCTCCATGCGCGCCCCTGAAGTCCAGCACAATGGCCGCAAGGCTCCTCACCACAGGAGACTAAGGCCCGTCGAGGATGGACTTGGTCCTCAACCTGCATGACAGAAGGGCGACGAGAGAAACCGGGCACGAAAGGGCGCCCTCGAACATGCTCTGACCGTCCTGCGATCGGCTCAAGGCTGGGTGTTTCACCTCTTGGCTCGGGTACGCGGGCCCTGCTAATGTAGGCTCACGTTGTGGAACTGGAATTCCAACGCAAGGAGGGCATTGGTCATTCCTTCCAGGGGGTCCCGGCGCCTTCGGGAATGTGTCGGAGCTCGCTCAGAGATATAAGCAGGCCGAGGCGTTTTCTCCCGGTTTGCACCGAGGAGTCGGGAGGGCGGGTGCGTTGTGGGTCGTCGCAGCGGTTCTCCTCGTCTTGCTGGTGGGGTTGCTCGTGACCTCGAGCACGGGCACCCCGACCGGGACATCTACCTCGACGGCGCGACCGTCGACGAGCGCCTCGAGCGCGACGGCCTCTACCAGCTCCCAGGCTTCGAGGCTGACTGCCTCGACGGTTTCTTCCGCCTCGGCGAGCACCACAACGAGCGGCGCCGCGACGACCTCCGCTGGGGCCGACCTGACCAGGTTCGTAAACCCGTTCATAGGGACGGGGGACAGCCCGTCTCCTTGCTGGGCGGCCTGCGGAGGGGACGTCTTCCCAGGGGCTGCGTACCCGATGGGCATGGTCCAGTGGAGCCCAGACACGGTCTCGAACCCTGCAGGGGGGTACTTCTACAACGACACGGTCATCAAGGATATGAGCCTCACGCACTTCAGCGGGAGGGGGTGCAGCGTCTACCAAGACATCCCGTTCATGCCGTACGTCGGAAGCATAGTAGGCGCGCCCTCGGCCACCGCCTCGGTGTACTACTCCAGCTTCTCCCACGCAGACGAAATCGCCCGGCCGGGGTATTACCAGGTCCACCTGGACGGCCCCAACGTGACCGCGGAGCTGAGCGTCACTCCCCACACTGGGGTGGGGAGGTTCGTGTATCCGCCGTCCAAGGCGTCGACCATGATTATCGACGCGGGCGGTAGCGTGAACGGGAACTCCGCCTCCGCGGTGACGATAGCCCCCGCCCAGGACGAGGTGACAGGGTATGCCCAGAGCACCGTCGGGTGCGGGAGCAACCCCTACGTGGTCTACTTCGCCGCGAAGTTCGACAGGCCGTTCTCTTCCTACGGGACGTGGGACGGGGGCGCAGTGAGCCGCGGCTCCAACTCGAGCAGCGGGCAGTACACGGGGGCGTTCCTGGTCTTCGACACCTCGTCCAACCCCGCGCTGGACGTCCAAGTAGGGATATCCTTCGTGAGCGTCGCCAACGCTCAGCTCAACCTCTCCGCGGAGAGCGTGAACTTCGACATCGGCGCGGCGGCAAGCGCCGCGAGCGCGGCATGGAACGCCCGCCTCGGGTCCATCCAGGTCCAGGGCGGGACGTACAACGAGACCGTTGACTTCTACACGGCGATGTACCACATATTCTTCCACCCGAACATATTCAGCGACGTCAACGGGCAGTACCTCGGGTTCGACGGGAAGGTCCACACGGTCGCGGCCGGCCACGTCCAGTACGAGAACATAGCAGGTTGGGACAGCTACCGGACCCAGATCAGGCTGCTCTCAATCCTCGAGCCGTCGGTCGTGAGCGACGTGGCGCAGTCGTTGGTCAACGACGCGGAGCAGAACGGGGGGTCGTTGCCCAGGTGGGAGCAGGCCAACGCCGACTCGCACGGGATGAGCGGCGACGACGGCGACGTGATGATAGCGGAAGCCTACGGGTTCGGGGCGACGAACTTCGACGCTGCGGCGGCGCTCCAAGCCATGGTGGTGGGGCAGTCGCAGGAGAGGGAGGGGTTCTCGCAGTACGTCCAGCTGGGGTACGTCCCGGCCGATCTCAACCCCGGGTTGTCGACCGCGTCTGTAACCCTCGAGTATGCCAACGACGACTTTGCGATCGCCCAGTTCGCGAACGCCCTGGGGAACGTCAGTGCCTACAGCACCTACCTCGCGCGGTCGGGCAGCTGGCAGAAGGTCTTCGACCAGTCCAGCGGGTACGTCGAGCAGAGGAACTCGGACGGATCCTGGGTCCAGGGCTTCGACCCGACGAGCGAGGACGGGTTCCAGGAGGGCGACTCGGCGCAGTACACCTGGATGGTGACGTACGACCTGAGCGGCCTGTTCAGCATGATGGGAGGGAGCCCGGCCGCGGTCGCGAGGCTCGACAACTTCTTCTCCCAGCTCAATGCGGGGCCGACGAGCCCCTACGCGTGGATGGGGAACGAGCCCTCGATAGAGGTCCCGTGGGAGTACGACTTCGCCCAGGCGCCTTCGCACACCCAGAATGTGGTGAGGGAGATCGAGACCCAGCTCTGGACCGACTCGCCCCAGGGGATGCCTGGGAACGACGACAGCGGGGAGATGTCTTCTTGGTACATCTTCGCCGCGATTGGGATCTACCCCGAGATAACGGGTGTGCCTGGGTTCGTGATAGGGAGCCCCCTCTTCACGTCCGTGACACTCCATCTCCAGGGAGGCCAGCCGATTCAGATCAGCGCGCCCGCGGCGTCGGACTCGCGGCCCTACGTCCAGGGCCTGGAGGTCGACGGGTCGCCCACGTCTAGCCTGTGGCTGCCTTGGGCTTCGGTGGAAGGCGGGGCGACGCTCAACTTCTCTTTGGGGGCGAGTCAGTCTACCTGGGGGAGCGCGACAGGGGACACGCCACCTTCGTACCCGCCGGTGCCGTTCCCAGTATCACCTGTCCCGGTGTCCCTGGTCGCCGTGGAGGCGAAGGCCTCAGCGTGAGAGGAACCGCCAGGATACCACCATGCCCAGCACTGTGAGGAGGACGGCAAAGGACCCGAGGTAGACGAAGTCGAAACCCAGGCTCGCCATGCCGGACGAGCCGAGGAGCAGCTGCCTGGAGATGTCCGTGGCGTAGCTTATCGGGTTGACCTGGACCACGGGCTGGAGCCAGCCGGGCATGAACTTGGCTGGGAACATCGCGTTGCTGGCGAAGAGGAGCGGGAGGTTGAGGAGGTTGACTATCATGATCTGGGTGTCCTGGTTCGTCGAGCGGACGGCGAGCATCACGAAGAAGGCCGAGAAGCCCATGACCATCAAGAATAGGGCGGCGAACGTCCCGAGGATCCCGACGACCGAGAAGTGGGAGGTGCTCAGCCCCAGGAGGACCGCGATGACCAGGACGATGGCCGCCTGGGTCAGCCCTCGCACGATCGCCGCGAAGACCTTGCCCAGGGGTATGACCCCCCGGGAGAGCGGGGTGCTCAGCTCCTTGTTGAGGAATCCCAGCCTCCTGTCCCAGACCAGCGAGTTCCCGCTGCTCATCGCCATGAATAGGGAGATGAAGGAGAGCATGCCCACAGCGAGGAAGGAGAAGTAGTCGGTCGTCCCGAAGGTCTGCTGCATCACCTGGCTCGCCAGGCTGTTGAGGACCTGCTTGGGGATGTTGAGGCCAGGGATGTTGAACGAGCTTCCTGTGAAGATGGCTCCGAAGTTCATAGCCTTGCCGAAGAGGCCCAGCCAGAGGACCGGCTGTATCAGTGAGAGGAGGAGCATGAGGGAGTCCTTGTACCATTTTTTGAGGTCCCGGTTGGTGAGGGCCCAGATGCCGTGGAGGGGGCTCTCGTTGACGGGAGCCTCTCTCTCGAGTGTGGAGAGGGAGGGATGGTTGGCCGCCCGTTGGGCTTCGGTCTCCTGCTGTGCCATCGCCCCTACCTCCTTCTCCTCATGCCCATCATCCCCTTCCGGGGGGTGGCGGACCCGGCCTCCGCATGCTCCTCCCTGATGGAGCGTCCCGTGTACTCGAGGTAGACCTGGTCCAGTGACGGCTTTGAGATCGAGATCTTTGTGACCCTGGCGCCGGCGAGCCTGAGGGCATCCATGATCGCGGGAGCCGTCTCCTCGCCCAGCTTCGTCTTGATCCTATAGTCCGAGTCGGACTTCCTGACCTCGACCACGTTCGGGATGGTCGCGATCGCCTGCGAGAGGTCGGAGGGATCGGATTGGACCTCGACCTCGATGATGTCGCCCCCAAGGCTAGCCTTTAGCTCGCTGGGGGAGCCCACCCGGAGTATCTTGCCGTGGTCGATGAGGGCTATCCTGTCGCACAGGTTGTCTGCCTCGTCGAGGTAGTGAGTCGTCATGAAGAGGGTCATGCGGAACTCGTCCTTGAGCCTCCGGATGTAATCCCACACCGCTGCCCTGGTCTGGACGTCGAGCCCGAGGGTGGGCTCGTCAAGGAAGAGGAGTCTTGGGCGGTTGATCAGGCCGCAGGCCAGCTCTAGCCTGCGCTTCATCCCGCCCGAGTAGGTAATTACCTTCCTCTCGGCCTCCTTGGAGAGCTCGACCAGCTCGAGGAGCTCCTGGGCCCTCGGCTTGGAGATCGACCTCCCGATCCCGTAGAAGTCGGCGCAGAGCAGTACGTTCTCTATTCCGGTCAGGTCCTCGTCGGCGGTCGACTCCTGGGGCACGACGCCGATGGAACGCCGGACCGCAGTCTGCTCTCTGATCAGGTCGTGGCCGCAGACCGTGGCTCTGCCCGTCGTAGGACGGAGGATGGTGGTGAGCATGTTGATGGTAGTGCTCTTCCCAGCCCCGTTGGGGCCTAGGAACCCGAAGATCTCTCCCTGGAAGACTGTGAACGAGACGTTGTCGACGGCGTTGGTCTTCCTGTCGAAGCTCTTCGTGAGGCCTTCTATCTTCAGGACCTCCTCGGGAGGCTGGGGGAGCGGACGTTCCTCTGAGGATGCAACCTGCCCTGAGGTGCTAGAGTCGACCAATCCTACCAGGACCACTTGCGGAATTCGTCTCGTATCCCATATTAAGCGGTGGGGGCGATTCTCAAGGCTGGAAACCGACGGCCAACCTCAAACCTCTCCCTGCACCGGCTTCCCGGTCAGGATTGTCAGCGCCCCGAGGAGCACGCTCACGATGAGAAGGAAGATCGAGACCGCCGCCGGGATGTCCGAGAACTCCATCGAGGCCCCCACGAAGATGCTCCCGACCTGCCCCTGGTCGACAAGCGAGGCCCCTCTATACCCTGCGAGGAAGAGCACCGTCGAGACCGTGTAGATGGCCGCCTCGAAGAGGACGATCTGGACGAGGACGGACCTGCGGTCGAAGAAGTCGCGGAAGAAGAAAGACGGGGCGAGGCGGTACATCACGCTCCAGGCGAGGGTCCCCAGGACACCGACCACCAGGAAGGACGTGTACGCGATGACAATGTAGATGCCGGGCCACTCGGTCAGGAGTATGGGGAACTCGAGGGAGGGGACGAGCATCGGCGCGGCGAAGACGGCGGCCGCGAGGCCGTTCACGAGGGCGAGCCGCCCGAAATAGCGCGACGCGGTCTCGGCGCTCACCCCGAAGTACCTGGGCCGCTCTGTCGCCAGGCCCGAGGCGAACAGCAGGACGCCGGCCGCGACGATGCAGTAGGAGACGACCTGGGCTGGCGGGAGGTAGACGGCCGCCATGAAGAAGGTCTCCTCACCCAGGGCGGTGAGCAGGAGGTGCATCACCAACCCGCTCGCGGCAAGGAGGAGGCCCCAGGTCGCCGTGTACCTGTTCATGTACCCGGGTCACCGGCGGAGGCGTATTAACGGTAATCGAGCGGCCGTGGGCCCGCCCTTGGACGGCGCGACCGGGCGAGCCTCAGGAGGGCCGCGCCGGCCGCTTCCCCTTTGCCTTCTTCCTACCGAGGACCTTGTCCAGCTCCAGCCTCACCCTGTCTCTGTCAGAGCCGGCGGCGCCATAGCGGACCGTGAGCTTCCGTGTGATGTGGTTGTACTCGACGTCTACGACCCCGTCTATCTGCTTTACGCGCAGCTCGATTCCATGGATTCTGGCGCCTTCTTCGAGCGTAACGATGAGGACTCCCGTTTCGATTGTCAAGGCCCCGTGGGACCCATGGTCGGTACAAGCTATATGTTGAGGACGTATCTATCGTAGCTACTTGCAATAGACCTTCGGCAATCTTGGTGCTGTCTGAGGCGCCAGGCTCAAAGCTCCACGGTGACCCCGTTTTCATGGCTGGTCACCTTGAACGGCTTTCCTACCTCCTTGAAGAGCGCTTCCACATAGCTGGCCAGGAAGAGGCTCCCGTTCGCCCCCAGGTCGTGGGTGAGGGTGAGAGATGTCTTTCCGGTGCCGCTCAGCTCGCTGTAGTCGAAGAGCCCCGCGTAGGTGCCCATCATCCTGAGGTACTCCACAGCGTTGGTGGCGTTGATCTCCCCGGTCCTGGCCAATATGAAGGTGATAGGGATGCTCGAACCAGCGTGCCTCCCCGCCTCGACGACGGCCTCCTTTGTCGCCGCGTTGAGGATCAGTTTGAACGTGGGGTTCGAGACCTTGATCATCCTGAACTTCTGGAGGAACCTGTCGTACTCGGCGTAGGCCGTGAAAAGCTGGTTTGCGAGGGTGTTCAGGCTCGTGTTGTTCTTCTTCGCTTCATTCTGTAGGGCTTTGAACGCCTTTTCGCCGATTCTGAAAGAAACGGTCACAGTCTTCTCTTTCAGATACCGTCACGACTGGAGCAAACCTCCTGCGTTCTATTATAAGACTTTCTGACGTCGTCTATGTTGGCTCCATAAGTGCCCCCGGTCGGTCCTCTGAAGTTGCAGTTCGCTACAAGTTCGTCCGGAGGCGGAGGTTCCGTTGCAGTCCGTACCTCCTCGTCATATAACTATCCGCCCTGCGTTGAGCCGAGAACATGTCCCAACTGAGTCCTAGTCCGGCGGGGAGGGAAGGGGTGATGGTCCTGGGCGGGGTCCTGGCGGCTGGTGCTCTGAGGGCGCTTGCTGACGAGCCCTCAAGGAGGATACTTGCTTCGGCTCTGTCAGGCGCCAAGAAGGCCAACGAGATAAGCGAGGAGCAGGCGATACCGATGAGCTCCTGCTACAGGAAGATCCACGAGCTCGTAGAACAGGGTCTCCTCGTGGTCGACAGGATCTTCGTGACCGGCGATGGCAAGAGGTACGCCACATACAGGAGCACGTTCAAGAGCGTCGAGATGGTCTCCGACACATCTGGGATCATGGTCTACGCCGAGCTCAACGAGGCGGCCGCCGAAAAGTTCCGGCAGCAGATGCTCCACATCTCCGGCGCGAGCTAGCCTCCTTTCAGTGTCGCCCAGGCATCCTAGAGAGGTCAGGGGCGGATGGTGGTACCGGCCTTGCCGTCGAGGGCGTCTTCGGCCTTCTCCAACGAAGTGATTATCGCCCGCCTTCCCCCCGACCTGAGGAAGGCGATAGCACTCTCGACCTTCGGCCCCATGCTCCCGGCGGCGAACTGGCCTGCCCTGAGGAGCCGCTCGCAATCCTTGAGGACCATCCTTTCGAGGGGGCGCTGCGTTTCCTTCTTGTAGTCGATGTACACCTCGTCCACGTCGGTCAAGATCAGCAGGATCCTGGCCCCCACCAGGGAGGCCAGCACGGCAGCACCGAGGTCCTTGTCTATGACAGCCTCAACCCCCCGGGACTCGCCCCCTGCGGTCACGGGCACGCCGCCCCCGCCCGCCGCAATCACCACGGCTCCGGCGTCGAGCAGTTCCCGGATCACGTTCCCTTGGACCATCGAGAGAGGATGGGGCGACGGCACGACCCTCCGGTAGCCTCTCCCGCTGTCATTGACCAGGGTCCAGCCCTTCGCCTTCAGACGGGCCGCCTCGGCCCTGGTGTAGAAAGGGCCTATGGGCTTGGTCGGCTTCCTGAACGCGGGGTCTGCGGGATCGACCACCGTCTCCGTCAGGATTGTCGCAACGTCCATTCTTAGACCCGCCGCGGCGAGCTCGTTCCTCAGAGACTGCTGGATCATGTATCCCAGCATTCCCTGGGACTCGGCCCCGCAGACGTCCAAGGGCATCGGCGGGAGTGTCCGCCTTGCCAGCTCGTCCTTGAGGAGGATGTCGCCCACCTGCGGTCCGTTCCCATGGGTCAGGACGACGCTGTGCCCTCGTCGCACGATCCTCGCGACGTGGCGGCAGGCGATGCGGACGTTGTCGAGCTGCTCGGCCGCCGTCCCCTTCTCTCCCTTGCGCAGGATCGCGTTCCCGCCGAGGGCTATGAGGATCCGGGAGGAGGGAGGCGGGGTCACTTTACTATTAGCACGTCGCACTTTGAATGGTCGACGACAGAGGATGACACCCCTCCTAGGAGGAACCTCTCCACACCCGAGATTCCTCTCCTCCCGAGGACTATCAGGTCGGCGTGCTCGCGCGAGGCGGTGTCGAGTATCATCTCGGCAGGGTGGCCGTCGAGGACGCTCCCGGTCGCGTTCTTCGTCTCCTCCTTCGCGGCGTCCATCGCCTCGGCGAGGAGCCTCTTGCCCTCCTTGATGACGTCGTCAGCGTAGTCTGCGGGATAGTAGGGGGCGGTGGTTCCGTACATCGGGACTATTGTGTTGACCGCGACGATGACGCGGAGAGAGGCGCCGGTGGCCTTGGCCAGGCCGGCGGCCCTCGCAAGAGCCCTCTTGGCGTTGTCGGACCCGTCGTAGCCGATGACGATCTTGGTGTAGTCGTCCGCTGCCTGGCCCCTCAACGCGTCCTCGCCCGGAGTGGTCGGGGTATTTGACCTCTGCTCAGGGGACGGCGCTGCGCCAAAAGTCTACGGCTTGGCTGTCCGTCTGGATTTGGGCTTCTAGATACTTGGCGCGGACCTTCTCGATGACCTCCAGGTTCGGCGCCGCCTGGATCTCCACGCCTCCCGAGGCGAACCGTACCTTGACCTCGGAGAAGGCAGTCCTGTAGATTGCGTACCTCTTCCCGGCCTTGGTCACGACGAGCCTCTCCATGACCATCAGCCCCTCGTCGAGGAGCTCCCGGATCCTCCTATAGCACGTGCTCAGGGGCAGGTTCTCCTCGGCGCCTATCTCTTCAACGGTCTTCCCGCTGGGAATTGCCGCAGCGAGAATCCTGCGGGACGAGTCGTCGCCCAGCGCGCGGAGGATAGAGCAGGAACTCTCAAAGCCGTGGGTCAGAGTCTGCTGGCCGTCGTGGGGCCTTCCCTCGAGCGTCTCGTGGAACCGGGAGTCAAGTCGCCCCCTCCAAGCCTCTTCAGCGCCTCTCCCCTTGTCCAGCGGTATCGTTTCTTGCGACATCTCAATCACCTGAGCGATTAGAGGCGGCCGAGCTATTAGACCCAGATTGTACGTTTGTTGAGCCGAAGGGGGAGGCCGTCTACAGGTGTAGACACCACCCTGCGGCCTTTTGGCTAGCGACCGGACTTTTTGTCTTCGACGGCGGAGATCTCGATCATCCCCTCGGAGATCCTGTTGCTCACTATCCTGAAGGGGAAGGCCGAAAGAACGCCCATGACAAAGTGCTCGGTGCAGGTGGTGGATTCGAGCGAGAATCCCGCGCCAACTACTCGGATGAGTATGTTTACGCGGTCTTGTTCCTCCTTCCTCTCGATTTCGACCCTTTTCACCGGGAGGAGGCCCTGAAGCTCACCTACCCTCGGTATGAGCTGCTCGAACTCGTTGGCGTACATGTGGAGGTAGGAACCGACCCTCTTCCCCTCATCGAACCATTCCTTGAGGAGCCAGTCCTTGTCCGTCTGGTAGGCCTTCTGCATGAGCTTCTCCATGAAGCCTCCGGGGAGGGGGATAGCGTCTGTGTCCCTCAGGATTCTGGCCCAGCGCCACGAGGGGTAGACGTCCTTCGGAGTCCCACCGTACTCGCATACCCTGAGCACCGCCGTCAGGGCCTCGTTGGTGAGAGCGTAGAGGCTCTTGTTCTCCTTTGCGGCCTCGTCGGCCAACAGGTCTGCCGTCTCCTCGTCGACAGCGATGTTCGTCCTCGCCATGAGGGCCGGAATGGGCAATTGTACATAAGGCTATGCGGGCTGGGGGAGAACGTACAGGCCACAACTTATAGCTCACGGCCGCTTCCACGTGGACATGGAAACCAGGGCAGGGAGGGAAACGAGACGGGGGATAACCAACCTTGAAGGGGCGCTCGTCGCGCTCCTCCTGGTCTTCGGAACGCTCACCCTCTCGTACGTCACCGCAACGATGTCCAACTCCACTGAGATCACCAGTCTGCAGTCGGAGCTCGCGACCCAGACCGGCAGCCACACGACGGTGACGGCCGCCACCCCCACCGGGCCTCTGCCGCTCATGAACCAGACGACGACGGTCAGGCAGATCATCGAGACCTGGTACCTCTCGCCGTCGGCCCACCAGGACAGGTTCGAGCCGGCGTTCCCGGTGGTGAACCAGGGCGACACGGTCCAGTTCATCCTCATCGACAACGACACGGTCGCACATGACCTTGTGATCGGGCCGCCGTACAACATAGTGATCAACGCGACAGTCCCCGGCCTAATCAACGACCTCACCCAGCAGACCTTCACCACGAACGCGACGAACAACTCTCCCGGCGTTGTCGTGACGGGGACCCCGGGCAACGTGACGGCGACCTACTCGTTCGTCGCCAAGTACGCGGGAGTCTACGAGTTTGTCTGCACCTACCACGCTCAGATAGGGATGGTCGGTTACCTGACCGTCCTGCCCAACGCGGCATACGGGGCGAAGGCCTCGGCCGGCCAGTCGGGCGCCTCGGGAGGCTCGACGGTGACCGTGAGCATGATCCCAGGGTCTGGCGGGAACACTTCGATTGGTAAGGCGTACCAGCCTGACCCGCTCACGGTGGTCGTCGGCATCAACAGCACCGTCAAGTGGGTCAACAACGACTCCGCCCCTCACACCGTGACGGCCGACGACGCGAGCTTCGACTCGGGAAATGTCGCGCCCGGCCAGTCCTTCACCTTCACCTTCACGACGCCCGGCACGTACCAATACCACTGCGTCTATCACCCGTGGATGGTCGGTACAGTGATAGTGAAAGCAGGGTGATGGTATCCACGTCGGGCAAGCTCCCCGCGAAGAGGGAGGATCAGAGAGGGTCGGACGACTCGGGCTCGGTGCCGGGGGCCGTGAGGACGGCCCTCGGAGAGTATCTCCGAGGGAGGAGGTTGGTGAGGGTCCAGGTGCGCCGGGTCGAGGGGAGGACGGTCGAGGGGTTCCTGAAGATCCAAGGCCCGAATGGCGAGAGGTCGCTAGAGGATTTCTCGGCGACGATGGATCAGGATGGCGCGCTCTCGCTCCTCGTCGTCGGGGGTAAGAGGGTTGGGGTCGCCCGCCGGTCCTCTGCCAGGCGGAGCAAGAAGAACGCCTAGGGCACTCTGAGGATGACCCGGACGTCGACGGCGAAGGCCCCTTCGGCGTTGACGATGACGGGGTTGAGGTCAGCCTGGCTCACGTCCAGGTCGACCATTATCCTCGAGAGCCTACGCAGGGTCTTGGCGAGCGACTTTTCGTCGTACCCTCTACGGCGGGAGGTGAGCATGTCGTGGACCCTGCTCTCTCTCAGCATCTCGTCGGCCTCGTCGGCGTCGACGGGCGCGAGCCTGTGGGACGGTCTCCCGATTACCTCTACGTAGACCCCTCCCGCTGATGCGACTACCGTCTGGCCGAAGGTGGGGTCGAGGAGCCCGCCGAGGAAGACCTCGAGGCCGCTCACCTGCTCCTCCACGAGGACTCTCGGGGTGATCCTGGAGAGGGCGGCGAAGGCCTCCCTCGCCCTGGTGCGGTCCGCCACGTTGGCGATGACCCCGTTGAGCTCTGTCTTGTGGACAGGCTCGTCGGGCGAGATCTTCATCACAACTGGGTAGCCTATCTTCTCGGCCGCCTGGGCTGCCTGCCCCGCCGTCGCGACGGTCTCGTACCGCGGGACCTTGACCCCGTAGAGCTCCATCAGGCGCAGTCCTTCGGTGTCCCTCAGGAAGCGCTTCCCAGACACGAGGCGGCGCGCCGCCGGCGGGGGCCGGGCGGTCCGCACCTTCGTCCTGGCGACTGGCCGGGCGGCGTAGTGGACTATCGCCCTGACGGCGTCCTCCGGGAACTTGAAGTTAGGGATCCCGCTGCGGTCTAGGAGGCTCGAGCCTTCGTCCTCGTCTGTCCCCATCATCACCCCGATCACGCTCTTGCCCTTGAAGCGCAAGATCGCCCCCGCGACCTCTACGCAACTCAGGATGGGGAGGGACTGGACCAGGACCAGCTTCGTGCAGTCCAGGTCCTGGACCACGGAGAGGGCCCTGACATACCTGTCGAGGGTCGAGTCGCCTGAGAGGTCGAGGGGGTTCCTCGGGCGGATGTGGGGAGGGAGGAAGGCGGAGAGGCCGGCCTTGACCTCGTCCGGGAGGACGACCAGCTGGAGGCGGCCCCGCTCCACCTCGTCTGCCGTGATGACCCCGTGGCCTCCGGAGTTGGTGACGACCAGCACGTCCGGCTTGATCTCCTCCTCCCCGGTGAGGAGCTTTGCCAGGTTGAGGGAGTCCTCGAGGTTCTCGACGAGCATCCCGCCCACGGCGTTGACCGCGGCCCTGAAGACGTCGGCGGAGCCAGCGAGGCTCCCGGTGTGGGTCTGGGCGGCCTCAGAGGCCTTCTTGCCCATCCCTCCCTTGAGGAAGATGACAGGCTTGATCCTCGTTGCCTTCGGGACCTTGTCCAGGAACATCTGGCCGTCGCTCACGCTTTCGAGGTAGACGAAGACGACGCCCGTCTTCGGGTCCTCGGCGAGGAACTCCAGGACCTCGGCTTCGGAGACGTCGGCCTGGTTGCCGAGGCTCACGAAGTAGCTGATCCCGGTCCTGCTGCGCTCGGCCCACTCCAGCATGTACATCCCGAGGCCTCCGCTCTGGGCGACCAGGGCTACCTTTCCCCGGGGGACGTCCGTGAAGGCGAAGGTCGCGTTGAACGAGGGGGTGATGAGCCCCAGTACGTTCGGGCCGAAAATCCTCACCCCGCCCTCGGCGGCTATCCTCTTGATCTCTTCCTCCAGGGCGGCTCCGTGCTCGTCCACCTCCCTGAACCCCGAGGTAATCACCACCGCGCCCTTGACCCCCTTCTTCGCCGCCGCGGACATGACGCTCGGGACGGCGTCTCGGGGGACGGCCACGACGGCGAGGTCGACCTCGCCGTCGATGAGGTCGAGGGACTCGTAGGCCGTGCGACCCTCGACCTTCCCCCCGCTCGAGTTGACGGCGTAGAGGCTGCCCTTGAATGTGGCCGCGAGGTTCCTGTAGACCAGGTTGCCTATCTTGTTCCTGTTCCTCGACGCTCCGACGACCGCGATGCTCCTCGGGTCGAGGAGTCGGCCGAGCGAGGCGCGGTCGTCGGGGGGCAAGTTCCTGCGCGCGGCGTCCCGCGGCCGCTTGGTTAAACCTCTCGAAGGGCGAGGCCGGCGCCTAGAGGAGGGTGCCCTGGCCCTTGCCGAGGGCCTCGTCAATGCGCGAGGCGACCTGGGCGAGCGCCCTCGTCTGCGCCGGGGTCGAGGAGCCGAGTATCTCCATCATCTGGAGGCTGTTCTCGACGGCGTATCCCCGGAAGTGGTTGTTGAAGTACCCGTAGACCTTCTTCGTCTTGGCCGCGATGGCCTCGACCTTTTCTTTCCACCCCTCCAGCTCGTCCTGGCGGTAGCGGTAGTTGTACCATGGGCGCTCGCCCCTGCCGTGCCAGCGTAGGAACGCGAAGTCGGCGGTGGTTGTGGTGTCCGGGGGGAGGAGGGGCTCGTCCACGGTGGTGGACGCGACGTTGTGGCTCCTGAGGAGGTCGAGGGCGTCTCCCTTGCCCAGCCAAGACCTGTTCCTGAACTCGACCGCGAACGAGAGGTCCCCGGGCAGGGCGCCGAGGAACGCCTCCAGCCGCCTGTATCCTCCTCTGTACGCGAAGCTCGGCGGGAGCTGGACGAGGAGGGGCCCGAGCTTCCCGTCGTCTAACAGCGGCTTCAACAGGTGGAGGAACCTGAAGAGGTCCTCCTTGACTCCCTTCTCGAGGTCCAGGGACTTCTCGTGGGTGATGAGCTTGGGAAGCTTCGCGCTGAACGAGAAGTCGTGAGGGGTGCTCTTGGTCGCGCCCAGGACCATGCCGGCGGTCGGGTAGGCGTAGAACGTGGAGTCGATCTCGACCGTCTTGAAGAGCTTGGCGTAGAAGGTGAGCTTCTTCTTCTCCCCTTTGGGGTAGAAGGGCCCCTCCCACTCCTTGTACGACCACCCGGAGGTGCCGAGGAGGACCTCGCCCAATGCGTAGGCGGAGGCGCGTCCCCGCTTGATAAGGCGTGCACCTGGGCCTGGAGGCGGCTCATGCCGCGGGCTGGACGACCACGGTCCCGACCATCCAGGGGTGGATGGTGCAGTAGTAGTAGAACTGTCCTTGCGCCTGGAAGGTGTAGCTCCAGGTGTCCAGCCGCCTCAGGATCGGCGAGGTCACGTTCATCCCGCCGCCCTGCAGGGAGACGTCGTGGTATCCCGGATCGCAACACCCGATGGTCGAGTCGAGGTTGATCCAGTAGACCGTCGTTCCAGTGGTGACGTTGAGGACGGGCGGATGGAAGGCGACCGCCTGCATCACCACCAGGGCAGGGACGACCTTGACCTCGAAGGTCTGGTTCCTGGTGGAGGTTCCCTGGGTCTCCACCACCGAGACCTCGTACGTGCCTGCGGCGATGGCCGGGGAAGCGCTGATGAAGACGGGGACGGTGGCGTTCTGGCCGGGAGGGATCGGCGTCGCCGGTACCTGAAAGTCCAACCCCTCCGGCGAGACGGCTGAGAGGGTGGTCGCGGCCGCGGACCTTGGTGGGACGCGGAGGGTGAGTGTCGAGTAGTTCTGTATCTGGCCCGGCGCCACCATCGGGACGGCGGGGGAGAGGGACAGCGCGCCGTTGGCAGGCGGAGGAGCGCTGTGGGGGATCTCGGTCGCGACGAAGAAATAGGCCGGGACGAGCACGAGGGGGAGGAGCATCACGAAGAGCCCGACGATCCTCGCAAGCTTCCTCAGCCATTCACTGGTGGACGTGCACGGACAGCTCGATTGGTCGGAAGACGCCTCGGGGCGTATTTATTGGGCCGACGCGATTCTCAGGAATGGAAACAGCCCCGCGAAGCTGGCGGATAGCTTTAAGCCTCGCTCCGCCCGAGTGGACGAGACCCCTACCTGACTGAATCGGAACAAGGCCAGAGGCCTCGCCCCAGGATAGAGTCGCTAGCAGACCTAATCTTCGGGCTCGCCCTTTCGGTCGGGGCGATATCGCTCGTCAGCACCCCGCCGACGAGCGTCCGGGGGGTCTACAACGACATCGCGACTTTCGGATTCAGCTTCCTTCTTCTCATCACCATGTGGATAAGGTACACGAGGATAATGTCCGTCTTCCCCCTGGAGGAGAGGAGGGTCGTCAACCTCAACATCGCCCTGCTGTTCTGCGTCTCGATCGAGCCCTTCCTGTTCAACCTCATCAGGAACGCCCCGACGACGGTGACCGACCTGAGGGCGTTCGCGGACGCGACGAGCACCCTCTACGCCCTGGACCTGGGCGCGATGTTCGGGATACTCGGCGGCTTCACGCTCACCCTCGCCGACGAGGAGAGGAAGCTGATACCAAAGTCCCTCATAAGGCACTACCGAATCGAGGGGGTGAGCTGGTTCGTCGGAGGGCTGGTCTTCGGGGTGACGGCGCTCCCGGTGTTCTACGCGGCGAAGATGCCCAACGGCGATCCGATCAGGTACTACGCGTGGCTGATCCCGCTCGTCTTGATATGGGCCGCTAGGACGTTCCTTCGCCACACCGAAAGCCCTGACCGGAACGAAGACTAGGTGACGTTGAGCAGGCCGCTCTGCATGTAGATGTGGATCGAGCAAAAGATCTCGCAGTAGATGCTGTAGGAGCCGACCTGGTCGGCCACGAAGTTCACCCTGATCACCTGGCCTGGGACGATGGTGACCTCGGACTTGTCGTAGTAGTGGGTTATCTGGAACCCGTGGGCCTGGACGTCGATGTTGCACACCACTATGGTGACGTTCTGCCCCTGGTGGACGTCGACCACCGGCCAGTTCTTCTCAGGGGCTCCGTGGCCGATGCTGTCGTTGTAGCCGGTGTTGCTCGCGATGATAAGGAAGCCGCCGGGAGGTCTTGCGCAGCCCTGGGGTAGGACAGCGGTGTAGGAGGTCCCTCCCTCGCTCGCGACGTAGAGCGCCGCGGTGGCCGCAGCCCCGAGGAGGACGACCGCGAGGAGCGCTAGTGCTATCCGCCTGTTCACGTTCAAGTGAGGACCCCCTCACGAATGGAGGAGGGCCGCAAGATAAAGGCACGTGAACCCGAGGACGACCAAGAGCGCTATCTTGGCTGCATCAGACCTAGACGCCGGGCCCTGGAACATCGGCCTCGCCAGCCTGAACGCCGCGTAGATGGAGGCGCCCAGCCCGAGGGCAAAGACGTAGGTGAAGTCGGCGCCAGGGAACGCCTGGACGAGGTAGTAGGCTGTGGCACTCCCGACTATGCCCGGGAGGGAGAACGCAAATGTCAGGATTGCAATGTCCTTGAGGAGGCCCCCTTGGGTGGCCGCGCGGTCCCTCGCGTACACCCAGTAGGCCGCTCCGACCATCATTGGCTCGAGGCACTTGTGGATCAGGAAGGCAGCGGCGGCGGAGAGGCCTCCGAAGGCGTCGGCAAGGTTGGTGCTGGGGGTCGCCGCGGCGGTGGCGCCGATCGAGGCGCCCTCCCCGAACCCGTGTAACCCGACGGCCACCGCCACCAGGAGGGGTACGGCCATTCCGAGTCTCTCCCCGGAGGTTCCCGCTTCGAACATCGAGCCGTCCAGAGAGAAGAGGGCGACGACGCCGACGGCGAAGCATGCCCAAAGGGCGACGTGCCAGATGCCTCCGGTGAAGCCCTCGCTCACTCCCAGGAGGGAGGCGTCTCCGATCGTGTCCGAGTAGAACCACATGTAGAGGCCGACGGCGAAGGCGGCGAGGTACCTCGGGCCTACGAAGCGTGCGGCCGCGGAGATCAGCAGGAGACCGATGAATGAGGGGATGATGAAGGAGGCTATCGTCGCGCCGAGTGTCACCGCGAAACCTAGCATCGCTGTCGAGCGCACGAAAACCTATTTTAGGCCTTGTGGCTCAAACGCCGAAAACGCGCCAGCCTTATCCGCGACCTGGCCTCCGGGTGGGCGGTTGAGCCCGTTCGCGCCCTACTTCGGGGAGGTGGTCGAGGCCGCGGCAGCGATTATCTCGGCTGGCATAATGGTGGTCTCGGTCAGGGCGTACCGGAGGAGGCCCGAGGGGCGGTACCTGCTCCTCATGATGGCGTTCGTCTTCTTCTTCGTTGCATCGGCCGCGGAGGTGGCGGTGGTATTCTCCACGGGTGCCCCGGCCGCGCTCTTCCCCTTCCTGGAGCAGTACCTCGTCCCGTCACTCGGGCTCTCCACTGTCCTCAGCATCCTCGCGGGGCTCGCGTGGTCGCCCCGCCTCGGCAGGCGTGGCCTGGCCCTGGTCGGGGTGGCGATTGTCTCGGTCTCCGCCCTTGCGCCGGTGGCCTACTTTGCCGGGTCGGGGACGCGCGCTCTGGCCGTCCTGCCCCCAGGTTGCGACAGGCAGGCAGGGGGCTTCCTGATCATCGCGAGCTCGCTCGGATACAACGACAGCATCGCCCACGGCGCCCCGGTGAGGAGCTGGCCTGTCCTCGACGTCACCAGAGGAACGGACGTCAGGATAACCCTCTGCAACACGTACTCCCAGTCGGTGGGCTTCCAGGTCGACCACTACCTGGAGCGCCAGACCGAGACGATAGCGCCGGGCGCGGTGTTCAACGTGAGTTTCCTTGCGAACGAGACGGGCACCTTCCTGATCTACTGCAGCGTCTTCAGCCCGATACACGTGTACCTCCAGGGAGGAGAGCTCAACGTCGTCTGACCGGGCCCTTGAGGGAGCTGGCTCGGAGGCGTGACGAGCCCGAGCACCGATTCGTACAGGGCCCAGGCCAAGAGGATAGTCTCCCTCTCCCCGGGGATACATGTAAGGCGGCTTCAGAGGATCCTGGGCGCCTCTTTCAGCACCACCAGGCACCACGTCGGGAGCCTCGTGAGGGACGGCGAGATACTCAGCGCCCGCTACGGGAGGTACGAGAGGCTCTTCCCCGCCGGGACGGCCGAGGGGATGAAGGCCATCTACGCCGTCCTCCAGAGCAGGAACTCCCGCAGGGTGCTCCAGGCGCTCGCGGAAGGCCATTCCAGGGTCCTCTCCAACGCAGAGATTTCGGAGCGCACGGCACTCAGGAGGGGGACGGTCAGCGAGTGCACCTCGCTGCTCGGCGAGGTCCAGCTTGTGAAGCGGTCGATGAACGCAGACGGGAGGATACTCTTCGAGGTCAGCGACCAAAAGGAGGCACTCAGGCTGCTGGCCTTCTTCCACATCAACCTGCTTGACCTGGCCGCGGACAGGTTCGTCGACCTTTGGGACTTTTGACCTAGGCCGAGGCCGCTCTCCTGAACTCCGGGTCGGTGAGGATGCTCTTGACCAGGGAAGGCCCCTGGTAGACGAGCGCGGTGAAAACCTGGACGGTGTCCGCGCCCAGGCGGAGGAGGGCGGCCGCGTCCTCGGGGCTGCTGATCCCTCCGGATGCGTTAAGCTCGAACCCCTTCCCGACCGACTCCCTAAGCCTCGAGACCGCCTCCTTGGTGCGCTCGAGCAGGGGCGGGCCGCTGAGCCCTCCCATCCCGACGGCGAGGCGGTCGTCCTTGACGGGCAGGGAGTTCGATGCGGTCACGCCTTCGAAGCCGAGCGACTCCCATCTCTTGGCCATCGCCAGGACGCCTTCGAACTGGACGGGGTCGACGAAGGGCAGGGTCTTCAGGTAGGTCGGCCTCCGTTTGGAGCTCCTCATCGCCTGGGCCAGCTCCTCGAAGGCGGCGGGCTCTCTGAGGTCCCTGAGGTTCGGCGTGTTCGGTGAACTCAGGTTGAGCTCGACTCCTGCGACGTGCGGCTGGACCTTCGAGTAGCAGCCCAGGATGTCGTCTATGGTCCTCCCGCTTATGCTGGCGAGGAGGGGGACCTTGGTTGGGGGCCGTCGCGACAGGCTCCGGATGAAGTCGTCCACGCCGGGGTTGGGGAATCCGAGGGCGTTGACTAGCGACCGTTCTCCGGGGTTCCTCGCTACCCTGGGCTTGGGGTTCCCTGGCCAAGGAGTCAGGGTGAACGTCCCCGCGACTATGTAGCCGAATCCTAGCCTTTCGAGGTTCGCGAGGTGCCTCCCGGTCTTGTCATAGCCCGCAGGCATCCCCAGTGGGTTAGAGAGCTCGCCAAAGGCCGTCTTGACGGGCGTCGGGTCTGCCTCGATCCTGGAGGCCAACCTCAGCAGGCTGAGCCCCAGGTTGTGGGCCGTCTCCGGACCAAGGGCGAAGAGGAAGGGACGGGCGAGGCGGTAGCCGTCCAAGCCCTTCAGCCTCGTCCTCTGGCGAGGGGCCTCTGCATCTCGCCCCTGTGCCCATAATCGATGTGGCCTCGCTCCATGACCACAGCCCCTCGCACAATCGTGTATACCGCGGCTCCCTTCGCCTTGAAGCCCTCGAAGGGGCTGTACTTCGCCTTGCTCACGAACTTCGCCGGGTCGACACGCCACTCGAGCCGGGGGTCGACGACGGTGAAGTCTGCGTCGGAGCCGACAGCGATCCTTCCCTTCTTGGGGAAGAGCCTCCAGGCCCTCGCAGGCCCCTCGGAGGTCAGCTGCACGTACCTGGAGAGCGAGAGGAGGCCCCGGTTGACGCAGGTGAGCATGAGGCCGACCGAGGTCTCGAGCCCGGGGAAGCCCGACGGCTGTTCGAAGATGGAAGCGCCGGAGGTCTTCTCCGCGAGCGTGTGAGGTGCGTGGTCGGTCGCTATCATGTCGACCGTACCGTTCCTGACGGCCCGCCACAGGGCGAGTCTGTCGGCCCTCCGCTTGACCGATGGGTTGACCTTCATCATCGGCCCTTTGTCCGCGTAGTCGTCCTTGTCGAGCAGGAGGTACTGCGGGCAGGTCTCCGCCGTGACTGTGAAACCCCTAGAGCGCGCGAGTTTTGCCTTCCTGACCGCCCTAGCGCCTCCCTCGCTGCTCAGGTGCGCGACGTGGATGTCGCACCGCGCTTCACGGGCGAGGGCGAGCGCCCTCCTCACCGCGACCTCCTCGACCTTTCCCGGGCGGGAGTCGTAGTGGGCGAGCGGGTCATTCCTCCCCAGCTCCTTGAGCTCGGAGATCCTGACCTGGACCGTCTTGTCGTCCTCGGCGTGGACGGCGAGTCTGGCCCCGGCCTTGGAGAGGGTCGCGAGGTCGCGCTTGAGCTCCTCTTCCGGAGGAGGAGGGACCCTCCCCGTCGTCTCTGCCATGTACCACTTGAAGCCTATCGCTCCTGAAGATATCAGTTCGGGCAGATATGGCCCGTTTCCCGCGGTGAGCGCGCCGTAGAGGGCGTAGTCCACGACCGCCTTGCGCGCCGACCTCTCCTTGGCCATGAAGGCGCGGACGTCGGTAGTCGGCGGGGAGTTGTTGGGCATGTCGAAGACTGTCGTGACCCCTCCTGCCGCTGCGGCAGCCGTGCCTGTCCGGAAGTCCTCCTTGTAGGTCGCTCCGGGGTCGCGCATGTGGACGTGCACGTCGATGACACCCGGGAGGACGAGGAGGCCGGTGGCGTTGACGACCCGAGCGGCGCTGGGGGCGTTCGAATTCTGCCCTATCCAGGCGACCCCTCCTTTGGAGACAGCGACGGCGACGCTCCGGAGAGAAGAGGAGATGGCGACCCTGCCGTTCTTGATGACCAGGTCGGCCGATCTCAAATATGTCCTATGGCCCGAGGTTCACGCTTCGGTATTTATTGCTACTGCACCAGCTTCCTCACGGCGAGAGGGGCGCCCACCATCGCGACGGTGAAGGCGCAGAGCGCGACACGTCCAGGGGTGACGCCTGA
>DATJBB010000026.1:0-40477 GCA_035515635.1 Nitrososphaerales archaeon
CTCCTCTGGATACTCTTCGGCTACAGCATGGTGACCGCGACCCTCCTCGTCACCTTCGGGAGGATATCGGACATCTACGGGAGGGTCAAGATGTACAACCTCGGCTTCGCGGTCTTCACCATCGGATCGCTGCTGGGCTACCTCACCCCCAACTCCGGGACGACAGGCGCGCTCGAGCTGATCGTCTTCAGGATAGTCATGGGAGTGGGCGCCGCCTTCCTCTTCGCCAACGGGGTGGCCATCCTCACCGACGCCTTCCCCGAGAACGAGAGGGGGCAGGCGCTCGGGATCAACATGGTCGCCGTCCTGGCCGGCTCGATGCTCGGCCTGACCCTCGGGGGCGTCCTCGCCTCGATAAACTGGCGCTACATCTTCCTGGTCAACGTCCCAATCGGGGGCTTCGCCACCGTCTGGGCGTTCCTGAAGCTCAAGGAGGTGGGCAAGATAAGGCGGAACCAGAAGCTCGACCCTTGGGGGAACATGACCTTCTTCGCAGGGTTGACCCTCCTCATGATAGGGGTGACCTACGGCCTCCTCCCATACGGGACGTCCTACTTCGGATGGTCCAACCCATGGGTTGTCGCCTCGATGGCGGGAGGCGCGGGGCTGCTCGTCGCCTTCCTGTTCGTCGAACGTCGGGTGCAAGACCCGATGTTCAGGCTCGACCTCTTCAAGATCGCGGCCTTCAGGGCGGGCAACGTCGCCTCCTTCGTGGCCTCGATAGGGAGAGGCGGAACCCAGATCATGCTGATCATACTCCTCCAGGGCATCTGGCTGCCCCTGCACGGCTACTCCTACAGCTCGACGCCGTTCTGGTCTGGGCTCTACATCACGCCCATGATGATAGGGTTCGTCGTGATGGGCCCTCTCAGCGGCAGGATAGCGGACAAGCGCGGGGCGAGGGGGCTCGCCACCGCGGGGATGCTGATCACATCGGCGTGCCTCCTGCTCTTGACCTTCCTCCCGTACAACTTTCTGTTCTGGGAGTTCGCTGTGATACTGTTCGTGATGGGGATCGGCGGCGGGCTCTTCGCCAGCCCCAACACCGTGTCGATAATGAACTCCGTCCCCCCTGAAACCAGAGGGGCGGCCTCGGGCATGAGGGCGACCGTCCAGAACACGGGCATGACCGTCAGCACCGCGGTCTTCTTCTCCATCGTCCTCGTCGCCTTGGGAGCGAGCCTGGCGCCCGCTCTCACAAAGGCGGTGGCCGCTGCAGGCGCACCCCAGCTCGGCTCGGCGTTCACCAACCTTCCGCCGACCGCCGCCCTGTTCGCGGCCTTCCTTGGCTACAACCCGCTCGGCTCCCTGGTACCCGCGGCGACCATGAGCGCCCTCTCGCCTTCGACCCAGGCGACCCTCACGGGGCTGACGTTCTTCCCCACCGCCATCGCCCCGGCCTTCATGACCGCGCTCCACGACGCCTTCTACATCGCGTCCGCGCTCACGGCCATCGGGGCGGCGGCCTGCTGGTTCGGGATGAAGCGGAGGAGCGCTCCCAGGCAGGCGGTCCCGGTGGCGGCTGCAGAGCCCGCGCCGCAGATCGCCCCCGTGGCCGAGTCTGTCCCTCGGGCCGGGGAGACCGGCGAACCTGGCCTGTCCAAGTGAGGGAGCGATGAGAGCGACCGCAAAGGGCCAAAAGATCGACCAGGTCGAGCTCTTCAGGTCGGCGGCGGACTCGTGGAAGCGGATCCAGAGGGCGGCCGAGAGGAACCTCCTGACCGTGGGGCTCACCATCCCCGAGTTCAGGATCCTGCGGGTCCTCCGGGACGTGGGCTCGTCGCCGATGAACAGGTTCTCGACGGAGACCCTGCTGTCTCAGCCAACGATAACGGGAATAGTCGACAAGCTGGTGCAGGCCGGCCTCGTCGAGCGCGTGAGGAGCCTGCAGGATAGGAGGGAGGTGATCATCGGGCTGACGCCCAAGGGGGGTGACGCGCTTGCGAAGGGGGAGGACGCACACAGGCAGTTCGTGAAGCGGTCGCTCTCGGTCCTCACGGAGGGTGAGATGGACCTGCTGGACTCGGTGCTGAAGAGGCTGGCCGACGAGTCGGACCCGCCCGCCCCTCCCTCGGAGTGAGGCTCTCCTCACCGCGCCGAGCCGATTCTGTCGGACAGGTCCTTGAGCAACCCTTGGACCTCGCCGAGGGGAACCGAGCAGCCGGCCGCCTTCTCGTGGCCACCCCCGCTCCCTCCGTGCCTCTGTGCTATCGCGCCGATCTCCTTGCCCAGATGGATCTTGCCCTCGGAGGTGCTCCGGAGGCTGAACTCGGCGGTGCCTCCGGGCTTTTCTTTGTATGCTACCCCCACCGGGACCCCGAAGGCGCCCAAGAGGAGCTTCGCGACGTTCCCGGTGGCGCTCTCGCTCGTCTTCATGTAGGCCAGGTTTCCCAGGCGGGTGCCCTTCGACCTCACCTCTTCCGCGAGGCGCCGGACGACCTCTGCCTGCTCCAGCGCGGCCTCGCCGACCCCCGCGATGGTGTGGGGCGCCTCCATCTTCGCCAGCTCCTCCACGAGGTTCTGCGGGTATGACTCCTCCTTGGCGTTCTTGGCTAGGGCGTAGGCGAGCATCGTGGACTCGAAGAGGACGTAGTGCCTGTCGCACGACTCCATCATCTGGCTGGCCACGGCGCTCCCGTCCATGTAGTCCGTGACCGCCCCGTAGAGGGCGAGTAGCCGCGCCGACTCTGGGAGGCTCGGCCTGTATGTCAGGTAGGTCAGGACGGAGGCGCAGTCCCTGACGTCGTGCCTGAGGTCGACGCCCGTCCCCAGGATGTCCTTCTTCGCCTCGTCCGTCAGGTAGTGGTGGTCGATGTAAGTGACGGGCATCCGCTTCGCCAGGCCGCGGAGCCTGTCGACGAAATCGTGAAAGTCCGAGGCGTTCGTGCCGAGGTCGCATATCGTGAGCGCCGTCGCAGAGGCGGGGACCGCGTCGAGCGAGTCCAGGATGTCGTCGTAGTCGGTGAGCGCGAACGTCCCTCCGTTCGCCGCGAGGACGAGAGCCGCAGAACACAGCCCGTCGACGTCCTTTACGTGAGAGAGGCAGTGGTGAGCCATCCGAGCCCGCCTCCCTCTTGGTCAGCGCATATAAGCCAACCACGGCCAGCTTCGACGGCCGATGATATCTGCGCCGCGCGGCCTCCTCAAGCTGGTCACCCTCCAGCTCTTCTCCGAGTCGTCGCTCTCAGGCGCCGAGCTTCAGGAGCAGATCCGGAAGACCAGCCAGGGGGTCTGGAAGCCCGGGCCCGGCTCGATCTACTTCCTCCTCGACGAGCTCAGGAAGGGGGAATTGGTGGTCGAGCTTCCCAGGCGGGGCGGGACGGCGAGGCGCTACGTCATCTCGAACAAGGGCAAGGCAGAGCTGGCCAAGCTCAAGGGCGAGCTCGACGCGGAGGTCAGGAGGCAGGTCAACCTGCTCGCGTACATCTGCGACAACACCTCGAACGCCCCGATGGCCGAGGCGCTCCGGAAGCTCTCTACTGTCTCCCTAGCGGGACCCTAGGCACCTTGGGGGTGAAGCCCCGCCTGATGATGAGGACGTACGCTGCGGCGATGAAGATTCCTATCGCAGCGATGGCGAACGTCCTGATGTCGGTGTAGTCCACCGCGAACCCCGCGTGGACCGCTCCGGGCGAAGCTATCGATAGCGAGGTCTGGAGGTCGAGCGCATTGGAGGACACCAGGCTACCCGCGTCGGGGCCAGACCACCCGTCGAACTGGATGTCGACCGTGTTGGGCAGGGCGGTCAGGCTGATGTTCTTGCCGGGTGCGGGGTAGACCGTGACGTTAGTGCCAGGAGCGACGGTGCCGTGGATCGTCCCGAACGAGTAGGCCACCCCTCCCGCGCCGTCCGTCGAGATGTTGAGCCCCGGGAAGAAGATAGCCGTCTCGTTGGCCGGCCCGGTCACCTGGAGGGTGGGCTTGAGCGAGGTCCCGTTGTACGAGAAGGAGGTTATCCCCTGCCAGTAGGCGAAGTTCCAGAGCTTCGCCGTCGTCTCGTTCAGCACCACCAGCGAGAACTGGTTGTGCCAGTCGTCGATGTTGCCCACCGACCCGCCCGCCGCCGTGCTGACGCCGACCTCCACGTAGAACTGGTGCGTGTACTGTACATCGAGCTTGAAGGCGCTCCCTGCCACCTGCGAGGTCGTGACGTTCGAGAGCCACCTCTCTTGGTGGGCGCCCGGTATCGTCAGCGGCACCTGCCAGGGAGAGCCCGAGTCCATCCAGTAGGTGGTGGCGCTGTTGATCGGCACCTGCTGAGGAGTCGCGAATTGTGTGTAGTTCAGGCGGGGGACCGGGGGCGAGCCTCCCTCGCCGTTGACGCTGTAAGACAGGGTGCCCAGGTACTGGTGGTAGTAGAGGAGATTGGTGGTCACCGGGGCGGCCGCCGTCCCGGTGGTGTCCAGCTTGGTGATCCATCTCTCCGAGGCCGACGAGCTGGGCAGTAGCTGGCTGACCGTCCATGGGGTGCTCGCGTCGACCCAGTATGTCCCCTTGGTCGCGTTGACCTGGGCGAGGCCGACGCTGCCGAATGACGAGTAGTTGAGCCTCGGGTTGCTGTATGTCCCTCCTCCCGAGACGGTGAAGTTGAGGACGAAGGCGAACTGGTGGTAGTACGACGGGGAGACCTTGGTCGACGCTGCCACCACCCCTGTCGGGGTGGTGGTGAACCAGCGCTCGAGCGCGCCGGAACCTGGGAGAGGGTTGGTATAGTTGTACGGGGAGCCGGCGTCGACCCATCCCCCAGTCCCCTTCGCCGCTACGCCGAAAGCCACGTACGAGGAGGAGGGTGGCGTGTAGGCGTTCCCGCTACCTATGACAGAGAAGGTGAAGTTGACGAGGAACTGGTGGTAATAGAGAATGGAGGCGGTGATTCCCGCGGAGGCCGCCCCGGTCGTGACGGCGGTCTCCCACCTCTCGGTGGAGGAAGAACCGCTCAGTGCGGGTGGGATCGACCAGCTTGTGCCAGAGTCGAGCCATATCGAGGTCACCGAACCTACGAGCGGAGCCGTCCCCGTGGAGCCGAACGAGCTGTAGGTCAGTATCGGGGCGGCTGGCGCGGTGGACGTGCCGGCGACCGAATACTGGAAGCTTTCCAAGACCTGGAGGTAGTAGTCCGCGGCCACCGAGTTTCCTCCAGTGGTCTCTGTGAATGTGCTCTGCGCCGTCGCCCATCTCTGGGTCGTCGACACTGAAAGGGTCCCCAGGACGACTGGTGTGTCGTAGTCTGTCCAACCCTGGCAGGAGAACCTGTTGGCACCGGTAGATACGACGATGCCGCATATGCTCGTTCCGGAGCTACCAAGCACCGTGCCGGTCACAGAGATGGTCCCCGAGGAGCTCCAGGAGCTCGGGCTGCTCGGCGAAGCCTGGAACGTGTTGTATAGCTGGAAGTAGATCAGGGCGGAGGTCGCCTGGCACGAGCTCGAGGAGCAGGCGCCCACCGCGAGAGTGGTCCCCCCTGTCGAGGCGAGGTACTGGGACGTGCTCTTCGCAGGAGGGAGGCTCATGGTGATGCCGCTGCACCCGGAGCTTGCCTGGTAAGTCCGCGGCACGCCGTCGGCAGGAAAGGTGGTGGGTGAGACCGAGCAGCCAGAAAGGGTCACGTTGACGATGGGGCCGTTGTTAGCCACAGTGACCTGGATGACCCCCTTGATGTTGACCGTGAGGGCGAAGTTGCCCTGGCTGCCGATGTTGTTGGAGTCTCCCGCATACTGGGCGGTGACCGTCCCCGCCGACGTGGGGGTAAAGGTCGTGGTGCATATGCCCGCTGCCAGTGTGCAAGGGTTCGGGGAGAACTGCCCTGTCCCGCTCGTCTGCCAGTTGATGGTTCCCGTCGGTGAATAGCCGAGGACGTTCGCTGTGCACGTCGAGGCTTCCCCCACGACCAGCGTGGCGGGGTTGCAGTTGACGTTCAGTGTGCTCTGGGCTTGCGAGATGACAAACGGAACGCTGTTATAGCTGGGTTGGTTGTTGGTGTCTCCTGGATACGATACTCCGATGATCGTGCCTCCCGCTCCGCTCGTCATGACCGTGACCTGACAGGAGACGGGCGCAAGGGTGCATTGGGCCTGAGACGTCACCAGCGAGGTTATGCCACTGCCACTCCCCATCTGCGTGAACGTGATCGTATCGGAGGCGACTTGGTACCCCGTAACGGTTCCCGTGCAGACCGTGGACGACCCTACCCCGACCGGATTGGGCGCGCAGCTGACGCCCACGTTGGTTATGGCCTGGTTGACCGTGACCGAGCCCGAGGTGCTCGACGAGGTCTGGCCGTAGTTGGAGTCTCCTCCGTATACCGCGCTTATCATGTGGGGGGAGCCGGCGACGGAGGTCGGAGTGTAGCTCACGCCGCAGGATGCGGTCCCCGGGCCCCCGGAAAGGGTGCACTGAGACGGGGAGAAGTTGCCAGAGCCTGTCGTACCGAACGAGCCGACTGTGCCCGTTGGGGTGGGGGTCCCCGTGACCGTGACCGTGCAGTTGGTCGTCGACCCTACGTAGACCGGGCTGTTGCAGCTCACCGTCACGGTGGCGGTGGCCGCATGCGCTGGGGTCGCCAACAGGGAAATGCAAATGGCCAGAGCCAGAAAACCGAACGAAACAGCGAGAAAGTCGCGTTTCTTGCTCACTTTGCGCGCAATCCTCCTATTATCTGCAAGATGGTTCTTCATGCCTGCGGTAATAAGCTCTCGGATGTCCGGGTCCATTTCTGAGGGGGCCGCGAGACCTCCTCACTGCCCGAAGACGACAGGGAGTATCCCGTACAGCGTGAGCACCCCCAGGGCACCCTGGAGCAGGAATATCCCGAGCACGTACTTCGCGGCCCGCTTGTGGGTGCGGTAGACCTGCCTCCTCCTCCCCAGGAGGAGCATCCCGACGCCCAGGCCGCCCTGCACCGAGATGAGGCCTATCGCAAGGAAGAAGTCGGCCGTGTGGACGGTAAGCGCCTCGGGGTACACCGACACCCCGCCGGTCGTGAGCACCTTGTAGAGCCCCACCGGGAACGCCAGCATCGCCAGCCCGAACGCGAGCGCGCCCGCGACGTAGTGCGCCCGGAAGTACATCCTACGCCTGGCCTTTAGGAGGTACGCCGTGACCACGGCGACGACAGCGCTCGCCGCGATTGCTGGATGGATCAGCAGGGAAAGGTCCAATCGCGGCGCCCTGGTGTTTCAAATTCCCAACAGATAAATATTGAACGCAGGAGTTTCGGCAAACCTTGGGCTTCATCTCGGGGCTCACCATCCAGAGCATCCTGGACGCCTCCCCCTGCAAGCTCTACAAGGTGGACGAGGACGAGCCCATCATCTCCGCCGGCCTCCACCTCTCCCAGCTCGATGTCGAAGGCGTGGTCGCCGTGGACAAGGGAGGCGCCCCCACGGGCGTCATCCTGGGGTACAATGTCCTGCGCCTCACCAACCCGAGGAACGTCTGGTCGACCTTCTACAAGACCAAGATAGCGGACTCGAAGATGCGGGTGATACTGGCCGGGCCGAAGGACGACGCCCAGAGCGTCCTGAAGAGCATCCTCAACCACGGCTGGGGGTACGCCATCGTGGTCGACCCCGCTGGCAAGGCGGCCAACCTCGTGGGCCTGCTCGACATCGCCACCTTCCTCGTGCGTTCAGGCCTCACGGCCAAGGTCCAGAACGTGAGGGCGAAGGAGAGGGGGACGAACCCGCTGGTGACCGTCTCCAAGACCACCTCGGTGATGGACTCGATCCAGACCATGCTAAACAAGCACGTGAGGAGGCTGTTCGTCCGGGACTCGGACCTCATCGTCTCCGACAGGGGAATAATCAAGTGGCTCCTTTCGCCGGCCAACCTCGGCAGGTTGAGGGACTCCCCCAAGGAAATACTGGTCTCCCCCCTGACCTCGATGGGCACGATGCTCCAGAGGCCCTCCTTCGTCCCCGACGACTGCGACGCCGCCACGGCGCTCGCGCTGATATTCAAGGAGGAGGCGAAGTGCCTGGTCACCAACGATAGGAAGACCATCCTCACCCCCTGGGACCTGACCATCAGCCTCCTCGCCAAGTGATATATTGTGCAATATTTGCACGTCTACGAGCCGAATCGTACGATTAAGGCGCCCTTTTCTCCTGATATCCTGCTCTCCCCCGCACCCGCCCCTCCACGGGCGGGGCCGGCCTCGGCCTTTCTTTGCCGAATTCAAGGAAACCGCTCCCGCGCCTTTAATCAAAGGCCCAAGAACGATATCTAGGTCAGACTTCACCATGGAGGATGCGATGATTCGAAGGTCGAAACTCGAAGTCTTCATGGACATCATGAAGGTAGTCGCAGAGGAGAGGGAGATGAAGCGCACGAGGATCATGTACAAGGCGAACCTCGCCTGGACTGTCCTCAACGACGCGCTCGACTCGATGGAGAAGAAGGGCATCCTGTCGAGCAAGGAGACTCCCTCTGGCGTCGTCGTGACACCGACCGCCGGCGGCCTGGACCTGCTGAAGAGGTTCCGCGAGGTGGAATCCGTCTTCATGGAGCCCACGGCCAACGCGGAAGGTCTGATCTACCCGACGCACAGAATGGAAATCATGCGCTGAACAGGCGCATCGGTCTCCTTCTGGGTGCCTCTGCACGGATCCGGGGTGAGTGCCCCCGCTCCTACCGTGGGTGGGATGCGAAGACATTTATCCCAAGGGCCCCCCGCTCGGCCCGGATTGGACTCGAACCAGGAAGTTCTCGAAGAGCTGCGCAAGATCAGGGAGCTTCTGACGAAGCCCCCCTCCCCCCCGCCACCGAAGGGCATGGCGCAGGAGTTCAAGGCCTTCCTGGAACAGTACAAGGTCCTGGGGCTCGCCGTCGCGTTCATCCTCGGCGTCTACCTGGGGGCGGTGGTGAAGGCCCTCGTCAGCGACCTCATACTCCCGATCGTGAGCTACGCCCTCCCGAAGGGCTCCGACATCAACACCTACATGCTAGGGCCCTTCGGCGTGGGTGACTTTGCGAACGCAGTCCTCACGTTCTTGATCGTCGCGCTCGTGATATTCCTCATAGTCAAGGTCGCGAACAAGTACAACATCCAGTAGCGCGACTCAGGGGCCCAGGCCGGCGACCACGGACGCGTTCTCGCTCTCCAGCCTTTGGAGGAGCTCGACGCCCTCGGATGTGATCTCCAGCCTCTTGTCGCCCCGCTCCCAGGTAAGGCTCACGTAGCCGTCTCGCACGAGGGAGGCCTCGAGCCTGCCAAGCTCGCGGGGGGTGGGGCTGAGCCCGAACGCCTTGTGCAGCGAGGCCAGGATCTCCCACTCGCTCATCTTGTCTCTGCTGAGCAGCCTGAGCACCAGGAGGGGCAGGTTTGCGGAGAACCACCCGGACCGGAACCTATGGAGCGTCCATGCGAACGACAAGTGCGCCTCCGACCTACGCGACGGCTTGGAGCTCCGCCTCTGACCGGCTCACCAGCTGCGTCTGGATGGCCCTGAACTCTTGCCTCCACGCCTTTAGAAGGGAGTGGCCCAGGTGCGACGCCTCGAGGAGGACCGACCTCCCGCTCCTCTCCTTTCTCAGCAGACCCTGCTCCGTCATCTGGTCGATAACCGGGTAGACCTGCCCAGGGCTGAGGAGGGTGTGGAACCTCTCGTGGAGGAGTGTTATCACGTCGTAGCCGCACAGCTTCTGCTCCGCCGCGTACTCCAGGATGAGGTACTCCAGCAGAGAGTTCACCATGCCGCGCCTGTACTTTCTGACGTAGTGGTCTACATCGGATACCGGACTCATCAAGGAGGCCATCCTAGCCCATGAATACGGCAAACTCCTTAGTTAAACTCTTCTACTGAAGAGTTCTCCCTTTGAGTTGTAAGGACCGAGAACTCGACTTGCGAGTGGACGGGGAGCAAAGACCGGGAAGCGCCGGAGGCGCTGGCTAGCGTTTCTTCGCGATGGCGGGCGCGGTCGGCCTGTCCTGGAGGTCGATCACGAGCCTGAGGTTGACGTTCTCCACAGAGACAGAGATGACCTTCTCCACGACCCGCGCCTTGCGAGACTGAGATCGCTGGAGGAAATTTAAGTGATTCCAGCAATTGCACAGAATACCCAGAGCATTTTCATGTGGAACCTGAATATGGACCCGTGATACATCGTCCTCGCGCGACCCAGGAGCCTCCCTTCGACCGAGGCCCCCGGAGTTCACAAATGGAAACCTCATGGAAGGAGATGCCGAACCTTTTCGCAAGTGCGCACAACGTTAATAGGTAATACGTCAAGAGGCTCATCCGAATGGGAACCGACCTCTACAAGCTCATCGGCGCGATCGACCGGGTGGGGATACAGAACATCTCCCTCCTGTCGCGGATGACGGGGATGCCGATCGAGACGATAAGGTACACCGTGAGGAAGCGCTTCCCTAACCTCGGGCTCAAGGTCAGCCTGACGCTCAACGAGAGGATGATAGGGCTCGAGAGGACGTTCGTCGTCTTGACCCTCTCTGAGTCGGCCCGCCAGAGCATGGCCGCGATAATGCGCGGCCTCTCTAAGGAGGCATTCCTGACCTATTGGTCCAAGGCGGCGCTGGACAACCGCGTCATCGCCCTGTTCTCTGTCCCGGTCTCCCTTGCCGACCAGTTCTCCGCCTTCATGGGGAGGCTCGTCGAGGGAGGCGTCCTAGAGTCGTTCGAGGTCAGGCGGCTGGGATGGACACGGCACCCTGAGCTCAAAGGCCGCTACTATGGTTTCTCGAGCGGGGAGTGGAAGATAGACTGGTCCAAGCTCGCCGCGCACGAGGAGGCGCCCCCCGCCCCCCTCAAAGAGGAGGACGTGCCCGCCAAGCCCGAGATAGACTCGATAGACACCCTGATAATCAAGGAGATGGAGCTCGACGCCTGGCGGAACATAGCGGAGATAGCGAGGAAGCTCCGGATCAACGAGAGGACGGCCCGCTGGCACTACACAAAGCACGTGTCCCGGATGGCGAACACTAACTACGTCCACTGGTTCCCCGCCTCGCCCACCGACGTCTCGAGAGCGGTGGGCGCGGTCTACGAGTTCGACGCGATGAGCAGGGCACAGGTGTCAAAGCTGAGGTCGCTCTTCAACAACTTCCCGTTCGCCTGGTTCGAGGGCGGCTCGAACGCGGGGTACTACCAGGTCCACCTCGGCATGCCGGCCTCCGAGTTCATGGAGGCGTCACGGTACCTAAGCGACCGGCTCCCGCAAGTCGTCCAAAAGTGGAACACCTACCCCCTCGACATGGCGAGCGAGAGGTGGTACACCATCCCCTATGAGAACTTCGAGGACAAGAAGGGCTGGGTCTTCAACGATGAGAGGGCGCTGCGGGCAGTCCTCCCAGAGAGAGTCCCGATAAAAAAGTGAAGGGAGGGGCCTAGTTAGGCCCCGTGTTCCCGCCCGGGTCTCCGTTCACTATCATGTGGAGGTTCGGGCCCGTGTTCCCGCCGGGGTCGCCGTTCAGCCCCACGTGGATGCCATGCGCCGTGAGGAGGAGGGAGAGCGCCACCATGGCGAAGGGCGCCGCCCTGACCAGCCTGTGCAGTCGTAGACCGTTCATGCCGTCGAGGGCGGGACGGGAATATTACCACACTATGCAGGACCAAGTTACTAATCCCGATAGGTCCCATCCGGCCCGGGACACCTTCCTGTTAATAACGGGGGGCCAGAAGGAGGGCGCCAGTGGCCACATACAAGGGAACGATGCTGCTCGAAGCAGACCCGTCGGTCAACTACGAGAAGGCGGTCAGAGAGTTCGCCGAGGAGATGACGGCGGGTGGGAGGCACGTCGTGGCCTTCACGTCGAAGGGCAGTCCGGTCTACCTCCTCCTCAAGGGGATCCCCGGGTTGAAGATGTTCATCCTCTCGGAGAGCTCCTATCCGCGCTCCAGCGCGGGCTCCTCGGAGGTGATGGTGCCGAGGAGCGACCACTCTGTCCTCCTCAACGTGATGGACGACACGGTCAGCGAGGACCCAAAGAAGCCCCTCGCCATCGTCTTCGACAACATCTCCGCCCTCATCCTCGACTCTGGCTTCCAGGACAGCTACAAGTTCCTCAGGGAGGTCAACGAGATCCTGAGCCGCGGGGACGTGGTCTCCGTCTTCCTCGTCCTTTCAAAGGCGCACGACGAGAAGACGATGAACCTGATCAAGAACCTCTACTCCGGCCACCTGGTGTACGACGCCACCGGGATGCACTCGAAGAAGTAGACCTAGGAACCCGCCGACCCGCGGGTGGCGTTTCGCATTAAACCGAGTCCCGAGCGATAAAAGCGTGATGAATCCGGCATACACTTTGTAAATATTTGAGCGCCTCCCAGGTTCACCGGAAGGCGTGGCAGAGTGGGCACCATCGACTGCGCTCGGTCCGGCCCCGACCCAGGGAGGCCCGAGGCTTGACCAGGCACCTACCGGAGCTCGCGTTACCCATAGCCGCGGTGGCCCTCCTCGTCCTCGTCGGGGCGCAGGCCCACGCGTCGCCCATCAACAACGGGGGAGTAGGGTACAACGGGCTGCAGGTGCCGCTCACGGCTAGCTACTCGGTCGTCGGCGGAGGCGACAGCCAGTCTCAGGACCTTCTGACCTACGTAACAAACGGGAACACCCAGGTCGTCCCGCTCACGGAGACGCCCAAGGTCTACATGGTCGACGCAGGGACCGAGTGGAGCGCGCAGACGGTCCTCAACGGCTCCACCAGCACGGAAAGGTGGGTGACGACCTCGAACGGCCTCAGCGGTACGATCACCTCTCCGCTCACCGTCTCCTTCACGTACTATCACCAGTTCTTGGTCAACTTCAACTTCAACGTGACCTACGGGGGCATCGGCTTCTCGCCCCCTACCGTCACCTTCGACCAGCTGGGCGTCCCGACCACCGGGCCGGCCACGGGCCCCACGTGGGTGGACGCCGGGTCGACCTACGCCTACCCCACGCAGCTCCCGGGCACCTCGCCCACGGAGCGATGGGATTCCTCGACGACGGTCACAGGGATGATCTCGGGTCCGACAAACGTGCTCGCGTCCTACTACCACCAGTACCTCATCTCGTCCGGCTACTCAGTGGCCGACGGCGGGAGCCCGCCCCCGCCCACCTTCACCGGAGCCGCCTTCGGCTCGGCGGTCAGCTTCCAGATGAGCCAAGGAGGCGAGCAGACCTGGCTCGACTCCGGCTCGTCGACGTCATTCAGCCCGACCCTCGCCGGGAGCCAGGTGCCCACCGAGCGGTGGGTGGGCACGGTCATGGTCGCCTCCAAGGCGGGGACCTCGCTCTCCACCGACAACAACGGCACGGTGACGGGCTCGCTCTCGATCACGCCGGTCTTCTACCACCAGTATTTGGTCAACGTGACCTTCGCCTACGCGGGCGGGAGCGCCCAGGGACTGACGCCGCCGAACTTCACCTACACATCGTTCGGCTCGCTCGCGACGGCTGACAAGAACAGCTCCTTCTGGGTCGATGGGGGGACGACCTACCAGCTGCCCGAGAACTTGTGCTGCGTCGCCTCGGCGTCGGTAGAGAGGTGGGAGCTTGGCAGCGCGACCACCGGGACCATCGCCTCGGCGACGACCATCGCCTCGACCTACTACCACCAGTTCATGGAGGCCTTCTCCTACTACGTCCTGGGACAAGCCCCTCCATCCCCGTTCGCCCAGCCCGGCGTGACGTACTACCTGTCAGGGAACGCGCAGCAGCTCACCCTCGCCGAGTCCCCCCAGGTCGTATGGGCGGACGCCGAGTCGACCTACACGGCGACGTCAACCATCGGGACGCCGACCGCGACGCAGAGGTGGTTCGCCCCGAACGCGGTCGGGGACGTGCTCGGCCCCGCGCCGAACAACCAGGCCGCGGTGGCCTACGACCAGCAGTACCTCATCACCATAGTGGGCGGGAACCTCCCGAGCCAGTGGGCTGCCGCGGGCAATTCCACGGTGCTCACCGCCCCCGGGTTCTTCGGCAGGTCCACGGGGACAGGGTTCAGGGTCGTCTCCTACCAGATAGACCAGGGCGCCATAGTGCCCCTCGCCCAGCCGGAGGGCTCCTTCCCGATAACACTCGCCGTCGACGGGCCGCACACGATAGCGTTCCAGTCCGTCCGGCAGTTCCAGGTGACGCTCGACACCGGGGCGAGCACCGCCCTGTCTTCGATCACGCCTCCTCCCATCGCCAACAACGGCTACTGGTACGACGCCGGGACCGGCGTCCAGGTAGTGCTCAACGGAGAGTGGGGCCGCGCAAGGGGTGTGGGCCAGCGCATCTCCACCGTCTCGGCGACGGGGCAGACCACCCTCCAGGTGGACGCGGTGGGGCCGGTCCAGGCCTACTCGACCTCCTCCATCGACGCCCCCGTCTCGATCACCACCACGAGCGTGGCGCAGTACGAGGTAGTCCTCAACCCCGCCGCGCAGGCGGCCTTCGTCTCCATAACGCCCCCCTCGACCTTCCCCAACGACCAGTTCTGGTACGACGCGGGGGCGCCCCCGGTGACGGTCACACTGAATGGGATCTTCTCCCGCTCCGACGGGACGGGGTCCAGGGTCACCTCCTGGGAGTTGGACAACGGGGGCGTCAACAAGGTCGCCACCAGCACCCCCATCGTGATAGTGACGAAGGCGATGACCTCGGCCCACTTTCTCAACGCGACGGTGGTCGCCCAGTACCAGGTGTCGCTCGACGCGGGCGCGACGTCCGCCCTCTATTCGATGACCAACCCGCCCGTCCCCTCCGACGCGGGGTGGTATGACGCGTCCTCGCCCGTCGGAGCGATCCTGAACGGCGTCTGGGGGCGCTCGACCACGAGCGGGACCGGTGAGCGCCTGGCGAGCTACTCGGTCAACGGGGGCCAGGCCGTCACCGTCGACACGGCGGGGCTGGTCACAGCCCTCAACTTCTCCAGCCTCCCCGGGCCCGAGTCGCTCGCCGCCACGGTGGTGACACAGTACCTGGTGACCCTCGACAGCGGGGCGACCTCCGCGCTCAGCGCGATCACCCCGCCGCCCATACCGCAGGACAAGCCCTGGTACGACAGCGGTTCGTCTGTCGGTGTCGCCCTGAACGGGATGTGGGGCCGGACCGCGACCTCCGACACCAGGCTCTCCTCGTACTCAGTCAACGGCGGGGCGTCCACCGCGGTGCTGTCCTCGACGCCCGTCCAGGTCTTCGTGGTCTCCGGGATATCGCACGCCGAGACCATCTCGGCCAAGACCACCTCCCAGTACCATCTCACTTCCTCGACCGTCCCCTGGATCTCGGTCACCAACTCGACCCTCCCCAACGACTCGCCGGGCTGGTTCGACGCGGGGACGTCGGTGAAGGCGGTCTACAACGACACCTGGCCGGTCGCCTCGTCGACGTCTTCGCGGATGAGCGCGACCAGCTACACCGTCGACGGGACGCTCAAGACCAACGTCGCCCGGGCGGGGAGGGGGAACTTCACGGTCGCGCTCACGATGTCCTCTGCCCACGCCATAGCCGTGGCCTCGGTCACGCAGTACCTCCTCGCGGTGATAGGGCCGACCAAGGTGGCAACCTCGCCCGCGTCACCGACCGGAGATTTGTTCTTCGACACAGGGACGAAGGTGACCGTGACCGCGCCCAGGATGTGGAACGCCACGACCCTCGGCGAGAAGAACCTCCTCACGCAGTACGCCCTCGACGCGAGCGCCCCGGCGGCCGTCCCATCTTCGACGCAGCCGACGTTCACGCCGCCCCCCATCACGATGACCGCCCCCCACGTCATCGTCTTCTCGGGGACCTCCGAGTATCTCGTCACTTTCAACTTCTTCGACTCGACAGGCTCCCAGCCCGTCTATCCCAGCGACGTCCTCCTGACCGTGGGGAACGGGACGGTGGACGTCCAGGGCGCCCAGTCCACGTGGCTCGCCAACGGGACGACCTTCAAGGTGACCAACGTCTCTTGGGAAGGCGCGAGCGTGGGGCCTCCGACCTCGCCCTCCTACACGGTCGAGCAGGCGCCGCTCAACGTCACGCTGGATACCCAGGTCTACGAGGCGTCGATCAGGGTGGTCGACCTCTTCGGCCTCCCCCTCTCGGGAGCCCAGGTGTCGATGACCCTCGCCAACGGCTCGATGGTCAACGGGACGACCGACTCCCAGGGGGTCTTCTCGGTGCCGATGGTCCCGGTAGGGCAGTACACGGCGAAGGTCACCAGCCTCGGGACGAGCACCCTAATCGTGGGGAGCGCCTCCAGCCAGCAGGTCCCAGAGGGCAAGGTCGTCCTCAGCATCGTCACGCTCTCGGCGATCGCAGGGATGGTCGCGGTCGGAGTAGCCGGCGGAGTGATGTTCGTCCGGCTCCGAAAGCGGAGGAAGAAGTGAGGAGAGCGGTGTCCCTACCAAAGTGACAGCCTACCCCCTAAATACGTTCCAGCCTCGGGCGAAGACAGAATGAGGCTCAGGGCTAGAGAGGGCGCCACGCTAGCCGTTTCGTGCGGGCTGCTCCTGCTCACAGGGATGGCCCTGCCCCTTGCCGCCGGCGCCCCGACCACGACCACCACCACGACCGCGACGGCCGCACCCCAGGGGCCTTCGGGGGCCCCCACAGGCCTGGTCCTCTCGGTCATCCCGCCCAGGCTCCCCGCTGACGGAGGGTCGTACGGGGCGATAGTGGTCTCGCTCCAGGCGGCCGGGGGCGAGCCCTCGCTCGCGCTCAACGACACCTCGGTCTTCCTGACCTCCTCGCTCGAGGGGGTAGGGACGGTAGTGGACGAGGTCACAATCCCGCGGGGCGCAGCCTTCGCCGTGGCCGACTTCACTACCACCACTACGGCCGGGACGACCACGATCTCGGCGTCTTCCCCTGGCCTGGGCGCGGCGTCCGGGGAGGTTGAGACGATGACGCCCAGCGGCTTCGCCACCCACCTCGCCGTCATCCCGGTCCCCGGGACGCAGGCGGTGGAGCCGGGGGCGACGGGCACGGTGGTAGTCGAGACGCTCGACTCCGCCGGGCTGCCCGCCAGGGTCGCCTCCAACGTCGAGGTGACCCTCTCGTCATCCAGCACCAGCGTCGTCAGCCTCCCTGTCTCCTCGCTCCTGCTCACCGCAGGCTCGGTCCTCTCGTCGACCCCCTACGACCTAGGGGTCTCCCCCGGTAGCACCACGATAACTGGCTCCGCCTCGGGGTTCTCCTCCGGGTCCGGGATGGTGACCGTCCAGGGCGCCTCCCCCTTCGCGCTCAGGATATTCGCCCAGCCAGACCCTCTCCCAGTCTCTACGGTGGGGAGGCTCGTGGTGACCCTGACCGACCAGGCAGGGAACCCGGTCAGGGCTCCGTCAGCCGTCACCGTCGCGATAGCATCCTCGAACACCTCCGAGGTGGCGGCCGGGACGACAGCGACCATCCAGGCCGGGGAGGTCTACACCCTGGTCCCTCTGACCGCAGGCCAGTCCCCCGGCGCGGCCAACATCACGGCCTCGTCGGCGGGCCTCCTCACCGACTTCGCCCCTGTCACGGTATCGACCCCTGGCACCCCGGTCAAGATCAAGCTCATGACAGCCCCGGACCCCGTCCTGGCCGACCAAGGCACGTATAGCTCGGTGGCGGTCGCGCTCACAGACGCTGCGGGCAACCCCGCGATGGCCTCGTCCCCTCTCTCGATCACCCTCACCTCTTCGAACTCCGCGGTGGGCAACGTCACGGGGAGCGTGACCATCCAGCCCGGCCAGAGCTACGCCGTCGCCTCCTTCTCCTCCACCTTCTTCGTCGGGACGACGACCGTCACGGCCCTGGCCCAGAACCTCCAGTCCGCCTCGGCGAGCCTCAGCACATACGGGACCATCCCGGCCAAGGTCGTCGTCAGGGCGATGCCCTCCAGCCTTCCCGCCGACGGGGGGACGTACGCCGCCCTCGAAGTGATGCTGCAGGACGCCACAGGCCTCCCCGCGGTCGCGCCGGTGGGCGTCCAGGTCCAGCTTGCGAGCGCCAGGACCGACATCGTGAACGTGAACACATCCGTGACCATCCCCGCGGGGTCGACCTACGTCCTCGCCGACGTGGAGACCACCATCTCGCCCGGGACGGCGAACATAACCGGGAGCTCGTCGGGCTACGTGTCGTCGTCAACCGGCTTCACCACGACCAGCCCCGCGCCCTCGCAGCTGGGGGTCTACGTCGCCCCAGCCAGCGGGATCCAGTCCCTGGGACAGAGCGGCGACGCCGTCGTCGCCGTCCAGCTCCAGGACTCCGGGGGCTCGCCCGCCCTCGCGAAGCAGGGCATCACGGTAGCCCTGATAGGCTCCAACGGCAGCGTCCTCGCCAATTCGATCCAGCTCCAGATCCCGGCGGGCTCCGACTACAACTCAACCCTCGTCAAGGCCTCCGGGCCCGGGTCGGCAGTCCTCACCGCCTCGTCGAGCGGGCTCTCGAGCGCGAGCGCCACCCTCTCGCTGCTCTCCGTCCCGGTCTCTGCCGTCCTCACCGCCTCGGCCCCCGTGATAACCGTAGGGACGCCCGCCACCGTCCAGCTCAAGGTCCTCGTCCTTGGCGCCCCGCTGCCGGGGGCGAACGTCACCTTCACGGCCACCACGGGCCTCGTCAACCCGCCCGTCGGGGTCACGGACTCCTCGGGGATCCTCACCGGGACGTTCATCTCGCAGGTCAACGGCGTCTCGACCATAACGGCGGCCATCTCGAGCCCGCTCATCGGGAGCCTCACCGCCGGGACGAACATCCTTCTCACCAAGCCGGGGAGTCAAGGCGCCGGCGGCTCGGCGCCCAGCCTCGCGGGGCGCCTCGGCCTGTTCCTCCCGATAATCATCGTCCTCTTCGTGGTGGTGATAATCGCCGTCGGGGCCTACTTGACGGTCAGGAGGAGGCGCCGGAGCCCGAACGAGGGCGAGGAAGATGAGCCCTCCGGGAAGTAGGGTCGCAGCGCGGAAGTAGACTTATCAACAGGATTCGCAGCTTCGGGCGAGGTTGGACGAAAGGGCCCAGAAGCTCCTGACGCAGTACGGCCTGTCCGAGAGGGAGTCCCTCGTCTACCTCAGCCTCCTCGCGAACGGGAGCCAGAGCGCGGGCGAGATAGCAAGGTCGGTCCAGATCAGGCGGATGGAGGCGTACAGGACGATGAAGAAGCTCGCCGACTCCGGGGTCGTGGTCGCCACGCCCGGGAACCCCGTGAAGTACACCGGCGAGCCCATCGAGCAGGTGGTGGCCATGATGATGGACCGCCAGGTCAAGAAGCTCGAGGAGATGGAGAAGGGCAGAGCCGAGGTGGTCACCCTCGGGCGGAACCTAGGGCCAGGCGGAGACAGGCGCGGGGAGTACAGCTTTCGGATGGTCCAGGGCAGGGAGCAGATCTACGGCCAGGTACTGAGGACGGTCTCGGGGGCTGCCTCGAGCCTCGACATGGTCCTCACCCGGAACGACCTGCTCCAGCTCCACCTCCTCGGCCTCGCCGACGGCCTCAGGGATGCGAGGAAGCGCGGGGTCAGGGCGAGGCTGATAAGCGTCTGCGACCACCAGACGACCGAGGCCGCCGAGGCGCTCATGAAGGTGGCAGACCTCAGGCACTCCGACGACTTCGCCAAGAGCAGGGTGGTGATAGGAGACGGGGACAAGGTCCTCGTCTCGCTCGTCCTCGACGACGTCGCTGGCAGGAAGAACGACAAGGACGTCGCCATCTGGACGGACAGCGCTGACTACGCAGGGACGATGGCCCCCCTCTTCGAGAAGGCGTTCTCCGGGAGCGCAGACGCGAGGGAGAAGCTCCACGAGCTCAAGACCGGGAGAAAGGCCGAGGAGAGGACCAAGGCCATGTTCGACATCATGAGGGCCTCCCTCCCGCTCGAGGGGTGGGAGGTCGACTCGCCGGGGAGGCTGAGGGGCGCCTCCGGGGTTGACTACGACGTGGGCGCGGTGGTCGGCTCCGGGTCGAAGCGGTTCGCCGTCGACGTCGTGATCGGGAACGACGAGGACTCGGCCAGGGAGAGGATCATCGCCGCCATCATGAAGGGTATAGAGCTAAAGTCGCCCAGGCTCGTCGTCGTCGCCTCGCCCTACAGCGGGGAAGACCTCCAGAGGCTGGCCAACCTCGTGGGGGTGGCACTCATCGACGGCGCAGACCCTGTGGCCGCGGTCGCGAAGCTCAGGAAAGAGCTCTCTTCGTAGGGCCTCGCCGCCTGGTCAGGCGGACTGGTACCCGACGGTGATGAGTATGAACTCTCGGAGCGCCTTGGTCAGCGACCTGATGCCCTCGACCTCGTCCCTCCGCAGCCTCAGGAAGGGCACGGTGAACAAGACGGAGACGGTTGTCACGGGCACCTTGTCGCTCCCGACGACCGACAGCTTGACCTTCTTGTAGGCCTCCTCGAACGAGAAGGTGTAGATGTTCTTCCTCTTCGACCCCTTCTCGAAGAGGAGGGACTGGTCCTCCTCGTGGAGGAACTTGTACTTGAAGCCGGTGAGGTACCTCACGCAGAGGTCTCGCACGTCGCTCCTCCTAGCGTCGATAGTAAAGGTCTCGAGATGCTCCGCCATCGGGTGGAAACTTGCCGAATTCCGGTTATAACGGCCGCGAACAACTTGTTCACCTCGCCCGGCTCCAGAGCCTGCGAGAGCGCGCCGATGACCATGCAGGGCCCGGTGCGCAGCGTGATGGAAGAAGGCCGATATCGGAAGCGGTCTGTATGGATTACAGTTACACATTGTTTTAAATGTCAAAAAGCGTAATCTTTCTGCAAAATCGTTGAAGCTACCCAGGGGGTTGTTCCTAGAGGTCATAGTCGTCGTCTTGGCCGACCTTCTCATCACTTACCTCACGGTGGAGGCCCTCGCAGCCTTCACAGGCGGGGCCCACGGCCTCTTCATCTCGACGTTCCTCATCCAGAGGCTGGGGCTCTCCAGCCTCCTGGCCGGGGCGGCGCTCTCGCTGGCCGTCGCCGGCATCTCGGCCGGGCTCGCCGTCTGGCTGTGGAGGTACAGGCCGATGATAGTCACCAGGTACCTCTCCCCGTCAAGGAGCACTGGCGGGGGGATCCGCGGCAGGGCCGCGGCGGAGGCGCAGCCCGTCTTCGGCCCCGGCGGGGCGATGAGGGCGGGAGACCTCAAGCTGGCCGAGAACGTCGAGACCCAGCCCTTCGTCGATGTCGTGCAGCTCGAGGGCTTCCCCCTCAACATCTACGCGGCCGTGACCAAGGAGGAGGGCCGCGAGGGCTACACCTACGTCGTCATCGAGCCCTCCCTCTCCGAGGCAGAGAAGGCCAAGCTCGCGGAGCTGAAGAAGCTCCTCGTAGACGAGCTCGACGTCGACCTCAGGAGCGTCGGTAGCACCCAGAAGGCGGAGGCGTACATCTCTTCCAAGGTCAAGCAGCTCGCCAGGAAGTACGGCTTCAAGATCTCGCAGCCCACGATGACCAAGCTCCTCTACTATCTCACGCGCGACTTCATCCACCTGGGGAAGATCGAGCCCCTGATGCGGGACAAGCTGATCGAGGACATCAGCTGCGACGGCGCGGGGATTCCGATATACATCTGGTACCGCGACTACGAGTCCATCCCGACCAACATCAAGTTCGACACGGACGAGGAGCTCGACACCTTCGTGTCCAAGCTGGCCTACTCGGCCGGGAAGCACGTCTCGCTGGCCGAGCCCATCGTCGACGCGTCCCTCGCCGACGGAAGCAGGCTCCACCTGACCTACGGGAAGGAGATCACCCAGAAGGGGAGCACTTTCACCATCAGGAAGTTCAGGACAGACCCGCTGACCATAGTCGACCTGATCAGGTACAACACGATGAGCTCGGACGTCGCCGCCTACCTCTGGTACATCATAGAGAAGAAGCTCGCCCTCCTCGTCGCGGGAGGGACGGCGTCGGGGAAGACTACCACCCTCAACGCCCTCTCCATGTTCATCGAGCCCGGCGAGAAGATAGTCTCCATAGAGGACACGCCAGAGCTCAACCTCCCTCACGAGAACTGGATCCAGTCGGTGACCAGGGGCGTCGGGACTGCGGGCGAGATAACGATGTTCGACCTGGTGAAGGCCTCGCTGAGGCAGCGCCCGGACGTCCTGATCGTCGGGGAGGTCAGGGGGGAGGAGGCATTCACCATGCTCCAGTCGGTCGCGACGGGCCACGGCGGCCTGGGGACGATACACGCCGACTCCGTCGAGGCTTGCATCAACAGGCTGACAACCGAGCCGATGAACATCCCGCGCAGCCTGATCGGGACGACGCTGGACTGCATCGTGATGCAGCTCAAGATCCGCCTCGCCGACCGCTCGGTTAGGAGGGTCGTGGCCGTGACAGAGGTCGTCGGGCACGACTCCCGGACAGACCAGATACTCCTCAACGAGGCGTTCAGGTGGGACCCGGTGGTCGACAAGTTCCAGTTCACCGGGAGGAGCAAGCTCTTCGACAAGATCACGGCGAAGTTCGGGACGAGGCCGGAGGAGATCCGTCGGGACATCGACGGCAGGAAGACCTTCCTCGACTGGCTCGTCGCCAAGAACGTCAGGAGCCACTCCGAGGTCTCGGAGCAGGTAAGGGAGTTCTACGCCGGGCCGTACGCGGTGATCAACAAGGCCAAGGTCGAGCTGGAGGGCCTCAAGGCGTGAAGTCCAAGGCCTCAGGGGGCGGGTTCGACTTTTGGGGCACGTCCTACGTCCTGATGCAGCCGTACGTCAAGAGCCTGGAGAGGTACTTCACCGACCTGGGGCCTGAGCTCTCGAAGGCGGGCCTGCCCATCACCTACAAGGCCTACGTGTCGGGCACCGTCGTTGCCTCGCTCATGGCCACGATAGGGGGCGCCCTGGCGGGCTTCCTCGTCGCGTCCTACCTCGACACCCTGCTCGCCTTCCGGATACTGATGCCCTTCGGGTTCGCGCTGATGGGAGGGGCTGTGACCTTCTCGTCGTTCTACCTCTACCCCCAGCTCAGGGCCGGCTCGAGGAGGAGGAAGCTCGACTCGCAGCTCTCCTTCACTGTCGGGCACATGGCCGTCCTCGCCTCCGCGGGGATGACCCCGGCGAAGATGTTCCACTCCCTCGCCGAGGAGGAGACCACGGACGTGGTCAACGAGGAGGCCAGGATGATAGTCAGGGATATGTCATTCCTAGGGATGGACCTCCAGCACGCCCTGGAGGCCGAGCAGAAGAGGTCGCCATCGGAGCGGTTCTCCGACTTCCTCGAGGGCTTCATCTCCGCGTCCAGGACGGGGGGCGACGTCAAGGCGTACCTCCTCCGCTCCGCTTCCTCGCTCATGCTCGACAAGAGGCTGAAGGCAAGGTCGATAGGCGAGTCGGTGGGGTTCGTCGCGGAGCTCTACACCATCCTGCTGGTGGTCACCCCCCTCCTGCTGCTCATCATGTTCTCCGTCATCGGGATAGTGGTGGGGAACATCGGCGGGTTCAGCATCCTCACCCTCATCTACATCGTCACCTACGCGATGGTCCCGCTCGGCGGGCTCTCCGTGCTGGTCATCGCCGACTCGACGATAAGCAAGGAGGTGGCTTGAGCTGAAGCTCAGGGAGTTCCACTACCGCCGACCGCTGATGTACGCCGTCACCACGGTCTGCGCCCTTCTGGCGGCGAGCCTCCTCTACGTCGCCAACGCCTTCTTCGGGGTGCCCCTCCCGTTCCCCGCGGTCACCATGGCCATCCTCGCGGCGATAGGGTGCTTCATCTTCCCGGGTCTCGCCGAGAGGTCGTACAACAGGTGGTACACCAGGATAGACGACAACATCCCGAACATGCTCGCCGACGTGGCGGGGAGCGTCAGGAGCGGGTTCAACATCACAAGGGCGATGGAGATAGCGGCGGACACCGACTACGGGCCGCTGACCGAGCAGCTCAAGATAGACAAGATCCAGCTCTCGTGGGGCCAGACCTTCGAGCAGGTCATGGCCGACCAGGTGAGGCGGGTCGACTCCCAGCTCGCGAAGAGGACTTTCACCGCGCTGGCCCAGGCGAGCAAGTCGGGCGGGAACATCGAGGACGTCCTCGACGCCATCCAGAGGCACACCACCGAGCTCCACCAGATAGAGAAGGAGACAAAGAACGCCCTCCGGCCGTACGTCTCCACCATCTACATCGCGGTCGGGATCTTCCTGGCCATCTCGGTCGTGCTCATCGACAGCTTCTTCACCCAGATATTCGCCTCCCAGGCCAAGGTGGGCGCCTCGGGGGCGACCATCTTCGCGGGGCTCGGGGGCCTCAACCTCCCCGCCCTCAAGCAGGCCTTCCTCCAGATGGGGCTGATGGAGTCGGTCTTCGGGGGGCTGGGAGCGGGCAAGCTCGGCGAGGCCTCGTTCGCGGCCGGGTTCAAGCACGTGATAGCGCTCGCGGCCCTGAACATCATCGTCTTCACTATATTCGTGAGTTGAGATAGAAGATGCAGGTCTCGTCCGAGAACCAGTCCGGGAGGCAGAGGGTCATGGCCGACCCCAAGACCCGGGAGCTCCTGAGGAGGCTGATAATCGAGAACAAGTCGCTGGCTCCCGAGGTGGGGGCCGACGGCCAGCTCCACTACCTCGCGGCGGAGGAGGTCCTCGGGGGCCAGGACGCCACCGCGGCCTGGATGGAGGAGATGCTCGGCTCCGGGATACTCAAGAAGGGAGCCTACAAGGACTTCGTCGCCTGCCCGACCCACTTCCGCGCCGACCCCCTCGTCCAGCTCGAGTGCACGAAGTGCAAGGCGAGGAAGATGCGGAAGACAGCCCTTGTCGAGCACCTGTACTGCGGCTACATCGACGCCGACTCGAAGTTCGAGAAGGGCGGGTTCCTCATCTGCCCCAACTGCAAGCGGCCGATCCACAGGGCGGACGAGATGCGGAGCTCGGGCGTTTGGTACGAGTGCCAGAACTGCCTGACCAAGACGAGCATCCCGAAGGTCGTCTTCTCCTGCAGGGAGGGCCACGAGTTCGGGACGTCCGACCTGAGGCTGACCGCGGCCTACACCTACTCGGTCGACAACTCGGTCGTCGCCCAGCTCAAGAACACCCTCATCCTCGCCCCCGCCCTCGTCGAGCTCTTCGTCTCGATGGGCTACTCGGCTTCGTCCCCTGCGACCCTCCAAGGCCGCTCAGGCACGAGCCACACCCTAGACGTCTACGCCTCGAAGGGAGGGGAGGGCGCCGACAAGTCGGACGTCGCGATCCAGATAGCGGTCGACGCTGCGGCCGTGGAGCCGAGCGCCGTCATCTCTTTCTTCGCGAAGACCTACGACCTCCATCCCAAGCTGGCGATCCTGGTCACCATCCCTTCGGCCTCCGAGGCAGCGAAGCAGATCAACGAGGGGTATGGCATCACCCTCGTCGAGGACGCCGACGGTTCTGGCGCCGTGGAGAAGGTGAGGGCACTGCTCGAGCCCCCGGGCAAGGCCAAGGCGAAGTAGGCAGGAACCATGAAGAGCTGGAGCTCTCACCCCGCCCGCCGCCGTCGCGGTGTCAGCGAGATAGTCTCGACACTCCTCCTCGTGGCCATCGTCGTCAGCCTCGGGGTCCTCGTGTTCACCTTCGCGAGCGGCGGCCTGAACTCCCTGACCGGTAGCTTCTCGGGCTTGATCTCGAGCCAGGGGAACGCGGTCGCGGAGCACTTGGTCGTCGAGCAGGTCATCTTCTCGTTCAGCGGCACGACCGGCGCCAGCGTCTACGTGAGGAACGTCGGGACCGTCGCCTCCACCCTGGTCTCAGTGTACATCGTCGACCAGTCGACGAGCACCTTCGTCACCCAGGTGGCGATCGACACGGCGCTCAACTCGGGCACGGTGGTCGCGATCCCGGCCTCCACGCTCTCCTTCTCCCCGGCACACGGGAACACCTACTCGTTCACGGTGACGTCCAACCTCGGGAACAGCGTGATCTTCTACGCGAAGGCGACGTGAGAATGAGACCCAGAGATAGGCCCGGAGTGAGCGAGATAACGGGGATACTCATCATGCTCGCCACTGTGGTCACACTCGGGGTCCTGATCTTCGCCGCCGCCGGGGGCGGGATGCGGTCGCTCAGCGAGAACTACGCCGTCGGGATGACGAGGGCGCAGAACGCCGCGGCTGAGAGGCTGGTCGTTGAGCAGGCCTCGTTCGACTCCTCCGAGAACCCCGCGCTGGACGGTTCTAGCACGAACCACGCCACCGGGTCCACCTCCTCGATAGCGGCTAGCCTCACCACGTCGGGTTCCGACGACCTGATAGTGGCCTACGTCAGCGCGGCTGACACGGGGGCGGCCTCGCCTCCTTCGGTCTCGAGCGTTGCCGGGGCGGGGCTGACCTGGACGCAGCGGCTGGCCTCTTCGGCTGAGACCGTCCCCGAGTCCTACGTCCCGATTACGATCGCCAACGGCCAGGCGGCGGCGACCCCGAACCCGTTCCAGGAGAAGGTGACCTGGAACCCGTCGACCTACTCGTCCAGCGAGGCCTCCGACCTGGGCAACGTGAGGTTCTGCTCCGACAACGAGTGCGTCGCCCCTCTCTACGGGTGGCTCGAGTCGTGCACCCCCTCGTGCTCGCCTTCCGCCACGCTGGCCACGGCCTGGGTCCAGCTTACGTCCGCGATCCCCGGGAGCGGGGGGACTCTCACGGTGTACATCGTGTTCGAGCCGACGTCCGTCGACTTCGACGGAAACTACTGGGGGGAGGCGCCGAACCTGTCGTCGCCCTACGGCCTCTACGACAACGGGGCCAACGTGTTCACGCAGTACGGCGGAGCGAGCTGGAGCAGCTTCACCGAGGTGGAGGGCGCCTGGAGCACCTCCAACGGATACCTCCAGCAGACCGCGACCACGGGGAGCTACAACGCCGGCCCGGCCGCGCTGATAGAGGGGGCGTCCTACGCGGCGTCCGGGTCTTACGTGATCGACACCGCCTTCCAGTACACCACTCACGCGACGGCGAGGGTCGGGATAATGGCGGTCACAGGACTGACCGGAGGAGACCCGGAGGGGTACAGGTTCATAGGGCAACAGAGCAACAACGGCGCGGGCTTCATCTCCTTCCTGAACGACAGGGTCGCCTGGGTGGTCAACGACGCCTACACCGGGGCAGTCTCGACCTCGTACACGATGGAGGTCGTCGACAGCGCCGGCACCTGGAGCGGGACGCTCTACTCCGGCTACGGCACCTCGGGCACCTCGCTGACGACGCTCGCGACCACGACCTACACGACCAACAACGCCGAGGCATCGGCGACGGGGTACGTGGGGATAAGCGCGGCCTACTACACGGGAACCACCGTCGAGGGCGACCCGGCGTCGTTCCAGTGGTTCGTGATGAGGGCCCTACCGCCCGGCGGGGTCATGCCGAGCGCCACGCCCGGCAGCATCTCGACCGGGGGCTACACGCTCGACCTGGAGGAGTGGTACGCCGTCTCGTCGTCCCCCTTGACAGGGGCGTCCATCACCGCCACCCTCTCGGCTCCGGCGACCGAGGCCACGTGGATGGCGGTCTACGGCCTCGGCGGGGTCGACACCGCCAGCCCGTTCGACCCCAGCGTCTCGGTCCCCGCCTCGTCCTCGGGTACCTCTCCGAGCACCACCATCTCGACGACGAACAGCAACGACGTCCTGCTCTACGCCTGCGCGGCGCAGGCGGGGGGCGTGGCCGCGGGGTTCACGAACGTCTACTCAAACGCCTATCCCCCGAACCAGGGCGAGTACGTCGGGTACGATACAGTCTCCTCGACGCAGAGCGGCCTCGTGACCTCCTGCGGGACCAACGCCTACGGGGCCGAGCTCTCGGACGCAGTCGCCGGTTTCCCCGGAGGGGCGGACCTCTACGTCAGGAACGACGGCAGCGTCGTGTCGACGCTCGCGGGTGTCTATGTCGACGACGTCACGTCGGGAACCGCCGTGTTCGAGGGCACCCTGAGCGTCTATGTCGACCCCGGCACCTTCGCCGAGGTCCCCAGCTCGACCCTCTCGTTCCCGGTGACGGATGGGCACACCTACTCCTTCACCGTCACGACGTCGTACGGGAGCACCGTCCTGTACGAGGAGGAGGCGTAGAGCTTGAGGTACGCAGCGAGGAGGAGGGTGGCGGTCTCGTCGATAGTGGGCTCGATATTCTTCGTCCTGATCATGGTGGTGGCCATCGGGTCGCTCGTGACAATCTTCAACTCGTTCACCTCGTACAACCAGCAGGTCACCAAGGCGAGCAACGCCAACCTCCAGGCCGCGGACACCGAGCTGTCGGTCAGCGGCGGCCAGTTCGGCGCCTTCCCGCCGTCGACAACCTCGAACTTCAACGTGGCCACGGCCTGTACCGCGACCGCGACCTCGCCCACGAACCGGGAGAAGGTCTTCTACGCCTCTGACATGTGGTGGGACTTGTACACCTGCAACGGCGCGTTCCAGTACTCGAGCTCCTTCGACGGCGTGACGTGGGGGCCCGAGACCTCGATACCCGGGCTGATAACCTCTGGATACACGGTCGGACCCTACTTCGACGTCGAGGTCTCTGGGAGCACCATCTACGTCGCGGTGGCCGAGAAGGGGGCTGCCGCCTTCCAGCTCGCCATAGGGACCCTGGTCCAGGGAGGCTCCGACTCGTCTCCATCGGGGACCATATCGTGGACCGACCCGCCCGCCAACGTGGTGACCACCGCCGCCACCTTCGGGCCCATCAACATGGCCGTGGACGGCTCGGGCGACCAGTTCTTGGCGGTCGCCCAGGGGACATGCACCACGACGACGAACTGCGCACTCGCCATCTACGAGCACGAGGCATGCGCGACGACCTCGAACGACGGGTGGGAGCCCAACGCGTGCACGAGCACTACCAACCCGACCAACTACGCCCCAGCCGCCCTGGGGACGCTCTCGGCGAACGTCCACACGATATTCTTCCCGGCAATAAGCAGCTACAGCTCGGTCGGGGTGATCCTGCTATACGAGACGGGCTCCGCCACCGCGTCGAGCACAGGGACGCTCGGGATGATTACCCAGACGGCGCTCGCGACGACGACCTGGAACACCATAGCGCTCACGGGCCTGAGCGACTACTCGCTGACGTCCTCGTCCGGCACCGAGGTGGGGACGAGCCTCTACTTCGCGGGGCTGGCGAACGTCGCCGTGGGGGCAACAACCGGCACGCTCGACTTTTGGTCCGTGTCCTTCTCGTCGATGACTGCCGGGACGGTCTCCGCCCAGCAGGCGATCGAGGGGACGACGGCCGCATGGATGGGCGCCCTCGCCTCCGACGGGTCCACGCTGGCGCTCTTCGACAACCCGGCGGCAGGGACAGACGCCTGCCCGGCGGGAGACACCTGCGTCCAGTACTACACCACCGGGACCCTGGGATCGAAGTGGAGCTCCGCGATCCTGCTCGAGTCCGCAGAGACGGCAGTCACCTACCTGGCGCCCGCCAGCGGGGAGCTGGCGGTGACCTGGACGAACTCCGCGGACAACGTCAGGTTCGCAGCGCTCTCCACGTTCACCCTGTCGAACGACAGCCCCTTCGGCGTGCACGTGGTCGACGCCTACGTCTACAACCCGTCCACCGGCGCCCTCGTCGCCCACTGGTTCTACAACACGACGGGCGCGGGAGCGGGGGACTTCGACTGGTGGGTGGGACAGGGGAGCACGACCGTCATCCCGCTCAGGTTCATCTGGGCGGCCGACACCTCGTACCTGATCACCTTCGCCACCGACTCCGGGGTCACGGCCCAGACGACGCTCACCACTCTTCCCGGAGGGACGGTGTCGTGCTCGTCGGGCCAGTTCTTCTACGAGATCTCGCCGAACGACCTGTGCGCCTCTGCGGGAGCCTCCTTCAACCCGATCCTCCTGTCGGGGTCGAGCTCTGACACGTGCACGGACACGTCCGCGTCTGCAGAGATGATGGGCCTGATCCTAAGCTACACGACCGGGTCGTCGTCGTCGGGGAGCCTCTTCCTCAGCTACTCCTTCCAGGTGGCGTCGCCCGCGACAAGCGGAGTCACCTCGACCTGGCAGGTCTACTACGGGTCCGGGACGGCCCCCGCGTGCGGTGCCGCCACGACCGGGACGGCGCTGGGCGAGCCCTACACGGTGAGGAGCCAGGCGGCAGTGGCGAAGGATATGTCGCAGTCAGTCAGCGCGGTAATCTCAAGCCTCGCGCCCTCCACGACGTACTGGTTCGACGTCCAGGTCACGGACAGCTCGACGGGGGCCTGGGTGTACTCCAACCCTGACGGGGCCGTCGTCGACGTCCAGACCGCGAACTCCCCGACCCTCTCCGGCGCCCAGGGGACGGCGACGTGCACCGACACGACGACCACGACCACGCGCATGATGGGCTTCGGGGGCACCATGACCTTCACCACTCCGTCGTCGGGGTTCGGCGGGAGCGTCTTCGGCAAGCTCTCCTTCAACGTGGCCGGGCCCGCCACAGCTGCGATAAGCAGCAGGTACACCATTGCATACGGCACAGGGACGGCGCCCGCGTGCAACGCGGCGGCGGCCGGCACGGCCACAGGGGAGCAGTACACGGTCACCTCGCAGGCGGCCGTGGCGAGCGGGTCGGGGCAAAAGTCCGGCTTCGTGCTGACCGGCCTGGCCTCGGGGACGACCTACTGGGTCGACCTCCAGGTCTCAGACACCTCTGGTGCCGCGTGGGTCTACTCCAACCCGACCCTAGCGGTCATGATGATGCCGACGGCGACCAACTCGCTCCCCTACGCGTCGGACTCCGCTAACACCAACACCTGCACCGACAGCACGGCCTCCACCCTCCACCAGGCCGGTTTCGGAGTCGGGTTCAACATCCCCTCGAGCGCCGAGGGCTCCATGTATGTCACGCTGACCTTCGAGGTGACCGCCCCTGCCTCCTCGGGAGTGAACACCCAGTGGCAGATGTCCTACGACACCGGAGCGCCACCGACCTGCAACCAGCCGGCCACGGGTCTCACCCCTGGGAACACCTACGTGATAACCAGCCAATCGGGAACGAACACGGGGGCGATGTCCCAATCGGAGACCTTCGTGATCCAGGACACGCAGAAGCTGGCGGGGACCACGATCTGGGTGGACATCCAGGTATACCCCAGCTCGGCCGCCGGCTGGACATTCAGCAACCCGTCGCTGGCCGTGGCGGAGTTCCCGGTGTAGGTGGGCTGCCGATGAGGTTCGAGAGCAGGCGTGCGGTCTCGGTGATAGTCGCGACGCTCATCCTCGTCGCCATATCTGTCACGGCGGGGATCATCGTCTATGTATTCGTCGGCGGGCTGGCGGGCAGCCTCACGCAGAACGGGGGTCAGCCTGTAACGGAGAAGCTCCAGATCCAGTCCTACACCTTCGAGCTCAGCCCCGGAGCCTGCGCTTGCTCCCAGCAGGTGCTCGAGATGTTCTTCCTCAACCCCGGCCCGGCGGTGACCAAGGTCAGCGCCGTGTACTTCGACGGGGTCTTGCTAACGGTCTCGACCCCCTTCACCGCCGCCACCTCCCTCTCCACCATCAACGACAACGCCTACACCGCCCCGACGACCACGCTGGTCAACGACTACACCACCGGCACCTGCACCGCGACCGCCGGGCCATCTGGGGATCTATGCTTCACCTCGGCCACGACCAAGACGAGCTACAGCGTGGGAGACGTGGGCCAGATAGTGATAACCTTCAGCTCGGCTGTCACCTACGGGTCGGGGCACACCGTCAAGGTCGTGAGCACAACGGGCGCGACCAACGTCTTCACCGTCGTCTCCGGGATAGCAGGCTGAGAAGCCGGATGGGAGAGACCCGCGGACTCCCAAGGACGGGAGCGGATGATTGAACAACTTGTTCCCGCCCAATAAATATCCTGCGACGGCCCTCAGCCCACATGCGAACGGATGCGCGGAGGACGGCTATCTCGCCCATCATCGCGACGCTCCTCCTGATAGCGATCGCGGTCGCAGCGAGCATCATAGTCTACGTCTTCGTCAACAGCATCTCGGGCAACCTCACGCAGGGGGGAGGACAGCAGGTCGCCGAGCAGGTCTCGATGGACGCTTACTCCTACCCGTCGGCCGGGACCGCCCCAGTGGTGATCCTGAGGAACGTGGGGAGCGCCGCTATAACGCTCAACCAGATATTCTTCGACGGCAACCTCTGCCAGGCCTCGGGCGCCACCTGCACGGCGGCTCCAGTCCTCACCACGGGGGGAGGCTGCAGCGCCACGACCCTCCCGTCGACGTGCAGCACCGGTCAGTACACGCAGGTCACCCTCGCCACCAGCGCCCAGACCGTGGGCACCTCGCACGTCGTCAGGGTGGTGACCTCGGACGGCGGAACCTTCACCTTCACGGTAATAGTTGGGAGGTCCGGCTAGGCGAATGAAGTTCACCAGGCGAAGGGCCATCTCCCCGATCATCGCGACCCTGCTGCTCATCGCCATCGCGGTGGCCGCGGGCATCATACTCTACGTGTTCGTCAACGGCTTCGCGGGAGGCCTTACCTCGGGAGGCGGAGGGCAGACCACCGAGAGGCTCCAGATGCAGTCCTACAACTTCGTCCTCAGCCCCGGCGCCTGCGCCTGCGCCCAGCAGATACTCCAGATATTCCTTCTCAACTCGGGGTCCGGGGCGACGACCCTCAGCGCCGTCTATTTCGACGGAGTGCTCCAGACTTTCGCCGCGGCGCCGACGGCCAACACGGCCATCGCCAACGGGAACGCTTACTACACGTCGGCAGCGGCGCTCGTCAACGACTTTACGACCGCGGCGTGCACCGCGACGGCGGGGGCGGCAGGCAACTTCTGCATGACGGTGGCAGGAGGAGCGGGCAGCGGGTCGGGCTTGCTCTACAACGCCGGGGCGACGGGGCAACTGGACATCGTGTTCTCGCCAGCCCAGACGGCCGGCACCTCCCACACGATAAAGGCGGTGAGCACGACCGGTGCCACCTTCGTCTTCTCGGTGACAGCTGGAAGGACGGGCTAGGAGCGGCCAGCCCGGTCGGGCCGGGCGACGAGCCCCGATATGGATTTGGGATTCTTACCACAATAAAAGCCCCGGATCGGACGCACCGATTCGTGCGTCCCGCCCGAGCCCTCAACGGCACCCTCCCTGATGCGTCGTTGACAGCCCTCCTTCTTGCCGCCCCGAGGTTCCTCGGATCCCGGGCGACTGAAGAACTTGTTCACGGGCAATATATACGCTGGAGAGGGTCGAACTGAACATGCAAGTGACTGCACGAAGAGCAGTTGACCCCATCATCGCGTCGCTCCTCCTCATCGCCATCGCCGTGGCAGCGGGCATCATAGTCTACGTCTACGTCAACAGCATCGCGGGCAACCTCACCCAGGGAGGCGGGTCCCAGGTCTCCGAAGGGCTGTCGATGGACAGCTACGCCTTCGGGACGCTCAACGCCCCGTCCGTCTCGGTCAGGGACACGGGTGGGTCTGCCGTATCGATCAACCAGGTATACTTCGACGGGCTCCAGTGCCAGGCGGGCGGGCTGACGTGCACGGGCGTGTCGGCCACCGAGCCGACGTCTGGCGGTTGCACCGGGACGACCTTCCCGCTGCCCTGCAGCACAGGGCAGTACGTCACCCTGAGCCTGACGCTCTCTGCAAACGCGGCCTCCGGGACCAGCCACTCGCTCAGGATAGTCACCGTCGACGGCGGCACGTTCACCTTCACCATCCTCGCGGGGAGGACCGGCTGAGATGAACTTCTCTAGGCGCAGGGCCGTCTCCCCCATCATCGCGTCGCTCCTCCTCATCGCCATCGCCGTGGCAGCGGGCATCATAGTCTACGTCTACGTCAACAGCATCGCGGGCAACCTCACCCAGGGAGGCGGGTCACAGACCTCCGAAAGGCTCCAGATGCAGTCGTACAACTTCGCTTTCAGCCCGCAGGCGTGCGCCTGCTCAGGGTACATGATCGACCTCTCCCTCCTCAACTCGGGCGGAGGGTCGACGACGATAAGCGCGGTGTACTACGACGGCAACGCGCTCACCCTCGGCACGCCTACCACCTCGCTGGCGACGCTGGCCAGCTACGCCAACGACTACTTCCCGCTCCCGTCGTCGACGATAGTCAACGACTACTCGGCGACCAACTGCACGGCCACCAACGGGGCGGCGGCGAACATCTGCTTCACGTCGGCCTCGACGCAGACCACGTACACAGCCCAGCAGACTGGACAGGTGGTCATCACCTTCGCGTCCGCTGCCTCGGCCGGCACCACCCACACGGTCAAGGTGGTCAGCCTGACGGGCGCGACGTTCGTCTTCACGGTATCAGCCGGCAAGACTGGCTAGGCCTACCCTTTCCTCCGCTCCATGGCATCGAGGACCCACGGGGCGCCCTTCGAAGAATTTCTTCATCCGCGTTATTAGGGCGAGGAGCAGGACGGAGACGCGATGGCCAGCGAGAGAGCCGGGAAAGGGACATCGCCGATCATGGTCACCATCCTCCTGGTAGCCCTGGCGGTCGCCGCCAGCGTCCTGCTCTACGAATCTCTGGCGGTCTAGGCAGTCGCCCAAATCTTGCAATTCTTGGCGGTTCGACGATTCTTGGAGGAAAACCACGCGTTTGTTTGCACAACGTCCGCCTCCTCGGGGAGCATCTGCAAATCTTCACATAGAGCCGTAATTCATGTTGGTTAAATCTGAATTCGGAATCCGTTTTCGAACGTGTGAAGTTGAAGGTCGTCCACGCTCTCGGCGAGGCACTCTTCGGCTCCGTTGCGATTCTTTCGATGTATTCATCCTCGCTCGACCTCTTCCCGTCATTCCTCAACACGTTGATGCTCGGCGGGGGCGCGGGGCTGCTCGCTGTGACTCTTGTACTCTCGAGGGGGAAGGACGCGAAACCGATGGGCGAGGTTGGCGCCCTCCCCGGCCTGCCAGAGGAGGCGCAGCGGGCCCCCACCGCAGGACCCAGGTCCGCGGGGCGCGAGCACCTCCTGAGGAAGTATGACAGGGCGTTCCAGGAGATGCTCTCCAGGCAGGGCGCAGACCCCAAGTCCCAGTCGCTCTCGAAGCTGACCACGATACTCTACGACCTCTCCCCCGAGATCAAGGTCTGGTCGGGAGACGTCCGCCTCAGGGTCTACCTGCTCATGCAGGAGCTGGCGAAGGACCTCGAGGACCCGCAGTACACAAAGGCGAGCCTGGGGCTCCTCGTCCTCCTCCTCTCGAGGGGCGGAAGTCCCGCGGTGGAGATGGCCAGGCCCATCTTCCGGGAGAGGATCGCGAACATGTACCAGAGGCCGGAGTTCGAGACAGAGCGCTTCATCCCCCGGCTCCTCCTGATGCTCGACGACTACGACAGGGGACGGGTCGAGAGCCTCACCAAGGACGCCATCCACGTCTGGGGGGACGAGCGGTTCAAGGCGGCCGGCGGCTTCCTTGGGTTCGAGGAGCTCAAGGACAGGGGGCTGAGGGCGCCGATCAAGGGCCTCCTCGGCGAGGAGATCGCCCGGGCCGGGAGCGAGTTCGACCGGACGGCCTTGAACAGGGCGGTCGAGCTGTACCACCAAGTGAGCTAGGCTGAGACCGAAGAATTATCTCCAAGAATTTCAACTCTCCCAGAAATCTTCAGCTCTTCCGCAGAAACGTGAAAGAATTGCCGCATAGCATAAATACAAGTTCGGCCGGCGGGAGGTCGTAGATCCTTCTTTGGCCTACGGAGGCCAGCGGTCTGACGCTGTCTCGGCGGAAAATCAGGTCACACTGAGCAACCTCGGCATCCAGGGCCTAGAGTTCGTCCTGGGCGGGGGGCTCCCGCTCGACAGCGTGTACATCCTGATGGGCCAGCCCGGGACCTACTACACGACGTTCGCCCAGCAGGCCATCTACAGCCACCTCGCCAAGAAGGGCAAGGCGGTCTACTACACCTCCGAGACCTCCAGCACGGAGATCGAGCAGGACACCGACCTCTACGGCTGGAACTACCAGAGCTACGTGGACGACGGGAGCCTGATGTTCGTCAGGCCCCTCCCGCCTACCCTCCAGAGCCTGGTCAACCTGATGCCGAGGGTTCCGACGGAGCAGTTCCTCAACCTCTCCCAGTCTGGCCTGGGGAGCCTCACTCGCGACTTCCTCACGCGCCTCAAGGAGGACAGGTGGAGCATCCTCAACATCTCCTACCTCATGAACCAGTACACGCCCCAGGAGATCAACGACCTCATGCTCTTCTGGGTCAACGCCGTCCACAAGTACGGCGGGGTCCACTTCGTCCTGATGCTCCAGGGAGCCCACGACGAGAGGCAGGTGGTCTTCCTGAAGAACCTCGTGGACGGGGTGCTCACCTTCAAGTCGGTCGAGGGATACGGCCAGTCCGAGGGAGAGGTGGAGATCCAGAAGCTCCGGCGCGTGCTGCCAAAGGCGAGGTCCTTCAGGCACGTGGTCCAGGGCGACGGCCTCGTCATAGAGACCACCGCAAGGATCGGCTGACCCCGGGTCCTGGTCCAGCTCCCGTCTCATCATCGCCAGCGCAGCCTCCGGAGGGTGTACCGCAACAATGGTACAGACAGTGCGCGCCGCGGCATCTCCTGTTGTTGCACGGCACCCGTTCTAATCGCGTTCCCACCAATCCTGCTCTGCAATGCAGTCGTTCCAGCAGGCAGGGCAGGCCGTGGCAGAGGCGCAGCAGGGCCCCACGTCGGCCGCCGCGCGGAAGCACTCCTACGCCAAGAACAGGGGAAGGCTCGACGTCATGGCCGACATCCTGAACTGCTGCAGGTCGCCCTCGTCCAAGAGCCACATCATGCTTTTCGCGAACGTCAACAGCATAGTCGCCACGAGGATGGTGGCATCCCTCGCAGAGTCTGGGCTCCTCGACTCGGTCCACGAGGAGGGGGCCGTCGTCTACCTCGCCACCTCGAAGGGAGCGGGCTTCGTCGTGAAGTACCTCGAGCTCCAGAGGCTGATCTCGCCAGAGCTCGTCCCCGCGGAGTCGAAGATGAATAACCCGAATCGACTCAACAGTCTAAACTTTTGAACTCAACCCGAGAAGTCCCCCGCGCGAAATCACAGGCGCATGTACCCGGAGCTCTACCCTGAGCTCGAGGGACGAAACAGGAAGCTCAGGGGGTTCGCGCTGTCCCTGGCGGGCAGCTTCGTCTTCATGGTCACCACCGTCGCTTCCGTCGCGTTCTCCTCCCAGTGGCTCTTCGCCGGGGTCTCGGGCCTGTCTCTCGGGGCCGTCGGGCTGGTCTTCGTCGCCCACAGGAGCCGCTCATTCCTCAGCCAGGTCGTGTTCCTGATCGTAGCGAGCGCCGTCCTGGCCACCGAGACCGGATTGGTGGGGATGCTCTCCCCCGTCCCCCTCGCGGCCGCCTGCGCAATACTCACACTCGGGGGCTGCCTGGTCACAGCGCGAGGTATCCACGACGTCGAGTCGATGGCGAACCTCGACCCCTTCGCCGGGAAGAGGCGGAGGGAGATGACTGTCGAACAGCAGACCGGTGGCGAGTAAGACGAGCCAAAAGTCGCTGGAGACCTCCTCGGTCGGGGGCAACGCCTTCGTCTACTACGAAGGGCACCTCGCCTCGTACCCCGGCATCATGGTCGGGAAGCTCCTACTGAACTCGAGGTACCTGATATTCCATATCTACGAGCCACACTACGCCGGGCTGCTCCAGAACGCGAGGCTCATCTCGACGGGGAGGGTCCTCTCGATACCGCTGGCCAAGGTGCTGGACGTCAGCTTGGAGTCTGGCGTCCGAGCCAAGAGGAGCCGCCCGAACTGGAGGAACAAGGACGACTATGAGAAGAAGAGCTCCGGGGAGCGCGCGATAAACAGCCACCCGGGGTTCCTCGACGACGCCGAGCACTTCTCCAAGCTCCTGATAACGACCGAGACCGAGGCGGGGGTCGAGATAGCGGCCTTCGAGGTCCAGAACCCCCAGGCGCTCCTGCAGTCCATCAAGAACCACATCGCAAAGGGCACGAGCTAGAGATTGTCCTACGTCACCCTGGGGATCAAGGGCGTAGACCCCCTGCTCGACGGCAGGGGTGTCCCCAGCGGCTCCTCGGTCCTTCTACTGGGCGCTCCTGGGAGCGGGAAGACTATCTTCAGCCTGCAGTACCTCCAGTCGGGGTTGGCCGCGGGCGAGAACGGGGTCTACCTCTCGATGGACGAGGACCCTGAGAGGCTCCTTGCAAACGCGAAGCAAATGGGCGTCGACCTGGCGAAACCGGTCAAGGACGGCAAGGTCGCCATCGTCGACGCCTCCCCTATACGCCTCATCCCAGCGAAGGTCAAGCTGGGGGGCGCCGAGGTGGGCGGGCGCGAGTTCGCGATGTCCGCTATGATATCGTCCCTCGTCGACGCCGTCAAGAAGGTGGGCGCTTCCCGCCTGGTCGTCGACCCTATCTCGACCCTGATAGTCCACTTCAGCGACGAGTACTCCAGGCGGATCGCCTTCCTCGACCTGATAGCGGCCGCCGCCAAGACAAAGTGCACCACGATCTTCGTCGACGAGCTAAACGACGCCCAGCTCCAGCGCCCCCACGTCTTCGAGGAGTTCCTCACCCAGGGCGTGATAGTGATGTCCAAGATCCTCGCTGGTTCGACCTTCACCCGGGTGTTCAGCGTCGAGAAGATGAGGGGGGTCGCCCACGACACCCAGCCCCACCCCTACCGCATCACCGACCACGGGATAGAGGTCTTCCCGGCAGAGCAGATATTCTAGGCTTGTTAATAACGCCCGGGCTCATGGCGGTGGACTAGATGGAACGCCTCCCACTCGGTGTCCCGGACATGGACCAGGCGATGCTCGGGGGAATCCCCCTCGGCTCGCTCTGCCTCGTCCTCGGGCCTCCGGGCGCGGGGAAGAGCATCCTGAGCAAGAGGTTCCTCTACACGGGGGTGGAGGCGAAGAAAGACGTCTTCCTCGTCGCCACGAGCGAGGGCGAGGACAGGGCCCTCGAGACCATGAGCCTGTTCAACTGGAACCGCGGGGTAGAGAGGCACCTGAGGTTCCTCGACTGCTACTCCTGGAAGTCGGGCAAGTCCACCTCAAAGTATTCGGCCAGCCTCACCTCCCTCACCGACCTCTCGGTGGGGATAACCTCCATAATCGACGACGCGAAGGTCCAGCCCAGCGACCAGGCGAGGATAGTCATAGACTCCTTCACTGACGTGATAAACTACGGCGGTCCGGAGAGGGCGCTCCGCCTCCTCGACACCGTCCACACCAAGCTCCAGACCAGGGGCGTGACGGGACTCGTCCTCCTCGAGGAGGGGGTCCACGACGAGAAGACGGTGAAGTCTGTCGAGTACGCCACCGACGGGACGATCAGGATGAAGTTCTCGGAGCAGGGGAGGTTCATGATGGTCAGCCGGCTGACCGCCACCCCGCTCTCCCCGAAGTGGATACCCTTCACGATAGGCCGGTAGCGGGCCCAAGCTTTTATCCGTCCGCCGGCCAAGCCAGGGACGTTTGTCGGTAGACTACAAGTTCGTCGTCAAGGTCAAGCAGGCGGACAAGCCCAAGCGCGTGCCGAAGGCGGTGACCGGGCAGCTCAAGGGGGTGGCCAGCGGCAAGGCGATGGCCAGGATGAAGAAGGAGAGCGTCGACTGCCCCGTCATCAACCAGGAGGTGGGCTTCCTGGTCTGCTTCGCCTGCCCGTCCTTCATCAGGCGGGTGACAGGCGAGGTGCACTGCGCCGGCGGGAACGGCCCGCCGAAAGAATGGCTCCTCTAGGCGCTACTTGAAGAAGCCTATTGCCAGGCCTATCAGGAACATCACCGACGAGTAGGGAAGGTACCCCGCGACCCTGTTCACGGCCGTAGTGAGGGCAGGCCCGGACTTCGCCAGCCCCAGCAGCGGCTGGATGACCTGCGACGGCGTCAGGACGCCGCCGAAGATTAGCAGCAGGATGATTATGGCGACGGCAGCCCCTATCTTGAGGGCGCTCTTGATTATCATCCCCACCAGGAAGCCGATGACCACCGGGACGAGGAGAGAGACGATGAACGTGGTGTTGAGGGCGGGCGGGAGGATGGCGACCATCGTTGGGCTCGGTGCGTCCCCGAGATATATGTGCTTTGAAAGGGTCGTCTCAGGACTCTTGTGACCGGGTCAGCCGGAGCCCGTTGGCGTCGTCGACCAGCTGGGTGGGGAAGAGGCTCCGGATGAAGCTCACGACCTTCTCGTCGTGGGCGCCGAGGGTCATCAGGTAGAGCGCCGCCGTCCTCCCGTTCCCCGTTGTCTCGTTGACCTGCTTGACGAACTTGTAGGTCGCCTCGAACCCGGCGGAGAGGACCATGTCCGAGATGGAGTCGAAGATTATCGCGACCCTGGCGGGCTCCTGGGAGGTCGTGATGGTCTTGTCTATGAGGTCCAGCATCACAGCGGAGTCGTTGGCCGGGATGAGGATCTGCGAGGGCTCGTTGTCCTCGGGCTTTGGGTACGAAACCTTGGCCGAGAGGATGTAGAACCTCACCCCGCTTATCGCGTGGAGGGCGTTGTAGATGGGGCTCCCCTTGGCCGTGAAGACGTAGACAGCGGAGCCGTTGGACAGGGACTGCCTGGCGAAGTTCGAGGCGGCGGTCTCGTAGGGCACCGACGGGTCTGTCTCGAGGAGGAGTGTCCTCCCGTTGAGGAAGGGACCCTGGACGCCGAGCTCGTCGGTGAACGGGAACTCGGCG
>DATJBB010000027.1:0-32669 GCA_035515635.1 Nitrososphaerales archaeon
CTACGACCCAACCTCAGATTGTTCTAATTGTATGTAACAAAGTCTCAATTATATATAATTACAGGATTGCTACAAGGTCGCGGGAAAAACCTAGAGAACTTTGGGCACCTGTTTCCCGTGCTAGGATTCGGGCGCTCAACCATGGTGGTCGCCCCCGACCTAGGCATGGTATTACCGGGGCAAAGTCCTGCCCTTGGCACTTCAATAATACACTAAGCGGCCCTAGGATTTGCTCTCTTCGTTTGAGCTGCCGGATGCCCTTGAACTCACTCGGTTGAAGGTTCGACAGAGTTCGAACATCGTGCTGAACAAGAGGGCAGCCAGGATGAGGTTGTACAGACCCGTGCCGAGCAAGGACGAGGCAGCGGAACCACTCAAGTACTTGTCCAGACTGGAGGGGTTGAGGATGGTGAGTGCGGCGCTCGCGCCGAAGGCAATCACGCCCTCGGTCGCGAAGACGACGACAAACACCAACATCAGGATCCATCCTCTGAACACCCCCACCACCTTCGTGATACGATAGGTGTAGTAGAAGGCGCCGACGTCGAAGAACGCGAGAAGGACCACATAGAGATAGAAGAATCCTGTCACAAGGTCGTTCAAGGGTTCACTTCTCCTTCGCAGCCTTCGTCATCAGGTCGACAAACCTCTCAGACGAGGAACGAGTAGGCGACCCGGTCATCAAGCCCTGATAGTCCTTGAAAGGGGCTCGAACCTTGATTCCGGTCTGAGTAATTTCATACTCTCGAAGCGACTTGTCGTGGTCGCTTCCCCTCATCTTGAGGACGACCATCGCCCTTCTTATCGAAGAGTCTATCTCGACGAATTTCAGCGAGACTATGGCGTCTACAAGGAAGCTCAAACCGACGTCGCTAATGGAGAACGACTGGCCTAGAACTTGGGGCGACTCCCATATCAGGAGCGTGCTCATCCCCTTTAGCTTGAAGAAGTTGACGACCCGGTAGGTCTCCTGCCTGATGTCGTCGTTCTTCGCGAACATCGATAGGTGCGACAGAGAGTCGACGACGATTCGCCGCGCGTTCACCGCCCCTATCGGCTCTTCGAGGAGGGCCTCCGGGTCGCCTTCTCCCATCAGAAGGTCGGGCGAGGTGAAGACGATTCTGAGCTTGTCCTCCGCCTCCATCTTCTGCAGATCCCAGCCGAAGCTCTTGGCGTCCCTGTAGATCTGGTCGGGGTGCTGTTCAAAGGTCAGGTAGATTCCCCCTTCGCCCGCCGTCGTTATCCCGTTGATGAGATATTGGAGCGCGAGTGTGGTCTTCCCGGTCCCAGCGCTCCCTGCGAGCATCACAGCGTCCCCCTTCATGAAACCCCCGCGCAACATGGCGTCGAACTCGGGGATGCCCGTCTTCACCCGCGCGTTGCTCGTCTTGGATGCTTCGCTCATCCCGATTACCTCTTCCCTCCGAGGTTGGTGATGTACTCGGCGATGTCCTTCTGGGATTCCCTGTCCTTCTCCCGGTTGAGGAAGTACACCTCTGACTTGCCGACAACCTTCCTCTGGAGGATGGAGGCGCCAGCGAGCTCTGAAACGTCCGAGGCTATAACGCTGCCCTTCTTTCCCAGGCGCCTTGCAATCCCCTCGACCGTGTCGATTAGCCCGGGGTTCCTGTGGAATAGGACAAGGAGGTCGGCCTTGTTGCTGGACGAGAGCAGAGCACCGAGTGGGTCGGAAGGCCGGATCGAGTTCGGCTCGTCAACCATGCCGTCTCTTCTCCTGAACCTTGTACACATCCCTGGCAGAGTTCGCGTACTTTTGGAAGTCGAAAGTTCCCGTCGGAGCGTACATCAAGTCTAGCCGCCTGAAGAGGTCCTTGATGATCACCTCCTCGATTATTATCGCGGGCGCTTTCAAGACTTCGCGCAGCTTCTGGTCGAACATTTTGGGGTCCTTCGCGAACCGTTCGAGGCTCAAGTGGTAGAGTATCGCCCGCATTGAGGACTCGCCCAGGAGATCCCGAAGCGAGCTTGTAATTGTCTCCTCAAACAGTTCCTCGAATCCGGTCTTGTCCATGGTGATTGCGTTTCTTGAAGGGGTCGCCGTACCGTATTCTGCTCGGTTCGAAAAATTACCAAATCCGCCTTATATGTTTTGAGAAATTGTGATTCTACTAGGTTGGACATTTCATCGATTCCCGAAGTCAACCTCCCCGGCGAGGGACCCGTCGAGAATTGAACCCGCCGTTATCAATGCCGTCCCTGGCACTCACGATTACCTCCCTTGAGATGATGGATGCGGCTGCTTGGGCTGAGGGAATGTCAAGGAGGTTTCTACCAGAAGACTCCAAGTGCTGATAGACAGGGTTCCTCTAATAGTTCGGACCTTCGTCTTCCGATAGGTCACGGCGATGCAAGAGACTTGCGAGTTGCACATCGCGACATCAGGACTCGGAGTCAGAACAGGCAGCAGAGAATCCGGACTCGCCTTCATGGCCAAATTTCCTGCCATGGTCTTCGAGGAACTGGTGACGAATCGAATCTTCTCCCGGGAGGGGGCCCGAGTTCCTGGCCTCGAATGATGCGGAGAGTTTGAAGAAGGTGTTCTCTAGACTCTGCTCCCTCGGTGGGAGTGCGACCTTTGTGACCAACCTATTCTGGCCCCTTCGGGCCTTTGCCCTGAGTGCTCAACGGAAGCCTACAATGCGGGGGTAGCCTTCCTGAAAGACCTGAAGGCAAAAGGGGGAAGACTTCCTCCCTTCATCGAGTATAGAAGGAAGAAGTACGCCGAGAAGCTGGCCGCGCGTCCGCTGTGAGATTGTTCACGGGACGCGTGATTATCAGGGTCGCGGACACCGGGACGGGGATCGACCCGTCGATAGTGCCGAGGCTGTTCTCGAGGTTTGCCGCCAAGTCTCAGTCGGGCACGGGGCTCGGGCTCTACATCTCCAGGAACATAGTGGAGGAGCACGGAGGTAGAATCTGGGTAGAGAGGAGCAAACCCGGCGGAGACGCGACGTTCGCGTTCGAGACCCCCATAAAGCAAAGGGGAGAATTCATGACGCCCAACCCGGCTCGCCCGCAGCTGGACTACAACGCCAGTCGATGAGCGAGTGTTTCTGCCAGTTCTACCACTGGAGAGGTTCCGGGGTCACAGCTTCGATAACTATTAGCGCTAAGAGGCTGTCGCCCCGGCCGTTTGACCCTTTCTGACATGGTCTATAGAGCGACCGACGGGCGCCGTGGACCTGGCATCTGGACGGACGATTCATCGGTGTAATTAGACGGCTGAGCGGAGGCCCGACCATGCCAAAGCCCTTCGCCAGCAACGATGGGACGACCGTCAACAAGAAGAGCCAGCCGCCCTCGACCGACGTCGGTTTCATTGGCGCGATGCTCGACCTCGAGGCGTCGAGCTAGGGACCCCGGCCGCCCTCTGAACGGGGTCCGGCCTAGCCGTAAGCCTTCACGACCTGCCACTCGGCCGAGAGGGATGTGAAGGTCGGGGTCGTGCACACGATTACCGGCACGTTGTTCTCGATGTCCATGCAGTACTGGCAGGTGATGGTCGTCGCGAGCGTCACGTTGGCGAAGGCCTGCTGGTCGGCGGCCACAGACTCGCCCACCGTGATCAGCACCTGCCCAGTGCACGGGGCGGGTCCCCAGACGAAGTAGTTGTTGTGCCCGCTTATCGCCGGCGGGAGGCCCATGCCCTTGCCCAGAAGGTTGACCGCGCTTGCCTCCCCGTAGTTGGTCGCGAAGATGCATGCCTGGCTCCGCTCCGAAGCTGGGAGGCTCGAGTAGACCTGCGCCAGCGTGGAGACCATCTCAGGCCATCCCAGCCTGTCGCCCAGGTTCTGGGGGAGAGGGCCCGTCTCTCCGCTGGCGATCCCCCCGTTGGTCCCCTGGACGGTCGACGCGCCGTAGGCGCCAATCAGGGTGGCGGGCTGGAGGATCGGCATGATGAGTGGGGCGAGGAGGGCAGCGATGAGGAGCGTGGCCACTGCCCAAGGGCGCGACCCGAAGACCCTGGCGGGGCCCTTCCTGGACGCCAGGCTCCTCTCAGCGACCAGCGCCCCGCCGGCGTAGAGCATCGGGTAGATCGGCGCAAGGTAGTAGGGCTTCATCCCCAGGACGGTCATGAAGGCGAAGAGGATCAGGTAGGCCACCCCCAGCGCCCTCAGCCCGCGCCCGCCGTCCGACCTCAGGTAGAACCACACGCCGAGGAGGAGTATCGGGACGTTGAGGGGGTTCGGCTCCTCGAGCTGCGCGAAGGCGAACCCGAGAGGGCCCGCGTTGAAGTCTCCGGTGAACGATTTGTAGAACTGGACGGTGGGCCACCCGTTGACCGCGTTCCAGTAGACCATCGGCAGGGCGAGGACGAGTGCGACCAGGCCACCGACTATGACCCACCTCGACCTCAGATAGGTCCTGCTCGAGGGGATGATGAGGAAGGCAAGGAGCAGGGCGCCGGCGAAGAAGAACATGGTGAGCTTGCTGGGCAGCCCCACTCCGACGACGAGGCCTGCGGCCACCCACATCTTCGGCTCCTTCCGCCTGACGAGCCTGACGATGACGTAGGCGAGGACCGACCAGCAGAGCTGGTCGAAGGGGTCGGGGGAGAGCTCGGAGCCGTCGGCGAGGAACGTAAGGGTGAGCAGGGTAGCGAGGGCGGCGAGCAGCTGGGCCCTCCGGCCGCCTCCGAGCTCCCTCGCGATCATCCCCGAGACGAAGACGAGGACTGCTTCCACCAGCGCGGAGACTACGTGGATCGAGACGAGCGAGTCGCCGGTGAGGGGGTACAGGACGGCGGCTACCCAGGCGACCATGGGCGCGAAGTCGACGTAGTCGAGCGAGAGGTGCTGCGTCCCGCTCACTATGTAGTAGAGCTCGTCGCGGAAGTATCCGTAGTTGCCCGCGATGGCCACGTGGGCGAGGAAGTCGGCGAGCCCGAGGTAGGCGAGGAGGGCGGTGGTCCCGGTGAGGGACTCCTTCGTAAGGAGCCTCGCTGCCCTGCCTCGGTCGTGGGCGTCCAAGGGGCCTCGAGTCGAGAGTGCGGCCGCGATATATTTGGATGAGGCCCAGCGGCAGGCTTCCCGTTCTCAAGCGCGAGAAACGAGGGATGGCTTATACCGACCCGCGGCTATCGAGTCTTTGGTGAAACCAGACTAATGCCAAGAAAGATGCCTACTGACCAAGAGCGCGCAGAGTTCAGGAAGCGGGTGGAGGAGATGATGGAGGCTCGCATCGACATGTTCGCGGAGATGTCGGGCAAGTACGCGGAGGCCCTGGGAGCGTTCCGGGCGGCCCTCCAAAAGTCCGGCTTCTCGGCGGACGAGTCGATGCAGATCGTTCTCAAGGTGGCCGAGGGACCCGGGCGACGCCCGATGTTCGCAGGGGGGCAGGGCGGGCACTGGGGCAAGCGCTAGAGGCCGCAGCCTACCAGGCGTCGTAGTGGACGACCCGGTCTACCGCCGCCCGGATGGGGGGCCTGTGCTTCTTGGAGGGGTAGCCCATGTAGATCATCGCTGCGACCTTGATGCTCTCAGGCACGCCGAGGACCTTCTTGACCTCCGCCTCGCCCCGGGCAGTCGAGCTGCCGTGCGTGGTGATGCAGCACCCGAGGCCCAAGCTCCATGCCGCCAGCATGAGGTTTTCGACCGCAGGGTAGATGCTCCCGTACTTGGCCTCCTCGCTCTTGCTAGCCCTGTTCAGGTCGATGCAGGCGAGTATGACGACCGGGACGGTCCCCGTGTGGTCGACGAGGCGGGTCGCGCCGTCGTATATCCGCCTACGGTCGGGGGGCATCTTCGCCATGCCGGCGTCCATAAGCGCGTGCCACCTCGCGCTCACGACCTCGCCAACCCTGCGCTTCACCTTGGCGTCGCGAAGCACTAGGAACTCCCATGGCTGGGAGTTGCTGCTCGAGGGCGCCCTGACAGCCGCCTCGAGGACGGTCCTGATCTTGTCGTCGTCTACCGGGTCGGGCTTGAAGTCCCTGACCGACCGCATCGTCGCGATGGTCTGGAGGGTCGGGTTGGCGCCTAGGCTGTCTCCCATGAGCGGTCGTCGGGTCGGCGAGGGTTAAAACCGCTCGTCGAATTCTCTTTTTCGTCAGAGGGCGATCTGGACGGCCGCGTCCTGCCGGGGGTAATACCGCTTCACGTCGCGCGCGCCATACTTGGCCGTGAACCTCGCCACCGTCTGCTCTATCCCTTTCTTGTCCTTGATCGGCTGCGCGGTGGCCGTCGTCCTCTTCCCCGAGGCCTCAAGCTCGATTGTCTGATTCTTGAGGATGTTCCTGTACCAGTTCGTCGACGCGCCCTTCACTGGCAGGAGGTAGACCGTCCCGCCCTCCCTGACGAACCAGACCGGGGTTGAGAACTTCTTCCCCGTCTTCCTGCCGACGACGGTTATTTCGAGGACGGGCGCCGTCTCCAATGCCCGGGCAAAGTCGCTGCTCGGCACCGAGGCTCACTCCGCCTTGAGCGTCTTCGCGACGGGGCCACGCACCTTCCTGAAGATCCTGTAGCCGCAGCTACCGCAGGTAAGCTCGGGGAGCCTTGCGAGCTCCTCGCCGGAGTACCGGGTGTGGCAGCGCACGCACTCGAAGGTGGCCTCCGGGAGGACACTCACCTGCTTGTTCTCCTCTTCCCCGGCGGATGGAGTGGTTGCCAAGACTGCCCTCGCCGGAGAGCGAGTCGGTGCCTCCCGATAAGGTCTGTGGGGCCTACTCGCCGCGAGGTCGGATAGCTCGTCGCTCTCGGGGCCTAGCGAGGACCGCCACCGAGAGGACCGACGTAAGGAGCGCGAGGACGAGGGCCCAGTTGGAGAACTCTGGGGTGGTCGTCGACGTGCCTGTCGTGGTCGTGGACGATGTTGTCTGGAGGGCCGAGGTCGATGCCGGCGTTGTGGCTGACGTCGAGGTGGTACCGACGGACGAGGTCGTCGCAGTCGTCGTCGGCGGAGAGGTTGCCGAAGTGGACGCCGTGTAGGTGGTAGACGAGGAGGAGACCGTCGTAATGCTCGTGGACGAGGCTTCGGTCGCCGAGGTCGTCGCTGTCGCGGTCGAAGAGAACGCCTTTGTGGTCGCCGTGGTCGTGGAGGTCGTCGAGGAGACGGCCGGGGTGGTGGGCAGGGCGCTCCTTAGCTGCGCGATTATGTCGGCCTTGGGGACTGGAGTGCCTACGGTCGTCCCCAGGGAGTAGTATGAGAAGAAAGCCCAGTTTATCCCGTTGGCGGCGCAGTAGGAGAGCAAAGAGTCGGAGTCCGCCTGCCAGTTGGGGTCGACCATCGACTGGCAGTTGGGGCCGGTGCACCCAGCCTCGAAGTCGTTGAACTCGCCCATCCACGCGGGGACGCCCCAGGCCTTGGCGTTGGCGAGGTAGGCCTGCATGTACGGCCGCCCGGCGCTCCAAGTCCCCGTGTAGATGTGGAAGGAGTACATCGCGTCGGGGACGGATGGGGGCCTGGTCATGATGGGCGACTGGGACATCAGGCCTGGAGGGGGCTCCTCGAAGATGACCAGGGCGTGCGGGTTGACGGCCTCGATGGCCTGGCCCATCTTTGTGTAGAAGGAAGTGAGGAGGTCTCCCTCGGCCTTTGTCGTCCCGCAGGTCGAGTTGAACCACGGCTCGTTGAACATGTCGACCCCGATCACCTCGGGGTTCGAGGCGTAGCGCGCCGCGAGCGAGGTCTCGGCGGCCTCCATCGCCTCGATGGGGGGCGGGGCGCTGCTTCCCACCAGAGACCTGTCGTTGAAGAAGCTGCACATCGCGGAGGCGAGCTCCGATGTGTTGGACGGCGAGGTTGTCCCAGGGTATAGCCAGGTGGGGTTGCCCCAGCCCTCGCACTCGCCTCCCTGGACCTTCTCTGGGGCCTGCTGGAAGGCGGGGGAGACGTCGACCTGGGCGAAGTCGAGGACGAGCGGGACGTGCGCCTGCCCGAAGGCGCCCACCACCGAGTCGAGCTCTGCGAGGTACGCCTGGTTCCAGTGGTGCATCCAGGTCCCGTTGGAGAGGAGGGCCGGGGCGGTGGGCTCGAGGTTGCTCCAAGAAATCGGGACCCTTATCGAGTTGAAGCCCCAAGAGGCGACGTCGCTGAACGAGCCCGAGGGGATGCTGTACCCCCGCCCGCAGGCGTCGGGGCTGGTCGAGGGGTTGCCAGTACCAAAGTCGAGGCCGTCGACGTCCACCCCGACCATCGGGACGGCCGTCCCGTTGGCGTTGTAGAGGATGGTGCTCCCCGGCTCGGTGTGGACCCAGCCCGAGATCTCCGGGGCGCACGGCTGGGCCGAGCAGCTGGGGTTGGGGACGAGGCCCAGCGAGGTCGCGCCCAGCGCCAAGGGGACAGGCGCGAGGATGGCCAGCAGGGCCACGGCTGCGGCGGCCTTCATGGTCCGGCTCGGGAAGGCTCCGAGGGGATATGCCTTGTGAAGGCGGGCTCGGCGGAGCGTCGATTGCCATCCTTGGGAATCGTGTCGCCGCCTTAAATGTCGAAGGAGCCTTCGAGGTTCGATTGCGCATGGCAGACATCATGGTTCTCGTCTGGAAGAAGAAGGAAGCAGTGGGGGATCCGGACGTCGAGGTCAGGATCCCCGCCCGCCTCGCCAAGTTCGTCCCTAGGATGATGGCGTTCATCCCGAAGAAGGAGCAGGTCGACCTCTGGGGGGAGAACGCGGACTTTGGGGCGATGGTCGGGAACCTGGAGCAGCTGGTCAACGAGGCCACTGCGGCAGGGGAGACCGACCTCATGGAGGTCAAGACCAAGGACTCCCACGTCAAGGTATTCATCAGGAAGTAGGTGGCTGGGGTGCCCACGAGGGTGGACCTCGGGCGCGTCTTCCCCGGGCTAGTCGTTCTACTGATAGGGCTGGGGCTCTTCGCCCTGTGGATTGTTCTGGTCTTCGTCTCCTTCTTCGCATTCTTCGTCCCGCCCCTCCAAGGGATATTCTCGTTCGCCCTCGGGGTGCTCGTAGCTTCCATAGTCATCATCGTGGCGGGAGGGCTGATGATGTTCTCCGGGATCTCGGGATGGAGGGGGTGGAGGGGAGGCGCGGTCGAGGGGCCCTCCGGGGAGGAGCGAGAGAGCTGGTTCGGGAGGGTAGCTTCCAGGCGTGCGTTCAAGGACCACCTCGGGTACGCGGAGAGGTCCGGGGAGATCATCGGCGTCGGGGTGATGCTGTTCGTCGGGTTCTACTTCGTAGAGAGCCAGGCGAGGGGGACGGGGTTCTTCACCTCGGCATTCAAAGGTCCTGAGGAGTTCTTCTTCTACGGTCCGTGGGTATTGGGGATGCTCGTCGGCCTGGCGCGGGCGGTGTACGGGAGGAGGAACGCGATCAGGCCCTTCGACGCGACGAACTCGCTCTTCACGGCTGTCTCGGCGTTCTATCTGCTCGCGGTCTTCCCCTTCGCCTTCTCGCACCTCCCCGACCTCCTGCCGCAGGCGGTCCGGTTCATGTTCTGGTGGGTCAACGACGACGTCGGCGCGCTGGTCCTCGTCCTGGCGGGGCTCGGGAGCCTCGCGAGCACGGCCTACACGTCCGCGCTCTACTTCGTCGTCAGGTCGCAGCTGAGGCACGGTCTCGGGGCGCAGGCTCCCCGGGTGTAGAGACAGGGACTTTAACCCCAGCCCCGCTGGGAGAACGTTGGACTCTGCCGTCATGGCCGAGTGGGACACGCTCCAGGAGGTCGTCGTCCACAGGCCCGGAATCGAGATGTTCTTCGGCCTGATGGAGCCATCCTCGTTCCTCTACGAGAGGGCGTTCAGCATGGACGAGGCCGTCCATGAGCACCGCGAGCTCGAGCACGCGCTGGAGGAAACGGGGGCGAAGGTCCACCGCCTCAAGCACCTCGCAGTCACCTTGGCGAGGAGGAACCCCGGGCTCCTGGACGTCGCCAGGAGATACGCCGCCGGCATAGTCAGGTACAGGGGCCCGAAGGCGGATGTCGAGAGGGCGAGGGCGAGCTTCCGGAAGAGCCTGGGGGACCTGGACGCGGAGACGGTCTTCAACATCCTCGTCCTGAGGCCGAGCGTCACCCTTGACCACGCGGGGAGGTCGGGGACGGTCTTCCCCCGGGTGACTCTCGACGTCCCCCTCGCGAACCTTCTGTTCATGAGGGACCAGCAGGCGGTCTCGGACGTGGGCGTCGTGGTCGGGAGGATGTCCAAGCCACAGCGCAGGATGGAGCCCGTGATCACCGGCGCGATACTTGAGATGGCCGGGGCGAAAGTGGCGCACCGCGTAAGGGCGCCCGGGACTTTCGAGGGGGGCGACTTCATCCCGGCGGGGGGGTTCGCGATGGTCGGGCTCGGGGACAGGACGAACAGGGCTGGGGTCGACCAGGTCCTCCGGAGCGGGGTCGGGTTCGACGAGGTCGCGGTCGTCCACCAGCCTGCACACCCTCTCATACCCGGAGACGACGCGGACCCGATGGTCGACATGCACCTCGACACCTACCTCAACCTCGCGGGGGAGGGCGTGGCGGTCGGGTGCGTCCCCCTGCTGAGGAGGGCGAAGGTCGAGGTCTACCGGCGGACCGCGGGAGGCTACGCGCGGAGGTCGGGGAACCCCCACCTGCTCGAGTACCTTGAGGGGAAGGGGTTCAAGGTCGTCCCCATCGCCACGGTCGAGCAGATGTGCTACGCATCGAACTTCCTCTGCGTGAGGGACAGGAAGATCCTCGCGGTCGACGTGGAGGAGGTCTCCGGCAAGGTGGTCAAGAACCTCGAGGCGGAGGCGCGGGCGAACCCCCACAGGTACATGGCCCTCCTCGCTGAGGCCAAGAGGGAGCTCGCGCAGCTGCGCGAGGCGGGGCGGTTCTTCCCTCACAAGAAGGAGCTCCACGACCTCGGGGTCGAGGCGACCCCCCTCAGGCTACAGGAGATAACTGGCGGGTACGGCGGGGCGCACTGCATGACCTGCGTCGTCAGGAGAGGGTGAAAGCCGATATTCCTATCTGACTAGAGGCCGCGGCATGCTTATGAATTAGTTCGAGTGGGACGGGAGGAGGAGAACCCAGGTTGCCGAAGCCCTCCACCGACAGCGTCCACGGCCACGACTACTATGACGTGGAGACCGGGGCTTTCAGGGTCCCCCTCTACCTCTCGACGGTCTTCGAGCACCCGGACCGGCGGACGGGGGAGACGAGGGTGAGCGACAGGGGGATGGAGCAGAAGTACTCGAGGGAGGAGAACCCCACGGTAAGGGGCTTCGAGAGGGTCGTCGCGAAGCTGGAGAAGGCCCAGCACTGCCTCGCTTTCAGCAGCGGGATGGGAGGGATCGCGGCGGTCTACTTCTGGGCGCTCAGCTCTGGAGACACGGTGGTCATCACCAAGGAGTCGTACGGGACGACGCAGGAGCTCGCCCTCAACCTGTCCAAGTTCGGGGTCAAGACGGTACTCGCTGGGCCCGACACGGCGGACTTCGTCGAGAAGATCAAGAAGGGGGTCTCGCTCGTCCTCCTCGAGACTATCACCAACCCCCTGGTCAGGGTGGTCGACATACCCGCGATAACCAAGCGGTGCGAGGAGGTGGGGGCGAAGGTGGTGGTCGACAACACGTTCGCGACGCCGCTCCTCTACCGCCCGCTGGAGCGGGGGGCTTGGCTGGCCGTCCACAGTGTGACCAAGTACATCGGCGGGCACAACGACGTGGTGGGCGGGGCGGTCGCCCTGAACGACCAGCTCGACCTCGCTGAGCTCTGGGAGGTCAGGAGGAGGCTGGGGTCGATAATGGGGCCGTTCGAGGCGTTCCTAGCTCTCCGAGGGGTCGCGACCCTCAAGGCGAGGTTCGACGTCCAGTGCGCCAACGCCCTCGCGCTCGCGAAGTTCCTCGAGGGCCACCCGGGGGTCGAGGAGGTATTCTACCCAGGGCTCAAGGGGAGCCCCTACCGCAGGACTGCGGACGAGATATTCCTGGAGAGAGGAAGGTATGGCGGGGTGCTCAGCTTCAAGGTCAAGGGGGGCAAGCAGGAGGCGCTCGAGGTCCTCAAGAGGGTCAAGGTGATCAAGCCCTCGCCCAGCCTGGGTGGGACGGAGACGCTCCTGAACTACCCGATCACTAGCGCGGCCAAGAACATCTCCCCAGCGGTGAGGAGGGACCTGGGGATAGGCGACAACCTCCTCAGGATGGCGCTGGGGCTGGAGGACGTGGGAGACCTCGAGGCGGACCTGGAGCAGGCGCTCGGCTGACCGCGGGGATAGACCCCAGCTCCTTCAAGGTTAAATCAATCGGAGGGGCGAACGCCCCCATGAGGACGCCCAGGGCGGGGCGGCTGCAATTCGCTCCGGCGAAGACCGCGTTCCTGGTATTCGCCCTCGCGGTGTTGATGCTCTCCAGGCCGGTGATGGCGGCCGACGACTCGAACGCGGGGGAGCTAACGCAGGTCCCGACGGTCTCGGCGCAGCAGCTCAACTCGGCGCTGAGCACCCTTTCGCAAGGCAACACAGACCCCCAGCTCCAGCAGCTGATATCGCAGTTCCAGGCGGAGATGTCCAGCGGTAACTATTCCGCTGCGGCCTCGACTCTCGTCAAGCTGCAGGGGCTGTCCGCCAACCCCGACAGCGGGTCGTCCCAGTCGCTGAGCGCCCTCCTCCAGAGCCTGTCTGTCGGGAGCAACGGCGCGACGGTCAACGCCAGCACCCTCCAGAGCCTGCTCAACGCCTTCGCCCAGTCGCAGGCGGGCGCGACGCCGCAGTCGAAGGAGACGCTCTCCCTCGACATGCAGAGCCTCGCGGACCTGATGCAGTACGCCAACTCCACGATGGCCAGCGAGCTCCTCCAGAACTCCGCCGTCCTCGGGCAGAGCGCCTTCGTCGGGAGCAGCGGGGGGGCTGCGCCTTCGGCTCCCGTGTCGCTCCCGGGCGTCTCGGGGATGCCTGGGATAGGGATCCCCTCGGTGGGGGCGCCCTCGCTCTCCGTCGGGACGCCGTCGGCGAGGGTGCCGGCGATCCCGCTCGCCGACTTCTTGGTGCCGATATTCATCGCGCTCGCCGTGGGCGTGCTGTTCGTGTTCAGGGGGAGGGTCGCGGGCATGGTCGGGACGCAGAGCCTCCCCGGGATGCCGTTGTTCAGGGGCGGGAAGGAGGAGGCGGGGCCCGAGCCGTCGGACCCCAGGAAGAGGATAGAGTACTACTTCGGCAGGGCGGTCAGGCTGATGGCGCGGAGGGGCGTCCCCAAGCTGGAGTGCGAGACCCACCGCGAGTTCGTCGCCAAGTGCGACGACAGGCCCGAGAAGCCCCAGGTGAGCACGATATCCTCGCTCTACGAGAAGGCGAAGTTCTCGGGGGAGGATGTGGCGGGGACGGACGCGTACCTCGCCGCGACGTCGTACCTCGCGATGGAGAACCAGGGCCGTTGAAGCTCCGCCAGTTCGTCTCCGTGCTCGGGGTGGTCGCGCTCGTCGCGGTGATCTACTCCCCCTCGTCCATCGGGTTCTCGGCCTCCCCGGGAGGGGACGGGGGGACGGGGCCGTTCGACACCTCGGCCTCGGGGACGTCGATGTTCCTCTCCTATCTCCACCAGGCGGGGTACCCGGTGGTCGTCGCGAACGACACCGGGGAGGTCATGACGTACCTCCTCGGGCAGCAGAGGATAGTGTACGTCCTCGTCGGGCCCGACTACCAGGCGACCCAGCTCGAGGTGTCCGCGGTCAGGGGCGGCTTCGCCGCCGGGAGGGTCTCGGCCCTCATCGCCGAGGGGAACACGACGAACGACGACCTCCTCGGGGTGTTCGGGGCGCAGTCGACCGGGGCGTCGATAACAGACCCGACGTCGACCTTCCAGGACAGGCGCGTCTTCACGGTCGAAATGGCCCTCGGGTCGGCGACCGAGGTCGGGGTGATCGACATCGCCTCGCCCATCGTCCTGCTGGGGTCGTCGACCCTCCAGCCTGTCGCGCAGACCTCGGCGCTCTCGGTCGACGCGCAGAGCGACGCCCTCGGCCCCAGGGCGGTGGTGGCCGCGGGGCCCTCCTCGACGGGGGCCCGCGCCGTGGTCGTCTCGGACTCGGGCCCGTTCACGAACTTCCTGTTCAACTACACGCAGGGCGGGGTCGACGAGAAGGCCTTCGTCTCCGCGATGGTCAGCTACGTCGACCCGGGGAAGGGGGCGACCGTGGTCGTCGACAACTCGGAGTACGCCCCGGCGAAGCCCCCGAAGGTCCAGGCGGGCCTCCCGATAGGGCCGCTCGTGGCGTACGGGATGGAGCAGTCCCTGTCCAGCCTCAACGGCTTCTACTCGAGCTTCCCTTCCCAGATCAGCCAGTTCTTCCAAGGGTTCGGGGTGGACGTCTCGCCGGGCGCGGCGACGGCCGTGGTCGCCCTCATCCTGCTGCTCTCGGTCTACGCGGCCATCACCAGGTGGTTCGCCCCGGAGAAGAGGGGGAACGACGACCAGCCCGTCCCCGGGGTCGAGAGGAAGATAGTCGCGCAGTCGAGGGAGAGGGCGGAGTTCCTCCAGACCGCGCGGTCAAAGAGCGGGTACGTCAGGGCTCTGGCGCAGCTCTACGAGGTGCTCGACTCGATAGTGGTCGGGGAGTTCGGGGCGGGGATGGCGTCGGTCGGCGAGGCGGCGCTCGCGTCGAGGGTCGGGGCGGACGAGGCGAGGCGCGCCAAGAGGCTGTTCCTCAACCTCTCCAGGCTCCACGAGTACGCCATCGGGGAGAGGAGGTTCCTCCTCCCGCCCGTGCTGAGGTGGAGGGCGCTGGCGTCGAGGACGACCAAGGAGGCGGAGGCGTTCCTCAACACGCTCGGGATAACCATAGGGGGAGGGGAGTCGGCCAGGAAGATGGAGTACCTCGTCAAGGAGAGGGTGAGAGCTTAATTGACGACCGGGGCGAAAGAGGGAGCACGACCATGAGCCAGGCGGCGCAGACGAAGGACCTCTCGGACAAGATACTCGCCGAGGTCTCCAAGGTCATAGTGGGGAAGACTCAGGAGCTCAAGCTCGTCATTGCGTGCCTCTTCGCAGGCGGGCACGTCCTCCTCGAGGGGGTGCCGGGCGTGGCCAAGACGAGCATGGCGAAGGCCCTGGCCGGGGCGCTCGGACTCCAGTTCGACAGGATCCAGTTCACCCCCGACCTCCTCCCCTCGGACATCATCGGGACGTACGTCTTCGACCAGAAGGTCTCGGACTTTAGGATAAGGAAGGGCCCGGTGTTCGGGAACATCGTCCTCGCGGACGAGATCAACAGGGCGTCGCCCAAGACCCAGTCGGCGCTCCTCGAGGCTATGCAGGAGCGCCAGGTCACGATCGAGGGGACGACGCTCCCGCTCCCTTCGCCGTTCATTGTCCTCGCGACCCAGAACCCGATCGAGTTCGAGGGGACATACCCCCTCCCGGAGGCGCAGATCGACAGGTTCCTGATGAGGGTGGAGATAGGCTACCCCTCGAGGGACGAGACAATCCTGATGCTCAAGAACCTGAGGACGATAATGGAGACCAAGGTCAGGCAGGTCGCAGACCCCGAGGCGCTCCGGGCGATGATACCCTCCGCGATATGGGGGGTGAACGTCGACGACTCGATACGCGGGTACATCGCGGACATCGTGGCGGGGACGAGGTCGAACCCCGCCGTCAAGCTCGGCGGCTCGCCGAGGGCTGCGACGTCGCTGCAGGTCGGGGCGGCGGGGATGGCCTCGGTGGAGGGGAGGGGCTACGTCGTCCCCGACGACGTCAAGAGGGTCGCGCCATACGTCCTCGCGCACAGGATCGCCCTGAGGCAGGAGGCTATCCTCGACGGCGTGACGCAGGCGACGATAGTCAACCAGGTCCTCCAGTCGACGAAGGTCCCGTAGGCCTTGGCGATATTCCAGCGCACGCCGAGGGGGAACACCCTCCTCCTGCTCGCGGCCGTCCTTGTCTCGCTGGGGATAGTCGGGCCGCTCTCGTCGCAGACCTTCCTCCTCTACGCGGGGGTCGCGCTCTTCCTCTTCTACTACGCCTCGAAGCTCGTCCTCCAGCTCAAGGTCAAGGCGCTCGACGCGCTCGAGATCACAAGGAGGTTCCCGCGCAGGATAAGCGAGGGCGCCCAGCTCGAGGTGGAGGTCGGACTGGTCAACAAGACCTTCGTCAGGCTCCCCGTCGAGCTCCAGGACGAGTACCCTCCGTTCATGAGGATGAGGGCGGGCGCCAACGCGGTCGCGGTGAGCGTCCCCGCGAAGGGGTTCGCCCAGGTGAGGTACAGGGTCGCCCCCACCTCGATAGGGGCGAACTCGTTCGGGCAGATGAGGCTGGTCACGAGGGACATCGCGGGGCTGTTCTTCTACGAGAGGAGCGTCGCCGACGCGGTCCCCAGGTCGGTCGAGGTGACCCCCGCGGGGAAGGAGCTCTCGAGGGGGGTGCTGAGCGCCGTCGCGATATCGACGTACGGGGGGAGCCTGACGTCGAGGAGGAAGGGCGAGGGGCTCGAGTTCGCCGACATCAGGAGGTACGAGCCGGGCGACCCGTACAAGAGGATAGAGTGGCACTCGACGGCGAGGGCGAACCGCCTGATGGTCAGGGAGCTCAACGCGGAGACGCAGCTCAACGTGATGGTGCTCCTGGACTCGACGGAGAGCATGGCGTACGGGGAGGCGGGCAGGACGAAGCTCGACTTCGCGGCGAGGGCGGTGGCCTCGCTCGTCGCATACCTCTCCAGGAGGGGGGACTTCCTCGGCCTGACTGTGATGGCGGGGTCGAGGCCAGCGGAGGTCATACCGCTCGCGAGGGGGGAGCTCCAGGCGTACAGGATCCTGGGGGCGCTCGGGGGGCTGCGCCCGGAAGCGGCGCCGCCGGAGGCGCTGAGGAGCGCGGTGGGGAGGTGCCTCTCCATGGGAGGCGTCAAGGGGAAGACCCTGTTCTTCGTCATCACTGACCTGGACTTTGAGAGCGACCTCCAGCCCCTCAAGCAGCTACTGGAGATCAACCACGAGGTGGTCGTGGTCTCGCCCTACACCCCGCTATTCGAGGCCCACGGCCTGGAGGGGCTGGACAGGACGATCTACTCCATCAGGACGTCGCACGACCTTAGGACGAGGAGCAAGCTCACCAAGGAGGCGCTCGCGCTCGGGATACCCGTCATCGACGTCGGCCCGGACGACCTCTTCCCGAAGCTCGTGCTCAGGGTCGAGGAGCTGAGGAGGAGGGGGGGATCGTAGGGTGGCAGAGGAGAGGGAGTCGGCGCTCAAGGAGTATACGTCCAGGGGCGCGCTCGTCTACTACGCGCTCGTCCTCCCGGCGCTCGTCGCGGAGGTGGTGTTCTCGGTGGCGGTCGCGTCCTCGCCGGGCGACCTCCTGGCGCCCGGAGGAGTGGGCGGGGGGCTGGCGACCACGACGGTGCAGCTCCTGCCCTGGTTCCTCCTCCTCGCGTCCGTCTACGCGGTGTTCGCGTTCAGGTCTTCGCTCCTCGTGAGCTTCCTCATCGTCTCCTTCTTCATCGCGGCGAGCGTGGCTGGGACGATATCGTTCGCCGGGGCGCCGCTCGACCTCGGGGACGCCGTGTTGCTCGTGGTCGCGGCGACCTTCCTCGCCCTTGCAGGCTTCAACTACGCGAGGGGGGTGAAGCTCCTCGGGAGGAGGAAGGCGGACGTCACGACGTCGGGCCCTCTGGGGTACAACCTCATCGGCCTCGCGGCGGACTCGGCGGTCCCCCTCGTCGCTGCGCTCGCCCTCGTGGGGCTGGTCGAGACGGTGGTGGGCGCCCTCGGGGCGCAGGCGGCGAGGCTCCCCCCGCCGCTCTCGTCCCTCGCGACCCTCTACCTCCAGACGAGGGTGGGGACGGTCTTCACCACCCTCTTCGTCGCGGGGGCGGCGATCTGGGTGATGCGGCAGTTCCTCGAGCCGATAATCCTCCACTTCACCCTGACACCGGCCGACGCCAGGAGGGAGCTCCTCGCCGAGATAGAACCCACGCTGAAGTCGGTGAGGAAGGTGAGGGCGTACAAGCCATCGGGCGGCCTGGCGTGGGGGGTCATCGGGGTGGCATACTGCGTGGGACTGTTCACGGCGCTCGCGTTCTTCGTCCCGAGGGCGGAGTTCGCAAAGGACCTGGTGGCGGCCCTGACCCTGCATCCGACCCCCCCGACCCAGCTCGAGGTGCTCATGGAGACCACCCTGCAGAACGGCCTGGTGAAGATAGACATCCTCTACGCTCAGTCGCAGGACTTCATCAGGACCGTCGTGAGGATACTCTGGGGTTGATCGGGTCGTCCTGCCTTTATAGGAACGGCGGCGAAGGTAGGACCGAGGGGGGCCTTAGTTGACGACCGCGCCGGGAGGGAGCCCGAGGAGGTTCGCGGCCGCCTCTCTCTGGGTGGGGATCGCCCTAATAGCGGTCTCGATCTACTTCTTCCTCGCCTCGGTGACGCTGATCTCGAGACCGAACCAGGACGTGGTCTCGGCGCTCCTCTCAGCGGTGATAGGGTTCGTGATGCTCTCTGCTGGGACGACGCTCGTGAGGACCTATGTGGTCGCTAGGGTCGTCGAGACCAACCCAAAGTGATTTAGGCGCCGCGTCGTAGGGAGGCCCGCCAGTGAGCAAGCAGGACCCGCGGGACCTTCTCGAGCACTTCCCGATAATCATAATCAACTTCAAGACGTACGAGGAGGCGACGGGGGACAGGGCGGCCGCGCTCGCGAAGATGTGCGGGAGGGTGGCGGCGAAGTACGAGAAGAGGATAATCGTCTCCCCCCAGCCCACGGACATCTATAGGATAGCCAGGGAGGCGACCAAGTGGACGCCCTTGTTCGCCCAGCACATAGACGACGGGATAGGCAAGTTCACCGGGTCGATATCTCCCCTCGCGGTGAGGGAGGCTGGGGCGGCGGGGACGCTGCTCAACCACTCGGAGCGCAGGCTCTCCTTGGAGGAGGTGGGGAGGAGGGTCAAGGCGGCGAAGAACTTCGGCCTCATGTCGCTCGTCTTCGCGGACAGCGTCAAGGAGGCGGTCGAGATAGCGAAGCTCGGGCCTGAGATGATAGCCTACGAGCCGCCCGAGCTGGTCGGGACGGGGATCTCGGTCTCGACGGCGAGGCCGTCTCAGATAACGGACTTCGTCCTCAACGTGACTCCCAAGGTCAAGAGGCTGGTGGGGGCGGGGATCACCAACCCGGGGGACGTCAGGAAGGCGCTCGAGCTCGGGGCGGACGGTTGGGGCGTCTCGTCGGCGTTCACAAAGGCGAAGGACCCGGGCAAGGTCCTCGACGAGCTCGTAGAGGCGTCCTAGGCGCTAGCCCAGGACGAAGGACTCCACCTGGTTCGCGGCCGAGACGAAGAGCTGGCCGTCGCCCGCCGAGGGCGTGGTGAAGTGCTCGACGCTCCCCAGGTTGAAGGCGTAGACCTGGTGGCCTGTCGTCGCGCTCAGACCGTAGAGGGTGGCGGTGTTGGTGTCGATGGTCCAGACGACCCCGCCGGTGACTATGGGCGAGGCGGAGTTGAAGCCGGAGATCTCGACCTTGGTCGTGAAGTTGCCCGGGTTGAGCTTGAGGATGTAGAGGCCCTCGATGCAGGGGACGTAGATGTAGGGCGCGGCGAAGGCCGACCCGCCGAAGCTCTCGTTGCAGACCTGGGCCGAGAACTCCTGCCCACCTATCCCCCCGAGCTGGCTCGAGTTGAGAAGGTAACCGACGCCCTCCTTCCCTATCTGGAAGATGGTGTCCGGGCCCACAAAGGCGGGGCCGAGAGAGGAGATGTCCGTGTCGTCCTGGTTGAGCCTCGCCCAGTTCGTGGGCGCGAAGTACTGGAGCTCGGTGAGGGACGGGGAGAGCTTGATGACGCTGTCTCCGTGGTCGTAGGTCGATGTGGAGGCGCCGTTCCCGCTCGCGACGTAGACGTCACCTGCAGAGTCGACGGAGGCGCCCGACGGTGCCCATATCCCGCCCTCGTTCTGGGTTGGGACCTCGTAGGAGGCCATCGCTCCGGTCCCGCTGGCGGGGATCCCGACCACCCAGCCGTGATAGAGGTTGCAGTCGCCCGCGAGGCCCCCGTACTCGAAGTAGACCATCCCGTTGGCGAGGGTCAGGGCGGTCCTCTGCTGCTGCGTGGTGTCGTTGAAGCCGGGAGGAGAGGCCGAGCGTTCGAAGACGACCGCCCCGGTGGAGGTCTTGAGCGCGTCGAGCATGTGGTGGCCGCCGGTGTATGCGACGACGTAGATCGTCCCCGTGGACGGGTCGATGACCGGCGTCCCGGTAATCCCGGTGACGGGGCCGATGTTCCCGCAGGGGAGGGTGCCGGCCTGGACGGGGGGCCCGAGGTTGGTCCGCCAGACGACGGCGCCCGTGCCGGAGTTGAGGGCGTAGACAGAGTTGTTCTCCGTCGCGACGAAGACGTCTCCCTGATAGACGAGGGGCTCCGTGAAGACGATGCCGTCGAGTGCGGGCGAGGTCCAGCCCTGCTTGACGGCGGTGAAGTTCGCGACCTGGACGTAGCCGGTCCTGGCGTTGTCGGCGTGATATGTGGTCCAGTCTTCCTCGGAGGTGGAGGAGACGGAGGACGCCGAGGACGAAGAGGACCGGACCGTGCCCGAGGCGCTCGCGCTGACTGAGACGGAGGCGCTCGCTCCCCCGGGGGTGGTCGAGGCGGTCGTCCCGAGCAGGGCGGGGAGGGCGACGTAGAGCGACCCAGCCAGGATGAGGACGACGGCGACGACCGCGGCTACGACGAGGCTCGTCTTCATGGCTTGCGGGAAGTTTGGAGGAGGATTTAGGCTTGCGAAGGCTTAACCGTGGCACCCCCGCGATGGAGGGCATGTACGGGCAGCCGGGCGGGTTCAGGCAGAGGATAGAGGAGATCGCCGCGAAGTTCCGCGAGAAGGGTGCGACGAGCGCCGCCAATGCGATGACGGCGCAGGAGCTGGGCCTCCCGCCGAGGTTCGAGCAGGCGATGGGGAGGCGGCTCGGCCGGACGGGGGTGTTCGTCGCCGTGGGCGGCAAGTACTATCTCGACGAGGCGCGCTTCCAGGAGTTCCAGCAGAGGTGGGCCTCCGGCGGGCAGATGTGGGCGAGAAGGAAGAACATGGTCGCTCTGAGGATGGCCAGGATGGTCGTCGGGCTCTCGGTCGTGGGGCTCGCCCTGCTCAACATCCTTTTCATCCAGAACTGGAACTTGAGGTACGTCACCGTCACCCTCCTCGTCGTGTGGATCGCCCTTACGGTCTACCAGATGTACTACGTGTCGGGTATGAGGCGGATGATGGGCCCGCCTCCTGGGGCTTCCTTCTCAGGAGGACGACTGCCACCACTGCGACGACCGCCAGGAGCACAGGCAGTGCTATCCACCCCCAGTAGGCTGGCTGCTCGGGGCCAGGCACGTAGGTGACGATGGACGTGGTCGTGCTCGGCGGAGAGATCACCGTGGTGTTGACTATCCTGCCCGTGGTCGTCGTCTGTGTCCTGTCCAAGTTCGTCGTGCTCGCGGTCTGGGTCGAGGCAGAGCTGGTCAGCGGTGGAGCCGGCGCAAGCCTGCCGTAGGCGACCCCCTGGAGCAGGAAGTACTGTGCCGACGGGTCGGTGGCGATTATGTCGTCCCCGAAGTAGCCGAAGCCTACAACGTTCCCCCTCTGGTAGTGATGGGTGTACGAGGCGATGAGGTACTGCGAGTCGTTCAGGAAGACCGAGACTATCGAGGTGTCGGTCATGTTGGTGACGGTGTCCTCCTCGTGGGCCTTGTAGGACTGGAAGACGGTCTGCCCGAACTCGGCGTCGAGGGCCCTGCCCACGGGGCTGGTCGTGAGGACCCTGGAGCCGTTGTAGACGAACGTGTGGAAGCAACCCGCCTCGCAGGTGTTGCTACCGACCCAGTCGTTGTTGCTCGCGGCCCACGGGCAAGTCGTGTCGTAGACGTCGGAGGCGCACGGGATGGGGTAGGCGTACTTGCCCCCGTCGTAGTACCAGCCGTGGCCGTAGACCAGGGTCTCCATCTTGCTGGTCGCGTTGTATGTGACGGGGTACTCGAGGGAGTGCGCCATCAGGACGAGCGTCCCCCCGCCCCCCACGAAGCTCTCGTATGCGGCGTACTCCTGGGCCTCGACGTACTCTGAGAACGGCAGGATGACGGCGTCGAACCTCGACGTGCCGTTGGGATAGAAGAGGCCGCCGTTGGCGACGTCCATGTCGGTCAGTACCTGGACGTTCTTGCCCAGGACGAGGCCGCAGTCGGCCGCGGTCTGCGACGTGATGAACGTGTGCATCCCGCTGCTCAGGCCCCAGCCGTTGTTGAACCCGTACCCGCTTGAGACGTTGGTGCTCAGGAGGTCGAGGTTGGCGGTGACGTTCGAGGTCACCCCCGCCTCCTTGGCGTAGAAGGCGTAGAACGAGCCGTAGTCGTACTGCGAGTATGGCGTTGAGGTGAGGACAGGCTCGATGACCGCGACCCGCATGGAGGCGATCACCCTGGGGATGGAGGTGTCGTTGACGTGGTTCAGGCCGAAGCACGTCCCCGAAGGCGGGACTGCCTGGAGGGGGGCCGACCCGTGGGCGGCGGGGGTCGAGAGGGATAGGGCGATAAGCAGGCAGGCGAGCGGGGCCGCAGCATTCATTGGCCCGTCTCCGACCTCGCGCCCTCCTGGCGGTCGACGGCCTGACGGCCGCGCCCCCTGGCCAGCCTTTGGGAGGCAATCGCCCCGACACCGGCGAGCAGGGCGTAGACCGAGCTGGCGATGTACGGCGCCGCGTGCCACTCGAAGCTCTTCTCGGAGACCAGGTCGGGGTTACCTCCCTTCAGGGAGTACTGCCACTGGGGGAACGTCGTCGAAGGGCCGCCGTGCTCGAGGTCGATCAGCGAGCCGTCGAAGTATGTGTAGGCCCAGTTCTCTCTGCTGATCTGCCAGCCGGAGCCTCCCCAGTTCCACTCCTGGCTGGCGTTGATGACAGCGGTCAGCGTCCCGACCTCGCTGCTGTTGGCGAGCATGTGGATCACGAAGGTCGCGTTGAGGTGGGTCGGGCTGAAGACTTTCTGTGAGTAGTCGCTGAGGTTTGCGTCCATCGTCGTGGTCTTGCCGACGCTGGTGGCGTAGATCAGCCTGATGCTCTCAGCCCCTGTGTAGAGCCCGGAGAGGCCGCCCGTGTTCCCCGACCAGTGGACGACCGAGGTCGGGCCGTAGAAGGTAGTCAGGGCGTCGACGTCCCTCGCGTTGAGGTCGGCCAGCATCTGGTCCACCTCCGTCTGGACCTGGACGGTCGGCGGCCCGACCGAGGTCTCGGTCTGGGTCGGAGGGGCCCTCGGGAGGAAGAGGTATGCGCCTGCGGCCAGAAGCACGACCAGGACGGCGACGGCGGCGGCGGCCGTCTTGGAGCGCCCGGCCCTGAAGCGAGCCGTGGACACGCGGTGTCGGTATGGGCGGTGTTATTTGAGATTGACCGTCAGTACATCTGTATGGTGGGGTCGACCTCGGTCCCCCACGCCTTGATCCCGCCCTTGAGGTTCTTGGCCTTCTTGAAGCCCATGCTGTTGAGGAAGCGGACCGCCTGGGCCGACCTCTGCCCTGTGTGGCAGTAGACGACTATCGGCCTCGCGGTGTCGAGCTCGTTGACGTGCGCCGGGAGCTGGCCGAGGGGGATGAGCTTGGCGTTCCCGATGTGGGCTATCTCGTACTCGAAGGGCTCCCTTACGTCGAGGACGACGAGGTCCCTACCCTCGTCGAGCTCGGCCTTGAGCGCCCTAGGGGAGACCTCGAGCGCGGCGCCGAGCCCCTCCTCGACGCCGCAGAAGGCCTCGTAGTCGATGAGCTTCGTGACCGTCGGGTTGGGTCCGCAGACCTGGCAGTCTGGGTTCTTGCGGAGCTTCAGCTCCTTGAACCTCATGTCGAGCGCGTCGAAGAGGAGGAGGCGCCCGATGAGTGGTTTGCCCTTGCCGAGGATCAGGTCGATGGTCTCGGCGGCCTGGATGCTCCCCATGATGCCCGGGAGGACTCCGAGGACCCCGCCCTCCGCGCAGGAGGGGACGAGTCCCGGCGGGGGTGGCTCAGGGTAGAGGCACCGGTAGCACGGGCCCTCCCTCGCGTAGAAGACGGAGGCCTGGCCCTCGAACCTGAATATGCTCGCGTAGACGTTTGGCTTGCCCAGGAGGACGCAGGCGTCGTTGACGAGGTACCTTGTGGGGAAGTTGTCGGTCCCGTCGAGGATGACGTCGTAGCCCCCGAGTATGTCGAGGGCGTTGGTGGAGTCGAGCCTCTCCTTGTGGACCTCGACCGTGATGTAGGGATTGACCTCGAGGAGCCTGGCCTTTGCGGTATCGGCCTTGCTCTTGCCGACGTCCTTCTCCGAGTAGAGGACCTGCCGGTGGAGGTTGCTCTTCTCTATCACGTCGAAGTCGACTATGCCTATCCTCCCGACCCCGGCGGCGGCGAGGTATGTCGCAGAGGGAGTGCCCAGCCCCCCGGCGCCGACGATCAGGACGCTGGAGGACTTTAGCTTGCCCTGTCCTTCGAGCCCGACCTCGGGCATGATTAGGTGCCTGCTGTAGCGGGCGAACTCGCTGCTCGAGAAGGAGACCCTGCGGTCGTCGTCGTGCGAGCCCCCGGCCACCGCCGGGACTATCATCAGGATGTCCCCGTCCTTGAGGGCGGTCTTCTCGCCGTCCTTGTACCTGATGTCCTCCTCGTTGAGGTAGACGTTGATGAAGCTCCTGAGCTTGCCCGTCTCCGAGTAGATCTGCTTCCTCAGGTTGGGGAAGGCGGTGATCAGCTCCTTGAGGGCGTCGCTCACGGTCCGGGCGTTGAGTTCGAGCTCGTCCTCGTCGTTGGTGTGCTGCCTGAGCGCGGTGGGAATGATGACCTTGACCGTCACTGTCTCGTGCCCCCCCTCTGCTGGGCGGACTGGTAGACCTCTATCTCCTCTTCTGTCACCCCGTCCCTCTCCTGGTTCGGAATCCACGACCTCGTGTCGCCGGCGGCCCCCTTGGGGACGGAGACGACGACGTACGAGTACCACGGGAAGGAGTGGTCGATGTCGAACTTCGACAGTGTCGCTGGGTAGTCGGGGTGGGAGTGGTAGACCCCCGCGATGGCCAGCCCCTTCCTCGCCGCCTCCCTGTCGGCCTTGAAGAGCTCGAGGGGGTCGATGTGGTACCTGTCGGACTTTGGGCCCTGGAAGGCGTTCCTCATCTTGACGGAGTCGACCACGTTCTTGCTCTTGGGGGTCGCTATGAGGAGCCCGCAGCACTCCTCGGGGTAGGTCGACTCGGCGTGCGCGTGGATGCCCTCGAGCGTTCGCCTCTCGATCCTTATCACCACTGGCCCTTCGCCTCTCCGGGGTGCGCGGGAGGTCCTCGCGAGCCCATTCGAACCGGAGTTCCGCCCCGGCTGAGGTTCATAAGCGTGATGGTTGGGTAATTCCTATCAGAATTTGGTCGCGGCGCCCAGACCTCACATTCCGGGCATTCCGCCCATCCCGCCCATCCCGCCCATGCCTCCGCCGCCCGCGCCCGGAGGCGGGGTGGACATCTTGCTCGAGGCGATGACGTCGTCGATCCTCAGGAGCATGCTGGCTGCCTCGGTGGCTGCCTTGAGTATCTGGAGCTTCACGGCGAGTGGCTCTACAACGTTCTTGGACCACATGTTGGCGACCTTGCCGTTGAGGGCGTCGACCCCGGCCCACTTCTCACCCTTGGCGTGCCTCGCCTTGAGCTCGACCATGGTGTCGATCGGGTCCATCCCCGCGTTCTCGGCGAGGATGGTTGCGATGACCTCGACGGACTCGGCGAACTTGAGGGCGGCGAGCTGCTCGCGCCCGCTCAGCTTCGAGGCCCACTCCTTGACCTGGTAGGACACCTCGACCTCGGGGGCGCCGCCTCCGGCCACTATCGCCGGCTTTTCGACGACGTCCTTGGTCACCATGATGGCGTCGTGTATCGCGCGCTCGCCCTCGTCGACCACCCTCTGGGAGCCTCCGCGGATGAGCAGGGTCACAGCCTTTGGGTTCTTGGCGCCCTCGATGAAGACCCACTTGTCCTCCTCTATCTTCCTCTCCTCGGCGATCTTGGCGTGGCCGAGGTCCTTGGCCGTGAGGTCGTCGAGGTTGGTGATTATCCTCGCGCCGGTGGCCTTTGAGATCTTGGTCATGTCGCTCTCCTTGACCCGCCTTACCGCCATGACCCCGGCCTTGGCGAGGTAGTGCTGGGCGACGTCGTCGATGCCCTTCTGGCAGACCACGACGTTCGCACCGGAGCCAACTATCTTCTCGACCATCCCCTTCAGGATGTTGTCCTCCTCGTCGAGGAACTGCTGCATCTGGTTGGGGTCGTTGATCCTGATCTCGGCGCTGAACTCGGTCTTCTCTATCTCGAGGGGCGAGTTGACGAGGGCGATCTTGGCGCCGTCTATCCTCTTTGGCATCGCGGAGTGGACGACCTCCTTGTCCAGGGCGACGCCGGAGATTAGCTTCGTGTCGAGGAGGGAGCCGCCGGGCTTCTTCTCGACCTTGACGTTGTCGATGTCTACGCTGTAGCCGGTGTCGGTCTTCTCAGCGACGGCGAGGATCGCGTCGACCACCATGCCTGCGAGGAAGGGCGCGTCCTGCGAGACTAGCTTGGTCTGCATGCTCGTGGTCGCGACCTTGATGAGGTCCACCTTCGACGTGGGGTCGACCTTCTCCGCTATCTTCTCGAGGACCGCCTCCGCCTTCTCGAGGGCCTTTAGGTAGCCGTCGACGACCACCGTCGGGTGGACGTCCTGGTTGATCAGCTCCTCGGCCTTCTCGAGCAGGGCGCCCCCGAGGATGACCCCGGAGGTGGTGCCGTCGCCCACCTCGTTGTCGGTCGCCTTGCTGATCTCGACCATCATCTTGGCGGCGGGGTGCTGGACGTCGATCTCCTTGAGCATGGTCGCGCCGTCGTTGGTGATCGTCACGTCGCCGAGCGAGTCGACGAGCATCTTGTCCATCCCCCGGGGGCCCAGGGAGGTCCTCACGAGCTCGGCGACTAGCTTCGCCGCCTGCATGTTGTTCCTCTGGGCGTCCCTTCCCTTGGACTCGGAGCTTCCTTCTTTTAGTATGATGTACTGCGGACCGCTTGCCATTCTAGAATCGAGACTATACAACTAAGCGTTGTATATAATCGTTACGAGGGGCCCGCAGGTGCGTCCACCTCGGACTCTTCTTCCGGTTCTTGTGACCGCGAGGCGAGGGCGACGAAGGTGAGGAGGTAGTTGACGAGGTAGAGGGAGATGCAGACGGGGCAGTAGATGCCGTTGAGGAGCTTGATCTCGATGTACCATGGGTAGATCGTGAAGATGTTGCCGATCATGAGGAAGGGGACGAGGACGGAGCCGACGGGCTTGCCGTACCGCTTGATCGCCCAGAGGCCGACGCCGAGGACGACGGGGAACCAGACGACCCCATAGACCCAGAACTCGACGCCGAGGACGGTGGTGTACCCGCTCGCGAAGACCGACTGGCAGCTGAAGGCCCTGGTGAGGCTGCAGGAGTTGAGGGAGTAGGTGAGCTCGCCGTAGCCGTGGTAGACGGCGATTGCGACCCCTGCGACCGCGAGCGCGACGTAGGCCCTGGAGAGTCGGTCGAGGGCCAACCTCGCTGTCCCCTAGCTCAGCGCGAGGCGGCCAGAGGACCTGGACGCAGGGACGCTGAAGACCGCGTCCGAGGCGATGAGCTGCTGGCTCGAGGCCGCGCTCCTGAGGTAGCTGACCGTCTGAGCGAAGCCCAGTGTGCAGACGCTGGATGGGGAGCCGCCGTCTATCTTGCATATCGCGGCGACGAGGTAGTTGGCCGCGCCCACGATGTTCTGGGCGACGGGGCTGCTGGCGTTGTTCAGCTGGGCGGCGATCTGGGTCCAGTTCTTGTTCTGCATGAAGGTTGGGAGGTACTGCGCGCCGGTTATGACGTACTGGTTTCCAAAGTCCACGAAGGGTATCGACCCGGTGCTTGTATCGTACTTGTTGAGTAGTGCGGTCTGGTTGGTCGTGGCCGTCTGGAGGGGCTGGTCGTTCCTGTCCGCCTGCTCGACCGACTGGAACGTGATGTAATTGCTGGTGTAGGTCGCGTCCTTGAAGGTGAAGGTCGGGGTGTCAGGGTAGACGTCCGTGGAGGACGACTGCATGTACTCTATCCCGGAGAAGTTCCCGAACTTGTCGAGCGCGACTATCATGGCCCAGCGCTCGGCGGCGCAGTACGGGCAGTACTCGGCGCCCATGTAGATGACGCCGGGCTTGCCGTTGAGTATGAGGGCCGGGCTCCCGCTCGGGGTCGCGGCGGGGGAATTGACGTTCTGGTTCGTGCCCACCGCGTTCATCGTGTCGAGCGACACGCCGGAGAGCTGGTCGAGGATGCCGGTCGGGACGGCTTGGCCTATCAGCGGGCTGCCTCCCCCGGCCCCCGACTGCTCGAAGATGAAGTAGGCGACGATCCCCGTCACCACCACGAGCGCGACTATGACTATCGGGGTATAGGACCGCTTGTTGGACCTCCTTCCCTTCCGGCTGGCCTTCATTTCTGGGAGTCCACCGGCCCGAGGTCGTAATATAACTTGTGGGAGAGAAGCCTATCTCGCGCGCGTATGCGTGCCCTTGGCGACCAGGACGTCGGTCGACTTGACTATGGCCTCGACCTCGTCGCCCTCTGCGAGGGAGAGGTCCTCGACCGCGTCGTTGGTGATGACAGAGGTCATGGTTGAGGGAGACGACAGGCGCATCTTGACCTGGGATGTCACCGCCCCGCGCTTGACCTCGACGACGGTGGCCCTGAGCCTGTTGCGGGCACTCAGCTTGAACCCGACGTCCTCCCAAGCCTCCTCGTCCTCCAGGACGTCGAAGAGCAGCTTCCGGGTCTTCCTGAACTCCTTGAGGAGGCGCCGGCCGTCCTCGGTGAGGGTCGCACTCCCCCCTGTTCTGCCGCCGACCTTGGTCTCGACGAGCTTGCGGTGCAGCTTTTCCTCCATCGCCTTGACGCGGTCCCAGGCGTTCCTGTAGGATATCCCGGCCTCCTTGGCCGCCTCCTTCAGCGAGTAGGTCTCGCCCACCCTCCTCAGGATGAGGGCGTCGGTCTGGTCGAGCACGACCTCGTTCTTCTCGTCCTCCATCCAGAGGCGGAAGACGGGCTTCAGAGGCGAGGGTCTCCTCTTCTCGGCACCCTCGCGCCGGGGAGGCCGCGCGGTATTAACCATTGTCGCGGCTACTTCCGGACCAGGCGAGCGGCCGTCGCGATCGGGAGCGAAACGAGGATCATCGCAGCAGAGGCGGTCACGGCCGCGTCGAGGCCCCCGGAGGCGGCCCCCGTGAAGAAGTTGAAGATGGTGACCGAGGCAGGGCTCACCCCGTAGAAGGGGTATTGGAGGACGTAGTAGGCGATTATCGAGATGGAGCCGAACTCGCTCAGCGCCCTGCTCATCGAGATCAGGGACGCGCTCTCCATCCCCGGGGCCGACGTGGGTAGGACGACGGAGAGGAGGGTCCTGAGCCTCGAGGCGCCCATGCCCATGGCAAAGTCCTCCGGGGAGGGGTCCTTGGACTCGAAGTAGGGCTGGAGGGACTTCACGTAGATCGGCGCGGACATCACTACGAGGGCGACCACGAGCCCGAGGAAGCTGTCGTAAAATTCGACTCCGTGCGAGATAAGGAACCTACCCGTCGGGGTGAGAGGGCTGTCGAGGATGAGCAGTGCGACCCCGATTATTGGGTGGGGGACGCTGACGGGGATGTCGACGAGGGTCTCCGCGAGGCGGTCCTTTGCTCTGGCGAGGTAGTAGGCCAGCGGGGTGAAGAGGACGACGTCGACGACGACGGCAGTGGCAGAGGACACCAGGGAGAGCTCTATCGAGCGGAACACTCCCAGCGAGTACCCGGCCGGGTTCCTGAGGGGGCCGAGGCCGTAGTATAGGATCACCAGGATTGGGACGAGTAGGAGCGCGAGCGAGACGAGCGAGACGGCCCTGAGCCAGCTCAAGTCGGAGGACCTACGGGAGCGCCCCTGCGTCGGAGACCAGGCCCTGGGCGACCAGCGCCTGGATTGGGGCCGGAGGGGTGGTGTTGCTGTAGAGCAGCGCGGTCGCGAAGGGGCTCACTCCGTACGTCGAGAGGCTCTTCGCGTTCTGGACCAGGTATTGGACGAACTGCAGCGCCTCGGCGGTGTTGACGGCGCTCAGCGGGACGGTGACGCAGAGGATTATCGGGGTGCCCGCTGTCGTCCCAGCGGAGTCGCTGTAGGAGAACCTGGAGTAGAACGAGCCCTGGCCGGCCGTCCCCAGGTTGACGTGGCTGTCGAGGGCTATGAACGGGAGGCCGTCGGAGACAGCGGCCGACTTGTAGATGAAGAGGAACTGGATCTGCCCCGCCTGGAGCGGCGCGACGAGGGCGGCCGCGTTGGTCGCCGTGACGTTGGCGCCGTTCTGGACGAGCGGGGCGACGTAGGCCTGTTGGTTCCCGCCGGCGTACTGGTATCCAGCCGCCTCGAGGACTAGGAAACCCCTAAGCCCTGCGGGGTCGGAGACGGGGTTGGAGATCCCCACCTCGACCGTCCCGCCCGTGAGCGCCGTGTAGAAGGCGTTCCAGTCCGATGTGGCGTTCGACTTGGCCGCGGCGTTGGCGAGGGCGATGACGCCACCGGTCGCCGAGGAGATGGTCTGGTTGGTATAGGCAAGGACCATCTGGTCGGAGGCGAAGCCTATGGCCCAGTTCGAGGTCAGGTTCTTCAGGTACTGCGAGGACGTCGCGGTCAGGGCCACGGAGACGAAGACGTCGTCGGGCGCGCCGGCCGCTATCTGGTTGGCGTCGGCGAAGGAGCCGCCCGACCTCAGGGGGGCGACCTGGACGCCCGTGCTCTTCGAGAACCCGCCAAGGAGGCTGTTGACCTCTTGCGTGTAGGCGTCGGCGGAGAACGAGGTGAGGGGGCCGCCCACCGTCGACGAGGTGACCGTCGAGACAGACGTGGCGGTCGTGGTTGAGAGGAGCGTCGAGGTCGTCGTCCTGGTGCTTGTGCTCGTACTGGTCGGAGGGCTGGCGACGACGTAGGCCGCCACCAGGATGGCGACGAGGGCAATGACGGCCGACGCGGCCACCGCTGTGGAGACCCCTCTCCTTCGGGTGACCATGCGATATGCAGGCGCTTGCATAACGGTATTTATCCTTTGGTCAAGACTCGGGCCGTGGCGCGCCGCTGTCTTGATTTACTTGGCGTGCATCGACGCCGGTAGGAGCGTGCTGGGGCGAGCGTGATAGAGGCGGCCTTCCGCAAGCAGCTAGGCCAGCTCTCGCTCGAGGCGGTGATGAGCGACTCGGGCTTCATCTGCCTGGCGGGGCGGAACGGCGCCGGGAAGACGACGCTGCTCAGGGTCCTGGCAGGCCTCTTGGAGCCGGACTCGGGCCAGGTCAAGATCGACGGCAGAGACGTCACCCGCCTGCCGGTCGAGAGGAGGGGCGTGGTCTTGGTCACCCCGGAGTCGACGCTCCCCAGCATGGAGGTCGACGCCCACCTCAGGTGGGGAGCGAGGCTCGGGGGGAAGCAGGTCGGGAGCGAGGAGCTGTCTGAGGTGAAGAGGGAGCTGGGGATAGATTTTGGCGGCCGCGCGGGGAAGCTCAGCCTGGGGATGCGCGAGCGCGTCTCGCTCGCGACCGCGCTCCTGTCCGGGGCGAAGGCGGTGCTTGTCGACGAGGCATTTTCGAACCTCCACGGGAGGGAGGGGTTCGTCTCGTCCTATCGGGGACTGGCCGAAGCCAGAGGGATCGACGTGGTCTTCTCGACCCAGGACGAGTCGGACGGAAGGCTCGCGCAGCACCTCTACGTCATCGAGGAAGGGAAGTTGGCGCGGAGGTTCTAGGCCACCGCGGGGCTCTCGATGCTCGTTCCTTCAGCCGATGAAGTTCGGGTCTTCAGACCTTCTGGGTCTGGGGCCTGAACTCGAAGCCGCACTTTATGCAGACGCGCCTGCCAGGTGCATCCGAAAGGATCTGCCGGGTGCCGCACTTTGGGCACTCGACGGGAGCCTGCATGGCCGCGAACGAGCTTGCGTGCTGCTCGCGGACCTTGTCAATCGCCTTTGCGTAATCGTCACGACGTGATCTTGGCATTTATATTCACTTGAGAGGGGCCGTTTTTCGCTGCGCTATAAGGCGTGTGGCTTCGGAGACTAGAAGTAGGATAGGTCGGCGGGGGAGATGTAGTCCAGCTCCTTCTCCCGCTGCCGGAAGTCGGGGCAGCGCGCGGCCAGCTTCCGCTTGAAGGCCGCGCCGTGGTTGAACTCCTCGAGGTGGGTAACCTCGTGGAAGATCACGTAGTCGCGCAGTCGCTCGGGGAGGGCGATGAGCTGCCAGCTGAAAGAAAGCCGCCCCGTCCTGGTGCAGTAGCCCCAGTTCCTGATCTCCCTGACGTCGGCCATCTTGAAGTTGGAAGGGAGGGCCGATGAGATGTCGGCGAGCCTCTTCATGACGTACCTGGAGCTCTCCTTCAGGAACCACCTGCGGACCAGCTCGGTCACCCTGGATGGGTGGTCGGTCCTGACCAGGACCTTTCCAGTCGCCGGGTCGGGGACGAGCTCCTCCTTGTCCTGGACCGCCTCGCGGACGATGTCAAGGAACCTGCCCTCGTACATGACCCTCCTGTCGTCGAGGATGCTCTTGGTGTGGAGCATCTCCTCGTAGGTCTGGAGTATCCAGGCCTTCTTCTGCCCGATGGTGGCTCCGATGTCCCTCACCCCGCCGCGCGGGACGACGACCTCGAGGGTGAGGTCGGGCCTGAACCGGAAGTAGGTGTAGCGCCTGCTGGTGCCCCGGAGGACCGTGTACTCGATGCGCCT
>DATJBB010000028.1:0-2333 GCA_035515635.1 Nitrososphaerales archaeon
GGAGATCGAGTCCAAGGCCGGAGTACTCCGCCTGAAGCCGAACTTCGTCGCGCGAACGTTCTACCCGGGCCTGAACAGGCTTGGGCTGGAAGATGCTGACGCGGGCGAGCGGGGAGCCTACGTCGAGAGGTGGATCGCGTCCTGCGTCGAGTCGGCATCCCCGAACAGCACCCCGAACGAAGGGCTAAGCCAGATTCTCCTCGGCTCGTCAGGGTCAGGTCCGCTTCTTAGAGATGGGCTGAATGCCCTGCCTGGCCAGATGCTCGGTGAGAACTACGCCAAGTCTCACGGCAACCGGTTCGGCGCATTGGCGAAGGTCCTCGACATAGGCTACCCGATACAGTGGCACATCCACGCTCGGAAGGATGACGCCTGGCGATACTGGAAGTCGAACCCCAAGGACGAGGCGTACTTCTTCCTCAGCCATCCGAACTCGCCAGGACCCGTGCCCTACTCTCACATCGGGATGCACCCTGGGACCACGCCCGAAGAGGTGCTCGAGCCCCTCAAGCGCTGGCGGGACGACAAGGTCCTGGACCTCTCGCCCGCCTACAGGCTGAATACAGGAGAGGGCTTCCATGTCCCCTCGGGCGTGCCCCATTCCCCCGGAACCGCCCTCACCCTGGAGCTGCAGGAGGAGTCGGACGTCTACAACATGCTGCAGGCGAGGTATAGGGGCAGCATCACCTCGAAGGAGGACATGCTAAACGGCCTTCCGGATGAGGAGGCCGTCGTGAAGCTAATCGATTGGGAGACCTCGACCGACCCCTGGTTCTACAGGAAATTCCACACCTTACCCGAGCCGGTGGAGGGGGCCCATCGCCAGGAGGTCTGGGTCTTCCAGCCGGGGAGGACGAAGAAGTTCTCGGGCAAGGAGCTGAGGGTCAGGCCAGGGAAGAAGGCGAGGTGCAGCGAGAACGGGGCGCACGGGATTCTCGTCTGGAAGGGTGAGGGCAGGGTGAACGCGAGCGCGGCTGCGGCGAAGCACGGGCTCGACGAGTTCTTTGTGACCTATGGTGCTGCCACCCAGGGATACACCGTGGAGAACACGGGGGACGACACGCTTGTGCTCTACAAGCTGTTCGGTCCCGACGTCAACGTCTGATCAGGCGTCATGACGAAAGCCGGCGCTCCCCAAGCACTGTTGCGAGTGAAATGCCCCGGCGGAGGCGCAATGGGCCCTATGTTCGGCAAATCTCGCCCTAGAAGCGAAGCATCCGCCCGGCCATCATGAACGGCCACCGTTTTTATCAGACCCGCTCCTGAATGACGCATGCGCGGTTCGAAGAAAGACCTCCCCAAGACCGTCGACGTTGAGGAGCTAACGATTCGTGAAACCGACTGGGGCGAAATCCATGTCAGCCTCATAACATGCCACAAGCAGCTCGACATCTCCCCGGTGTTGAAGGGTCTCCCCGGCGACCTCTGCCAGTGTCCGCACTGGGGAATGATTCTCAAGGGAAAGAAGGTGGTGAAGTACCGAGACCACGAGGAGGTCCTAAACGGTGGGGACGCGTACTATATGATGCCCGGGCACACCACAATAACCGAGGCCGGAACGGAATGGCTTGAGTTCAGCCCCGCCCGCGAGCTCAAGAAAACCGATAAAGTAGTTCAGCGGAACTTGCGAGCGATGAACCGGGCCTGACGCTGCCCGGAGGCGCAATTAACCCATATGTGCACGGCAACCCCGCCACCGCGGCGCTCGAGCCGATGACCTAGTTCCGTCCGACGCTGTGGGGGATGTCCTTGTAGACCAGCAGGTCGTGGGTTACGCTCTCGCTGAAGCCCTTGTCGCTCTGGTCGCGGTATGAGATCGCGGCGGTGAAGGTCGTGGGTTGCCTGGCTGAGGCGAAGTAGGTCGCCGCGGAGCCGACCAGGACGCGGAACTCCTTCCCGGGCGCGAAGAACGCGAGCTTCGTGAAGAGGTTGATGCCGTTTATGGGGGTCTTGCCGTCGGGTCCGAGCATCTCAGGCGCTATCTTGGCCACCACCTTGGTCGCGGGGAGTTCGCCGATGTTCTTCAGGACGAGGAAGAGAAAGCCGCGCTCCAGCTCCACGTCGAGGATGACAAACGGCCTTCCCTGGGTCGTGGCCGCCGACGTGTCCCTCACCTATGGCGTCTGCGTCGACGAGGGGCTCAGCGCCAGGACCATGGTGTCGAAGACGACCTCGAGGGTCTCTATGGCGAGCTCGCTCTTCTTCCCGTCGAGGACCGGCGGTTCGTACTTGACGGGCCAGGCGTTGGTGAAGTTCCACTGCATCACCGCGTTCTTGCCCGAGTCGAGCAGGACCACGGAGAGGCTCTGGGCCGTCCCGGTGCCCTGGGCCAT
>DATJBB010000029.1:0-24791 GCA_035515635.1 Nitrososphaerales archaeon
AGGACTGGAACCTGTCCCTGCTCCCGAATCCTCCGCGGCTACCGTAGCCGCCTCCGCGTTGTCCGAAACTCGTCCGATATCACTTCCTACCGCAGTTCCCTTTCGGTGCGGCCACGCTTTCAAGTGAAGTAATTAAGTCTAATGTCAGAATCCGCGGACGGATTTCGTCACGGAAGGTAGGTGCAAGTGATGGCTGTCCACGCCGCTGAAGGAGCTGCGTTGGGGTCATAGAACGTCGTCGAAGTCACAAAACCGGGCTCAACGCCGAGAGGGAAAACTGTGGTCGAGGCGTAGGTCGACGACCCGACGGTCGCGGTCGTCATCGACCCCTGAATGTAGACTGTCGATGTCGTGGTGATGTTGTTGTAGACATAGGTCGTCCTGCTGATGCTGGCCGTGACGGTGTCGGGCAGAAAGTAGCTCGTCGCGGCGCATTGCTCCAGCTGTGCGTTGCTCGGAATGACCAGTTGGTTGGTTCCCGCGCGGACGGTTACAGTCGTGACGACGCTCTCCGTCGCTGTGGCGACCCTGGTCTGGTTGATCAGGGCGGTCGTGGTCACATTCGAGAACCTCGTGATGGTGAGCTCAACGGGGCTAGTGACGGTGGCCGTCGAGGGTACGACGGTGCTCTGACGGTATAGCACCAGGCCGCTCGTAATCAACGCGATTGTGACGACCGCGGCCGCCGCGGTCCTCGATTCCAATCGCATGAGGACTTGCAGCCAGCCCAGCTAATACGCATTGTGAAGGGTCATCCAGTGCCGCCGCGATGCGGGCCGTGCCGAGAACCAAATAAATAGGGAGACGCGCCCGTTCATCCCGTCCGATGAAGCAGCGCGATTTCACCCGGTTCGTCGACGGTCTCATGGAGAGGAGGGAGCCCTTCGTGGTCGCGACAGTCGTGAGGATCCACGGCTCTTCGCTGGGCAAGCCTGGTTTCAAGGCCGTCATCTCCCGGGAGGGGCGCATCGTCTTCGGGACGATCGGAGGGGTCTGCCCCGAGTCTGCCATCGCGGCGATGGCGCAGCAGGCGATCAGGACGGGGCAGGCCAGGGTGGTCAAGGTCCACCTCGAGGACGCCCGCGCGGCGCTCGACGGCACGCTGAGGAACCAGTCCCCCGACGAGGTTTATGTGGAGACGAACTGCGGGGGGATGATGGAGATCTACGTGGAGCCCTACCTGCCCGCGGACAGGCTCGTCTTGATCGGGCAGGGGGGCAAGGACGACGTCGAGGATGGGTTGGTCCGGATGGGGAAGATGCTCGGTTTCGAGACGGTGGTCATCGACCACCTCCCCGTGCTGACCGAAGACCCCGACGTCCTTGTCACAGACGTCGACTACGACGTCAGGAGCTTCAAGTTCGCCGAGTCCGACTCGGTGATAGTGCTGACCAAGGGCGAGCGGGACGTCCCCACCCTCGAGGCGCTCTCGAAGACCAAGGTCCGCTTCGTGGGGATGCTGGCGAGCCTCCAGCGCGTGACTGACGACGTCGACCAGCTGAGGAAGCGGGGCGTCCCGCAGGAGTTCATAGAGTCCCTCCACTCCCCGATAGGGGTAGACATCGGCGCGATAACCCCTGAAGAGGTCGTCGTCAGCGTGATGGCGGACGTCGTGGCCACCAAGCGGGGCAAGCACCTCCCGCACACCGTCTTCCTGGGCAAGGTCCTGGGCCAGCGCCCCTGATGCGGGGCTCCGGGCCGAGAAGGGTTTATTCGTGCGAGGGGCGCCCGCCCAGCGAGATGCTCCCTCGCGCCTTCGAGTACTTCGCCCCGACCTCCCTCGAAGAGGCGGCTCGCCTGCTCAAGGAGAAGGGAGGCGACGCGAAGGTCCTCGCGGGAGGGATGAGCCTCGTCCCGCTCATGAAGATGAGGCTGGCTTCCCCCAATGCGATAATCGACATCAACAGGATCCAAGGGCTGGACTACCTCAGGGAGAGCGACGACGGGCGCTCCCTCCTCATAGGAGCCACGACGAGCCACCACTCGCTCGAGTCGTCGCGGTTGGTGAGGTCCAAGGCCATCCTGCTCGCGGAGGCCGCCAGCTGGATAGGCGACCCGCAGGTTAGGAACCTTGGCACGGTAGGCGGGGCGCTCGCCCACTCAGACCCAAGCGGCGACATCGGCCCCGCGTTGATCGCCCTCAGAGGCAGCGTCAAGGTGTTCAGCACTGCTGGCTCGCGGGTCGTCCCCATCGACGACTTCTTCGTCGACACCTTCGCCTCGGCCCTCGCCGAGGACGAGCTCATCGTCGAGGTCTCCGTGCCCCTCCCGGGCCCGGCGAGCGGGGGCGCCTATATGAAGCTCGAAAGGAAGGCCGCAGACTTCGCCACCGCTGCGGTCGCCGCCCAGGTCGGGCTCGAGAAGAGGGCGGACGGCGACTACTTCGCCTACGCGGGGATAGGGCTGGCGGCGGTCGGGCCCAAGAGCCTCCGCGCGAGCAAGGCCGAGGGATCATTGCTCGGGAAGAGGGCCTCCAAGGGCGCGATAGCGGAGGCCTCGGCCGCCGCCGCCGGGGAGTGCTCCCCCACCGACGACCCGCTCAGAGGCTCGGCGGCCTACAAGAGGGAGATGACGGAGGTCTTGACGAGGCGTGCGTTGGAGGTGGCGGTCTCGCGGGCTCTGGGCAAGGAGCGGGCCAGGCGACCGCAATGACCGCGCTCAAGATCTCTGTCAGGGTCAACGGCGAGCAACGGACCTCGGAGGTCGAGCCCAGGCTGCTCCTCGTCGACTACCTTCGCGACGTGCTGGGCCTGACCGGGACGCACGTGGGCTGCGACACGACCAACTGCGGAGCCTGCACCATCCTCGTCGACGGCAAGTCCGTGAAGTCCTGCACGATGTTCGCCGTCCAGGCAGACGGCAGGGACCTCACCACGATAGAGGGGATGCAAGGGGCGGACGGCCAGCTCCACCCCATCCAGAGGGCGTTCTGGGAGAACCACGGCCTCCAGTGCGGGTATTGCACCCCGGGAATGGTCATGCAGGCCGCCTGGCTCCTAAAGGAGAACCCCTCCCCTACCGAGGATGAGATCCGGATGGGCATCTCGGGGAACCTCTGCAGGTGCACCGGCTACCAGAACATCGTGAAATCGATCGAAGCCGCCAGCAAGGCGATGAGCTCGAAGCCGGCCCGAGGTTAGGAATTCCCAGGGCTTTCAGTTCGCCACGATAGTGGCCTCTCTGGACTGGGACCTGTGGGCCCTGCCGTGCCTGTACATGTGGATGTAGCAGTACTTTGCGCCGCAGACGTGGCAGGTGAAGAAGTACTCCTTGCCTAGCGCCTTTCCACAAAAGTTGCAGCTCGCGCCCTTGCTCTGCTTCGACTCTGGGTGCAGGTCGCTGCTCATATACAGTCTGCAAATGGAAGTAAACGGTAGTCGCTCTTAAGCATTGATATTGGAATATGCGGATAACGGCCAGGATGATATAATTATTGCAAATTCATCCTCCGGGCTTCGCCCCCATCGACTGGACTACCGAAGCCCATCCCGAGGCGCAGTTCTCAGGGTCGTAGCCGCCGCCACCCAGGGCCACCATCTTCCCATCGCAGGCCGAGTGCGCGTATTCGTGGAGGAGCTTCGCCACCTGGCCGTGGTAAACGTGTGAAAACGCGAGCCCTCCCAGTGGGTCGCCCGCAAGGCTGTCGCAGCCCGACTGGAGGATGACGAACTCTGGCTTCGCCCATGTTGCAAATTCTTCAATTTTGTGAAGTATTTCCCTGATCCTTTCGTCGCCCTCCCCTGGAGATAGAGGCAGGTTGACCTTGGTCCCCTCAGCCTTGCCCTTGCCCGTCTCGTCGGCGTCTCCCGTCCCCGGGTAGATGAAGCTGCCGTCTTCGTGGACGTCGAAGATGAAAACGTCCGGGTCGTTTTCGTACGGGTAGAAGACCCCGTCTCCGTGGTGGACGTCGATGTCGACGTAGAGGATCCTCTTCACCCCCGTCGAGCGGAGCACCTCGATGGCGACGCCTATGTCATTGAAGACGCAGAACCCGGCGGAGCGGTCCGGCCGGGCGTGGTGCAGCCCGCCCACCGGGCTGAACCCGTGCTCGATCTTTCCTTTGAGCACCTTGTCCACCAACGAGAGCGTCGACCCAACGACGACTTCGGCCGCCTCGAACACGCCGTTGAATGCCGGCGTGTCTCCGACATCCAGGTAGCCTCCCATGGACGACGCCTTCCTCACGAACTCCACATGCTCCTTCTCGTGGAACATTTCGACCTCCTCGTCGCTCGCCCTCACTGGCTCGACCCTCGCCACGCCGAGCCTCCTCCTGGCGAGCTCCTCCCAGAACCTAGTCACCCTCTCCGACCCGAACGGGTGGGGAGGCGGGAAAGAGTAGCTCAGGAGGGCCTCGCCCTCGACGACCCCGACCCTGCACAACGTCTCTCCCCCTCACATCTTGGCCGCGAGCGCGGCCACCGCCTTGGCAAGCGAGTCCGCCCCCGCCCTGAGGAGCTCCGTCGGCCGGAGGAGTCCCATCCCACGCAGGATCTCCTCGGAGATCAGCCTGTCCGGCCCGGACGTCAGCTCCTTGGTGACCTGGGAGTAGTCCGGCTCCTTCCTCAGGGCGTGGCACCTCATCGCATGTACGTCGAGGAAGGTCCTCACCACCTCGTAGCCGAGGAACGAGTAGCACTCAACCGTGTCCAGGGACGCCAGGAGCTCGTTCGCCTTGCCGCGGACTATGGCCATCGCGTCGTCCGAGCGATACCTGCCGAACTTGAGCGACGTCGGCATGTCCATCGCTGACGTCCTCATCACGTCGTATAGGATGCTCAGGGTCTCGAGCCTGACCTCGCAGGACGACTTGGACGCGAGGTTGAACCCCGAGGCCTCCGTCCACTCCCTGAAGCTCGCGGGCCTCCTCCTCGAGAGCCCCTTCATCTGGGCGAAGAGGTGGCTGGGGGATGGCACCTGGAGGTCCGAGAAGATCTCGGCCAGGGCGAGGTCGGTCGCCGCGGACGTGAGCCAAAAGTCCGCCTCGGGCAGGTCGTCGCCCACCTTCTCGTTGACCCTCCCGAGCGCCTTGAGCGCCCCCGCGAGGTGCGACTCCGCAGCCCTCCCGCAGCTCTGCTTGAACCTCCTCTTGGCGCTCGAGACCACCCCGGCGAGCAGGAGCGAGGCGTCCCTGAGTACGGTCGCCCTCGCCAGCGACGCCGAGAGCTCCGGCTCGGGGTCCCTGAGGTCCCTCTCTGACCTGAACACTACCTTGGCGTACGACTCCCCCACCCTGACGTACTTCGGGGGAGTGGGGTCCCTGCTCACGACGAGGAGGTCGTACTCGCAGCTCTCCCTGCTGATCCTCGCCGTGTGGCACCCGACGATCGCCACCTCGTTCGACGGGTACGTCTTGAGGACGGTGAGGATGGTCTGGGTGTTCGGGTCTGTCTCCGGCGCCGGGGCCAACGCCCTCGCCTTCGCGCCCTGCCTCTTGCTCAACCTCGATCGCCTCAGTCCGTTATCAGGGCCTTCATGCACTGCTGCTCCGCCGCGGCCGCGAAGGCCTTGTCGGTGGCAGAGAGTGGGAACCTGTGGGTGACGAGGTCGACCATCGATATCGACCCGGACGCGAGGAGCCTGGTGGCCTCCTTCGTCTCCAACTCGCTCGACGCGTAGCTCGTGACAACGGTGGTCCCGTTCAGGAAAAGGTGCGCGAGGTCGATCGTCCCCACCGCCCCCCTCTTCGGCGCCCCGAAGAGGAGGACCGTCCCTCCTCGCGCCGCCAGCCTCGTTGCGTCCTCGAACGCGGCCGTGCTCGCCGTGGCGACGACGACGAGCTCGGGGCCGCCTGGCATCGCCCTGGCGAGGGCCTTGTCCTTCGCTTCCCTCTCCGCGGGGTTGAAGACGAGCTCCGCCCCGACCTTCCTGGAGAATGAGTTCCTGTACTCGCTGACGTCGCCTATCGCGACGTTCCGGACCCCGGCGTGCCCGAGGAGCTTGTAGATCATCAGCCCGACAGGCCCGGCCCCGAAGATCACCGCGCTCTTGGCGCCGCGCGCCCTGGCGTTCTCGAGGCCGAGTATGCAGCACGACAGCGGCTCGATGAAGCTCGCCTCCTCGTACCCCAGCTCCTCGGGGAGCTCGATGACCGCGCCTCGGTCGACGTTGAACTTCGGGACTAGGAACCTCTCTGCCAGACCGCACGGCACGAGGTTGTGCCTCGCGAACTCTAGGCAGTATGTGGTCTTGCCCCTCTTGCACACCTCGCACGAGAGGCACGGCACGTGGTGGTGGGCGAAGACCCGCATCCCCCTGGATATCCCCTTGACGCCCCTCCCGACCTCCTCGACCTCCCCCACCGCCTCGTGGCCGATGATCTTGGTGGTGATGCCCACCCCCTGGACCTTCTCCAGGTCTGTCCCGCACACCCCGCAGCAGCGGAGCTTCACCAGGACCTCTCCCTCGCCAGGCTCGGGTTCGGGGACTTCCTCGACCTTGACCCCACCGGCAGGACCGACGAGCGCCGCCTTCATTCGCGTTGAGACGGCCTCCCTACCTCGCCGGCTATAAGCGCGCCCTCGGGTCGGCTCCCGTCACTTTGGCAGGCCTGAGACGTCCTCGCAGTCGAGGATCGCTCCGCAGTTGGGACACCTGAACTTGCAGGCTTGGATCTGGACCATCTTCGTCCCGCAGTAGCAGACCTCGCCCTCCTCCGAGCCCAACCCTTCGGCACCGTGCCTGAGGTGTCTCTGGTCCGCTAAAAGGAGTTCCCCATGATTTATGACCTCATGCGCCCCGACCGGGTGGCGATGGGGGTCAAGGGGAGCGACAGGTGGGGGGAGGGCAGGGGGCCCAGGGTGGACCTAGTCCTCGCCACGCTCGCGTTCGTGACTGTGGCCGGGGTGCTCCTCTTCTACGTCGAGGGCTCGGCCCTCAGCTCGGCCAGCAAGGTCGGCGAGGTGGCGACCGTCTCGACCACGGGGACCCCGTGCAGCAGCCCTGACCTCCCCCAGCTTGCCCAGCAGATCGAGCAGACCCCCCAGTTCGGAGGTCTCAGCGGAGGCTCTTGCTACAACTACCTGGGGGGCGCCTCCCAGACGATCACGTTCGCGACCTACAACGGGACCATAGTCTACCCCTGCGGGACTGACCCCGTGCAGGTCCCGGAGTCCGAGATCATCGTTACCCTCACCTCCTCCCAAGAGGTCGCCGGGGGGCGCCTCGTCAACGGCTCTGCGCCGCAGGTGACCTGCGGACGCGCCCCAGCCGTCGAGGTCGTGTCCCTCCGCGACGTAGAGTCCACGATCCCCGCCGTACCGCAGCTCAACCTGACGCTCTCCGTCCCCGCGGGCGGCTCCGCGGTCGCGAGCCTCCAGGCCTCGATAACCCTGGACGGGGGGTCGCAGGTCTTCAAGTTCGGCGGCGTGACAGCGGCAGCGCCCCTCGGCCCTGGGTCTTGGGCGTCGAGCACCGAGATCGTCCTCTCGAACCTGGCCTTCACCTCGAACGAGGTCTACCCGGTCTTGATATCGGGGACCCTCGCCGCGGGCGGGTCCTTCTCGCTGCTAGTCCATGCGCAGGTCGCCCAGGCGCCCTGACCCTCAGAAAAAGGGTTTTAGGGACGTGGGCGGGCGGACACCTCTCTTGTCGCAGTCTCAGGGCTCGGACGACAGGGTCCCCCGGCTCGTGAGGAGGAACCCCAGCAAGCCCGTCACCAAGTACTGCGTCAACTGCCTGTCGCCACTCGAGAAGGGGAGCGAGCTGGGCGGCTGGCTTGTCCCGCAGGACTACTACTGCAAGAAGTGCGGCTACAAGGGGTACGTCTACCTGGAGGACCGGAGCGGAGAGGACGCCTACTTGCAAGACGCCTCGGGAGCGGCCGGAGAGCGGGGCGGGTAGCTTGTCCCTTGGCCGCCCCCTACGGTGAAGACGTCGAAGAGCCCACCACGTGGGGCCTGATCCTCTTCGTCGCCGTGGCGCTCTTCACGGTCGCCATGATGCTCGTGTCCTTCCCCGCGGGGCTCTACACCGTCTTCGCCACGTCGATATCGACGACGATCGGGGCCTCGACCCTGGTACGCTCGCTCGTCTACAACTTTGTCTTCGCCGACGTCCGCCTGCCCATCGGGGGCGACCTCGGCGAGCTGTTCATCCTGTTCTCCGCGATATACCTCGTCTTCTTCCTGTTGGCCGCGAAGCAGGGGTCGGGCCTATTCCGCTCCCTCAAGCTCTCGATGGCGGACGGATACAGGGCGCTCTTCTCAAACCCGCTCTCGGCGACCCTGGTCATGCTCGGGGCCACGAGCATGGTGACGGTCGTCCTCGACGCCCTCCAGACGAGCAGCGGCGTGGCGACGGGCTCCATCGGCGGGGACCCGTTCTCCCTCCTGCTCGACTTCACTCTCGCTCCCCTCCTGGAGGAGACCACCTTCAGGCTCCTCCTGCTTGGCGTCCCCGTTCTGGCGGTGGCCCTCTTCATCTTCAAGGGCTCCTCGCCGCAAAAGGCCCTCAGGATGCTCTGGCGCCCCTCCTCCGCCTGGGACACCGACGAGACGGACGCCTCGCCGTCGACGCGCTCCTTCAAGGACCCCGACCCGGCCCTTTTCCCGAGCGGGACATCCGGCTCGCTAAAGGCCAGGGCGATGAAGCCCGTCGTCTACACCTTCCTCGCCTTCTCTTCGCTCGCCTTCGGCTATGCCCACTACGCCTCCGGTTCGGGGTGGGGGCCGGGGAAGGTAAGCGAGGCGACCCTCGCCGGGTTGGCCCTGGGCTACCTCTACATCAAGTACGGATTCCACACGAACGTCCTCCTCCACTGGTCGATCAACTACGTGGGAAGCGTCTACTCGTTCCTGGCGCTGGGCCTCTGGGGGATACCGTGGACCTCGAACACGGGGAGCCTCCTCGACGTCGTCCCGAGCATCGACTTCATCCTCCTGCTCGGGTTGCCGTCCACCATGATGGTGGCCAACGAACTGCTGAGGCGGTTCCTCAAGCCGAAGGCGGAGCGGCCGGCCGGCCCCCCGAGGCTTTAGATTTCGCATAACCCTCACGCTGAGACGTCATGCGTTTCCCAGCCCACTTTCGAACAGGGAATTAGATTTTACATGGAAAAAGGGCAGGAAGAACTATGCAAAGAGCAAGTTTATTAATCCGAACGTAGAATCTGGCGGTATGACTCTCGACCAGAAGGTCAGATACGCTCTGATGGCCCTGGCTGTGGCCTCGCTCCTCCTCGCGGGCCTCGGGCTGCACATGGGTGGGCACCTCAGGGTGCTCGAAGGCGGCGGAAACGCCGACCAGGGATAGCTAGACGTTCCTTCTTCCCAGGCTTAGCAGCGAGCTCTCGAGGATCCTCGGCACGACGGCCGCCCTGTCGAACGTCCACCGGCCATTCTCCTCGTCCCACTTCTTGTACCCTATCGTGAACGAGGTCATCTCCCTCCTGTCGAGGAGGAAGAGCTCGGCCCTTTCCCCGTAAGGCAGGAGGAGCGTCTTGAGGTTCTCCAGGGCCTCGTTGACCATCCCGAGCGGAAAGAAGAGCTGCGAGTAGTACGAGTCGCCCGCCGCCTCCGACCATTGGAACGGAAGGCGGTTGAGCTGGCTCCTGAGAACCATCTTCTCCTGGCTCGACGTCTCCCTCACTATGATCGAGACGCCCAGGTAGCTGTATTTGCCCACCCTCTCGGTCCTCTGGAGGTTGCTGTCGTACTTCATCCCGTGCCACGCAACCGAGTAGTCCCTGATGAGGTGCCGCCCCACGACGTGTTTCTTGAGGTGCCACCCTAGCGTCTTGTAGTTGAGGTCCTCCCCGTTCAACTCCTCGATGGCTTCGTGGATCTCCTTCAGCGACCTGTCGCTGTCCTTCCAGAGCTCCTTGAGGAGGAGGAGGTCGACCTTGTCGAAGTCCTTCCTCTCGGTGACGGTCGCCCGCGCCGCCTTGTCGTTCGCCTGCGGTGGGTTCCTCCAGTCAAAGTCCCAGACGCCCTCGTCGAAGTCGAAGCACTCCGCCCTCATCGGGGCGACCCTGAACCAGTCACAGTCGAAGGTCTCGACCGACGAGAAGACCCCCTTCTCCTTCAGCTCGCCCATCAGCGCGTGGAACTCCTCTACGAACTCGGCGGGAACGCCCGCGTGGGCGATGTACAGGTCGCCCGGGAGCGTCCCGGCGAACGCCACCAGGAAGCATTCCTCGCTCATCGACTTGAAGATGGCGTGGGCCTCCTGCGCGTGGGAGCGCGCGAACCTGACCTTCATCACTATCCTCCTCAGCCCGAGCGCGCCGTAGTCTACGTCCGCTTTGATCTGGAAGCCCCGCTTGACCAGCTTCTCCTTGTACCTGTATCTCACTGTCTCCTTGTACTGACCTAGGCGCCTCGAGATCTCCGCGACATCGGGACCCAGCTCCGTGACAAGGTTGACCAGGGCGGCAGTGCTCGCACTCGGTTCGGGGTGAAGACCGTCCTCGCCAAGCTTGTTCCCCGCCAAGAATTCTGTCCTTCTATTTCTATACGGCACGAAGTTATATTAGAGCTTATGGATTCTCGTTCTATCTTCGGACGTGCCTGCGGACGGGCTAGATGCCGAGCGCAGACCGTAGGCCCTTGTACCTGTTCCTGATCGTGACCTCGGTCACCCCAGCCGCCTCGGCGACGTCGCGCTGGGTCTTGTCCTCGCCCTCCAGCGTGCAGGACACATAGAGAGCTGCGGCGGCGAGCCCCATGGGGTCCTTGCCTGCCGAGATCCTCGCCTCCTCCGCCTTCTTGAGTATCTCCAGCGCCCTCCTCTTCGTCCTCTCCGAGAGGCTCGCCCTGGACGCTATCCTGGAGACGCACTTTGTGGGGTCGACCACGGGCATCTTGATGTCCATCTCCTTGAGGAGGAGCCTGTAGCACCTGGCGATATCCTTCTTCTTGACGTTCGAGACCACCGCGAGGTCCTTCAGCGTCCTCGGGGTCTCCCTGTCCCTGCACGCCGCATAGAGGGACGCCGCGATGATGGCCGAGATCGACCTCCCCCTCACGAGACCGCGCTCGAGGGCCTTTCTGTATATGTAAGCAGCCTTCTCAATCACAGCCTCTGAGACCGAAAGCTTGTCGGAGAGCCTGTCCAGCTCGCTGAACGCCTGCCTCAGGTTCCTGTCCATCGGCTCGTGGACCTGGCTCCTGCTGTCCCACGTCCTGAGCCTCTCGACCGTGGCCTTCATCGAGGCAGAGAGGGACTTGCCCGACGCGTCCTTGTTCACCCCGCCGATGACAGTCGCGAGGCCCATGTCGTGCATCGCTATCGAGGTCGGTATCCCTCCCCTGGACCTGTCGTCCTTCTCCTCCTTTGAGAAGGCCCTCCACTCCGGTCCGGTCTCCTCGATCTTCTCCTTCACCACAAAACCACAGTTGCTGCAGACCAGCTCGCCGCCCGCGTTGTCGACGACCATAGGTCCCTTCCCGCAGCGTGGGCACTTGTCGAGCGCCCGTTGCAACTTCATCAGCCTTGAGAAATCTCTTTCAGATGACACGTTGTACACCGGAGAGGTTGGCGAAACGTTGAAAATATTTTACACCTATTTATCTTTTTCGCAAAACTGTGTCCCCTGAAGGACACTCGACGCGTCGACCGCTCTCGGCCAGGTCAACGATTATCCGTGCATCAACCTTTTATATCGAATACAGAGGGAAAGTAAGCCGTAGCGTCGATGGCGGTTTTTGTCATGTTCGAGAACGCGCTCCAGTTCGTCGGCGCCTTCGTCGCATTCTCGATAGCGCTCGTCGCCTACAAGGGTGTGAGGGAGACCAGCAGCTCCTCGATGCTCAGGCTCGCCGGGGCGTTCGTCTTCCTGGGCGCGGGCTTCGCGCTGCAGGGGCTGGACGGCGTGGGGGCGTTCGGGAGCATACCGGGCTTTGGCGTCTCGATCGACACCATCCTCATCGCTGGAATGTTCCTCCAGACGATAGGCTACTTCCTCCTGGCCTTCTCCCACGTCCTCGACGTGGTCGTCTCTCGCAGGCTCGGCCCTCTCCTGATCCTCTTCCCGGTGCTGGCGGTCGGCACGACGAGCGTCGAGACGGTCCTGCGCAGCCTTTCCTTCTACTTCATACTCTACGGCGTACTCGAGACGGCCCTCTCGTACGGCAAGACCCGCAACCCCAACACCCTCCTGATAGCGAGCGGACTGGGCATGCTCGCGGCGGGGTGGTGGGTCTCTCTCGCCGCGCCTGACATCGGGTTGTTAACATTATTGCAGCTTCTTATGAGGGAAGTTGGGCTAGTTGCGCTATTCGTCCCAGTGCTCAAGTTCAGGTTCAGACGACCAGGAGACATGCTCAATGCCCCAGTATAGGACCCAGGGCAAGATCATCGCGGACATCCTAGCCACAGCCAGGGACATGAACACCGACGGGCAGGGCGTGGGGATCACCACGCTCCTGAGGCGCGGGAACGTCTCCTACACCAGGATGACAAAGCTCATCGTCGAGCTCGTCGGGGCGGGACTCCTCCTCGAGGAGACGATGGAGAAGGCGTCAAAGTACAGGATAAGCGACAAGGGGATCCAGTTCCTCCAGGCGTACGTCCAGTTCGAGGACTTCGCCCAGTCGTACGGTCTCCGCCTCTGAGCGGCCGACCAGACTAGCTTTTTTACTCGCCCCGGGGTGCTACCGCCCCCAGGCAATTGATTGGATTCCTAGGCGCTGGAAGGGTTGGAGCGCAGGCGGCTCTGGAGGTGGCCTCCGCAGGCATCGACGACGTCACCCTGGTGGACATCGTCCCGGGGCTGGCGGAGGGCGAGGCGATGGACATCTCGCAGAAGATAGCCGAGACCGGGGTGGACGTCGAGGTGAGGGGCTCGACAGACTTCTCGGCGCTCCGAGGCTCCTCGATCGTCGTGATAGCGGCGGGGCTGGCGCGCAAGCCGGGGATGACCAGGATGGACCTCCTCGAGAAGAACGCCGGGATCGTCGCCTCGGTGGCCAAGGAGGTCGCCAAGCACGCCCCCGACTCGGTCGCACTCACGGTCACCAACCCGATGGACGTGATGAACTGGGTCGTGCTCAGGAAGACCGGCTTCCCAAAGGGCAGGGTCGTGGGGATGGGCGGGATACTCGACCTGTCCAGGTTCAAGTCGACCATCGCCGCCATGCTCGACGTCTCCCACTCCTCCATCTCCTCCCTAGTGATAGGCGAGCACGGCGAGAGCATGCTGCCGCTCGCGAGGTACACATCCATCGGCGGCGTCCCTCTGACCAAGCTGATGGACGAGACCCAGGTCGCCCTAGCCATGGAGACCACGAAGAGGGTGGCCATCGACGTGATATCGAAGAAGGGCGCCACAGTCTACGCGCCGGCCAACGGCGTGGTGAGGATGGTCAAGGCGATAGCGTGGGACAGGAAGGAGGTCATCCCCGCCTCGGCCTACCTCGAGGGCGAGTACGGGGCCAAGGAGGTCTGCATCGGGGTGCCCCTCCTCCTGGGCGCCAAGGGCGTCGAGAAGATACTCCCGCTAGACCTCAACGAGAAGGAGAGGGCCCAGTTCGCGAAGGGAGCCCAGACGATACGCGAGGGCATCGCAGCGATCGAGGGCCACATCTAATCGGGAGTTTTCGACAGGTTGAGAAGTGCGGCCCCGGCCCTCTCGTTCCCTCAATACTTTTATTGTCCGGATGTTGGCGGGGGCCTCCATTGCTAATCATAGCTCTTGTGAAGGGCGTCCCCGCTAGGACCGCCAAGGTTGTGCGAGTCGACAACATCGTCCAGCGAGACGCGATGGAGATGGTGGTCAACCCGAACGACGAGACCGCCATAGAGGCGGCGGACTACCTGAAAAGGAGGGTGGGCGGGAAGATAGTGACCCTGAGCATGGGCCCCGACGTGAGGCTCAAGCCCGTCCTGACCTCGCTGTTCAACGCCCAGGCGACCGGCGTCGACGAGGAGATAATCCTGAGCGACCCCAGGCTCGCCGGCTCGGACACCGTGGCCACCTCGTACGCCGTGGGGCACGCCGTCTTCAAGATATACGAAAAGCACGTCGCGCCGTTCGACACCCTGATCAAGCTCATCAGCGACGGCGCCTCGATGCAAGAGGTCGAGGCCAAGACCCGCGAGTTCTACGACCAGAACCTGCTGCCCAACAAGATCTACAACGAGGAGCCCGGCACGAGGACTTCCATGATAGGGCACCTCGTCGACGGGAACCTGACAAGGGACGAGGCGATCTCCCGCCTGAAGACTGAGAGGTCGAACGTCACAAAGTTCGTCATAGTGGCCGGGATAAGGACGACGGACGGGGAGACGGGGAGCGTAGGCCCCCAGGTCGCAGAGGTGGTGTCCCAGAAGATGGGCATCGAGCTCCCGCACGCGACCTACGTGGAGGAGCTGGACGTCGACCCCGACACGCTCCGGATCCACGCCGGGAGGAGGATAGGGAGGTTCATCCAGAGGCTCGAGATAGAAGCGCCCTGCCTGCTCACATTCGCCCCGGAGTACGTCTCAAGGACGATCCAGTCGGTCGACTTCAACCGCCTCATCGAGAACTACTACAAGGGCAAGGTCAAGGAGGCGACAAAGTGGACAGCGGACATCCTCGAGGCAGACCCGGCACGCCTGGGGTTCGGCGGCTCCGCCGTCATAGTGGGCCCGGCCGTGATCATGGGGGCGCCGGCGTCGCAGAAGACGCTGGACAAGAGCATGGTCTTCACCACGGCCGTCTCCAAGACCACCTGGGAGGGAAAGGAGTACGGGCCGTTCAAGCCGGGCGACGTCGCTGACGCCCTCCCGCAGACCCTCAAGGACGACCTCACGATGAAGGGGTCGCTGACGACGTTCACGATGAAGATGCTCGGGGAGGAGCTGCTGGCATGAGCACCACCGCGCCCACCGCGACCACCTCGGCCAAGGTCAACCTCGCCGACTACAAGGACGTCTGGGTCTTCCTCCAGCGCCAGGACGGCCGCCTCTCCAACGACTCGCTGGAGCTCCTCGCTGCAGGGAGGAAGGTCGCCGACCAGGTGGGCCAGAAGCTCGTCGGGCTCATCCTCGGGAGCAACCTCAGGGGGCTCCCGGAGGAGGCCATCGACTACGGGGCTGACATGGTCCTCGTCGTGGACGACCCGGCCCTCCGTACCTACCACTCGATGCGGCTGATCGACACGCTAGAGTCGATGATACTAAAGCGCAAGCCCTATGCCATAATCTTCCTCGCCACGGAGTTCGGGAGGGAGCTGGCCGCCCGGCTCGCCTACAAGGTCAACTCCGGCCTGGCGACGGACAACGTCGACTTTGAGGTCCAGGACTACTTCAATCCAAAGTACAACGAGATGTTCCCGAAGACGATGACCCAGGTCAGGCCGGACTTTGGCAGCAGGGTGGCGAAGATCTGGACCCCCAGGCACAGGCCCCAGGTGGCCACCCTAAAGCCCGGGAGCTTCACGCCGCTCACCAGGGACCCGAGCAGGCGCTCGAAGGCGAAGATAGAGAAGGTCGCCCTCGCCCGCCCGGGCAAGGCCTACGCGCTGACGGTCAAGGAGCTGGTCGAGCTACCAAAGCCGCAGGTCGACCTGGAGCACGCGAACGTAGTCATCGGGCTCGGGATGGGGATACTCCGCGGCGCGGACGGCTCCCCGAGGAACCCGCTCGAGGCGTACAGGCTCGCCACCGAGCTCAAGGAGCTGATTGAGAGGAAGTGGGGGCTCAAGACCGAGATAGGCGCCTCGAGAGGCCTGGTGATGGCCAGGGTCAAGGCGCTCGAAGGGATAATCACGAGGGACCACGAGCTCGGCCAGACGGGCACTCTCATCAGCCCCGACCTCTACATAGCGCTGGGCGTGAGCGGGTCTGCGCCCCACAGGGCGGGCATCAGGGCGAAGAAGATACTCGCAGTCAACCCCGACCCGGCCGCGCCGATCCTCCTGGCGGCGCAGTACGCGGTGGTCGGGGACCTCTACGACTTCGTCCCCAAGCTGATCGACACGCTCGAGGCCCTGCCTGATAGGGCTTGAGAGCGGCTAGCGAATACGACGTTGTCGTTGTAGGCGCAGGCCCGGGGGGCTCGGCGGCCGCGCTGACCCTCGTGCGCAAGGGCGCGAGGGTGCTGCTGGTCGAAAAGTCGGCCTCCCCCGGCGAGGCCAACGTGTCTGGAGGGGTCCTTTACGGGGACTTTACAAAGGGCTACGGGCTCATAGACCTCGTCCCCAGCTTCGAGTTCGAGGCTCCACTCGAGAGGAAGGTCCTCTCGCACGAGATCAACATACTCTCGAAGCCCGACGACAGAGAGAGGACCTACCACCACTACCGCCTCGACGGCAACTCCGCGCTGGCAAGGCTAGGGCTCTTCACCGTGGAGATCCAGACGGGGCACGACTACTCAGTCACGAGGAGCCAGTTCGACAGGTGGCTCGCCGACAAGGCCGTGGCGTCCGGCGCCGAGATGATGACGTCCACCTCGGTCAAGGGGCTCCTCACAGAGAGGGGGGCGGGCGAGGACGCCGAGCCGGAGGTCGTCGGCGTCCAGACGTCGAAGGGCGACGTCCGCTCGAAGGTGGTAATCGACAGCGCGGGGGTGACCTCGACCCTCGTGGAGGAGGCGGGGCTCAGGGGGCCGCTGGGGCCGAGGCAGCTCTACCACGCCGTCAAGCGGGTCTACGCCCTCCCCGAGGACGAGATAGACAGGAGGTTCAAGGTCAGGAAGGGCGAGGGCCGGGCGATAAGCTGCTTCGGGGACTTCCTCCACGGGGTGGCCGGGAACGCCTTCCTCTTCACGAACAGGGAGACGGTCTCTGTGGGGGTGGTCGCGGCCCTCGACTCGATGGTGAGGGCCTTCACCGAGAGGTTCGACGAGGTAGGCAACATGCGCGACCTCCTCGACGGGTTCGTTGGGCACCCGTACGCCGCAGGCCTGCTCGAAGGGGCGGAGCTCCTCGAGTCCTCCGCGCACAACGTGCCGAGGGGGCACACCGCCATGCTCAAGACCCCGTATGCCTCCGGCTACCTGCCGACTGGCGACGCTCTCGGCGCCTTCATCAAGCTGGGCCCCCTCCTCGACGGGATGAGGAGGGCGATAGCCAGCGGGATAATGGCGGCGAAGGCCTACCTCTTGGCGAGCGAGTCGGGGTCGTTCAAGGCCTCGAACCTCTCCAGGTACAAGGAGATGCTCGCCCCGCTCTACGAGGACGTCAACCGCGCGGGCCGCGAGAGCTTCTTCGGGGAGAGCGGCTTCGCCTACTCGACCCTGCCCAGGCTGCTCTTCTCCTCCTCCGTCTTCTCCAAGCGCGTCAAGTTCGAGCCCCTGCCGCAGAGAGGGCCCGCAGCTCCGGCCCCTCAGGCCGACGGACCCTCCGCCCTGATCACCGTGGACACCGAGGCGGCATCCAAGTCTTCTGTCAAGCCGTGGGTCCCGACCTGCCCGGCCGGGTGCTTCTCCCTGGCGACCCCCCGCGGCTCGTTCGCCTCCTACAAGGAACTCTACGAGGCGAACTTCAAGGCGATCGCAGCGTCGCCGGAGAACAAGAGCGGGGCCGACGTCCTCGCGTACAGGGAGACCCTCGCGCAGGTCTCTGAGGGGAGGCTCGAGTTCGACGGCGCGGCGTGCATAGGGTGCGGGACCTGCGCCGAGATAGGCCCGAAGGAGACCGTCCGGCTCGAGCCCGGAGAGGGCGGAAAGGGCTCCCGCTTCAGGTACGGCTGAGCGGCTGGGAGTTCAGCCTGTCGAGGCGGAAGGCCGAGTGGACGGCCCTGACCGTCTCCCTGGCGTCCTTCTCCGCGACCACGAGCGAGAGGTTCTGGTTCGACGACCCAGACGCTATCATCTTGACGTTGATCCCCCTCGCTGAGATCGCGCTGAACGTTGCCGCGGCCACGCCCTTTGTCGTCCTCATAGCGCCCCCCACTATCGCGACCGCGCTGACGTCGTCCTCCGTGGCGATGTGCCTGTAGCCTCCCTGCCCGAGCAGGGCGAGCTCCAGCGCGTTCGCCCCCTTCTCCATCGCCGACCTCGCGACCACCATGCTGATGTTCGACTCGGAGACGCTCTGGGATATCATCAGGACGTTTATCCCGCTCCTCCCCATGACGTCGAATATCCTCGCCGCGCTCCCTGGCTTGCCCACCATGCTCGCCCCCGCGACGGTGATGACCGCGACCTCCTTGACGAGGGCGACCGCCTTGACCACGTTCTTGGCGTAGAGCTTCGGGTTCCTCTTGACCACAGTCCCCTGGTCCTGGGGCTTGAACGTGTTCCTGAACCTCACCGGGATTCCCTTCTCGGCGACGGGCTCGAGCGTCCTCGGGTGGAGCGCCTTGGCGCCGAAGACGGCCATCTCCCCGGCCTCCTCGTAGGATATCTCTCGGAGGACCCTCGCGTTGGGGACGATGCGCGGGTCGGCTGTCATCAGGCCGTCGACGTCGCTCCATATCCAGACCTCGTCGGCGTCTATCGCCGCGGCGATTATGGTCGCGGTCAGGTCCGACCCCCCGCGCCCGAGCGTGGTGGTGTCCCCGCCCTGGGTGGCCCCGATGTACCCGGTGACCACGGGCGTCTTGCCCTCGGCCAACAGGGGGACGAGCTTCTCCCTCACCTGGAACTTGGTCACCTCCATGAGGGGCGAGGCGTCGCCGAACCTGTCGTCCGTCATTATCCCCGCCTCGCCTCCGGTCATGTAGAACGCGTCCATCCCCCTCTCGACGAGCGCCCCCACGACTATGGGGTTGGAGAGCCTCTCGCCGCATGCCAGGATCGCGTCCTTCGTCTTCGGGGTCAGCTCGCCGAGGACGGTGCTCCCCCTCGCCAGCTTCTCGAGCTGGCTCAGCGTGACGTTGAGGACGGCCTGGATGTCGCGCCGCACCTGCTTGTCGGCAACCGTTGCCGTCAGCGCGCCGAGGTGCATCTCCCGTATCGACGCGAGCCTCTCCTCGACGGGCTTCTCCAGCCCCTTAGAAGCGTCCGCGCAGAGCGCGAGGAGCTCGTCCGTGGTGTCCCCCATCGCCGAGCAGACCACCACGACCTGGTGGCCTCTCCCGTTGACCTTGACCCTCTCGGCGACGTTCTTGATCCTCTCCGCCGAGGCCACCGAGCTCCCGCCGAACTTCATCACGACCTTCATGCTAGGCCATGCTCCCCGCGCCGGCAGCCCTGTACGCCGCGACGGCGGCGGTGGGCTCGTTGATCCTCACCCTGATCTCGAGCAGGTCCCTGAGCAACGAAGTCGCTGTCTCTGGGCCTCCCGCCCCCTTGCCTATTATCACCTTCGGGCCAGAGTACTCGCACTCGAACTCGACCGCGTTGTTCGCCCCCTTGATGCAGAGGGGGTGCCCCCTCTCGAGGACGGTGGGCTCGACGGTCAGCCCTCTCTCCTTCGAGGCCGAGGCGATCAGCCTCACCGCCTTGCCCTCCTTCTTCCTAGCGAGGACCTCCTTCGAAGAGACGCCTCGGATCCCCACTATCTTGACATCCTTGATCCCCGCCTTGCCGAGGAGGAGGTAGTTTGCGGAGATTACAAGCTTGACGGCGCTGTCGTACCCGTCCACGTCCTGCGACGGGTCGGCCTCGGCGTAGCCGGCCTTCTGCGCCCCCTCCAACGCCTCGGCGAAGGGGACGCCCTCCTCCTCCATCCTGGTGAGGACGTAGTTGCAGGTGCCGTTGAGTATCCCCCTCATCCCGACCAGCCTGTCGCCTATCGAGCACGTCTTCCCAAAGTCCAGGACGGGCGTCCCTCCCCCGACTGCGCCGCTGAACCTGAGCTCGACCCCGTTGTGCCTGGCCAGCTCGTGGAGGGCGTAGAACGCGATCGAGAGCGGCCCCTTGTTGCACGTCACGACGTGCTTCTTGCTCTCGAAGGCCGCCTTCATGTGTGAGAACCCGGGCTCGCCCGTCTTGAAGTTGGTCGGCGTCGCCTCTATCAGCACCTCCGCCTCGATGTCGCGTATCACCTCGGCCGCCCTCCCCGAGTCCTTCCTCCCCTTGGCCACGCCGCCGGTCTCCTTCTTCGCCTTCAGGGCCCTCTTCAGGTCGAGGCCGTGCTCGTCGATGAGCCACCCCGAGCTGTCCATGATGCCGACCACCTGGGGAACCAGGCCGTAGCTCAGGGCTAGCTCCTTCTCCTGGGCCATCAGGAGGCGGGCGAAGCTCTGCCCCACTATCCCGAAGCCTGCGAGGACGAGCCTCAAGGATGGTGCCCTGTCCAGTTTTGGATTTAGTGGTTTCGGTGGCTCCGCACCGGTAAATAGCGACGGGCCGCGACCGCACCGCGATGAGGAACACTGACTTTCTCGTCTATCTGGTCACAAAGGGAGGCGGCACGACCCGGTTCGAGAGGGACGATGCCGGTTGGTTCCAGACCGCACCCTCCGGGGTGAAGCGCAGGTGCACCGCCGAGCAGGTCTTGAACCACCTGCTCCCAGCGCTCGCACTCGGGGACGCGGTCCTGACCACGAGGGTGAGGCTCAGGCCTGGGAGGCGCTTCCATCCCGCCCTCGAGAGGCTGAGGCGCGCCAGAGGCGGCTCGAACAACGGTTAATAGTTCGGGCGGCCCGAACGCGGGCATGAGTGCCCCGACAGAGCGCGCCACCTTCCTGAGCCAGGACGAGATCCCTACTTCGTGGTACAACATACAGGCGGACCTCCCCGAGAGGCTCCCGCCGCCGCTCGACCCCGGGACGCACAAGCCGATGTCGCCGGAACCCCTGTTCAGGCTCTTCCCCAAGGAGCTCGTCGGGCAGGAGGTCTCCCAGGAGAGGTGGATCAAGATCCCCGAAGAGGTCCTCGAGGCGTACAGGTGGATGCCTCGGCCGACCCCGCTCTACCGGGCTTACAAGCTGGAGAACTACCTCAAGACCCCCGCAAAGATCTACTACAAGTGGGAGGGGACCAACCCCTCCGGGAGCCACAAGCCGAACACGGCGCTCGCCCAAGCCTACTACAACATGAAGGAGGGGACGAAGCATCTCTCGACCGAGACGGGGGCAGGGCAGTGGGGCTCCGCCCTCGCGATGGCTGGCGCGTTCTTCGGGATCAAGGTGCGCGTCTTCATGGTCGCCGCCAGCTACAACCAGAAGCCCGGCCGCAGGACGATGATGGAGACCTGGGGGGCCGAGTGCATCTCGTCGCCCAGCACCAGGACCAAGTATGGCAGGTCGCGGCTCGCGAAGGACCCGAAGGACCCCGGCTCCCTGGGGATGGCCATCAGCGAGGCGATCGAGGACGTGCTCGCAGACGACACGGCGAAGTACAGCCTGGGCTCCGTCCTCAACCACGTCCTCCTCCACCAGACGGTGATAGGCCTCGAGGTGAAGAAGCAGCTCGACAAGCTGGGCGTAAAGCCCGACCTCATGGTGGGCAACATCGGCGGAGGCTCCAACTATGGGGGCTTTTGCCTCCCGTTCATGGGAGACAAGCTGACCAAGAAGGCGCCCATCGAGTTCGTGGCGTGCGAGTCGAGCGCCGTCCCCCACACGACCCAGGGCAAGTACACCTACGACTTTGGGGACACGGCCGGGATGACCCCTCTGCTGAAGATGCTCACCCTGGGGAAGGACTACACAACGCCCCCCATCCACGCCGGCGGCCTGAGGTATCACGCCATGGCCCCGATAATCTCGTACCTCATCGCCAAGGGGCACATGCGCTCCGTGGCCTTCAAGCAGACCGACGTCTTCGAGGCCGCGACCATATTCGCGCGGACCGAGGGGATAATCCCCGCCCCCGAGTCTGCCCACGAGATCAAGTTCGTCATCGACGAGGCCCTCCGCTGCAAGGAGAAGAAGGAGCCCAAGGTCATCGTCTTCAACAACTCCGGCCACGGCCTGCTCGACCTGAGCGCCTACCAGGCGTACCACGACGGCAAGCTCGAGGACTGGCCGCCGAACAGGATAGAGTACCCGAACATCGTCGCCTAGCGGGAAGACTACTTCTTCGTCTCGCGGAGATAGTCGTCGAATATGGCCCTGACCTTGTCGGCGGCGAGGCCCGACCCCTCGATGACCCCCTTCTCTGTCACCCTCACCTTCTCCATGACGACTATCACGCCCACGTCCTCCCTCACCTGGACGAGGCCCGGGAAGACCCTGTTCAGCCTCTCGCCAAGGGCCTTGAAGTCGAAGGGCCTCTCCGTCAGCCGGATCTCCCGGACGTTGTCGCCGTTGAGAGCCACCTTGAACACCCCCGCGCCGGCACCCACCACCTTGTCCAGGACCAGGCTGAGCCTCTCGTCCACCCCCAAGAGCTGGCCGGAGTACTCCTTCCCGTCCGTGGTGGCGACCACCACCTGCCTCCCGAGGAAGGCGTTGAGCTCGTCGCCGAACCTGCGGTAGGCGGCAGCGGCCAAGTTCCCACTCACGGCCGGCCTCAGGGTATATAGCGATTGTTCGGCGCGCCCCAAATCGTAATAACGGCCGCCCCGCGCGAAGGCCGCGTGAGCGCCCCTCAGCGTTTCGTCGCGCTCCGATTCGTGGTAACCTACCTATGCATGCTCTCCCTCGTCGACCTCGCGGCCATGCTGGTCGTGGTCGTCGCCCATGCCGCCTCGCCCGCCACCGTGGCCACGACCGAGCTGGCTGCGATGATGTACGTCCTGGCGGGGGTCTCCGGCGCCGCGGTCGTTCTCGGGCTGGGGTACTTCCTCCTGGCCTACCCCGCCCACCGCAAGACCATCCTCCTCCTCACGCTGATCGTGGTCGGCCTACTCGCGGCCCACCTCTACACCATCAACCTACCCGACACGGCGAACTGCCACGACAACACAAAGGACGTAGACGGCTGCATCATGGACGAGGTCTACTACGTCCCCGCCGCGCAGGCCATGCTCTCGGGCGAGAAGTGCGCCCCCTACGCGGACAACTGCAACCTTGAGCACCCCTTCCTCTCGAAGGCCTTCATCGCGGCCGGCATAGCGATATTCGGGAACGGCACGTTCGGCTGGAGGATCTTCGAGGTCCTCCTCGGGACTTTCAGCATCCCCGTCCTCTTCGGGATATGCTGGGCGATAACCAAGAACGAGCGTCTCTCCCTCTACGCCGCCTTCCTTCTTGCGTTCGAGACGCTCTTCTTCGTCCACTCCAGCATCGCTGTGATCGACGTCTCCGCCATCTTCTTCGCCCTCCTGGGCTTCTTCTTCTACTTCGCCAAGGTCCAGTGGTGGAGGTTCAAGCCCGTCACCTTGGCGGCCATCGCCTTGGGGGTCTCCGCCCTCTGCAAGGAGACGTCGATAATGCTCTTCATGGTGCTGGTGATCTACCACGTCTTCTTCGGCGAGGGGAGCAGGGAATACCGCATCACCACCGCGCTTGAGCTCACCCTCCTGGTCTTCCTCGTCTTCGCGCTAGGCCTCCAGACATACGATAGCCTCCTCGGCGCGGGGACGGCCACCAACTTCATCGGGCAGATCAGCTTCATCCTGAGCTACGGGGCTTCCCTGACCATGACCCCGAGCAGCCGGGGCTGGATCGACACCGTGCTCAAGACCCCGATCACCCCCCTGAACTGGATCACCTACTACTCGCCGGTGGGCTACCTCATCACCAACGTCAGCGTCACCGCAGGGTCGGTCGCCTACTCCTACGTCTCCGCCGGCTACTATGGGATAACCAACCAGTTCGAGGTCTGGCTCACCTACTTCTGGGGCGCCTACGTCGTCTACCTCTGGAGGAAGACCAAGGGCTCGCTCTTCGAGAGCGACTCGCTCCTGCGCGACTTCAAGGTGGGGAGGCTGGCCCTGCTCTGGTTCCTGCTCGTGTTCCTGGGGTACGTCGGGCTCTACCTCTACGGCAGGATAACCTACCCCTACTACTTCATCCAGGCGGTCCCTGCCCTCGCGATAGGGGCGGCATACTTCCTGACTAGGGGCTGGTTCCCAAGGGGCATCTCCTACATCGTCCTGGCGGGTGTGTTCCTGTGGTTCTTCATCTTCTACCCCGACAAGAGCTTCCTCCCCGACCAGGTCAGGGTCTGGCTCGGCCACTGAGCCCGGGTTCTATTGCGTTGCCTATTCATGAGTATCCGGCCCTTCTTCGGGTTGCGTCTTTTGTGCATGCGCCTTTGTGATTAGCTCCATCCATTTGTTTCCGCCGACACCTAATCCGATTCCCGCCGCTTGTGCCGGGGTCTGCTCACCCAGCGCCATATGGGGCCTAACGAAGTTGTAGAATATCCGGTGTCCTTCAGGAACCGCTGACTGGATGCTTTTCCATCCACGCTGAACTTTCGTCCTTTCCCTTACGGTCCCGTTGAGGCGTTCAATCCGGTTATTATTCGCGTGAGGCTTTCCCATCCCCGCCTTCGCGATGTGTTCAGGGTCGCTCCAGAACGGAACATTTGGAATCGCAATGGCATAGGAGGCAAGCGAATCGGTTAGAAGCCTCTCTGGTTCGCTGTGGTGAGCGTTCTCGACCGCCTCTGTCAAAACGGTCTCGGCGGCGATGCTATCCCGTCCCTTTGTCAGTTTGGAAGTCAGAAGGAACCGTGTTTTTCTGTCCATCACGTTCCAAAGATAGCCGATGTTTGTCAGGTTCTTTCTGTCCACGCCTCCCCTCGCTACCTCGCCTCCCCGCATATTCACGAACACCTCGTCGGCATGCCACGTGTCAGAAAGCTGTGGTGCTAGAGTGTTGACATACTCGCTGATTACCTTCGAGTATTTTTCAACCCATCTGAGTATCGTCGTCTGGTTCACGTCCACGCCGTAAAATTGTGCTAGGTGGTCCCTAACGTCTCGAAGGCTCAACCCCCGGAAGTAAGCGTCTAGGGCAGCAGTGATCGCCTTCGGGTCGTTCTTCATCTTCTTGAACCCAAAATCCTGAACGAACGTCTTACGGCAATCCTTGCACCAGTATCGCTGAATCTTCCTTCCCTTCTCATGGATGAATCCGCG
>DATJBB010000030.1:0-35254 GCA_035515635.1 Nitrososphaerales archaeon
CGCCTGGTGACCGGATTCCTTGCTGGGGCGGTATCGCTCGACCTTGGAGTCGCCCTTCTCGGCGCAGTGGTGGGGCCGATGGTCGACCTCGACCACTTTGGGTACTTCGCCGGCCTTCCCGTCGACGCCCGAGTGGCCCGCAGCCTCCCATTCGTCGCCTTCCTCGTCCTGGTCGACCGGCGAGCGCACATCTGGCGGAGAGGCACGCGGAACTTCCTGCTCTTCGTCTCCTTGCTGCTCAGCTGCACCTCGCGGTCGCGCGCCCGGGGCTCCCCCTCTTCGCGCCTTTGGGCGCCCAGGTCTTCTACTTCCCGAGGCTGGACGCAGCTGCCGTCGCGGCTGTCCTCGCAGTCCCCTTCTTGGTTGGCAGCTTCAGGTTCAGGGGGGAGCATGGTCGAAGGGAGACAAGGCGTGCCCAGCTCGCCCCGGGGGCTAGCGCCACGATTGTCTCATCTTGTCGATTCGTTCCTTCACCTGAGGGTCGCCCAGCGCGATGATCTCTGCCGCAAGGATCCCGGCGTTCCGGGCGTTGTCGACGCCCACGCAGGCGACTGGGACACCCGGGGGCATCTGGACGATGGACAGGAGCGAGTCGAGGCCGTCGAGCTTGGAGTTCACGGGGACCCCGATCACCGGTTTCAGGCTCTGGGAGGCGATCACGCCCGGGAGGTGCGCAGCCAGCCCGGCGATGGCGATGTAGACCTCGGCCCTCGACCCGGCGAGGAACTTGCGGAGCCCCTCGGGGTTCCTGTGGGCCGAGAGGAACTGGACCTCGTGCGAAACGCCGAGGTCTGTGAGCGCCTTGACCGCCTCGTCCACGATGGCCTGGTCGCTCTTGCTTCCGGCCACTATCGCAACCTTGACAGGGTTCTCCATCCTTCCCTTACCCGCCCCTCCTGCGTTTTTGAATGCTTTCTTCTCCCACCCGCGGCCTCACGACCCTCCTCTCCGTCACCACCACGTCGAGGGGGACGTCGTGCCTGGAGGAGGGTACCTCGGCCAGCCTCTGGGACTCGAGGGCGAGCCCCACCTTTGGCACCGACCCGGCCCTCGCCAGCGCCCTGTCGAAGTAGCCTGCCCCGTAACCGAGGCGCCGCCCCTCCTCGTCCCAGGCGACCAGGGGGACGAGGATCAACCCCGCCTCCGAGATCGAGACAGGGCGGCCTCGGCCTGGCTTGGGCTCGAGGATCCCGAAGGTCCCGGGCGCCAGGTCGGACTCGAAGGAGTCGATCTCCGAGAAGCTGAGGGTCTTCGAGGCTGGGTCGGTCGCTATGACCGCCACGCGCTTTCCACCGGCCAGCGCGGTCTCTATGATGTGCCGGGTCTGGACCTCGTCGTCCTTGGCGCAGTAGGAGATCACCAGCGAAGCGTCCCTGTATTCGGGCGTGGAGACTAGGTTGGCCTCGACCCGCGCGCTCAGTGCGGCCAGCTCCTCCTTAGGGATGGACCTCCTGCGCCGGAGGGCAAGGAGCCTTAGCCTCCTCTTCCTCTCCCTAGGGCCGCCCCCGGAACCGCCGCCCTGCACTCACTTGAGCACCCCGGAGTCCTTGAGGCCTCTCTGGAGCGCCGTCGCGATGAGGGTGTTCTCCATCAGCATCGCCACGGTCATCGGCCCCACCCCGCCAGGGACGGGCGTTATCATCGAGGCCTTCTTGGCGACCTCGTCGTAGTCCGCGTCGCCAACCAGCTTCCCGTGGAGCCTGTTCATCGCGACGTCGACCACGACGGCGCCTTCCTTGACCATCTCCCTGGTGAGCGTGAAGCTGGGCCTCCTCCCCACCGCCGTGATCAGGACGTCGGCCTGCCTCATCAGCGAGAGGCAGTCGACCGACCTTGAGTGCAGCACGATCACGGTGGCGTCCTCGGCGAGGAGGAGGTGGACGAGCGGCCTCCCCACGAGCGCGCTCCTGTTGATTATCACGCACCTGGTCCCCTCGAGCTTGACCTTGTAGTGGTGGAGGAGCCTCATGATGCCCTTCGGGGTGCATGGGACGAGGACTCCCTGGTTGTAGAAGAGCTTCCCCATGTTGGCGGCGGTGAGGCCGTCCGCGTCCTTCTCGGGGGAGATCAGCTCGACCATCTTCCTGGGGTCGAGGTGGGAAGGCAGCGGGAGCTGCAGCAGGATGGCGTTTACTGTGTAGTCGTCGTTCAGCCTCCTGATGAGCGGGGTCAGGTCTTCCTCCGGGCACGTCCCCGGGAGGTGGTATGTCTCCAGGGCTATCCCCACCTCCTCGGCAGCCCGGTGCTTGCCGGCGAGGTAGACCTTCGACGGGGCGTCGTCGCCGACCAGGATGGTGGCGAGCTTGGGGACCACGCCCGCCCCCTTCATCATCTCGGCCTCCTCCTTGAGCCGGGCCTTTATCTCGGCCGCCAGTGCCCTGCCGTCCATGATGACTGCCGTCATCTCTTCAGTATCGCCACTTTGTTGCCCTCGATTTTTAGCCTTCCCTCGACGAAGAGCCTCACGGCCTCCGGGTAGACCTTGTGCTCCTGGGCGAGTATCCTCGCGGACAGCGCCTCGGCGGTGTCCCCCTCCTCCACCGGGACCGCCCTCTGGAGGATGATCGGGCCGGAGTCGACCTCGGGGACGACGAAGTGGACTGTGCACCCGGAGACCTTGACGCCCTTGGCCAGCGCCTGCTCCTGCGCCCTTAGCCCGGGGAACGAGGGGAGGAGCGCCGGGTGGATGTTCATGATCCGCCCTGCGAAGTACTCGACGAACGAGGGGGTGAGGAGCCGCATGTACCCGGCGAGGAGGACGAGACCGGACGTGTTGTCCACCTGGTTCTCGAGGAGGACCTCCATCAGCCTGTCGTCGTAGTGCTGCCTGGTCGCTGACTCGGAGGGGTCGACCCAGACAGCATGGACTCCGTGCTTCCTCGCCGTCTCCAGCGCCTTGGCGTCGCGCTTGTCGCTCACGACCACCCTCACCTCGGCCCCCCTGACCCTCTTCTGCTCGAGCGCGCGGACGATGGCGAGCATGTTGCTCCCCCTCCCCGAGACGAGGATGCCCAGGTTGCACTTGGGCTTGGGCATGGCTGGATCAGGCCTTCTCTTTGGTCGCCTTCGCCGTCGTGAGCTTGGAGTAGTCCCCGTTGATGCACGCGAAGCAGAGGCTGTTCTTCGGGAGCCCTATCGCCTCGGCGAGCCCGTCGATGTCGTTGTAGTGGAGCTCGGCGATGCCGAGTGAGGCGGCGACCTTCGCGCCTATCTTCTCGATGTCTGTCTCGCCCTTGGCGACCCTGTAGGCCAGGAGCTCCTCCCTGCTGGGGAAGTCTACGCCCATGTGGCAGGGGTGCATTATCGGCGGGAAGGTGATCGCCATCCTGATGCTCTTGGCGCCCGCCTCTCTGAGGGCGTCGACTATGATCTGGGAGCTCGTCCCCCTGACGACGCTGTCGTCGACGACGATCACGTCCCTGCCCTTGATGGTCTCCTTGATCGGGATGATCCTCTTGACGACCTCCTCGCGCCTGCCCTGCTTGGGCTCGATGAAGCTCCTGATGCTCCCCTTCCTCCTGTACCTGTCCTTCATCAGGCCCTCGTCCAGGGGGATCCCGCTCTCCAGCGAGTAGCCCAGGGCGCCGGGCCTGGCCGAGTCGGGGACTGGGATGACCACCTTGCCCTTCATCTTCTGGCGGCGGGCGAGGACCCTCCCGACGTGCTTCCTGGCCTCGTACACGTTGACCCCGTTTATCACCGAGGAGGGGTGGGCGAAGTAGGTGTACTCGAACGAGCAGTGGGCGGTCTCCATCTTGGGGGCGAAGCGGAAGCTCTCGAACCCCCTCTTCGGCCCGCCGAGGCGGATTATCTCCCCCGGCTCCACGTCCCTCACGAACTCGGCGTCGATCGCGGTCAGGGCGCAGCTCTCCGAGGCAGCGATGTGGGTGCCTGACTTTTTGTGGAACCCGATGCAGAGGGGGCGGTAGCCCCTCGGATCCCTCACCGCGAAGACCTCCCCCTGCTTGTTGAGTATGGTGAAAGAGTAGGCGCCGGCCACCTCCTTGGCCAGCTTCTCAAAGGCCCAGAACCAGTCGTTCTCCTCCTTGAGTATCTGGAAGAGCCTGTGGCCGACCACCTTGGTGTCGGTCGAGCAGTCGGCGCTCGCCCTGTTGGCCAGTACAGTCTTCTGGAGCTCGCCCGTGTTGAAGATGGTCCCGTTGTGGGCGATGCTGAACTCGTTCCCTATCTGGATGGGCTGGGCGTTGCCGAGGTTCGACCTCCCCTTGGTCGAGTACCTGATGTGCCCTATCCCGGAGATCCCCTTGTAGCCGGCGAGCTCCCTCGAGAAGTTCACCCAGTTGAAGGCCAGCCCCATCCGCTTGAACACCGGCCTGCCTGGGACAGCGATGCCCCAGGACTCCTGCCCTCTGTGCTGGAGCGCCTCCAGTCCCTTGAGGACCTTGGTCACGACGTCCGCTCCCCTCGTCGAGTGCGCGCCTACCACGGCGCAGGCCTCCTTGGCACCCATCTAGTCCATCAGCTCCGGAATCGCTCCCTCGAACCTCGCCTTCATCGAGGCGACGCGCAGCCTCGCCGCACCGCGGCCGGTCGCTAGAGATAGGGCGGCCCCTCCCACCTTGCCGATGACCGCGTGGGGGACGCCCGAGCGCCGAAGCGCAGCAAGGAGAGCGCGCTCGTCGCCGCCGGAGAGGACGAACCTCCCGTGCGACTCTGAGAAGAGGGTCTCGGCCTCGGCCTCGCATGTGGTCGGGACCTTGGTCAGGTCTATCCTCGCTCCGACCCCTCCAGCCATCGCCATCTCGGCGAGGGCCACCCCGAGGCCCCCGTTCGAGCAGTCGTGGACGGAGGAGACCAGGCCATCCTCGATGAGGCCGAGGACGGCCTTGCAGGTCGCCAGGTCGACAGCCGGGTCGGGGCGCGGCGCCGCTCCCGCACCCTTCGCGACCGAGAACTTCGCAGAGTACTCCGAGCCGCCGAGCTCGGGCCTGGTCTCCCCGAGGACGAAGACCGATTCCCCGGCGCCCTTGAACGACATCGTCTTGATCCGCGACTGGTCCTCGATCAGCCCGACGACGAGGGCGATCGGGCTGGGCTTGATGGCGCGGCCGGTCGCAGAGTCCTCGTTGTAGAAGCTCACCTTACCCCCCACCACCGGGAGGCCGAAGGCCCTGCAATAGTCGGCCATGCCCTGCAGCGCCTCCCGAAAGGTCCAGTACACCTCAGGGTCGGAGGGGTCGCCCGACTGCAGGTGGTCGACCAGCGCTATCGGCTCGCCGCCGACCGCCACGACGTTCCTGCACGCCTCGGCGACGCACCCAGCGGCGCCGGCGTAGGGGTCGAGCGAGGCGTGCTTGCTGTTGCCGTCACCCTTGATGGCGAGGAACTTGCCGTTGGGGAGCCGGAGGACTGCGGCGTCTCCCTGCCCCGGCCTGACGACAGTCCTTATCCCGACCTCGTGGTCGTACTGCCTGAAGACCCATCTCTTGCTCGCGACGTTGGGGGAGGAGAGGATGGTGATGAGCGCCTCCTGGATGCTCGAGGGCTGGCCGGACGCCCTGCTCCTCGAGGAGCCCACAGGCTTCTTCGGCTTCCTCGAAGGCCAGGGGATGAGAGGCGCCTCCGTGACCAGCGACGCGGGCAGGTCGGCGACGACCTTGCCGCCCCACCTGATCACAAGGTTGGGATGGGCCGTCACCCTCCCGATCACAGAGTAGGGGACGTCGTACTTCTCCAGTATCTTGATGACGCCGCTCTTCGAGCTCGCGGCGCTGGCGGGGAGGACCAGGAGCATCCTCTCCTGCGACTCCGAGGTCATTATCTCCGTGGGCGACATGTCCTGTTCGCGGAGCCTCACCCGCTTCAGCTCGACGTCGACGCCCGTCCCTCCCTTGGAGGCTACCTCGGAGAGGGCTGTCGAGAGCCCTCCGCCCCCGAGGTCCTTCATCCCCGGGATGTTCTCGCCGCTCTCGATGACCTCCAGCAGGGAGTCGAGCAGGAGTTTCTTGATGAACGGGTCGGGTACCTGGACAGAGGAGCGGTCGCTCGCGGCGTCGGCCTTGAGGTTGGCCGAGGCGAAGGTGGCTCCCTTGATGCCGTCCCTGCCGGTGCTCCCTCCTATCAGGACGAGGACGTCGCCGGGCTTCTTCGCCTCGCCGAGGATGAGCCCGCCCTTCTTGGCTATCCCCACGCAGGCGACGTCGACGAGGCAGTTCCTCTCGAACGAGTCGTCGAACTCTACCTCCCCCGCGACGGTGGGGACGCCGACGCAGTTGCCATAGTCGGCGATGCCCCTGACGACGTTCTTGAACAGCCACCTCGAGTGGCCGCTCTCGTCGATGAGCCCGAAACGGAGGATGTCGACGAGGGCTATCGGCCTGCTCGCGACGGAGAGGATGTCCCTCAGCACGCCTCCGATGCCGGTGGAAGCCCCTCCGTAGGGGTCGATCGCGGAGGGGTGGTTGTGGCTCTCTATGTGCAGTGTCGCGACGTACCCGCCGCCCACGTCGACCACGCCGGCGTCGTAGCCCGGGCCGAGCACCACCCGCTTCCCAGTCGTCGGGAAGAGCTTGAGGAGGGCCTTCGAGGACTTGTAGCTGCTGTGCTCCGACCACTCGGCGTCGATCATCGACCACTCGGTCTCGTTCGGCTCCCGCCCGAGTGACCTGCGGACGGTGGCGATCTCGTCCGCGGTGAGGCCGAGGCCGAGCTGCTCCGCCCTCATGCCCCGCCCCTCCACCTCTTGACTAGGAGGGAAGAGAGCACCAAGGACCCGTCGGCCTTGCCGAGCGGGGTGAGGAGGGCCTCCGCGGCCCTCTCGGGGTGGGGCATCAGCCCGACGACGTTGCCCTCCTTGTTGCAGACGCCGGCGATGTTGTGGAGCGTCCCGGTGGGGTTGCTGCTCGAGGTCGGCCGCCCGGCCTCGTCGCAGTACCTGAAGGCGACCAGCCCGTCCTTCTCGAGCCTCTCGAGCTCGGGGCGCTCGAGGAAGTAACGCCCCTCTCCGTGGGCGATGGGGAGGTCGAGGACCTGCCCCTTGCGCAGCCCGGAGGTGAACGGTGTCGTCGTGTTCTCGACCCTGACGTGGGTCCAGTCGCAGACGAACTTCAGGCCGCTGTTCCTGAGGAGCGCCCCCGGGAGTAGCTGGCTCTCCACGAGCACCTGGAAGCCGTTGCACACGCCGAGGACTGGGACGCCCCGGTCGGCCAGCCGCTTCACCTTCGCCATCGCCGGAGAGTTGGCGGCTATCGCGCCGGCCCTCAGCCTGTCGGCGAAGGCGAAGCCGCCTGGGAGGACGACGGCACCGAACTCCTCGCGCCCGAGGGCAGCGTCCTCGTGCCAGACGAGGACGGGCTCGAGGCCCGGGATGGTCCGGAGCGCGGACACCATGTCGAGGTCGCAGTTGCTACCGGGGAACCTGACGACCGCGACCTTCATCAGGTTGGGACTCTCCCGATGGACACTTCGCACGAGTGGGCCGCGGGGTTGAATATCCTGAGCTCGTTGCACATCTTCTCGACGAGCTTCTTCGCAGACTGGGGGTCCGGGGCTGTGACAGTGACGCGGAGGTACTTGCCTGCGCGGATCGACTTCACCTGCGCGAAACCGGACTTGGAGACTAGGTCGTGGAGTATGGTCTCACCCTCGGGCTCTTTCGCGCCCGGCTTGTTGGAGATGACCACGCTCACCTCAAACGTCCGACCATTGGTCGTAATTGACGCCAATTTTCAGCGTCTATTTAAGTCGGATTTGGCACATGCGTGTTAAACCGTGAGGGCCACCGATACGGGGATATAGGCTCCGGCCCGAGCGTGGACAGGAGCGATGGCGGAACCGGGAGAGGTGCGGGTCAGGACGGCCGTCCTCAGCGTGGCGGACAAGTCTGGCCTCGTCGAGTTCGCGAAGGGCCTCGAGTCCTTCGGCGTGTCGCTCCTGGCCACGGGCGGGACTTTCACCTCCCTGAAGGAGGGGGGTGTCAAGGTCAAGAGCCTCCAGGACGCGATGGGCCTCTCGGAGGCGCTCTCGGGCAGGGTCAAGACCCTCCATTCGAACCTGTTCGCGGGCATACTGGCCAAGAGGGACGACCCGGGGCACATGAAGGAGCTCAAGGCGATGGGCGTGACGCCGATCGACATGGTGGTCTGCAACTTCTACCCCTTCGAGAAGGTGTCACGGGACCCCAAGGCGACCGAGGAGGCGGTGATAGAGAACATCGACATCGGCGGGCCGTCGATGGTGAGGGCGTCGACCAAGAACCATGCGTCGGTGACCGTCGTCCCATCACCGAGGTTCTACGACGGCGTGCTCGGCGAGATGAGGAAGAAGAAGGGTAGCGTCGGGATCGGCCTCAGGAGGAGGATGGCCGTAGAGGCGTTCGCGATGACAGCGTCGTACGACTCGGCGATCTACAACGAGCTCTGGAGGAGGTTCTCCTCCAAGGAAGAGCCGTTCCCCGGCAAGTTCCTGCTCTCTGCCACCAAGTACCAGGACGCGAAGTACGGGGAGAACCCAGACCAGAAGGCGACGATCTACTCGATCGACGGGTCGAGGAGCATGACCTCGTGGATGCAGCTGGCGGGGGACTCGATGTCGTTCAACAACTACCTCGACATAGGGAGCGCGTACGACATCGTCGAAGGGTTCGAGGACGTGGCTGCGGCCGCGACGGTCAAGCACGGGAACATCAGCGGATTCGCGTTCGCGCCGACGATCGCGAGGGCCTACGAGCTTGCCCACAGGTGCGACCCCGAAGCGGACTTTGGAGGGACGGTCGTGGTCAACAGGAAGGTCGACGTCCCCGCGGCCCGCCTGATAGGGAAGAACGACGGGAAGGACGACGGGTCGGTCTACACGGAGATAGTGATGGCGCCGGGGTACGACAAGGCGGCGCTCGAGGTCCTGGTCGCCAAGCAAAAGAAGAAGATCAGGCTGATCCAGACTGGCGAGAGGCCGGACTACCGGTTCGACTTCAAGGAACTGGAGGGGGCGGTCCTCCTCCAGGAGACGACCGATTATCGGAAGAAGCTGGACAGGGCGAAGCTGACATTCCCCACCAAGGCCAAGCCGGACGAGGCGACGGTGCGGAAGCTGCTGGCCGCCTGGGAGCTCGTGAGGCGGGTGAGGTCGAACGGGATAGTGGTCGCCGACGGGAAGGCGGGGAGGGACGGTGCCCTCACGGAGTTCTGGACGCTGGGGGTGGCGACCTTCAGGAAGAGGAGCGGCGCCGTCAGGATCGCCCTCGACAACGCCGGGGCGAGGGCGAAGGGGGCGGTCTGCGCGTCCGACGGCTTCTTCCCGTTCAGGGACAACGTGGACTTTTTGGGCAAGGCGGGGGTCGAGGCGGTGATCCAGCCCGGCGGGTCGATAAGCGACCCCGAAGTGGTCGAGGCGGCGGACGAGTACGGGATGGCCATGGCGATAACCCACACCCGGGCGTTCAAGCATTGAGAATTGCCTGCACATCTTAAATGGGCGCTTTTCAGCACCCCGGGCCTCGAGACATTGAGCACCGTGCGATATCTAATCGGAGGGTCAGGCCTGGCCGCCTTCCTCTTGCTCCTTGTCACCACGACGGCGCCGGTCAGCGCCGCCGGGGGGTACAGCGTGACCTTGAAGACGGACGCTTCCTCTTACTCGGGGAGCCAGCCGATCACCATGACAGGCCAGGTGACCCCGGCACCGGGCCCGAACACGGCAGTTGTCATCACGATCAGGAACTCCATAGGGACAATCGCCGACATCGACGAGGTCTACCCGTCATCGCTCAGCGGGAACTTCTCGTACGTCTCGATCCCAGGAGGCAGCTCGGCGTGGGCGACAGGGACGTTCTCTGTCAACGCGACGTGGGGAGGCGATGGGGCGACGGCGACGGCGGTCGTGACCTTCTCGTACTCGGCGGCTGCCACGACGACGACCTCCACCACGAGCACCACCTCGACGACCACCACGAGCAGGACGACGACGTCGAGCACGACCACCACGTCCAGCACGACTACCACGTCGACCACCTCCTCCGCCGCGTCGACCACTTCGACGACCTCCACCACGAGCACCACCACGACGACATCGACGGCCAGCAATGCCGCGTCAAGCTCGACCACTACGACCACCCCGACGACCTCGACCACTTCGACCGTGGCGACGTCGACCACGCCAGAGTTCCCAACGAGCGCGCTAGCCCTCGTCTCGCTCGTCGTCGTGGGGTTGGTCGCGGTCCTCTCCCGCAGGTACTCCGCCCAAGGTGGTCCGATGAGGCCCGAGACCATGGCGAAGGACAGCTTTCAGGAGGGTCTCTGGGCATGAAGCCCGAGCAACTGATGCGGATGCCGGTCACAGACCTGCTTACAGACGCGGAGACGTTCCCGTCCACCGACCCGGTCTCGAAGCTCATCGGGCACCTCAGCGAGCACAAGCTGAGCGAGGTGCTGGTGGAAGACGGAACCTCCAGCACGTACGTCGTCTCCGTGAGGGACCTCCTCAACGTCTCCAACATCAACACCAAGCTGGCGACAGTGATGCACCAGGTGCCGCGCCTTGGCCCCAACAACAACGTCAGCGACGCCGCTACCCTGATGCACGAGTACAGGACCCGTTCCATGCCTGTGTACCGCGAAAGGAAATTCGCGGGCGTCGTCACCTCCCCGTCGGTCGTGGCTAAGCTCCTAGATTCGGAGACCCCGGGGAAGATCTCGTCGATCATGACCCCGAGCCCCTACTGCCTGGACGCCTCCGACATCGTCTCAAAGGCGAGGGACGCGATGTTCAGGAAGAAGTTCGATCAGATCCCTGTCCTGAAGGGGCGCGGGCTCCACGGCATAGTGACGGCTGAGAAGATAGTGTTCAACCTCATGCCGAAGACGGACAGGAACGAGAAGGGAGGGAGGGAGAGCAAGAGGTACGACGAGGCGCTCTCGGTGCTCGCCGACACGGACGTGGTGACCAACGACATCGCCGACTCGCTCCGCGACGTCCACGGTCACATGTCGAACCTCGGCTCCAACTACTCGGTGGTAGTGGGCACTGACGAGGTCCAGGGCATAGTCACCTACCGGGACTTCCTCAGCGTCCTTTCGAGGAAGGCGGTCGAGACCTCGATCCCGATGTACATCGTGGGGCTGCCCGACGACCCCTTCGAGGCCGAGACCGCGAGGAAGAAGTTCCAGGGCGCTGTCGAGCTCCTCAGGAGGAGCGTCCCTGACATCTCAGAGGCCAGGGCGGTGATCAAGATGGGTGAGACCAAGTCCCCCAAGAAAAAGTACGAGGTCAAGGTCTTCCTGATCCACCCCAGGGACAGATACTCGTACAGCGCCAGGTCGTTCGAGCTTGCAGACGCGTTCGACGAAGTCAACGGGTGGGTCAAGGAGATCGTGCAGCGGTCGAGGCCTAGGCGGAAGGACAGGTCGCACAACGCCCGCTCCTATCCGGACGACTTCCGCCCCGAGACGGCCCCTGGGTAGGGCGCCGCACTGCCGAAATATCAGGCCCCGGATAGCCCTCGCGGGCAAAGATTGTCGCGCTCACCCAAGGGCGGGGGCAAGGTCAGATCCATCCTCTCAGTGTCTGACCTTTCGGCACGCGACCTCGCCGGGATCCTCGACAGGACCAAGACCCTCAAGCAGGTGATGAAGCGTCGGGACGGCCCCTCGGATCTGAAGGGGCTAACCGTCGGGCTCTTCTTCGAGAAGCCCTCGACGAGGACCCGGACGAGCTTCGAGGTGGCCACGGTCAGGCTCGGGGGCTATCCCCTCTACATGGACGCGGCGGAGCTCCAGACCAGCAGGGGCGAGCCGACCAAGGACACGGCGAGGATACTGGGCGACTACTTGGACATGATCGTGGGCCGTGTGTACGCGCACGAGACCCTCGAGGCGCTGGCGGAGTTCTCCGGCGTCCCGGTGGTTAACGCGCTGAGCGACCTGGAGCACCCGACGCAGATAATATCGGACCTCTTCACCATAAGCGAGACCAAGGGGAAGCTGAAGGGCCTCAACCTCGCGTACGTGGGGGACGGAGACAACGTCTGCAACTCGCTCCTCCTCGGAGCATCCATGGTGGGTATGAACGTGGTGGCGGCGTGCCCCTCGGGGTACGCCCCCAACGAGGGGGTGCTCCGGCGGGCGGAGGAGAACGCCAGGAGGTCGGGGTCGACGGTGCGCGTGGTCGACGACCCCAAGGAGGCCGCGGTCGACTCCGACGTCGTCTACACCGACGTCTGGGTGAGCATGGGCGAGGAGAAGGAGCGGAGCCGCAGGATGCTGGCGTTCCGGGGGTTCCAGGTCAACTCTGAGCTCATGAAGCTTGCGTCGAAGGACGCCATCGTGATGCACTGTCTGCCGGCGCACCGCGGCCTCGAGATCACTGACGACGTCATCGAGGGGAAGAAGTCTGTCGTGTGGAGGCAGGCAGAGAACAAGCTCTACGGCGCCGCGGCCTCGCTCGGCTTCGTCAAGGGCTAGGCCACGGGGAAAGCATATCTAGAGTCACGAGGCCGCGACCGCCACTTGAAGATCCGGGAGGCGCTGCCGCACGTCTTCAACCGTGCGTACCCAGTTCTCGACCCCAAGATGCCGATGCTCCCGGCCGTCTCCATGCTCAGGTTCCAGCAGATAGACGGCCTGCCCCTCGTGCTGGACACCTCCGCGGCGAGGCCTCGTGCGCTCCACGGGTACTCGCTGCTCAAGAGGCTCCTCGCGCTCAGCCAGGGGGGCTTCTGGAAGTTCATCGAAAGGCCATGCGAGGACGCCGCTCAGAGCATCGGCTCGGTGGGGGCCGACGAGAGCCTCGACCGGCTCTTCGAGGTGTTCCTCAAGGAGAGGTTCGGGTTCGCCTGGATAAGCGACACCGAGAGGACGGGCGTCCCGGTCAGCCTGGCGGACGTGTTGGAGCTCTTCAAGACGGGGCTCATGGAGAGCGACATGAAGGTCAAGGACGTCGCCTCCCCGGTCTTCGCCCTCCCAGGGATGACCCCCCTGAGGAAGGCGCTGCTCTTCATGTTCAGCCACAGGTTCAGGCGCGTCTTCCTCTCCGCCGGCGGGACGTTCGTCTCAGACAGGGGGATAATCAGCCACCTGTTCAGCCCTTCGGTCCTCCACGACTTGGCGGCGAACCCCAACAAGCTCATGGACATGCCGATAGCTGACATCGAGAAGAGCAAGCCGCGCAGGGTCCCGGGTAGGACGACGATCAAGGCGGCGGCGAGCTCCCTGAGCGGGGACATCGGGCAGTGCCTCATCTCCCGCGGGGCGGTCGCAACGCCGTGGGACCTCGTCATGAAGCCCTGGGTCGCCAAGAAGATCCGCATCAACGGCTGAGAGGGTTGGTGGGCCGACCCGGATTTGAACCGGGGACCTTGACGACGCCAATGAGGCGCTTTCGCCGTGTGAGAGCGACGTCCAAACCAGGCTAGACGATCGGCCCAGATTCAGTGGCGGCCGTTGGTGCCGATTTAAGGTATGGGTTTCCGCGCTACTTCTTGAGCCCGACCGACCTGTTCTTGAGCCTCAGGACGGAGGCGTGGCACTTCCTGCACCTGGTGGCCTGGAGGGCGTTCCTCGCCCCGCAGCGGAGGCAGACCTTGAGGAAGAGCCGCCGCTTCTGGGCGATCTGCTTCTTTGTGACGTCGGCGATGGGCATCTGGGCTTTCCCAGCCGCCCGGAAACCCGCTTAAGGACTTTTCTTCGTTAGATATCTCTAGCCTTTAGGTGCACGGAGAACGAGAATCAAGAGCAGGAGGATTCATGGTCCGGTGGAGCCCAATTGATGCCGTTCGCGTTTTGCATGAAGATATAGAAGTCCAGACAAGACGTGGGGTTGGCCGTGCCAATCAATGCGAGGGGCACGGCGACTGTGGACAAGGCAGGTATGGTGATCTCCGTCTGGTTTCGGGCGAGAGGTCTTTGGTTCTCGCTCGCGATAATCGTGATATTTGCAACCAACGGACTCGGGGACAGGTTCCACAATATGACAGACACGTTGTCCGTGTCTGGCGACTCAGAGAAAGAAAAAACCTTGAGCACGGTTCCGTATTCTATCGAACCTACCGTAATGTTGGAAATCGCGACTCCGCCGGAGTTGACGGCGAAGATGGAAGTCGAATAGTTGCCTGGAGGAAGTAATACAGAGATTGAGGGGTGGAGGGTTTCGTTACCGCCAGAAGGTATCTCAGTGTTTGTCCAATCGATGCCTACGGTTTGCCCAATCTGGTTGCGCATTACCAGATAGACCATGGCTAACACCGACGAGCGGAAGCTGTTGTAGTAGGTAACGACAAAATTGTAGCTGTAGCCGTTCACCGAATGGGAAGACTGGCTGATTAAGCTCAGGCAAACTGGGGGGCACGCGGACGTGGCACTTTGCGAGTAGACGGTGCCCAATGGTAGCAAGGATGATGACGAGAGCAGAATCGCCGCGAACATCGAAACGGTTGTGACCTTCCAGCGGGAAACCATTCGGTAGTCCGAAGAGATGGCGAGTTTTAACCTGTGTGCACACAAGTTCTGAGTCCTGTGGTCTGGCATTTCCAGACGAGGCCTTGGCGAGGAGAATCAGTTGGAGAGGAGAAGGATTTTGGCGTTTCGTCCTCGGTCCGTCCAAACGACGAAGCCTCGAAAGGTTTTTTCTACAACTTGAACGGTGTATATGAGGCTAGGAAGGACTTTTCGAGCGGGAGCGGCGTTCAGCTGCCGCCCGAAATGACCAGAGACGGAATCTCCGAGGTGGTCATCGCGATCTTCGCCCCCGCTGCCCTGAGGGCCGAGATCTTCGAGTCTGCCGTCCCATAGTCCCCGTAGATTATGGCGCCGGCGTGGCCCATGTGCTTCTCCCTGGGGGCCGACCTCCCGGCGATGTACCCCACCACGGGCTTTGAGAATCCAATCTCGGTGATGTGGCGGGCGAGGCGCTCCTCGGCGTCTCCGCCTATCTCCCCGACCACGACCACAGACTCGACATCGTCGTCGCGCGCCGCCCAGTCGAGGCATTCGGTCAGCGTGGTGCAGTTGAGCGGGTCGCCGCCCACGCCCAGGGCGACGCGCTGCCCGATCGACGCCCTCGAGAGGGTGTCGGCGACCTCGTACATCAGCGTCCCACTCCGGGAGAAGAGGGCCACGCCACCCTCCCGGAAGGAGGGCGCGGGCATGATGCCCAGCTTCAGCCTCTCGGAGGGGAGGATGACACCGGGAGTGTTCGGGCCTATCACACGGGCGCCGCTCGCCTCGCAGGTGCTGATTGCGGCGAGGCAGTCCCTGATCGGGACGTGCTCCGTTATCGCGACCAGGAGCTTCACCCCCGCTTCCACGGCCTCCTCGACGGCCGAGAGGAAGGACTGGGCGGGGACGAAGAGGACAGAGGCCGCGGCGCCCGTCGCCCTCACCGCTTCCCTCACCGTGTCGTACACCGGGACGCCTTGTACCGTCTGCCCGCCCTTCCCAGGGGTCACCCCGCCGGCGATGCGAGTGCCGTAGGCGCGCATGAGGCCGGCGTGGAGGCTCCCGTAGCGGCCGGTGATGCCCTGCACGAGGACTGGGGCCCCCTCCTCGGGGAACTCTAGCGTCAACGCGAGACCCACGCGGCCACCGCACGCACAGCCTCCTGCGCGTTCCTGAAGACTGGGACGCCCGCGCCTGCCAGGATGGTCCGAGCGTCCTCCTCCTCCGCGCCGCTTATCCTGGCGAAGACTGGGGCCATCGGGGCCTCTGCGAGGACGTCCCTCAGGCCCTCCGCGACGTCGGTCGTCCTAGTTATGCCCCCGAAGATGTTGACAAGTACCGCCTTCGCCGTGGGCAGGCGGCGCACGAGCCTGAGCGCCGCCTCCACCCTCTCCCTCTGCGCGCCTCCGCCGAGGTCCAGGAAGCAGGCCGCCTTGACCCCAGCGTCGGAGACGAGGTCCAGTGTCGAGAGAACGAGCCCGGCCCCGTTCCCCACCACCGCGACGCCGCCTTCCAGACGAACGAACGCGAACCCGTTCGCGGCGGCCTCCCCCTCGAGGGGGTCCTCCGGCGGGATCCTCGAGAACTCGGGATGGCGGAAGATGGCGTTGTCGTCGAGGACTACCTTTGAGTCAAGCGCGACGACGCCACCGTCGTCGCGCACCGCGACGGGGTTGATCTCGGCGAGCTCGCACTCCTCCTCCCTGGAGAGCTTCTCCAGGTCGAGGACGAGCGAGACAAATTCCGCCCGCGTCCTGCCTTCCAATCCAACCTTCGTGGCGAGGGAAGAAGCGCAGAGCTCGGACAGGCCAGAGAGCGGGACGGGGACCTCGGCCATGGCCTCCCTGGGTAGCGAGGAGACCTCCACCCCGCCAGTCCTGGACGCGAGGGCGACGAACTCCCGCCTCCCCCTGTCCAGGGTAATCGAGAGGTACAGCTCGTCGGAGTGCGGCACCGACTCCTCGACGAGAAGGGCCCGGGTCAGCTCCCCCGAGACCCTGAGCTTCAGGACCCTCTCTGCCTCGCGTCTGGCCTCGGCCCGGGTCTGGACCGTTGCGATGCCGCCCGCCTTGCCCCTCCCTCCCGAGAGGACCTGGGCCTTGACGACCGCCGGGAACCCGACCTCCTCCGCGGACGCGGCCGCCTCCTCGGCCGTCATCGAGAGCTCGGACCTTGGGACGGGGATGCCGTACCTTTGGAAGATGGCCTTCCCCTCGTACTCGAGGAGCCGCACGGTCTCCAAGAGGGCGCCAATCTCGGATAAACCTAGTCCCCGACGTCGACCTCCCTCTTTTCTTGGGGGGACGTTTTTATATCGGCGGAGCAGCTGGTTTCCCGAAACTGGTCTTGCCCCTCAGGATACCGATATGCGCCTTCGACGCGAAGACGGGTATCCTCTGCGCAAAGTGCCAGGCGAAGCTCGACGCTGGCCAGATCTCCAACTCAGACATCGTTGTCTCGAAGGCCCTGGTCAAGCTCGCAGACTCCACCCCGGAGCTCAACAAGGCGACGCTCCTCAGGTCCTTCGAGGTCGAGGGTAGCTACCTCCTGGAGATGGAGCAGGCCGACGCGGCGATGGTGAGGTCCAAGCCCGAGATAAGGCAGAAGATCGAGGACATGCTAAAGGGCAAGGTCTGGGTGATAGGGACGACCAACTCGGACAGGCAGTTCCTCGAGGAGCTGTTCTACCCGATCAGGATCCTGACGGTCAACACGGTCTGGCTGCCCGACGGGAGCAAGCTGACCAAGGCGATAATCCCGGGGAGGCGGCCCGAGAGGCTCAGGGGAGAGATAGAGGCCCTCAAGAAGGTCGTCAAGCAGGTCAAGGGCATAGAGCTCCTGGTCGAGTCGGAGAGGGAAGCCACCCTCCGGATGTAGGGCGCTCAGCGCATCACGCGCAGCACCATGTGAAGGGTGCTGGCAGCCTCGTCGTACTTGTAGGTCTCGACCCTCGACTTTGCGTGGAAGATCGCCTCGAGCGCGCCGCAGGCCAGGCCGTTGAGGAAGAAGCTCTCCTTGAGGCCGGGCACGGTCGAGAACGGAGGCTGCCTGATCGAGACCCTGGCGAACCCTTCGAGGACCAGCCTCGAGACGTCGACTTCGAATAGCCCCCAGCCTGTCGCCCTCAGGCCGGCGATGGCGTTCCTCAGGAGGACGTCGGGCGTCGCTCCGGGGAGCATCTTCTCGTACTGGGCGAAAGACTCTATGGCGTAGTTCCTCCCTTCGTCGAAGAGGATGGAGGCACCCCCAGACCCGAAGGCGGCGATGAGCCGCTGCTCGACGCCCACGAACGGCTCCGCCCTGACCACGATGACCCTCTGCTTCCCCAGGATGGTCACGGGGAAGAGGAACCTGTCGAACACAACGTCAGTTATCTTCGACGCCTCGGCGTGCGTCACGAAGCTCAGGCGCCTGATCTCCTGGAGGGTCTCCTCCACCTTGAAACCAGACTCTGAGTAGTCTGCGAACCCCGACCAGACGAACTTCCCGGGCTCCGGGATCGCGTATCCACCCGCGGTGGAGGTCCTGAGGTTGTGCGCGTTGAGTATTCCGTTGAGCTTGGAGAGCGTCCCGACCTCGTCCCTGCCGAGGGCGATCAGCTCGTATACCTTGCCCGACTTTATCGTATCGAGGGGAGGCCCGACGCCTATCAGCCTCGGGACGTAGCTGTAGTCGATCGTCCCCGGCTCCGGCACGTTTCCACGAAAGCCGCGTTTCGGTATATGAGCTTTGGTGAATATGGCAACGCTTTGCAGGCTAGGGCGAGAGCCTCTCCGGGTCCCTTGGGAATAGGGCGGCCTCCTTGACGTTCTCTATCCCGAGGAGGGCGGCGGTGAACCTCTCTATGCCCAGCGAGAAGCCGCCGTGGGGCGGGACGCCGTACCTGAACGGCTCGGTGAACCACCTCAGGCCCTCCGCGTCGATCCCCTTCTCCGCTATCTGGGCGAGTATCTTTTCGTGCCTGTGCTCCCTCTGGCCCCCCGAGGAGAGCTCGAGCCCCTTGTGGACCAGGTCGACCGAGCGGGCGAACTCGGGGTCCGAGTCGACCCGCATAACGTAGAACGGCTTGATCGCCGAGGGGAACCTGTTGACGAAGAAGTAGTCCGACCCGAACTCTTGCTTCACGTGCTCGGTGAGGAGCTTCTCTGACTCCCTGTCGAGGTCCTTCCCCCGCTGGAGCGGGTGGCCTAGATTCTTGAGCGTGTCGTAGACCTCGGGGAACGAGAGCTCGGGGAAGGGCGTCTTCGGGACGTCGAGGTCGAGCTGGAGGACGTCGAGGTCGTCGGCGCACCTCGCGACCGCCCTCTCTATCCCGCTCACCACCATCGCCTCTTCGACCCGCATCGTGTCCCTCTCGTCAGCGATGAACGACACCTCTGGGGCGATCGTCCTGTGCTCGCTCATGTGCCTGGGGGTGTGGGAGACCTCGGCCCTCCAGCTCGGCCCGAGGTCGTAGACCCTTCCTAGCCCGCCAGCTATCGCGAGCTGGCGGTGGAGCTGCGGGTCCTGCCTGAGGAAGGCCGGCCTCCCGTAGTAGTCCGTCTTGAAGACCTCAGCCCCGCCCTCGGAGATGCCTCCCAGGATGCTCGGGGTGAAGACGCGCGTGAACCCCCTGCCCCGGAGGTGCGCCTCCATCCCCTCGAGCAGGGCGTCCTGTATCCTGAATATCGCCTTGACCTCCGGCCGCCTGAGGTCGAGGGTCCTCCAGTTGAGGCGGGTGTCGATGTTGGCGTCGGTCACCCCCCTAGGGTCGAGGGGGAGGGGGGTCGCCGAGGCGCTGAGCACCTCGATCGACTCGGGCACGATCTCGAAGCCGTTCCTCGCCGCCTTCGCCTCCTTGACGGTGCCGGCGCACCTCACCACGTCCTCGGGGTGGAGAGAGGCGACCCTGTCCATGACCTCCTTCGTCACGGCCTTCTTGGGGGCGGTGACCTGGACGATGCCCTCGCTGTTCCTGAGGAGGATGAAGTTGATCCCGCCGAGTAGCCTGACGTCGTGGACCCACCCTGCCACGGCCACCTTCTCGCCCACCTTCTTGGCGAGGGCTGAGGGTGAGGGGGTCTCTTCCAAGGCCGACCGCTCCCCTCTCGGGCGCCTTAAGAATATACCAGCGCTCGTTTCTCCGAGACGCCCGCCGGATGCGCACGACCTCGGCCGTCGCAGGATGTCACAGCGCTTTGTACTGCTCTGCCCAGTTGGCGTAGGCTCTGAGCATCTCGGGGGAGACGCTCGGCTTGCGCGACTTCATTATCTCCTTGAAGTCCGACATCACGATGGGGCGTGGCTGGACGCTCTTGTCGAGGGCGTTCCCGCTCTCGAATAGCTCCCTGACCACGCGGAGCTGCCCGCCCTGGCATATGTCCCTGATGTCCGAGCCCGAGTATCCGTCTGAGATCCGCGAGAGGTCCTGAAGGCTGATTGAGGAGTCGACGTTGATGGGCGCGGTGTAGTTCTTGAACATCGACATCCTCCCGTCGAAGTTGGGCAGGGGGATGTAGATCCTCTTCTCGAACCTCCTGAGGAACGGCCAGTCGAGGGCCCACGGCTTGTTGGTCGCGCCCACGGTGTAGAGGTGGAGGTGGTTGCCCTTGTCCTGGATTCCGTCCATCTCCTTGAGGAACTGGTTCCTGACCCTGGTCTCTCCGCCGACCTCGTTCGTCCTGCTCCCCAGGATGGAGTCGAGCTCGTCGATGAAGATTATCACAGGGCTGCCCTTCTCGAGGAGCTTCCTGGCCTCGGTGAAGAGCTTCGAGACGTTCTTCTCCGCCTCCCCGAGCCACTTGCTCATTATCGAGGCGGCGTCGATGGAGATGAAGTAGCCGTCTATCTCGGCCGCGGTCGCGGCGGCGAGCATCGTCTTGCCGCAGCCCGGCGGGCCGTAGAGCAGGATCCCCCTGGGCCAGCCGAGAGGGAAGAGGTCTGGCCTCTCGAACGGGAAGACTATCGACTCCCTGATGGCCCGCTTGGCGTCGTCCAGCCCTATCACGTCGTCCCACTTTACGTTGGGCTTCTCGCGGACGACCAGCTCGTTGAAGGAGGCCTTGAGCTGCGGTACCATCTGCGGCCCCCTGGGGCCCGGGCTCCCGCTTCCGTTCCCGCCGGGGGTGACCGCCTGGGCTGCGGGCTCCTGCACGGTGTGGGCGCTCCCGTTGCCGTTGCCGTTGCCGTTCCCGCTGGGGCCGATTATCGAGAAGTTGGCGGAGTCCTGGGGCGCGTCCTGGGGGACGAGGCCGTGGGCCTGCTGGATGGCCTTCACGCGCTCCTGGTAGATCGAGGCCTTGTCCATGTAGTGCCTGTTGAGCTTGTAGTCTGGGTAGAGCCTGACGAGCTTGATCAGCGTGGAGATGGCCTTTTGGTAGCTCTGTATCGCCATGCCGTGGGCGCCCTGGGAGTCGAGGCGGATGGCCTCCCCCGCGTACTTGCGGGCGTCCTCTTCAAGCTCTCTCGCGGCGACGACGCTCATGCTCACTCGCCGCCCCTAGACTGTGGCGCGGGCTTGACCTTGCCCTGCGCTACCAAGTGTATCATCGTCCGCTCGACCAGCTCCTGCGGGAGGCCGAGCTGCTGGGAGGTCCTGGAGACGTCCATCGCCCCCTCGTGGGTTGCCGCATAGGCCAGCACCTCGAACTCCACCTTGTCGTCCTTCGGCCTGCCGTAGAGGGTCCCGAGGACGGGGTTCTCCGTCTCGTCGTCGCCGGTGGCGAGGAGCGGAGTGTTGTCCTCGGCGGTCCTGAGGACGTGCTCCTCGAACTTGCCCGGCATCATGTTGAGGCTGTCCTTGAGGCGGGAGGACTGCTCTTCGGCGTACCTCCTCGCCTGCTCGACCAGGTCCTCGGAGTTGTCGGTCTTGATGTCGATGTTGAGGTTCGGCGATATCTGCCCCATCTGGGCCATCGTCTCGACGAAGGTGCTGTTGATGTCCGTGGAGGCCGCGTCGAGGGCCGGGATGACGCCCTTGACCTCCTTGCTGACCTGCTTCAGAGACCTGAAGGCCGTGTCCATGTGGAACATCGCGTCCCCGATCTCGTTGATGCTCTGGAGCCTCAGGGTCACCTGGGTGAGGGCGAGCTCGCTCGCCTCGACCACGCGGGAGACCTTCATCACCTCCTCGTGCTCGGTCGCGTAGACCGCCGCCTTGGACTTGTTCTTCTCCTGGAGGGCGTGGACCGTGGTCTCGAAGAGCTTGAGGCGCCGCTCAGCGAGCCTGGCCTTTAGCAGGAGAAGCTCCTTCCGCTGGCCCTCTATCTCGCGCACGGCAACGGATATCCTCGACTTGTAGTCTCCGCCGGTCTTCCCCCGGGCGAATATCCTGAACGGGTCGATGGTCGCCATCACCGTCTTACCCCGTCGCTCCTTTTGGCAAAGGCACCCTGTTTCGGGGCACGAGGGTGCGGCGGGGAGTAATCTCGCCCTTGGTCAACAAAAGGAAACAAACCGCTGAAGATGCGGCGAATCTTGGCAGGCCCGGACGGAGCTGTCGTTGTCGATCGATCGTATCGCCCTCCGTGGTTCCCGCGGTCTTGAGAAAAAGAGGAGATAGGGGACGCTCCCACTTGCGCAGGCGGCTGTCCCCCTCGCTTTCCATTCTGGGTCTTCTTACGAAGTGCTTTCCGTCGAGCCTTCCATCGAGGGAAGCCCGGAGGGTATCTCCGGGAACTTCTCCTTCATCCTCTGCTCGGCGACCGCCGCAGCCTCTGCCAGGACCTTCTCCGCGTCCTCGTTGGCAGCCTCGAAGTTCAGCGAGTACCCGCCGACTGTGCCCGCATCCACGAGGATGCTGCTCAGCAGGCCGGATATTTCGCCGATCTCGCCCTCTGCCTCCGGGAGGACGCTGACAAGCCCTTGCCTGACGCTGCGAATCACCGACATCGCAGGGGTGAGGGTCACGACTATGTCGCCCAGCTCGGTGATGGTGTTCAGCCGCAGGGTGATCTGCTCCAGGGCCAGCTTGGCCTGGGTGACCATCCTGTTCATCTTTCTGATCTCTGCGAGTTCGTTCGCATAGACCGAAGCATGCTGCGAGTCATGCTTCTGGATAGAGGATACGATCTTGTTGAAGATCGAGGCGTCTCTCTCCCTGAGCTTGGCTGAAGTTGCATCGAGCTTCGCGACTTGTACCTGAATCTGCCTTACCGCCAGGTCCAGCCTCGGCTTGAGGGGCCCTGGGTTGCTGACAGACTCACGCACTCGTTGCGTGATTCCCGCGGTGTTCGACTTCTCCCACTTGCTTGCGAATTGGGACATATTGACTCGCTGGTTGAAGGTCGATGACCAGTCTTCTTATGCCGAATGTCACCGTCGAACGTGTCACCGCAGTGACAGCTGTGTCGGTGAACCACGATTCCAGGGGGATGTACCTCGCGGACGACTCGAGCGACATCGTCGCTGGCCTCCAGGGGTTCGGCCTCACAGAGTATGAGTCGAGGGTCTACTACGCCCTCCTTGCCAACGGCGCCAGCACGGTCAACCAGATCCAGTACGCCTCCGGGGTCCCCAGGACCAAGGTCTACCAGGTCTCCCGCCAGCTGACGGGCAAGGGCCTCGCGAGGGAGCTCGAGCGCGGCAAGCCCTCGAGGTTCGAGGCGCAGCCCCCCGAGGTCCTCCAGTCGATATTGGTGGACAGGGAGAGGAAGGTGAGGGGGCTGAGGAAGTCCATGGCCGCGCTCAGGAAGGTCAGAGAGAAGAACGTCGGGCCGGGCGACGTCGTGGAGGAGAGGTACCTCTCGATGGGGTCCCAGAGCCTGCTGACCCGGCTAAAGGAGTCGATCCTAAAGGCCGAGCGTGAGGTGAAGTGCGTGGTCGACAACTGGGGGCTCCACCTGATAGAGGAGTGCATCGAGGAGGTCGAGAGCGCCTGCAGGCACGACGCCGAGGTCAGGATAGTCTCCTCGCTCACCGAGACCGTCCCCGAGTTCCCGTTCGCGTCGCCCCGCCTCAAGCTGAGGTTCGGGAGGCACTTCTCGGGGAAGAGCGTGTTCGTGATAGACAAGTCGGAGCTGATAGTGGTCAACAGCCAGACCGGGAGGGGCTACCAGATACTCCTGGGAGAGCTGAGGAGCGCCTTCGGGGAGGAGATGTTCGAGAGGATCTGGAAGGAGTCGACGAGCAGGCGGGCGGTCTCCTCGCTCCAGCTGGTGGACGGTCTGCCCTTTGTCGTCGACCCCCTCCAGATGAAGGACCTGTTCGTCGAGGCGGTCGCCCGGTCGATTACCGAGGACTCGGCGGTGGAGGCGATAGGGGAGGAGCTCTTGGGGCTGCTCGAGAGCAGGGTGTCGTCCAAGCTGACCAAGCAGCCATTCGAGGCGACGGTCAAGTTCATGCTCGCCATGGTCAGGGAGGAGCTGGGAGAGGACGTGTCCTCGACCGAGTACGACCCCCTCACCAAGATCGCCAGGATAGAGATGCCCGACAACCAGGGGGCCGTCCCGAGCTCGACGTGGTACTTCGCCCTCGCCGGGATGCTCAAGAGGACGGGGACGGCCAACGAGCTGCTCCAGGTGGCGGCCTCGCCCCAGACCCGCAGCAAGATCGTCCAGCGCAGGTTCGCCGGCCCCAAGTCTTAGATAGCCTAGCGGCGCCCTCAGGCGAGGTGCCCCGCTCGCCGACCATCGCATTCATCTCCGACGTCCACTCGAACCTAGAGGCGCTCGAGGCCGTCCTCGACGACGCGGGGAGCGTCAGGGTTGTCTGCTGCGGGGACGTGGTTGGCTACGGTGCCTCGCCCAACGAGGTGATCCGCCTCCTCCGGAGCGTGGGGGCGACGTGCGTCCAGGGTAACCACGACTACGCCGCCGTGGAGGGCGACCTCGGTGACTTCAACCCCAGGGCGGCGGTAGCGGCCGCATGGACCGCCGAGCACCTCTCGGGGGAGAGCAAGGCCTACCTCATGGCCCTCCCCAGGGAGGCGAGGACCGAGGTCGGCGGGAAGCGCGTCTACACCACCCATGGGTCGCCCGACGACCCGCTCTGGGAGTACGTCTTCCCGGCGACGCACGCGGACCTCTTCAGGTACTACCTCCAGAAGGTGGGTGCGGACGTCCTCGCGCTAGGCCACTCGCACGTCCCCTACCAGTGGCGGGGGGACGACGGCGGGCTCGTGTTCAACCCAGGGTCTGTCGGGCAGCCGCGGGACGGCGACCCGAGGGCGGCCTATGCCGTGCTCACCGTCGAGGAGGGGGAGTCGAGGGTCGAGCTCAGGAGGGTCGAGTACGACGTCGAGAGGTCGGCGAAGAAGATAGTCGATTCAGGCCTTCCGTCGTCTCTTGCCACCCGCCTTCTTTCGGGCGAGTAGCCCCCCCGAGACGTCGAGGTAGATCGGCCTCCCGTCCAGCTCGTCCTCCTCCCAGTCGCCGCCGGGGCCCTGCTCAGTGGCCACCTCGACTTCCTTGACCCTGACCAGGAAGGCCAGGTGCTTCCTCAGCGGCGCCAGCATCGAGACGGTCTCGGGGTCGAGCCCGGCGACCCTGGCCTTGGCCAGGACGGCGGCGGGCGAGTAGCCCCTCTTCTTCCGGAGCGACTGGAGCCTCCTCGCGACGTCCCTCTCCACTCCCTCGGCCATCAGCTTGTCGTCCCGCACCTTCTCTATCGCAACGATGGTCTCGCCCTTCGCTGCTGCCTCCCAGTCCCCGGTCCCCCTGAAGCTGAACTCCATCGTCGACACGGGGACGTCGAGCTTCTCTCCCGCCGCGGTGGAGAGCTTGATGGGCGCGCCCGTCCGGTACGTCTCCCAGGCCTCGTCCCCCTCGAGGACCTTGAGCCTGGTGAGGACCTCGTTGGTCTTCTCCTTGAAGGAGGCGCCAATCTGGGAACGGTTGGGGGTGAGGGTGACAGCGACGGGGAGGGACGAGACCTTGGTGGCGAATGAGACCTTCTTGACGTTGCACAGGAGGGAGATGAGCGCCTGCGCCCTCTTCATCTTCGAGGCCCTCTCGGGCGCGACGTAGACGGCCATCGCCCTTAGCGGCCAGCGCCTCTTGAGCTTGGCCTTCTCCCTGGCGGAGTTGCAAGCCCCCTCGACCATGAGGGCGAACTCGACTGCCTCGCTCTCGGCTTTCGCCGCCTTCGGGAGCGAGGTCCTGTGGAGGGACTGGAGGAGGAGCGGCTTCCTCCATGCGGACCGGGCGAACACCTCCTGGTGGAGGTACTCGGTGAGGAAGGGTACGACCGGGTGGAGGAGCATGTCGAGGGTTGAGAGCGTGTGGCCCAGGACTGCGTAGATCGCGAGCCTCCTCGCCTTCTCCCTCGGGGTGTCGCTCCACAACTCGCTCCTCACCATCCTGACGTACCCCTGGCTGACGACCTCGACGACCATCCGCTCTGCCTCCTTGCAAGCCTCGTTGTACCTGCCCTCCCTGAACGCCTCCTCGATCGTGGTGGAAGCATTCTCGAGGTTGTAGAGGACCCAGAGGTCGACCTGCCTGATGAGGCCGCGCGACTTGGCCCAGGCGACCGTGTGCTTGAGGGGGTCGAAGCCATCCTCATCGCCGTTCTGCTTGAGGTAGACGTGGAGGTGATAGACTGTGTTGAGGACCTGGTATGGCCTCCCGCTCATCTCCTTGGTGTCCAGGCTGAGGGCGTCGACGGGGGAGCTCTTCCACATCAGGTAGTAGCGAAGGAGGTCTACGGAGCCCCCGCTCAGCATCTGGAGGGCGTCGAGGACGTTCCCGAGGCTCTTGCTCATCTTCCTGCCCTTCTCGTCGAGGACGTGCCCCTGGAAGAGGAAGGCCTTGTATGGCGAGACGGGCTTGTCCTGGTAGACCACGTTTAGGACGAGGAGGGTGTACGCCCAGCCCCTGGTCTGGTCGATCCCCTCGGTGAGGTGGTCGACCGGGACGAGGGCCTTGCGCTCGGCGTCTGTGAATGCCGCGAGCGGGGCCGACCCGCTGTTGTGCCACGTGTCGAGGACGAAGGCCTCCCTCCTGCAGTCCCCTCCGCACTTCGGGCACCTCAGGACTATCCTGTCTATCCAGGGCCTGTGGAGCTCGAAGGCCTCGCCGTCCGGGAGGGACTTGGCCTTGGCGACGATGCTCTTCCGGGAGAAGGCGGCGACCTTCTCCTTGCACGAGGTGCAGACCCAGATCGGGAGGGGGGTGCCCCAGATCCTCTCCCTGGAGATGCACCAGGGAGGGGACTGCCTGATGAACTCGAGGAACCTGTTCCTCGGCGCCTCGAAATAGTACTCGACCTTCTCCGCGGCCTCGACGAGGTTGTCCTTGACCCGGTCGATCCAGTAGAAGTACTCGCGCCTCGCCACCCAGACCAGGCGGTGGCCCGAGCGCCAGCACGTCGGGTACTCGTGCTCAAGCCTCCCCTCGTTGACCAGCGCGCCCGCCTCCGTGAGCGCCCTTGAGACCACCGTGTCGGCGTCGCGGACGTAGAGCCCGGCGAACGTCCCTGCCTCCTCCGTGAACCTGACCCTGTCGTCTATCGGGGCGAAGACCGGGACGCCCCTCCTGGTGGCTACCATGAAGTCCTCCTCTCCGTTCGCCGGCGAGAGGTGGACCAGGCCTGTGCCCGTCTCTGTGTCGACGAACTCCTCGGCCACCACCCTGTGTATCTTCCCCTGAGCCTGGAGCTTGCCCAGGCCTGGGATCGAGCCGAGGAGGGGGTGGTGGTAGGTCAGGCCGTCGAGTTCCCTCCCCTTCACGACCTTGGTCGTCTCCCCGAACTCGACCCCTAGCTCCCTGGCCAGCGCGGATTTGCGCCCCTCGCCGACGACCCAGGTCTCTCCACCCACCTTGACGTAGGCGTACTCGGCGTCCGGCTTGACCCCTACCATCTCGTCGGTCACGAGGGTGAAGGGCATTGTCGTCCAGATGACCAGGTAGCTACCGTCGGAGGCCCTCACCTTGTAGTAGAGGCTGGGGTCGTCGAGCGTCTCGTAGCCGAGGACCGCCTCCGCGTGGCTGAGGGACGTCATGCAGCTCGGACAGTAGGGGACGACCTTGAAGCCCTCCCCGAGGATCCCCCTCTCCCAGGCGCGCTCCAGGAACCTCCACTCGCGCTCTATGTACGCGTCGCGGTAGGTCATGTACGCCTTGGTGTGGTCGAGGAGGAGGCCGAGGAGGTCGTCGGACTCCTCCCAGGACTGGAGGTACTTGCCGAGGAGCCTCTTGCAGGCCTCGACCAGCTTCTCCTCGCCGATCACCTTGAGGTCCTCCCACTTGTTCCCGGAGAGCCCAAGCTCCTTCTCTGCCTGGAGCTCGACGGGGAGCCCCTGGCAGTCCCAGCCGGCCCGGAAGACCACGTTCTTCTTCGCGATCAGCGTGCTGTACCTGAACCAGAGGTCCTTCATTATGCGGCCGCGGATGTGGCCGATGTGCGGGACGCCGTTGAGGGTCGGCGGCCCCTCGACGTAGCCCACCTCCCTCTTGCCTCGCATCGACTTTGATATCTCGTCTAGGAAGCCTACGTCCTTGGTGAACTTCCGGACCCTGGGCTCGACCAGCTTCCAGTCGTATGCTGCGGAAAAGACGGACGGTTTTTTGCTTGGATCACTCGGCACGGATTTGGTAATCACTCAAGCACTTTGCCGGACGGACGCGGGGGAAATTGATTCTTAAATCCTTCGCCGGTTCTATGTGTCCTCGCGGTAGTCGGAGAGGGCCGACTGGTAGCCGGCGAGCGGCTTGGCGTCGAACCCCTCCGCCCTGAGGGTGCGGGCGAACTCGTCGGTGAAGCCGTGGGTGGTGTACACCGTCTCGGGGGCGACGTCCTCGACGAGGCGGAGGAGCTCCGCAAAGTCGCAGTGGTCGCTGAGGGGGAAGGAGTAGTCTGCCCCCATGTGGGCGCCGTAGCCCCTGTCCATCGCCCATCCGCTGAACGCCGCGAGGACGGCGCCGTAGTCCCTCTTGAGCCTGAGGGCGAGGCCGTTCCTGGAGCCCATCATGGGGGACACCATGAGCCAGGGGCCTCTGGGGAGCCCGGCGAGGGCCTTGTCCACGGAGCCGGCCTCCGCCCTGAGGGGGACTCCGGCCTGCCTGTAGAGCTCGTTCATCTCCCGGACGGACTCGTAGACGAAGAAGGGCGTCCACGATGAGAACAGGTACGAGAGGACCTGGGACTTGCCGAGCGGGTAGCCCATCAGGACGACGGGCCGCCCCTTGTCGAACGCCCCTGCGATCATCTGGTTGACCTCCCGGACGGTCTGCTCGAGGGGAGGGAAGACGTAGCGAGGGTCGCCGAAGGTCGTCTCCGTGATGAGTATCCTCGCCTTGCGCGTCCTGCACTTGCTCATGAAGGCGCGCTCCCTGCCCGCGGCGTCCCCCGTGTAGAGCACCTCGTCCTCGATGCAGAGCGCCCGCGCGCCAAGGATGTGGCCAGAGTCGAGGAGGGAGACCCCCTCTGGGGGCCTGTCCCTGTTCGCCCCGAGCTCGACGCCCCTCGCCCGGGCGAGGACGACGGTCTCGTCGGAGGCTATCACCTTGGTCTTGGGGTGAGGCCTCTCGACGTGGTCCATGTGTGCGTGCGAGACGAAGGTGTAGTCCGCCTTGACGGGCTCGTGGGGGTCGAGGGCGTACCTCGAGGACCCGCGCTCGACCATGATCCCCTGCCCTAGAGAGACTCGGGTCTTGCTCAAGGTTGCGGAAGGTCTACCTTCGCGGGGTCCCGCGAGAGGAGCTTAAGACGTTAGCTGTGGCTACTTTAGCTTCCCGAAGAGCCTGTGGAGGAGGCCGTCCTTTGCCTCTTCGGCCGGGGCCACCGAGGGCGGAGCCTCCGGGGCGGCGGCCTGCTCGGAGGCGACGGCGACGGATGTCGTCTGTGGAACGGGAGCGGCTGGCGCGGCGAAGTTTGTCACGACCTCCTGGATGAACGACGGCTGCCCCGCAGGCTCGGGAGAGGCCGGGGCGGCGGCCGGCGATGGGGCCGGCTCGAGGGCGGTCGGCGCGGCGGCGGCCTCCTTCATCTCGGGGATCTCCGATATCTCGGATATCTCTCTCGTCTCCGGCTCAGGGACCGGGACGGGAGCGGTGTCTGCGTCCGCGTCTGGCGCCCTCCTCTGGAAGAAGACGCTGTTGGCAGGCGCGCGGATCGTCCCGGACGCGGAGGCGGCCTTCGCCTTCGCGAGAGGGTCGTCGCCTAGACGTCGGGGCAACTCAGCATCTCCTTTGCAAGCTCTGTGTAGGCCCTCGCTCCCGAGGAGTGGGGGTCGTACTCGAAGATGGACTTGTGGTGGCTCGGCGCCTCGGCCAGCCTGACGTTTATCGGTATCATGGTCGTGAAAACGCGGTCTCCCGACTCGTCGCGGACGCGCTCCGCCACCTCCCTCGAGATCAATGTCCTCTTGTCGTACATCGTCAGGACGATACCGAAGACCTTCAGGCCGGGGTTTATGTCCTCCCTGACCTTCTGGACCGTCTCGAGGAGGTTGACGACGCCGTCCATGGCGAAGTACTGCGTCTGCACGGGGATGATGACTCCCGTCGCAGCGGTGAGCGTGTTCACCATCAGGAGGCCGAGGGACGGGGGGGTGTCGATGAACACAAAGTCGTAAGGCTCGCTCATCTCGTTGAGGGCTTTTAGCTTCTTCTTGAGCTTGAACTGCATGTTGATGTCGTTGGCCAGCCTGATCTGGCAGGCGCTGAGGTTCTGGTGCGAGGGGACGATGTCGAGGTTCTCCCTGATGCCGGAGAGCACCACGTCGAAGAGCGAGACCGAGTCGTCCAGGAGGAGGTCGGCCGAGGTCTTGCCCGCCTGCGTGCCCGGCGGGACGACGTAGTCGGTGGCGTTGGCCTGCGGGTCGAGGTCGATTATCAGCGTCCTCTTGCCCTGGGAGGCGAGCTGGCAGGCGAGGTTGACCGTCAGGTCTGTCTTGCCCACTCCGCCCTTTTGGTTTGCGACCGCGAAGACGCGGGTGAAAGCTCCCCTGCTGGCGAGGACCGTCCTGGAGCCAGCGCCCGACCCCTTGCTCAAGACTGTCATGGAACTTGTCTGCTCTCACGGGGAGGCGTTCGAATAAGAACGGTGGTGTGATTTCATTTACATCTCGTGATAAACTCGCGTTAACCCGGCGCCGGCGTCACTTTCTGAAGAAGCCGAACTTCTTGACTGGCCCCTTGTACTTTGGGTTCCTCGGGCAGTGCGGGCCGCACTCCTCCTTCGCCGGGTGGTTGTGCCCCTTGTGCTCCTCCTTCTCCTCCTCGCGCTTCCGGTACCGAGCCAACCCGTCCCGCTACAGGTTCGGACCTGCCTAAAGGGATGTCGATGCGCGTACCTACCTCGCGACCCGCGAGAACCTCAGAGCCCTCCAGCATCCCGGCCGGAGGTCCAGCCTGACCTCGGCGCGTCCGAGCGCCTTGACCTGCTCCACCCCGTTCCAGGCCCCGGCCTCCAGGTCGAGCTCTTCGACCTGGGCGAAGAGGGAAGTCGAGAAGCACTTCGACCTCAACGGGACGTCCAGGGTGCCCGAGAAGGCCGAGGAGTCGTCCACCCCTGCGCACAGCAGGGTCGTTGCCGCGTCCCAGAACACCACGGCCTCGACGCCCGCGTTCGTCTCCAGGCGGGCAGCCTCGGGGAAGGAGGAGTGCATCGAGCCGAGGCCGCTGGCCTCGTCCCCGAAGGAGGAGGCCACGAACGTCCGCCCGGACGACCTGCCGACGAAGACCGTCCCCCGCCTGTTCAGGACGAGGTCTCGGACGACGAGCCACCTGAGCTTCGAGGAATCCGGGACCCGGAGCCTCGGGCCCTCTGGCCCAAGGGAGAGCCCCGCCTCGCCGAAGACGACAGCCTCCACGAACCTCGAGGCTGCGACCGGGTCGGATCCCGCCCCCATCGCGAGCCCCCTCTCGGTGTCTATCCAGTAGGGGAACTCGCCGGGCGTCGTCCCGAGCCTCTCTGCCTCGTGGTGGACGAGGCGCGCCACCTTCTCCACCTGGAGGCTCCCGATCCCTGGATGGCCGGCGGAGAACGCAAGGAGGGCGTGCGAGAGCGCGGCTCTGGTCCAGTACCCTCCGAGTTGGCCGTCGGCGTACGAGTGGCTGAAGTAAAGGTTGTTCGACGTGGCGACCGTGCGTGGGCCGTACCCCGTCTCGAAGTCCTTCTCGAGGAGCCTGTGGACCACGGAGGAGGCGAGCCCCTGGTCCGGGGAGAAGAACGCGAGCCCTACCGCCTGGTCGGCCGTCTGCTCCTTGTGGACAACCCCTCGCCCGTCGACGTTGAGACACAGCGCGCCGGTCTCTGCGTCCCTGAGCTTCTCGTTCAGAGCGCCGACGAGGCGGCCGCGCGCCTCGTTGAACCTGGCCGAGTCGGGAGCCTTGCCCGCCGAGGCTGCCAGGGCCGCCGCGTCGCCGAGCGCCCTGATGACGATCAGGTTGACCTCGGCGGTGTGGCCTGACGGGAAGCCCGCGGCGAGCCGCCGGCGCCAGCCGTCGGGGGAGTCGGAAGAGCAGGGGACGAGGCCGGACGAGGCGAGGCGGCAGAGGCCCTCGGCCGCCTTCTTGACCCTCGGGTACCACGCCTTCAGTAGCCTCTTGTCGCGGGACCTGGCGAAGAGGTACGCGCAGAGCGAGGATACGTAGAGGGAGGTCTCCAAAGGCCCTGCCCTGTCGGCGACGTCAGGCGACCCTGCCGAGTGCCTCAGCGTCCCGTCCTTGCGAAACGCAGCGGTTGCTGGCTCTGCGACCCTGAGGAAGGCGTCGCCGGACAGGAGGGAGAGGGCTGTCCCAGACCAGAGCTTCTCCGCCAGAGAGGCCTCACCCTCGATCGCAAGCGCGGCCGCCTTCGCCCACCCGAAGGCGAAGTTGACCGAGGCGCTCGATGAGGCGAAGTCCATCCCTCCGGGCTCGGGGTCCTTCTCGCCATGGGAGATGGTCGTCGACGCGGCGCTCAGGGCTGACTCCAGGGAGGAGGGATGGTACAGCGAGACGGTCCTGACCTCGGCGGTGGAGCCGGGGCTGAGGTCTAGGTCGTGCTGGGTCGCGACGACCACCGAGCCGGACATCCCGAAGGAGCTCCCAGGGAGCTCCCCCGAGGAGAGGAGCTCCGCGACGCGAGCCTTGTCCTTGGACATGTAGATGACCGACGGCCTGGGAGAGAAGCCGATCACCCTCACCCCCGTCGTGTCCCCTACGTCGTCCATGACCACCTGGTCGTTCCTGTTGAAGGCGTTGACCCCGATCTCGCCGGGAGGGTCCCCTGCCCTCCGGAAGTTGAGAGATGTGGGGTCGTGGACCGTGACCACCCTGACCTTGGCGGCGTCCCCCCTGTTGGCCAGCTTCAGCGACCTCAGGGTGCCGCCGCACTCGCCGGAGAGGAGCCTCACGCTCAGAGACATCGAGACCTTTTCGCCACCGCGCGAGGTGAAGGAGGCGCTCCCCGGGACAGTCCTCACCGCCTGGTCCTGCGGCCTCAAGGAGATCTTCACCCCCGCCTGGATCCTGAACGCCTCGGCCGACTCCCTCCCGAAGAGGAGCTTCCTTGCCCCGGCGCTGTGCACCCACGACGTCGACCCGTCGGGCTCGACCCTCGCCCTCAGGTCTCTCCTGAACAGGTGGACGGGGCGCCTCGGCTGGGTGCCGGCGGCCTCCCGGGGGCTCGGCGGCTTTGACAGCTCGCGCTGCATTCCGTGCGAGGAGGCCGGAGGGGCGACTAATGCCCCTTGATTCAACCTCGTTGAGCATCGATTAAGCTGACTTTGACAACCTGCGCCAGACGGGGCCCTGAGGGGTGTCGTCAACGACCACGCCACGCTCCCTGAGGAGCGCCCTGATCTCGTCTGCGCGGCGGTAATCTTTGGCCTTGCGCGCCGCCTCCCTCTGGGCGACGAGCGTCTGGATCTCGGGGTCGCTCTCCGAGGGAGAGGGGCCAGACTCCGCCGCCCTGAGCTCGAGGATACCGAGGACCGAGTCGACCTTGGCGAGGGCGCCGGCCAGCTTGGAGTAGTCTCCCTGGGTGAGCTTCCCGGAGTCGATGAGCTGGTTCACCTTGCGCTGGAAGCCGAAGAAGGCGGCCAGGGCCTTCGGCGTGTTGAGGTCCTCGTCCATGGCCCGCTCGAACTCGCGCAGGAAGGCTGCGACGACCTTCTCGCTGAGCTTCGAACCTCCCGGCGGGGCGGAATTGGCGCCGGCGCTCAGCCGGTCCTGGAACTGGTAGACCTTCTTGAGGGTGGCGTCGGCCTGGGAGAGCGAGGTGTCCGTCAGGTTGAGCTCCTCCCTGTAGTGGGCGCCTATCAGGAAGAGCCTGATCGCGCTGGCAGCCCATCCCTGTGACCTCAACTCCCTGAATGTCACCATGTTGCCGAGCGACTTGCTCATCTTCTCGCCGTTGATGTTGAGGAACTCGGCGTGCAGCCAGAACCTGACGAACCTCTTCCCGGTGAGCGCCTCCGACTGGGCGATCTCGTTCTCGTGGTGGGGGAACTTCAGGTCCTTCCCGCCCGTGTGGATGTCAATGCTGGGCCCCAGGAGGTTCATGGCCATCACGGAGCACTCTATGTGCCAGCCCGGCCTCCCCTTGCCCAGGGCGGTCTCCCAGTAGACCTCGCCGTCGTCCGGGTCCCACGCCTTCCAGAGCGCAAAGTCGTTGGCGCCCATCTTGTCGTAGTGGTCTACCGCCACCCTCGTCCCCGCCTTGACCTCGGCCTGCTTGATCCCCGAGAGCCTGCCGTACCTCCTGAACTTCTTGATGGCGTAGTAGGTCGAGCCGTCGTCCGCCCTGTAGGCGTAGCCTCTCCTCGTCAGCGACCTCACCGCCTCGACCATCTGCCCGACGTACTCCGTCGCCCTTGGGTAGTGCTCCGCCCTCTGGATCCCCAGCGCGTCGATGTCCTCCATGAAGGCACCGGTGTAGTAGTCTGTGAGGTCCTTGAGGCTCTTCCCCGTCCTCTTGATGCCCTCGATGATCCTGTCCTCGACGTCGGTGATGTTCTTGACCTGGACGACCTTGTAGCCCTTGTACGCGAGGTAGCGCCTCAGGACGTCCTCGAAGACGAAGGTCCGGAAGTTGCCTATGTGGGCGTAGTTGTAGACTGTGGGGCCGCAGGTGTACATCCTGACCTTCTTCCCGGAGAGTGGTCTGAACGGGGAGAGCCGCCTACCGAGGGAGTTGTAGAGGACCAGGACCACGGGAGCCGCCTTTTCAGGGCGGCATGATAAGCGCTTCTTTCGAACTTGAAATAAAAGGAAGGGGGAGAATCCCGCTCTCGAGGCTGGTTACTTCAGCTTCCCGATGCGGAAGATCGGCTTTCCACAGGACCCGCAAGTCCCCCTGACAGCAAATCGGCCGTTCTTGAGCTTGATTTGCTTGGGGTTCTTGATCTCCCTGTTCTTCTTCTTCTCGTAGACACAGTAGCCCGTGACCACGTTGCTCGCAACCGACCCTGCGGGAACCGTATATAAGCTCTCGGTAAAGGAGCAATATTCACGGTCTTTGGGGAAAACGAAGACTCAGGACTGGCGGACGGAGAATTCAGGGCAAGACGACCTTCTGGGGGGCGTTTGTAGCTCGGCTAATCAGCCCGATAACCGAGAAAAAGTCCAAGGACCTTGATGGACCGTTTGCAAAGCGGCGCGAATTAGGCCCTGTATCGAAACTCGTAGAACAGGGAATCGGACTAAACGCCCCCAAGAGTCTGAATACTGCCCGCCCCGATTCCTCGGTGTGCCGAGCCGCGAGGTTTAGCCCGAGACGACAGTCACAGTGCCCGTCATCCACGAGTGGTAGTCGCACTTGTACTGGTAGGTGCCCGCCACCGTGAAAGTGTAGGTGAACGCCTGCCCCGCGTTCATGTTCCCAGAGTCGAAGGACGACGCCCCCGAGGGGACGCTCGTCGAGGTGACCGTGTGAGGAGCGCTATCGTCGTTGGACCAGGTCACCGTGGCGTTCACCCCGAGCACGAGGGTGATCTTGTCCGGGGAGTAACCCGGCGTGTT
>DATJBB010000031.1:0-5557 GCA_035515635.1 Nitrososphaerales archaeon
TTCTCGAGCCAAGGCAGCGGCGCTGCCCTTTGACGAAACGACCTAGCTTCCGGGCAGAGCGACCGTCGCCACCGTCCCGAACGACGACAGGTCGCTCACCATGACCTCGCTCTGCGAGATGGTGTAGAGGTAGTTCCCGATGATCACGCTCCTCTCTACCTGCAGGTTGTTGTTGGGCGAGTCGCCGTAGTTCATCCCGGCGGGGTACTGCGTGACGTTCCCGAGGAGGGTGAAACCAGAGGAGTCGACCCTGAAGACATAGGCGCCCTGCCAGACCGGGTTTCCTTCGGGCGGCGGGTTCTGTGAGCTGCCCTGCTGGTTCGCGCTCACCTTCGCGAGCAGGACGGGCATCACGGTCACGTTGTTCGCGGGGTCCCACGTGAGCGCCAGGTGGTTCGTGAGGACCGGCGAGTCCGTCCCGCGGTCCCCGATCAAATAGTCCTGGACGTCGGAAGACGACCCGTTGGCCGCGACGTGGAAGAGCGAGAGCTTCAGCCCGAGATAGTAGGCGAAGTCCCCGGTCGAAGAGGCGACGGTGTCCTTCCCGACCCCGAGGAGGTAGTTGCTGAAGAGCGGCTGGAGGTAGTCAGAGTATCCGTTGACCTTGAGGGCGCTTAGGATGACCGGGTGTGTCATGTCCGCGAAGGATATCGCAAAGAGCGGGTCGATCTGCTCGAAGGTCACCACGTAGCCCATATCGCCCACGAACCTGACCGCGTATAGGTTCTCTCCGGGCGCGATGTTCTGGAGCGCCGAAACCTGGCTCATGTTCGAGTTCAGGACGTAGACGTCGTCGCTCTCGGTGGCGTTCCCGTTTATCGTGGCGATGCGGCTCGTCGCCACCTGGAAGTACCCGTCGTACTCGTTCATCGAGAACTGGTTGAGGACGCTCCCTGGGACGGAGCCCACCGCCTGGACGGCGACGGTCCCGTTCGTGTAGGACGCTCGGAATATCGTGCTGTTCTGCTCCTGCCCGGCTGAGGGCGAGGTGATGACGCCTCCCGAGAAGACGTCCCCAGGGATGTTGTCGGCGTCCGCGTACAGCCTGTAGTTGGAGTAGACCACGTAGATGTTAGAGGTAGAGACGAAGACGGTGGAGGACGGGCCGGTCAGGACTGAGAGCGTGGTCGCGGCGCCAGAGGCCATCCCGATGCTGATTATCATGGTGTAGTCACCAATCTGCGAGTTGTTCGGGGTGTAGTAGACCGAGGGCGGCGAGAGGGCAGTCTTTTCGCCGTTTGCAGTCACGAACGGCAACACGCCCGTCGCGTTGCCCCGGCCGTCGAACTGGTAGGAGGGCTGCTGCACCACGGCATAGAGGTATCCTTGGGCGAGGCGGGCCGCCACGTAGTTGCCCGAGACGGTCTCGTTCTCCATCAAGCTCGGCGAGGAAAGGGTGGAGGTGTTGTAGAGCAGGAGGCCCACGTAGGTCGTGTTGGTGTAGCGCTGGTCGATGACGAGGAGGCGGCCCTGAGCCACCTCGATCCCCAAGATCTGGGAGTTCGGGAGGCTCACGGTCGAGAGGACGGAGGTGGAGTTCGGCGGGTAGGCGTCCATTATCGTCACGGAGCCAGCAGAGGAGCTGGAGCCGGTCCCGTTCGCCGCCACGAACAGGTGGGTGCCGTCGGTCTTCACAATGTCCGGCTCGTCGACGCCCTGGACTTGGACGTTGGTCCCGGTGAAGGCCGGGCTGGACTGAGACCCCGCTGCCACTGCGGCCACCGCACCGGGCGCAGCGACTCCCGCAATCTGCTCGACGGGGAGGCCTATGCCTCCGGCGAGCATCAGGGGGCCTCCGATGAAGCCTGCTCCCCCGTACCTGTCATACTCCTGGGCGCTCTTGGCGTTAGCGGCGACGAAGGCCTGAAGCTGATAATAGCTCTGGAAGGAGCTCAGCCCCTGCGGCGTCGCGCCGGCCGCCGAGACCCCTGGCTGCGCCTTGTGGGCCGGCAGGACCGAGTAGACCGCGAAAGCTGCCGCTACGACCAGAATCGTGACGAAGAACACCATGGTCGCCCTGTTGCCGCCTCCGACCTTTGACTCCGCTTGCATGGAAAGTGTCACGGCGGTCGAGAGGTTAAACCCTAGGCGGAGAACATCCCGTTCTGGGCACGCGAACGCGTCGACGAGCCCCGCCCGCCCAGGCGCCGACCAGTTTTGTGGTGCGCCTCCGAGCGGTTTATGCGGTAGCCTGCTCATCACCTCACAGAGCGCCGTGATGAGCCTCTCGAAGACCTACACGAAGCAGGAGGTGGACACGTGCCCCTCGGGCATCTGCAAGAAGTGCGGCTGCAGTTGTCCGTGCTCCTGCTCCTGCTGCCGACGAGGTTGCTGCTCAGATAGAGTGTAGGCTTCGACGGAGAGCCTCAGTCGCTGCGACCGCGTGACTCATTTCAGTTGACTGTTGGACCATTAAATACGAAAAGCTCTGAGCAGGGCCCGTGTCTGCAGGGTACTCCGGAAGGCCCCTCGCGCAGAAGCTGGGGATCAAGAAGGGCGACGTGCTCGCCTTGTCGAACGCTCCGGACGGTTACGACCGGCTCCTGGGAAGGCTGCCCGACGGGGCGGTCGTCGCCCGGGAGCCGGAAGGGCCGTTGGACTTCATCCAGCTCTTTAGCACTGAAAGGGCGACCCTGGAAAGAGAGCTCCCTAGGTTGAAGGCGATGCTCAAGCTGGACGGGATGATTTGGGTGTCCTGGCCGAAGGCCTCGTCGCGACGGCAGACCGACCTGAGCGACCGCGTCGTGAGGGAGATCGGGCTAAAGAACGGCCTGGTCGACGTGAAGGTCTGCGCAATCGACGATTCCTGGTCTGCGTTGAAGTTTGTAAGAAGACTGAAAGATAGGGATGATAATTTGCGTCCGAAGGACCGGGAAGCCTGACTTATTTTATCGGCGCTTAATTATGAACGAGCGCCTCTTGGTCGATGACCGAGCCCAACAGCGACAAGCCCCTGGTGACCGTCTCGGTCTTCCTGTTCGGCAAGCCGGCCTGGGAGATTGAGGGGCTGGAGGGCTCTCCCGTCGACTTTGAGCTGCTGAGCGCGATAGCCTCTTGCGGCCAGGAGCTCAGCAGGAGGCTGGCGAGGGTGGCCGAGCTCGGCAAGAAGCTCGTGGTGAAGGGGTGGGAGGGGTACGGGCTGCTCTATGACGTCGAGTTCTACAAGTCCGTCACCCTCAAAGACGCCGAAGAGGAGCTCAAGGGCCTCGGCATCGAGCCCGACGAGGTAAGCATCAGAGAGGAGGACGACTCAAAGGGCGGGCCCTCCGGAGAGTGACCAGTGTTTGGCGAATCGTTTGAATACGTTGTGCCCAAACGGCTTCAGATGAGAAAGAGCCGCGCCAAGCTCCTAGTTGGGCAGACCGCCAACCGTCGAGAGGAGTTCGACCCTCTCAAGCGCTTCGCCGACATCTACTGGCTGGAAGACATGGACGAGGAGCAGCAGGCGCGCGTGCTGCCGCAGATCGACTGTCTCTACTCTCACGGGTGGCCGAAGGGCCTAGACGCGGAGAAGGTCTCCGCGATGAAGAGCCTGCGGCTCTACCAGGCGGGGAATGCGGGGGTGAACAGCATCCGCTTCGACCTGCTCGACAAGAATGTGGTCGTCTGCAGCAACGCCGGGAGCTACTCGGAGGAGGTCGCGGAGTTTGCCATCGGCCTGATGCTGGCGGCCGGGAAGAGCATAGTCAAGTTCGACCGTGAGCTCAGGGCGGGCGCCTTCTCCCACCAGAGGCTCGACGACCTCGGGCGGCAGGTTGCCTTCTTCAGGGGCAAGACCCTAGGAATCGTCGGATATGGCGGGATAGGCAGGGCGACGGGCAGGATGGCCAAGCCGTTCGGGATGCAGGTCCTCGCGTTCGGCAGGCACCCGGTCACCGACAAGGGGGTCAAGTCGCTCAGGGGGAGGGCGGGGCTCTTGAAGCTGCTCCGCGAGTCGGACGTGGTGGTCCTGGCCGTCCCCCTCACGAACGTCACCAGGGGCATGATAGGGAGGGAGGAGCTTGGTGCGATGAGGCCCGGCGGGACGCTCGTGAACGTCGCCCGTGGGGAGGTCGTCCAGAAGGAGGCAATCTATGATCACCTCGTGAAGAACCCCGCGTTCGTCTACGCCACCGACGTGTGGTGGCCGGACAAGCAGGGCGTGGAGTCATTCTCTCCCGACCTGCCGTTCTTGGAGCTGGAGAACTTCATCGGGACCCCGCACTGCTCCGGACCGAGCGCGATAATCACCGGGAGGGTCGGGAAGGGGGTCGTCGAGAACCTGACGAGGTACTTCGAGGGCCGGCCGCTGAAGAACGTCGTCGACAGGTCGGAATACTCCTGAGCTGGGGCATCAATAGCCGATCTCTGAGCTAGGACGGAGATGCCGCATGGACTTCACCCTCCCGCACTTCTTGCACCTGTAGACGCCTCTCCCCCTGGGGTTGTAGTCTCGGCCGTCCACGACGGCCTCGTGCTCAGTCCTCATCATGCACTTCTCGCAATACCTGTACTCTGACAACCGGGCCTGGTTCGAAGAGCGGCTGACGCTATATAAGAAACCGCCGGTGGGAGAAGGCTGATGCTCGACCTCGCCCTCATCGGGATAGGGATAATCCTCGTTGGATTCCTTGTCGTCTTGCTGGCGACGGCCGCCTCGGGCAGGTCGCCAGAGGAAGAGGAGAGGAGGACCGAGGTGAGAGGCGGAGGGGTCGTAATGATCGGCCCGATTCCCATAGTCTTCGGGTCGGACGCGAAGTGGGCCAGCATAGCGATGGTCCTCGCCATCGTCCTTATAGTGGTCGTGCTCCTTTCGGGGGTCTTGTTCGGCAAATGAACTCCAGGCTGGCTTTGCTGGGCGTCGCCATCGTCTTCGTGGGGTTCTTGGTGGTCGCCGTGGGGACCTTCGCCGGGCCTGGCGGATCGGGCTCTAGTGGCGGCTTCATCCTCATCGGGCCGGTTCCCATAGTCTTCGGCAGCGGCCCCAACTCCGGGGTCCTCGCGACGGTCGGCTTGGTGATCACCGTGGTGATGGTCGCGGTGTATCTCCTGTCGTTCCTGTTCTGGAGGTCGGGCAGGCGACGTGAGGTCGGGGCGGAGGCCGAATAGCCTAAATATGACCTATCGGGCTCCAAAACCAATATGCAGAAGATGATGCCGATAGTGAAGTTCACGCCCCTCGCGAAGCAGAAGCTCTCCGAGGCGTTGAAGGAGCAGACCGAGGGCGGCTCTTATCTCAGGATTGACGTTTACGCGTCAGGCGGATGCGCTTGCAGCGGCGGCTACAGCTACGGAATGCAGCTCTCCGAGAAGCCGAGGGGGAACGACATCGTGGAGGAGGTCGACGACTTTAAGGTCGTCACCGACAAGAACAACGCAGAGATCCTCAGGGGCTCGAAGATCGACTTCGTCGACACGATGCAGAGGCAGGGCTTCAAGATCGAGAACCCGAACGTTCAGGGACAGGGCTGCGGCTGCGGAAGCGGCGCCGCTCACTAATAGATCATCTCGTCGCTGATCCTCATCTTCTCCTTAGCGCCCAGGAAGTACGGGCTCTCGAGCCCCTCCCTTCTCGCGG
>DATJBB010000032.1:0-58207 GCA_035515635.1 Nitrososphaerales archaeon
CTATCGCGATAGTATTCTATAGGAACCGAGCGAGATACTAGCCCGATAGTAGCATGAGCTCGGAGCAGCGCAGGGGGATGCGAGGGCGCAAAGTCGTCGGTGCGGCGGTGGTCGCAGCTGTGTTGGTGGTCGGTCTTGTCGTGTACGTGTACCTGCACGGGCAGGGGGGACGGCATTCCCCTACGGGGGGTCGTTCGACACGAACGGGAACGTCCTGGTAACAGATCAGTTCAACAACAGGGCGATCGAGGTCGACCCCCCAGAACAACCAGGTCGTGTGGAGCTCCGGCTCTGGCAACGGTCGCTCTGCAACCCAGGTCCCGGGTCGACAATCGGCCCAAATGACGCGGAGAGGCGGGCAGGGGGCCTTACCTGATCGCGGGGACCGGGATACGGAGCGGGGTGCCCGGGACGGTACCTTGCGTCGACAACAGGGTAATCGTCGTCAACGCGACGAGGGATTGTCTGGTCGTACGGGCCGGCGTCAGGCCCCGGGGCGCTCAAGAACCCCAACAGCGTCAAGCGGCTCTCGAGCGGTGACTTCGCGGACCAGAACAACAACAGGATAATCGTCGTCAACACTCAAGGTCAGACCCTCTACCAGTACGGGAAGACCGGAGTGGCCGGGAGCGGGCCAGACGAGCTGTTCGCCCCCTACTCTGGGTACGTGCTAGGGGACTAGACAGGCCAGACCGTCCCGCCCGACGAGGGCCAGGGGCGGCTATCTCTCCTCTTCCTGGACCTCGTGGAGCATGTCCGAGAGGCGGTTGATCGCCGCCTCGACCCGCTTTCTGTAGCTGGGGAGGAGCCTCTTGTAGGTCTCGTCGTTCATCCTGCCGGTCTGGAACTGTGCGAAGAGGTTGAGGAGGTCCCTGAAGGCCCTGTCCTCCTCCTTCTCGGCCTCCCCGACACGGGTGAGGAGGTCGAACTGCTTGCCGGAGCCCAAGTCCTTCTTGAGCTCGGAGAGCCGCTGGAGGGCGCGACCTCGGAGGTCGGCGACCTCGTTCCTCATCTGGTCGAGCGCACTCTTGCCCTTGGACCCCTTGCTCGCTCTCGCCAGGTCTTCGATGTACTGGGTCTCGAGCCCCGTCTTGTCCTCGAATGCCCTGAGGACGTCGGCGGTCTCGTAGCTCTCCTTCTCAATCTCCTCGCTCTTCTCCTTTGCGGCGGGGCGCTGGATGGCGAACATGGCGAAGGCCACCGCGAAGAGCAAGGCGCCCGCCGGGATGGCTTGGTCGGCAGCCCAGCCGACGCTGACGGAGTAGGAGAACGAGACGGAGCCCGTGGTGAACGGTGTGAGGGTCTTGTTGTCGACGGAGGTCGTGCCGCTGAGCGTGACGCCCTTGGCGGGGGCGACGCCTATCTCGTAGTCTGGGATCACCGCCTCGATGAACGGGGTGTACGGGACCGTGACCTTTACGGAGCTCCCCGAGACCGTCATGGCCGAGGCTGGGAGGGGATAGGAGACAGACATCGTCAGGTTAGAGCCCGGCGTGAGCGCGCTGCCGAAGGCCGTGCTCGAGAAGATGATCATGCCGCCGCTCACGGAGATGGACTGCGGGTTGACGAGCGGCGGCTCCGTGTTGGGGATGACCGTGACCGCACCCTGGGTCCCACCTAGGAAGACGGCGTGCACCTCGGCGACGTCGTATGAGGCAAGGTTGTGGATCGTGAACTCGTCCTGGACGAGAGGCGCGCCGTTGGAGGCGGGGACTATGGTCCTCGAGAGGCTCGTGACCGAGATCGGGGCGAAGTCAGACTCGTTCGACTCTGTGAAGTTGAGATACTGGGCGGAGGCCTGGGGGAGGATGGCTGTGGAGTTCTCGGTGTAGGCTGATGTGACCCCGCCTGGCGCCGGGGCGGTGAAGCCAGCGGGCGTCTTGCCGAAGGTCGCCCCGGTGGGCAGGGTGAGCGTAGAGTTCATCGCGGTTACGTTGACGTTGAGCGATGGGCTGAGCAAGACCAGGGCTGGGGCGCTGCCGTTGAAGCCAGCGCTCGTGAAGTTGAAGATGCTGTTCGACATGTAGCCCTTGAGCGTCACCTTGGAGTTCGCCCCGGCGTTCAAGGTGGGCTGGCTCGGGGCGATGCTGTAGTAGGTCATGTTCCCGACGGTCGACTGGGAGTACGAGTACCCGCTGGTCGGGCTGATCTGCATCCCGACCGTCCTTTGGGCGATGGAGTTCGGGATTCCGACCTTGAGGGTCGGAATCTGGACGGCAGCCGACCCGTTGTTGTTGTTGAAGGTGAAGCTGTCGTTCCACACCCCGAAGCCGTTGGTGGTGATCAGGAAGTTGTGGTCGAGGGACACGCTGGCGACCCCCGACGTTGAGGGGGCGGCCTGAGAGAAGGCCGGGGCGAAACCCAGGGCGAGGCCCAATGATAACAATACTGCGACCAAAGCCCGCCAGTTCAAAGATTGCATAGCCATCGCTGATACGTATTTTAACCGTTCGTGGGGCGGGGAGGGTCGCTCCACGAAATGGTAGAGGCCCATCCGTTCCTGCCCAACCTCGAGGACGAGACGATCCAGAAGATGCTGAGGCAGGTCAAGGCAGGTTCTATCGCGGACCTCTTCTCAGACATACCCGAGCAGCTGAGGCTCGGGAGGAAGCTCGCCATACCAAAGGGCGAGGGCGAGGCGGTCGTCAGGAAGGAGATGACGGCGAGGCTGGCCAAGAACAAGACCCCGCCAGAGTCGCTCTGCTTCTTGGGGGGAGGGGTCTACCCTCACTACATCCCGGCGGCCGTAGACTCGATCTTGTCCAGGCAGGAGTTCTACACCGCGTACACCCCGTACCAGCCAGAGATCAGCCAGGGGATGCTACAGGCGCTCTTCGAGTACCAGAGCATGATGTGCGACCTCACCGGGATGCAGGTGTGCAACTCTTCGATGTACGACTGGGCCTCTGCGGCGGGGGAGGCCGTCAGGATGGCTGTGAGGGCGAAGAAGAGGGCGACCATTCTGGTCTCAAAGAGCGTGGGGCGGGGGAGGCTCGAGGTCATAGAGACGTACGCCGAGCCCATGGGTGCCAAGATACAGCCCGTCGAGTTCCACACGGAGACGGGAGGGATAGACCTCGACTCCCTCAGGACGAAGATATCCCGCGCGGACGGGGACGTGGCCGCGCTCTACCTCGAGAACCCCAACGTCTTCGGCGTGATTGAGGAAGGGATCGACGCGGCGGTCGAGATGGTTCACGCGGCGGGAGGGCTGGCGGTCGTCGGGGTCAACCCGATATCGCTCTCCGTCCTCAGGGAGCCGGGGAGCTACGGGGCAGACGTGGCGGTAGGCGAGGGGCAGCCTCTGGGCGTCCCCATGAACTTCGGCGGCCCCCACATGGGGATATTCGCGGTCAAAGACGTCGGGCTCGCCAGGAGCATGCCGGGGAGGCTCATCGGGATGACCACGACCAAGGACGGAAGGGAGAAGGCGTTCTGCATGGTCCTCCAGACGAGGGAGCAGCACATCAGGAGGGAGGCGGCCACATCGAACATCTGCACAAACCAGGCGCTCCTCGCCCTTGCGGCTGCCGCGTACATGTCGCTCCTGGGGAAGAACGGGTTCAGGAAGCTCGGTGAGGTCAACCTCGCCAACTCGCACTACGCCGCTGAGAAGATAGGGGAGCTCCACGGGGTGAAGGCGCCCCTGTTCTCGGGCCCCTTCTTCGGGGAGTTCACGGTCGGCTACCAAAGGCGCAAGGCATCATGGGTCTTCGCCGAGCTCGCGAAGAGGGGGGTCATGGGAGGGTACCCGCTGGCGGAACACTTCGAGCAGATAGGGGAGGCCGGCGCGTTCTGCGTCACGGAGGTCCACTCGAGCGATGAAATCAGGCGCCTGGTGGACGCTCTGGGAGAGGTGGTCTAGTTGGAGGAGGGAAAGAGGAGATACAGGCAGGCATTCTGGGACGAGCCGCTGCTCTCGGAGATAGGGAGGAAGGGCAGGACGGGGTTCGTCGTTCCGGAGGACGGAAAGATCAAGGAGTGGTCCGGATCCAAGGCAGGAGGGCTCATCCCGGGCGCCCTGAGGAGGGCGGGGGACGCCCCGCTCCCGGAGCTGTCGGAGCTCCAGGTGCTGAGGCACTTCAACAGGCTCTCCCAGATGAACTTCTCAGTGGAGACCGGGATGTACCCGCTGGGGAGCTGCACGATGAAGTACAACCCCAAGGTCTCCGAGGCGATAGCGTCCTCGCCCAGGATGAGGGAGGCGCACCCGCTCCAGCACGACTCGACGGTCCAGGGCCTGCTAGAGGTGTACTACGAGCTGTCCCAGATGCTCTGCGAGATAGCGGGGATGAAGAGGTTCGCACTCAGCACGGCGGCAGGGGCACAGGGAGAGTTCGCAGGCGTGCTCATGATCAAAAAGTACCTCAGGGACAAGGGGAGGGGAGAAAGGAACGAGATACTCGTGGCCGACTCGGCCCACGGGACGAACCCCGCCAGCGCGGCGATGGCCGGGTTCGAGGTTGTCAAGGTGCCCTCGGACGAGAGCGGCCTGGTCAAGCTCGAGTCGGTAAAGTCCAAGATCACTCCGAGGACGGCGGGGATGATGCTAACTGTCCCGAACACCCTCGGGCTGTTCGAGCCGGACGTCGCGGAGATCTCGGGGGCGATACACGACGCGGGAGGGATGATGTACTACGACGGCGCCAACATGAACGCCCTCCTCGGCAAGGCGAGGCCGGGCGACATGGGGTTCGACGTGGTCCACCTCAACCTCCACAAGACGTTCGCCACTCCTCACGGAGGGGGCGGGCCAGGTGCAGGCCCGGTGGGGGCGAACGGGGAGCTCCAGGACTACCTGCCTGTCCCCCTGGTGGAGAGGTCGAGCGAGGGCTACAGGCTGGACTATGGGCGCCCGAAGACGATTGGGAGGCTGAAGGGGTTCTACGCCAACTCAGCGATACTCCTTAGGGCGTACTCGTACATCAGGCTGCTGGGGTCCGACGGGCTCGACAACGTCTCCAGCCTGGCGGTCCTCGGCGCCAACTACCTGCTCTCGAAGCTCGACACGCAGGGCTACTCAATCCCGGTCGGCGGCGGGATAAGGAGGAAGCACGAGGCGGTCGTCTCGGTCAAGGGCGGGCACGGCGGGGCGGGGAAGATAGCAAAGGCCCTCCTCGACTTTGGGGTCCACTCCCCCACCGTCTACTTCCCGCTCACGGTGGAGGAGGCGCTTATGATCGAGCCGACGGAGACGGAGACCCTCGAATCTCTGGACGACTACGCCGACGTGCTCAACGCGCTCTTCGCGAAGCTAGAGGCAGGGGAGCTCGAGGACGAGCCGAAGAACACGAGCGTGACAAGAATCGACGAGGTGAAGGCCTCCCACCCCCTCACCCTGAAGGTAAAGTGGTAAATTTTCCGGGCTCGTCGAGCCTAGTAAACTTTACTGAACAAATGGTCCACTTTTTTGACTATTGGGTTCATTAATTCAAAGGGGGAGGGTAGTGTGAAAGTAATGTCTGCCACCCTCCCCCAATCTGAAAAAGTCGTAGCGATAGGCGTAGGAAGCGCCGGGATAAGGATCGTCACCGCCCTGAGCAGGGAGACGACCCTCGTCGACAGGTTCGCGTACGTGACCTGCGACCCGGCCGACCTCGAGGCGGCCGGCGATGGGGACAGGCTCCTGATAGAGCAGCCCGTGGCGCAAAAGGCGAGCCCGGCGATGGTGAGGGGCTTCGCGCTCCCGCGGATGGACGAGATGAAGCTCCTCGTCAAGGACGCGAAGGTGGCGTTCGTCGTGGCGGGGCTGGGGCGGGCGACGGGGTCGGGCCTCGCCCCGATAGTGGCCGCTCTCGCGAGGAGCGAGGGGGCGGACACGGTCAGCATCGCCGTGATGCCCTTCGACTTTGAGGACAAGCTCAGGTTTTACGCGGGACTGGCGCTCAAGAAGCTCAGGCAAGAGTCCGTGGGCGTGGTGGTCGTGGACAACGGGTCGCTCTTCAACGTGGGGAGCGAGGCGACGCTCAAGCAGCTCTACCAGGTCGCGAACAACGAAGCGGTGAAGGCGCTGGGGTCGCTCCTCGCGAGACAGTCGGAGGACTCCATCCCTGTCGGGTTCAACAAGGTCCTCGGGACGGTGTCGCAGGACGGGTACTCGTTCCTGACATGCGCCTCCTCGGGCTCCGGGGACAGGGCGGAGGACGCGCTCTCCCGGGCGATAATAGGCATAGGGAAGAAGGCGAAGATGAACGAGGCGACGCACGCGGTGGTCGTCCTGACTGGAGACAAGACGCTCTCGGCTAGCCAGACGGCCACGGCCGTGAAGAGGCTGGGCTCGATGTTCGGCAGCCCCTCGCTCGAGACGGAGTACGCTGTGAGCTACAGAGGGACGGGCTCGCAGCTCCAGGTGAGCGTGCTCGCCTCTGGGTTCAGCAGGACAAAGTACGACTCGTACGACCCGATCGACGGGATACTGGGGGCGAGCAACAACATCGACGACGACCTAGAGTGCTCGCTCATGGAAGGGCTCTCCAGGATAGCCCCTTGCGACCAGTAGCCTAGTCCCTGAAGAACTCCTTCGCGTCGGAGCTCTTGGTCACGGTCGCCTTCAGGCGGGCGACCTCCCTGTCGTCTATCTTCCTGAAGAGAATCTCTGGCTTTTCGACCTTGACCGCCCCGAGGTCGAACTCGAGGCTACGCTCGAAGGAGGGGGCCTCCGACAAGCCCAGGTAGGAGAACGCCTTCGCCGAGGCGGAGGGTAGGAAGGGCGCCATCGCGACGGCCAGGGCCCTTGCGACGTTGAGGCAGCAGTAGATGACCTGCTCGCAGCGCTTCCTGTCCTCCTTGATCAGGACCCAGGGTTGGCACTTTTGGAAGTACTCGTTCCCCAACATCGCGACCTTGAGGACGTTCTTGAGGGCGTCCTTGATCCTGGCCTCCTGGAGGGCGGCGTCCTCCTGGGCGACCTGCTCGAGGACCAGCCTCTCGACTTCCTTCTCGTCGGGCCCGAGCGGGGCCTTTTCGACCGCGCCGGAGAGGAAGTTCGAAGCGAAGGTGATCGTCCTGTGGAAGAAGTTGCCTATCGCGGCGACGAGCTCGTTGTTGACCCTGCTCTGGAAGTCGTCCCACTTGAACTCCGTGTCCCTGGTCTCGGGGATGAGGTAGGTGAGGTAGTACCTCCAGACGTCGGGGTCCAGTCCGCTCTCGACCACCTTCTCGCAGAATATCCCCCAGTTCTTGGACTTTGATATCTTGTCGCCTTCGTAGTTGCAGTACTGCAGGCCGACCACGTCGTAGGGGAGGTTCAGGCCTCCGTAGGCCATGAGCATCCCAGGCCAGAAGATGGTGTGGAAGGGGATGTTGTCCTTCCCTAGGAAGTTGTAGATCCTCGCCTTGGGGTCGACCCAGTAGTCCTCCCAGGCGTTCGGCGTGCCTCTCTTCTCGGCCCACTCCTTCGTGAACGAAAGGTAGCCGATCGGGGCGTCGAACCAGACGTAGAATATCTTGTCCTCGAACCCCTTGAGGGGGACCGGGACCCCCCACTTCAGGTCCCTCGTGATGCTCCGCTTCTTGAGCCCCTCGTGGATCCAACCCAGGGCGAGGGAGCTGACCTGCTTCCTCCAGTGCGTCTGGCTGGTTATCCACTCCTCCAGGTTGGACTGGAGCTTCTCGAGCTCGAGGAAGAGGTTGTCGCTGTCCCTGAAGACGGGGTCGCTCCCGTCGATCTTGCACTTTGGGTTGATGAGCTGGGAGGGGTCGAGGAGGGTCGCGCAGTTCTCGCACTGGTCGCCCCTCGCGAACTGGTAGCCGCAGACGGGGCATGTCCCCGACACGTACCTGTCGGCGAGGAACAGCTTGTCCGTCTCGCAGTAGGGGAGGCGCATCACTCCCTTGGTGACGTAGCCCTTCTCGTAGATCTTGAGGAATAGGTCCTGGGTGGTCTTGTAGTGGACAGGGAGGGATGTCCTCGAGAAGTTGTCGTAGGATATCTCGAACCAGTCGTAGATGGTCTTGTGGACGTTATAGAATACGTCTGTCAGCGCCCTCGGGGTGACCTTGAGCTCCAGCGCGGCGACCTCTGTAGGAGTGCCGTTCTCGTCAGCACCCCCCACGAAGACCGTCTCGTAGCCCTTGAGCCTGCAGTACCTCGCGAATATGTCTGCCGGGAGATGCGAGCCGACGATGTTCCCGACGTGGGGGACAGCGTTGGTGTAGGGGAGGGCGCAGCAGACAAGGACCCTGCGTCTCTCCATCGGGCCTTCCTTGGGCTGGGTCTTGGTCTTGGGCTCGGCCATCGTCCTGACCTTGGCCTTCGGGGCCGCCCTCGGCTTCCCCCTCGGACCGGGCTTGACCTTGGGCTTGGCCCTCGGTCGAGGCCTGGCCTTGGGGCTGGCCTTCCTTCTGGGTCTTGCCCTGGCCTTGCTAGTCGAGCGCCCAGCTCTCGGCATACTTCAGCTGCTCCCGGGTCGCCCTGTCTATCGTGATGCCGAGAGAGTGCAGGGTGGACATCGCGACCTCCTCCTCGATCTCCGGCGGGACATCGAGGACCTTCTTGGGGAGGCGCGGATGGTTGGTGTAGACGAAGAGGGCGGACATGAACTGGTTGGCGAATGACATCTGCATCACCTCGGGCGGGTGGCCCTCGGCCGCGACGAGGTTGACAATCCTCCCCTTGCCCAGGAGGTAGATCCTCTTCCCGTTCCCGAGGACTATCTCGTCGGTGTTCGGCCTGACCTGCTTCACGGACTTCGCCTCATCCATGATCCCCTTGACGTCGATCTCGACGTCGAAGTGCCCCGCGTTCGAGAGGATCGCCCCGTCCTTCATCGCCTTGACCGCGTCCAGGGATATTACGTGCTTCTGCCCGGTGCAGGTGATGAAGATGTCCCCGTGGTGGGCGGCCTCGGCGATGTTCGAGACGATGAACCCGTCGAGGTGGGCCTCGAGGGCCTTTATCGGGTCGACCTCGACCACGGTCACGTTTGCGTCGAGACCTCGGGCCCTCTTCGCGACCCCCTTCCCCACCCAGCCATAGCCCACCACGACCACCCTCTTCCCGGCTATGAGGAGGGACGTCGCGCGGAGGATTCCGTCGAAGGTGCTCTGGCCGGTCCCGAACCTGTTGTCGAACAGGAACTTGGTCTTGGCGTTGTTAATCGCTATGATGGGATATCCGAGCTTGCCGTCTTTCTCGAGGGCCTTGAGCCTCATCACGCCGGTCGTCGTCTCCTCGCATCCGCCGACTATCGACTTCGCCTTCGCCATGCTGGCGGCGACGTGGAGGTCGGCTCCGTCGTCGATCACGACGTCGGGTCTCTTGGAGAGGACCTGGTCGATGCACCAGTTGTACTCCTTGCCCGTCTGGCCGCGCCAGGCCCAGACCTCGGCCCTCGTCGCGAGGTAGGCGGCGATGTCATCCTGCGTCGAGAGCGGGTTGGCGTCGGCGAGCTTGACCTCGGCGCCTGCGAGGAGTAGCGAGTCTATCAGGACGGAGGTCTCCTTGGTGACGTGGAGGCACACCCCCACTGTCGTCCCCTTGAGGGGCTTCTTCTTGGCGTACTTCTCGGCGATTCCGGAGAGCGCGGTCATGTGGCCCTTGGCCCAGAGGAAGTTCTTCTCGCCCTCCTTGGCGAGGTCGGGGTTGGCTATCTTGCCCATTGGGTTCGGGCCTCCGTTCCGGGTTGGATTATTAAGTTGCGCTTGGCGCGTCTCACTCCTCGTCGGAGGAGTACTTGACCACCGAATAGACGTTGTAGCCCTCGAGGGCGTCGCGCCCGCTGAGCGCCTCGAGCTCGACCACGAAGGCGAAGCCGACGACCTTGCCCTTGAGGACCTCCACGAGCTTGGCCGCGGCGAGGGCGGTCCCCCCTGTGGCAATGAGGTCGTCGACGATGAGTATCCTCTCTCCCCTCTGTATCGCGTCGGTGTGTATCTCGAGGGTCGCGGTGCCGTACTCCAGGTCGTAGGTCTCCGAGATCTTCTGCCCGGGGAGCTTGCCCAGCTTCCTCAGGGGGATGAAGCCCACCCCTAGGCGGACGGCGAGGGTGGCACCCACGACGAACCCCCTGGCTTCGATGCCCAGGACGGCGTCGATTCTCTTGCCCTTGTAGTGCTCGTAGAGCGTCTCTGTGCACTTCCTGAGGAGTCGGCCGTCCTTCCAGAGGGTCGTGATGTCCCTGAAGATGATGCCTTTCCTGGGAAAGTCTGGGATCCGCCTGATGGCGGCCTTGAACTCTGCCTCGGCCTTCATGCCTTGATCCTCGCGTTGGCCATTGCGGAGGCGCAGGAACAGGAGCGCTTGGCGGGGGTCGCCTCGATGGCCTTGAGCAGCAGAGACCTCAGCTTCGTGAGGTTGGCGCTGAAGACCTTCATCACCTCGTCGTTGCTGACAGGCTCGACCTTGGGATCGCCCTCGAGCCCGACGTCGTAGTCCGTGACGAGCGAGATGTTGACGTAGCACATCTCGAGCTCGCGCGCAAGGATGACCTCTGGGTACTGGGTCATGTTGATGACGTCCCAGCCCTGCGACCTGAAGAACTTGCTCTCTGACCTGCTTGAGAAGCGAGGCCCCTGGATGACGACAATCGTCCCTCCGTCGTGGCACCTTATCCCCGCTTCCTTCGCCGCGCCCTTGACGATCTTCCTCAGCTCGGGGCAGTAAGGGTCGGCCGAGCCGACGTGGGCGGTCTCGGGGCCGTCGAAGTAGGTGTCCTTCCGCCCGTTCGTGAAGTTGACGAACTGGTCAGGTATCACAAAGTCTCCGGGCTTGATCCGCGGCTTGAGGCTCCCGACCGCCGTGGGACCGTAGACCCTGTCTGCCCCGAGCTGCTTGAGGGCGTAGAGGTTGGCCCGGTAGGGGACCGTGTGGGGAGGGAACTCGTGGTGCTCCCCGTGGCGTGGGATGAAGGCGACCTTCTTGCCCTCGACCTGGGCGAGCTTTATGCCTGCGCTGGGTTTGCCGTAGGGGGTGTCGGCGCGGGAGGACTCCTCGGTCTTCAGGAACTTGTAGAAGCCGGAGCCTCCGATCACGCCTATTGTCGCTGCGTTTGGACTCACGCGGCCATCGGCCGGCGTTCGTGCTAAATATCTTTGGACTGGGTTGCCTCCCGCCCCTTCTCGTCGAGCACGCCCGAGACGAAGTCGTGGAAGCCCTTGTCGAAGGAGCCCTCTGTGAGGTCGTGGACCATCCTGAACTCGGGCCGGTCGCAGAACGCCCTCGTCCATTGGGCCCACTGCTGCCAGTCGCCCTCGGTGATCCATTTCTTGGCGTACAGGAGGTAGGCCTCCTCCATGATCCCGTACGCGAGGAGCATGTGGGTGTAGATGGCGGCCTCCTCGCGGGTCACCTCGGCGCCCCCATTTCTTCCGGGGATGCGCTCTACGAGCATCTTCGCGAGGACCGGCTCCGCCATGGTCGACATGATGAAGTCGTTGTAGCGCCCCAAGAGGTTCTGGACGGAAGACTCCTTGATCGCCTCCACCTGGCTCCGGAACTGAAGGATGAACACGACTAGGGTGAGGGTGATGACCACAGTCTGTGCGAGCGTCGCGGCCAGGATGACGGCGGTGGAGTCAACCAACGCGGTGCGCCGGCGAAGACACGTGCTGGCACTTAAGCGAGGCGGATGGCCTGCCCGACCCGGAAGAGTTGAAATACCTCTTTCAGAGATTTCGAGGTCCCGCGATGCCCAGGTCGTACGACGAGCTGCTTGCGAAGGCCACCTCCACGCTAGAGAAGACTGCGCACAAGTCGACCGGGGCGAGGCTCGAGATTCCGGAGCCGCAGGTGATCTGGGTCGGGAACAAGACCATACTGAGGAACTACTCAGAGTATCCCAAGCTGATGAGGAGGGAGCCCGACAGGCTCCTGATGTACCTGGCCAAGGAGCTGGCGACCGCCGCTTCGCTGGACGGCGAGAGGGCCATCTTCATCGGGAGGAAGGACAAGACGTCCTTCATCCAGCTCTTCCAGAGGTACATGGTCGACAACGTCACCTGCCCGGTCTGCGGGAGCCCGGACACCCACATAGTGACAGAGAGCAGGCTCCACTTCAGGGTCTGCGAGGCGTGCGGAGCGAGGTCGAGCGCGAGGGTGAACTGAGCCATTGGCGTTCCCGTTCTCCGTCCGAAGCATACCCTCGAAGAACTCCAACGTGGTCAACGTCTGCGACGCCGACCTCATCGGGAGGACGCTCAGCGAGGGGAGGCTCAGGATGCACATCTCGAGGGAGTTCTTCGGCGGGAGCTTGGTCGAGGAGGAGGAGGCAGTAAGGATAATCAAGGAGTCGACGATGCTCAGCCTTGCGGGGGAGAGGTCAGTCGGGATAGCCCTGACCCACAGGCTAGGGTCGCCCGAGGCCGTCAGGGTGATAGAGGGCGTCCCCTTTCTGATGATATACAAGTTCTGAGCGCGCTCAGAGCTTCCCTTCGCGCTGTACCTGCCTGAGGAGGTCCTTCTGCCTCCCGTTGAGGCTCCGCGGGACCTCGATGGTCACCACCACGAACTCGTCGCCCTTGCCGTAGGAGTTGATCCTGGGGAGGCCCTTACCCTTGATCTTGAACCTCTCGCCGGACTGGGTCCCGGCGGGGATCTCCAGCTGCGTGTCGCCGTAGAGCGTCGGGACCCTGACCTGCGTTCCGAGCATGGCGTCGACCGCGTTGATCCTCGTTTCGACGAAGATTTCGCTGTCGTTGCGCTTGAAGACTGGGTGCTCAGGGATGTTGATCACAACGTAGAGGTCGCCCGGAGGGGTGCCCATCTCTCCTGCCGCTCCCTCTCCCCTGAGCCTGAGTGTGTGACCGTCGTCGACCCCTCCGGGTATCTGGATGCGTATCTTCCTCTGCCTCTTGACCCTCCCACTCCCCCTGCACTCCTTGCATGGGTTGTCGACTATGCTCCCGGTGCCCCTGCACTTGTTGCAGGGCTCGACCCTGACGAACCTAGCAAACCCGGCGTTCTGGACGCGCTGGACCTGCCCCGTCCCTCCGCACTGGGCGCACCGTCGCGGGGTGGTGCCGGGGGCGGCCCCGTTCCCGCCGCAGGTGGGGCAGGCCTCGGTCCTGGGTATCTCGACCTCTTGGGTGCTGTCGTTGACTACGTCCTCCAGCCTCATCTGGAGGTGCATGGTGAGGTCGTCGCCCCTCCTCTGCCTGGCCCTCCCCGCCGTCCCGGCCCCGAAGAAGGCGTTGAGGATGTCGTCGAAACCCCCGCCGAACCCGAAGCCGGAGGTCCCGAATATGTCTCTGAAGTCGGCGCCCCTGAATATGTCCTCCTGGCTGTACCTCTGGTCGATGCCCTCCCGACCGTATGTGTCGTACTGCTTCCTCTTCTCGTCGTCCGAGAGGACGGCGTACGCCTCTGAGAGCTCCTTGAACTTCTCCTCTGCCTCGGGGGACTTGTTCCTGTCGGGGTGGTACTGGAGCGCCATCTTCCGATAGGCGGCCTTGATGTCCTCCTTGGAGGCGTTCTTCGGGACCCCGAGGACCTCGTAGAAGTCCCTAGCCGAAGCGCTGCTCAACTGCTGGCCTTACCTTCGCGGTCAGCTTTTATCTTCATCGACGACCTTGTAGTCGGCGTCGGTCACGTTGCCGTCCTCCGGAGGGCCGTTCTGCGGGTCTCCGGAAGGCGCCTCGGTTCCGGGGCCTCCGCCCGCAGCCTGCGCCTGCTGCTGGTACACAGCCGTCCCTACGTCCTGAAGGACCTTCCGAAGGGCGTCGGACTTGGCCTTGACGTCGGACGTGCTCTTCGAGTCGATCGCCTTCTTGAGGTCGGCCGCGGCCGCCGTGATCTTCTGCTCGGACTCCTTGCTTATCTTCCCGGCGAGCTCGTTCTTCGTCTTCTCCGCCGTGTAGACGAGGGAGTCGGCGTCGTTCATCACCTGGGCCTCATCCATCCGCTTCTTGTCCTGCTCTGCGAACTGCTCGGCCTGCTGGACCATCTTCTCCTTCTCCTCCTTCGAGAGCTTGGTGGAGGCGGAGATGGTTATCTTGGCCTCCTTTCCTGTCCCCCTGTCGTGGGCGGTGACGTTGAGGATGCCGTTCGCGTCGATGTCGAAGGTGACCTCGATCTGCGGGACACCCCTCGGCGCGGGAGGTATGCCCTCCAGGTTGAACATCCCGAGGGAGATGTTGTCGGGGGCCATCGGGCGCTCGCCCTGGACGACGTGGATGGTCACGGCGGTCTGCATGTCGGCGGCCGTGGTGAAGACCTGGGACTTCTTGACCGGTATGGTGGTGTTCCTGTCGATGACCTTGGCGGTGACGTTCCCGAGGGTCTCCACACCCAGCGAGAGCGGAGTGACGTCGAGCAGGAGGATGTCCTTGACCTCGCCGGCGAGGACGGCGCCCTGTATCGCTGCTCCTATGGCCACGGCCTCCATCGGGTCGACCCCGCGCTCCGCTGGTTTGCCCATGACCTGCTCCACCTTCTGCCTGACCAGGGGCATCCTCGTCATCCCGCCGATCAGGATGACCTTGTCGATGTCCTTCGGGGTGAGCTTGGCGTCGTTGATCACGCGGGTTATCGGCTCGTCCACCTTGGAGACGATGGGCATGGCGAGCTCCTCGAGCTTTGCGCGGGTCAGCGTGAAGTGGAGGTTCTTGGTGCCCGTCTTGTCGCTCGCTATGAAGGGGAGGTCGATGTCGGTCGAGATGATGTTGGAGAGCTCTATCTTTGCGCGCTCTGCAGCCTCCTTGAGCCTGGTCATCGCCGTCCTGTCGTTCTTGAGGTCGATCCCCGTCTTTGAGCGGAAGTCGGCCGCCAGGAGGTTGACTATGGCGTAGTCGACGTCGGCCCCTCCTGTCTGCGTGTCCCCGCTGGTCGCGAGGACCTGGAAGACCCCGCCTCCGAACTCCATCACCGTGACATCGTGCGTCCCGCCTCCGAAGCTGAAGACGAGGACCTTCATCTCCTTGTCTGCCTTGTCGAGACCATAGGCAAGGCAGGCCGCCGTGGGCTCGTTGATTATCCTGACGACCTCCAGGCCTGCTATCTCTCCGGCGTCCTTCGTGGCCTGCCTCTGGTTGTCGTTGAAGTGGGCGGGGACGGTTATGACCGCCTTCTTGACCGGGTAACCCAGGAAGGTCTCTGTGTCGTTCTTGATCTTCTGGAGGATGAAAGCGCTTATCTGCTGGGGGGTGAACTCCTTCCCCGCTATCCTGACCTTGTAGTCGGTGCCCATCTTCCGCTTTACTTCGAATATCGTCCCGTCGGGGTTGGTCACGACCTGCCGCTTCGCCGGCTCGCCGACCAGGAGCTGCCCCTCGGGGGCGAAGGCGACGACTGACGGGAACATCTTCCCCGCCACTGTCTGGCCCTCTGCACTGGGGATGACCACGGGGCGGCCGGCCTCCATCACGGCGGCGGCCGAGTTGGTTGTGCCCAGGTCGATCCCGATTATCTTCTCTCTCGCGCCGGACGACGCACCCTTGGAACTCATGCCTCACCCTCCTTCTGCGGCCTGGCGACCTCGACCTTGACGGCGCTCGGCCTGAGGACCTTGCCCTTGAAGGTGTAGCCCGTGCGCATCTCCTCGACCACGGTGTCCTCGTCCACCCCCTTGCCCTCTACCTTGTCCACCGCCTCGTGGGTCGACGGGTTGAACGGCTCTCCCACCGCCTTGATCCGCCTGAGGCCCTCGCCCTCGAGGACGGACGTCAGGTTCTTCTGGACCATCTTGACGCCCTCGAGGAAGCCCTTGTCCTCTGCCTTGGTCGCGCTCGCGACGGCGAGGTCGAGGTCGTCGAGGATGGGGATCAGCTTCCTGACAAGCCCGAGGGTGGAGAACTCCTCGAGCTCTCTGATCTCCCTGTCCACCCTCTTGCGGAAGTTCTCAGAGTCTGCTCTCTCGTAGCGCAGGTTGGTCAGGTACTCATCGCTCCTCTTTCTCTCCTCCTCCAGCTCCTTCTCGAGCCGGGCGATGTCCTGCCTGATCGCCTTGAGCTCCTGCTCCCTCACCAATTCTGAGGTGTTCATCTCGTCCGCCTCGTTCTCCTCGCGCGCCAATCAGGTCACTCGGGTCTGGAACGAGCCTGCGGCCCTGGCTTCGCTAAAAGCCTTTGAGAGGTGAAAACGCGACCTTGATTGGAACTGCGTCATAACTATACAACTTCTTGTTGTATACCCTGGATAAAAAGGTTGCCTCGCCGCGGCGCGCCAATCGCAAGCCTATAGGGGACCCCGGGGTCAGCGGCGAGACATGGGAGGGCGCGAGGAGGAAGACCTGGACGCCAGCGAGGACGTCGCCGAGGCGGAGCGTGGGACGCTCACCGAGGGCGACTCGGAGACGACCTCGGCCCTCAAGGAGAGGATCAGGCGGAGCGAGAGGGAGAACAGGCGACTGAGGCGGGACTCGAACGAAAGGAAGACCATGGAGGAGGTGTTCGACAAGGCTACCATCTTGGCCCTGAACGGGCTGATCAAGAGAGGGGAGCTGGCCTACCTCAACGGCGTGGTGAGGGCGGGGAAGGAGGCCAGAGTCTACTGGGGCGTGGCCTCCGACGGCAGCCCAAGGGCGGTGAAGATCTACCTCACCGCCTCGGCCGAGTTCAAGAAGAGGATGAGGTACGTGGCCGGGGACAGGCGGTTCCAGAGGCTCCCGGGGTCGGTCAGGGCGATGATCAAGCTCTGGGTCCAGAAGGAGTACAAGAACCTCGTCCTCGCCTCGCATGCAGGGATCAGAGTGCCTAGGCCTTTCGCGTTCAACGAGAACATAGTGGTGATGGAGTTCATCGGGAAGCCGCCGGCGCCCGCCCCGACCTTCGCGGAGGCAGAGGTGGACGGGGGAGACTACGACTGGACGATGGAGACGATAGCCGCTCTACACGACAAGGCGGGGTTGGTCCACGCGGACCTGTCGGAGTACAACGTGTTCAAGGCGGGGCCCGACGAGAGGGTGCTCTTCGACATGGGGTCGGCCGTCCTCTCTACCCACCCCGAGTCCCGGGAGCTGCTCCTCCGCGACGTCACCAACATGGTGAGGTTCTTCAAGAAGAGAGGGGTTTATCAGAAGGACCCGGAGAATATAGTGGAGAACATACTGAAATGAGCTTTGAGAGGCTTATCCGGATCCCGCTCGACAGGGTCGGTGTCCTGATCGGGAAGAAGGGGGAGGTCAAGGCGAGGGTCGAGGAGGCCTGCGCGGTCTCGCTTGCCGTCGACGGCAAGAGCGGGGAGGTGACCGTGAGGTCGTCCTCCGTGGAGAGCGACCCACTCAGGGCGGGGAGCGTCGTCGAGGCGATAGCCAGGGGGTTCTCGCCCCAGAGGGCGCTGAAGCTCCTCGACCCCGAGATGGCGCTCGAGGTCCTGGACATCAGGGACTACGCCGGGAAGAGCGAGAACAACATGGAGAGGATCAAGGGCAGGATAATCGGCCTACGAGGTAAGTCCAGGAGGGTCATCGAGGAGCTGACAAAGTGCGACGTCTCGGTCTATGGCAAGACGGTCGCCCTGATCGGCGCCCCGACCGAGGTGAGGCTTGCGAAGGAGGCAGTTGAGAGGCTCGCCGCGGGGAGCCAGCACAAGTCCGTCTACAACATGCTCCAGCGGGAGAGGACCAAGAGGAAGATGGAGAGGATACTGCTCTGGGAAGACCAGTCCCCAGAAATCAAGGGCTGAAAACGCCCCGAAAAGGAGTCGTTTACGCCAAACAGGGCATGGGGATACGCTGGCACCCCGCCAAAAGGGCAAGAATTGAGGCGATTGGTTATTAATACACGACTACGAACCCCCACCCCGAGAGATTCTGGCGCCCGAGACCCGCGGAGGTGAGCGAGTGATATGGTGACATTCTCAGAGATCAGTCCCTCCGAATTTTTTCTATCGTAATCGGGACCTGGCCGGGTTCACCAACCCCGCGAGGGCGCTCTACATGGCGGTGAGGGAGTTGGTCGAGAACTCGCTCGACGCCTGCGAGCTGGCGGGGATGCTCCCCGACGTCTACGTCAGGATGGTCGCCGAAGACAGGGGCGTCGAGGTCACTGAGCCTCGGGCGTACAGGTTGACGGTGGCAGACAACGGGCCGGGCGTCGACCCGCAGCACGTCCCAAGGGCGTTCGGGAAGGTCTTCTACGGGTCGAAGTACGTCCTGAGGCAGTCGAGGGGGATGTTCGGGATGGGCGGGACGATGGCGGTCCTGTACGGCCAGATCACGACGAACAAGCCTGTCAAGATAACGACCTCGGTGGACGGTAAGAACAGGCACATCTTCGAGATGCTCATCGACATCGGCGAGAACAAGCCGATAATCCTCAGGAGGGACACAGAGGAGGCGAACGGGAAGACGGGGACGAGGGTCGACATTTCCCTCGAGGGCGACTTCACCCGCTCCGCGCAAAAGATCAACGAGTACTTCAAGCAGACTGCGCTGGTGGGGTCGTACGCCAACCTGATGTTCGTCGACCCGATAGGGAGGATCTCGACCTACGAGAGGGCGACCGAGTCTCTGCCGTCCCCGCCCAAGGAGACGCTCCCCCACCCCCACGGCGTGGACGTCGAGGCGTTCAAGCGGATGCTCAAGGTCACCGACGAGAAGACCCTCAAGAAGTTCATGACCACTCACTTTCACAGGATAGGCGACAGGACGGCCGTCAAGTTCCTCGAGTTTGCGGGGGTCAAGCCGGAGTTGTCGCCGGAGAAGCTGGCCAACGAAAAGGACAACCCCCAGGCCAACCAGACCATCGTGACCATAGTCGACGCCCTACAGAGGTTCCCCGAGTTCCTCCCGCCGGACTCCTCCTGCCTCTCGCCCGTGGGCGAGCAGATCCTCAGCGCGGGGATACTCAAGGAGCTAGAGCCGGAGTTCTCGACTGTGGTGGAAAGGCCCCCGTCTTCCTACTCCGGGTTCCCCTTCCTCATCGAGGTGGGGCTGGTCTACGGTGGGAAGGTCCTCGAGCCAGGAAGGAAGCTTCTCAGGTTCGCCAACAGGATACCTCTCCTCTACGACGAGAGCAACGACGTCTCGTTCAAGGTCCTCAACGAGGAGATAGACTGGAGGAGGTACCACGTCCCCGACGACGCCCCTGTCGCAGTCATCACCCACATATGCTCGACCAAGGTGCCCTACAAGACGGTGGGCAAGGAGTACATCGCCGACAGGCCGGAGATAGAGGCGGAGATCAGGAACGCGGTGAGGGAGGCGCTCAGGAGGCTGAGCCTGTACCTCTCGAAGAAGGGGAGCATGGAGGCGGTCCAGAAGAGGATGAACATCTACGGAAAGTACCTCCCCCTGATAGCGAAGTTCTCCCAGGAGCTGGCGGGAGAGAAGCGGCCGCCCAAGTACAAGCAGCTACTTAGAGAGGAGGAGGTAGGGGGCGAGGCCGGCCAGGAGATTGCCGTCCAGGCCGACGGCAAGGAGACGGTGAGCGAGGGAAATGAGCAAGCAAAAATCGAAGACTACAGCTGAAGCTAGGAAGGACAGGGTAGAGAAGGTCCTCAACCAGCTCGGCCACGAGGTCTACGACGACCTCGACGGGTCCAAGTTCCCCTCTGTCACGTTCTCGAGCAGGTCGGTCAGCAACATCGTCTACGACAAGAAGCTCCAGCAGTTCATCCTGGGCTCCGGGACGGTCAAGAGGTCTGCGGGGAACATCAAGCACATCAGACCGTTCACCCAGCTCCTGTGGCTGGCGTACTTCTCGAAGAAGCTGGTCGAGGAGAAGAAGACCTCGACCCTCAGGGACGTCTACTACTCCGCGCAGGCGTTCGACGTCGAGTTCCAGGACCAGGCCGAGTCGGACGAGCTGATCACTGACCTGGAGGTCCTCCTCGGAGGGGCTCGGGAGGAGTTCAACGTCTATCCCGAGGAGAGGAGCGCGATCTTCGGGAACCTCACGATAGAGTACACGGTGCCGGGCTACGAGGGGAAGAAGCTCGACCTATCGGCGCACCCGGACGGGATGATGATCGGCCCGGCGATGACGACGGCGGAGTTCGCGGACACGGACGCGGAGATCGTCCTCGCCATAGAGAAGGGCGGTCTCTTCACCAGGTTCATCGAGGAGAAGGTCCACGAGAAGTACAAGGCGATACTCATCAACACCGCCGGGCAGCCCCCGCGCGCCACAAGGTACCTGCTGCGCAGGCTCCACCAGGAGATGAAGCTCCCCATCGGGATACTCTGCGACGCCGACCCGTGGGGGGCCCACATAGCCATGGTCATCAAGAGCGGGTCGGCCAACGCAGCCCACCTGCGCGACCTGACGACCCCTACGGGGGTCTGGCTTGGCGTCTGGGCGTCGGACATCCAAAAGTACAAGCTGCCCTCCGACCCTCTGACTGAGATAGACATCAAGCGCGTCTACGAGCTAAAATCAGACCCGCGATACAAGGAGAAGCTCTGGCACGACGAGCTGGACACATTCCTGAAGAATAAGAGGAAGAGCGAGCAGGAGGCCTTCTCGAGGTACGGCCTCAGCTACATCGTCGACAAGTACCTGCCAGAGAAGCTCGAGCTCCTGAAGAGCACCTAGAGCGGCACAGGGAGGGAGTCCTCCACTACGACCTCGCCGTCCCTCAGCGTCTTGTAGGGCATGTTGTGCTCCTTGAGGTAGTCCGCTGCCTTGGCTGCCCGGTCGGACTCCGGGTGGTCGGACTCGAAGTGAGGGACGATCGAGTAGCTGATCAGGCCGAGCCCCGCCCAGATCAACCGGGACTTGCGCCCGTACGGCCAGGCTGCGAGGTTGTCCATGAGGTCGATACCCCGGAGGGTGGGGGCGAGGACGCAGACGCCGGCGCTGTACCCCCCGTAGAGGAGGTCCTGCCTGGAGGAGAGCCCCCTGAGGACCTCGTCGAACCCGCTGAGGCTCATCGCCTGCCTGAGGACGAAGGCGTTGCCGCCCCTGGCCCAGAACGCCCCGAACTCCTTGACCTTCTTCTCCAGGAGGGGGAGCCTGGAGAAGTAGTCCCGGAGGTCTAAGACGTCGACATGGAGCCCTAGCCGCTCCAGGTCCCTGATGTCGGCGAGCTCGCTCCGCCTCCTCATCTTCAGGTCGTCGACGAAGTCCAAGGCGTTGGGGATGAAGGCGACCTTCCTGTTCTGGCGCGGGACGAGCCGCTTGAGCTCCTCAGCCCTGTCGCCGAGCTTGTAGGACGAGAGATAGAGCTTCACAGCGGCGACTTTCGAAGAGGGAGTAAATAGCTTGCTCCTCGCCGTGCAATGACTGGAGAACTTATTTAGCCCCGCCGGCCGGTCGGGCAAGGAGAAGATGGTCAGCGTAATCAACGCGCCGGACTCGAGGGTCAACGTCCTCATCCGGCTGGTGGGGATACTCTTCTTCGTCCTCGGCGCGAGCATAACGTACCTGACCTACCAGGAGGCGGCGGCGTCTGACCTCGTCCCTCCGCTCATCCCCGTGCTCTACCTCTGCTCTGTGATGCTCATGGTGGCGGGCTTCGTCGCCATCATCGCAAAGTACAAGGAGAGCGGCAAGCCCAGGGCCGCCTAGGTCAGTCTTTCTTCTAGATTCCGACGGAAGGTGCTGCGAGCTCCATTGGCTCGCTCCTCCCCGAGCAGATGTCGAAGACCGCGTCCACGGACGATACCGAGATCCTCCCGTCGGCCCACGCGCCTGTGAAGGCCTCGTGACGGATCGAGTCCACCACCTTCCTCGCGCCGGCGTCGTCCACCACGACGGTCAGGAGGAGGTGCTTGACCCTGTCTGCGGGATAGGACCACATCCCCCCGGAGACGTTCTGCTCTTCTGCAACCGTAAGGCCCGAGATGCCCAGCTCCTTCAGCGCCGAATCCACCTCCGGGAACCTCTCCTTTCGGACCTGCGCCTCGACCTTTTTCATTTGGCTGATGCCAGAGAATTAGAGGGTGATTATATATAAATTTGTCTCGCCTGGAGTGTGCAAATGTCCATCAACCCCCTGGACGCACGAACAGATGAACGGTTTTGGCGTCGGGCGGGGCCTCCTGATTGGAGGCGCTCCAATCCTTAAATCTTGAGAGCCGCGTCGCGACCGCGATGTTCCTGGACAAGATCGCTGACTCCCCAGCGTTCGCGATCTTCAACGCTGCCGCCAAGAAGAGGGCGGCTGGGCAGGAGGTCTTCTCTCTGTCCATAGGGGAGCCCTCTTTCGACACTCCGCTGCCGATCATCAACGCGGCGTACGAGAGCATGAAGGGGGCAGGGGGCCACTACACGTCTTCGTGGGGTGACGACACGCTAAGAGAGGTGATCGTGGAGAAGGTCAGGCGGAAGAACGGGATCAAGGCCGGACTGGGGAACGCCATCTTCATCACGACCAAGCTATCGATATTTGCGACGATGCTCTCGCTGGCTAGGCCGGGCTTCGAGGTCCTTGTCCCAGATCCCGGGTACTACTACTCTGAGCCCGTGACCCTCGCGGGGGGAAAGCCCGTCAGGTACAAGCTCTCGGAGGACTTCGCCCTCGACGTCGACGAGGTGCGTTCCAAGATCACCGCAAAGACCCGCGCCGTCATGGTCAACACCCCCTCCAACCCGGCGGGGAAGGTATTCGGCCGGAAGGAGCTCAGGGAGCTCCTCGACGTCTGCCTGGAGCGGAAGGTCAGGGTCATAAGCGATGAGGCCTACGAGGACCTGGTCTACGAGAAGAAGCACGTCTCGATCGGGTCCATGGAGGCCTCGCCCAAGGCCGTCATATCTCTGTTCAGCCTCTCCAAGAGCTACGCGATGACGGGCTGGAGGGCAGGCTACATCGTCGCTGACGAGGCGACGATCCTGGCCGTCAACAGGTTCCTCGAGACGGCGGTGACGTGCTTCCCGCCTTTCATCCAGGCTGCCTCGGCGTACGCCATCCAGAACTGCGAAAGGTACACCGAGGGTTTCAGGGAGGAGCTCAAGAAGAGGAGGGGCATCCTCGAGGAGGGGCTGGCTGGGATGTCGGCGCTCGAGTTCAGGAGGCCGGAGGGGGCGTTCTACGGCTTCCCGCGGCTCCGGGTGAGGGAGGGCTCGATGGCTTTGGCGAGGAGGCTGCTCGCTGAGAAGAACGTGGCCGTCCTACCCGGCTCGATATTCGGCCCGTCTGGAGAGGGGCACATCAGGATATCCTTTGGGAGCCCTCCGGAGACCATAGTCGAAGGCACCCGTAGGCTGAGGGAGTTCTTCCAGGGAGCCCGCTTAAAGCGATAATAACCCGCGGGAGACTCTTGCCGCGAATGGCCGAGCGGGTGATAATCTACGCGTCCTTGGGACTGCGCTCGGGGACTTCAGACCTGCTCTGGGCGTTCAGGAAGAGGAACACCCTCGAGGAATTCCCCGTCTACCTTGACGACCACCCGTTCCAGGTCCACGACAGGATAAGACAGGAGTTGAAGCACGGGATGAGGACCGCGGACATCGTGATGGTCCCGCACTACGTCGCCTTGACGATGCTCAAGGAGGGGTTGTTCACCCCGCACGAGCCCAAGGACATCGGGAGGTACCCGCAGAAGTTCTACGACAGGAAGCTCAACTGGTTCGCAGCGGGGGTGACATTCATGACCATGGCCCACAACCCCAAGAACCTCCCGGCCAAGGACCTCCCCGACAGCCTGGAGGAGATCGCCTCCCCGAGATGGAAGGGCCGGCTCGGGATGCAGTCTCTAGTCTCCAGCAAGTTTGGGAACATCGGGGCCCACTACATGAACTTCCTGAGGACAAGGGTCCCCAACAAGAAGTGGATCGCATTCCTGCAGAGCCTGGCCGGCGAGAACAAACCCCTCACGTACGACTGCATCGACCACCTCCTTCAGGGCCTGATCGACGGGGACCACGACCTCTCGCTCACCGTCTACTCGCTCGCCTATTTCCGAGAGAGGACCGTGGGCTCGCCTGTGAGGTCGTTCGAGAAGGAGGGGCTCCCTCGGATGCTCACGTTCACAACCACCGCCCTCCTCAAGACGGCGAGCCAGAACAAGTCCGCGCGCAGGTTCCTCGACTTCCTCCTGAGCGAGGAGGGGCAGGAGAAGCTGGGGAGGATAACCGGCATCTCCCCGGCGATGCCGGGGAAGAAAGCAGGGTATCCTTTCGAGGCGGAGTACTCAGAGGAGGACGTCTATCATCCAGTTGCGGAGGACCTGGAGACGCTGCCCTCGGCGCTCGAGACGTTCGAGAAGCTAAGGGTCCCCTAGGACTGGCCTATCCTCGTCCTGGCGGCCCAGAGGGCCGGGAAGAACCTCTTTCCCATGGTTGTCTGAAGGTACTCGACGCCGGACTGGCCGAAGGAGGCCTGGCCGACCGTCTTGTTGACTATCTTCTGCCCGGTGCCGATCCTCCCGCCTATGACCCTCTCGACCATCATGATGTGGTGGCTCCTCCAGAGCTGGAAGCTCTTGTCGTACTCCAGCATCACCTCTGCGAGCTCCGCGACGTGAAGGTACTTGCCCTCTGTGAAGACCTTGAGGCAGGCCTCGACCTCGAGTTCGAAGTTCCTCGCCTCGCTCCCCTTTTCCTTCCTACCCACGTCGAACCCCCTCTCCTCTAGGACGGTCCTGAACCCATCCCATAGGCTGGGCGCCTCCCACCTCTTTAGAAGCTGCTCGTAGTCCTTCTCGTTCCCGCTGTGGAGTTTGAGGAACCTCTCGTCCTTCTGGCCGGAGACGAACTCTAGCTCCCTGAACTGGAGAGACTGGAATCCGCTCGCGGGCTGGAGGATGCTCCTGAAGGTGAGGAAGTCAGCGGGCCTGATCGTCTCGAGTACCTCGAGCTGGTCGATCAGGACCCGTTGAACTGGGACGACCCGGCGTATCAGCCTTGTGGCCTCGGCGAGGTTGTCGGCGAGCATGTGGGAAATCGCCGTCTCGAGCTCGTTGAGCATCAGCTTGAACCAGAGCTCGTAGGTCTGGTGGGCGATGATGAACAGGACCTCGTCGTGCTGCCTGGGCTTGGAGACGAGGCGCTGGATGTCGAGGAGTTCGTCGAGCGAGAGATATTCCCCGTAGGAAAGAGGCCTTCTCCTGGCCATTCGTTACCACGACGGTGGGCGCAGCGTGCTTAGTCGCTGCCCTGTAGCCACGGGTAGAGGCCCCCTACCTCATTGAGGGCGCGGTTGAGCTCTCTAGGGTCTGCGTCGTTGTCCTTCATCTTCCCGGCGAAGTACTCGCGGTAGCCCTCGATGTCAAGGATGCCGTGGCCGCAGAGGTTGAAGAGGATGACCTTGGACTTGTTCTGCCTCTTGCAGCGCAGCGCCTCGTCGATGGTCGCCTTGATTGCGTGGGCCGACTCTGGAGCGGGAAGGATCCCCTCTGTCCTCGCAAAGAGGGCGCCCGCCTCGAAGACCTCGGGCTGGTTGTAAGCGCGGGCCTTTACTATCCCCGCGTTGACCAGGAGGCTCAGGGTGGGGGCCGTCCCGTGGACCCTCAGCCCGCCGGTGTGGATCTCCGGGGGGTTGAAGGTGTGCCCCGCGGTGTACATCTTGAAGAGAGGGCTCATCCTCATGACGTCGGAGTGGTCGTACATGTAGCGGCCCCTCGTCAGCTTCGGGACCGCCGAGGACTCGACGCCGAGGAAGTCCACCTGCTTCGGGCTGGTCTTGCTGACCATCCTGTAGTAGTACGGCCAGAAGATCCCCGAGAAGTTGCTCCCGCCGCCGACGCAGCCTATGACCATGTCGGGATAGTCGTCGTACCTCTCCATCTGCGCCTGGGCCTCCTGGCCTATCACGGTCTGGCTCGCGAGCACGAAGTTCATGATGCTCCCGACGGCGTCCTTGGCGTGCGGGTCGTTCTCGGTGTCCTCTAGGGCCTCGCTCTTCGCCACGGCCATTGAGCCCGTCGAGTTCGGGTCATCCTTGAGTATCTTCCTGCCCACGGAGGTCCTCTCGCTGGGGCTCGAGATTATCTCCGCCCCCCACGCCTCGGCGAGGTCTTTCCGGTAGGGCTTGCTGTCGTAGCTGGACTTGGACATGTAGACGGTGCACTTGACCCCGAAGACGGTGCAGCCGAAGGCAAGGGCGGTGCCCCACTGGCCTGCCGTGGTGCTCGTCACCAGCCTCTCGGTCCCCTCCTTCCTGGCGTAGTAGGCCTGGGCGACGGCGGCGTTTGCCTTGTGAGAGCCGGGCGGGCTCACTGACTCGTTCTTGTAGTATATCTTGGCCGGGGTCTTCAGGTAGGCCTCGAGCCTCTTGGCGCGGACCAGAGGGGTCGGCCTCCAGATCGAGTAGACGTCCCTCAGTTCCTCGGGGATGGTGATGAACCGCTCGCCGGAGTACTCGTGCCTGGCGACCTCGTTGACGAAGAGGCGGTGAAGGATCTGCTTGTCGGCCGTCCCGTGGGTATTCTGGTCGATGACGGGCGGGAGCTTGGAAGGGAGGTCGGGGGCGATGTTGTACCATTGGTGCGGAATCTCGACGGCGCGCTCTAGTCTTGTCACCAATGCGGGTCACCAGGTGTCAATGCGCGATGGCGAGGTTGGTCTTGACCGTCGCCTCATACCCCTTGCCCCTCGCGGAGAGGCCGTGCGTCATGAGGAAGTCGTGGATCTCGTTGAACCCGGCCTCGTCGAGGATGGTGCACTCCGCCCAGGCGGGCAGGTTGAGGCGGGCCTTGACCTTGGGGAGGTCTCCCTTGAGCTCCGGGATGTACCTGTTGACCACGTCCTCGAACTCCTTGACGTACCTCCTGTGGTACCTGCCACGGTCGGAGTTGATCTTGTCCACCGCCTTGTTGACGGCGGCGAGGAAGGAGTTCGCGGCCGAGGTGCTCACTGCGTCGTTGAAGACGATGAGGGTGGGGAGGGTTCTTGAGAGGGCCATCACCCGCCTGTATCCGACGGCCTCCGCCGCCTCCGCGTAGGGGCCCGCGAGGGTGGCCGCCCGGACCTCGCCCGAGGCGAGGGCCTTGAAGCAGGTGTCTATCCCGCCGAGGTGCCTGAGCTTGACCTGGGAGGCAGGGACGAACTCGGCGATGTTCTCGAGCGTGACGTAGTGGGCGTCGGCGTTCTTGTTGACAGCTATCTCAGTCCCGCTCTCGGTGAGGTCGAGGATGCTCCTCATGGGAGAGTCGGGCTTCGTGTAGACCCCGAACGTCTTGATCAGGGTGGACTTTATCGCGGCGCCTATCTTCCCCTTGCCCGTCTCGCAGGTGCTGTAGACGCCCTGCCAGGCACAGCAGAAGTAAAAGTCGCGCGACCTCGTCTCGAGGGCTTCCCTGTACCACTCCGCCTTGTTCTCAGGCTGGCCGCCGGGGACGATGTCGTGGACCGAGAGGTTGACGCCCTCCTTCTCGAAGAGGCCCTCCTCCTTGGCCACCAGGACCGGGAACATCCAGTAGAAGTACGGCTGGTAGTAGCCGTGGGAGATGGTGGTCAGCTTCTGGGGCATGTCTCGCCCACCGCCCTTCAGCCGCTCTGGACGTTCTCGAGAGGCTGGTTCATGACCATGCTCTCGTAGCGGACGTTCGACTGGAGGAGGTTGTGCTTGGTCATCCAGGTGCTCAGTGAGTTGAACGAGTCCTTGGGGTACTCGGTCAGCTCACCCCACGTCGTGATCGGAATGGTGGGAGCTATCTTGTCTATCAGCTTGTTCAGGCGAGTCTTCCACTCGTCGGGGAAGCCAGCGAACGTCTCCCTCAGGGTCCTGACGTATAGGCCCCTGAACCTCTCAGGGTCCTTTTTCATCATCTTCGCGGCGTCGTCGAGGGCCGCGAGATAGCGTGTTAGGAGGTCCATCGGGATGTCGTCCCTCGCAACGAAGGCGAGCACATCGACAGTCTTTGTCTCTGCGACCTTGACGAATCCCAGTTGCACTGCGAGCTCCGTGTACGGGCTGATGAGGGCGACCGCCTGGAACCTTCCCTCCATCAGGCCCTTCAGCCTGTTGTGCGGCTCGCCGCCGTGGACGACCTTGATCTTGTTGTAGGGCAGGGTCCTCTCGAGGTCGCTGAGGATGCAATAGTGGGAGCCCGTCTTCATGTTGACGGCGATGGGGATCTCGGCCAGGTCGGCCGCCGTCTTAATCCCCAGTCCCGGTTGGACGAGTATCGAGAAGGCGTACCCCGAGGAGGAGGTGGCCGCGACGATCTTCTCGCGCTCCTTGCCCTCGAGCCTGTCGATTGCGCCCCAGGCGCAGACTGCGTAGGCGTCTAGGTTTCCCTCTTTGACGAGGTTGCCGTACCAGGCGACCTTGTCGGCGGGCTCGGCCTCGGAGCGGCCGACGGCGAAGAAGTCGACGTCGATGCTGCGCTTCTGGAAGAGCTTCTCCTCCTTCGCGACGATGTCGAGGAACGACCAAGGTATGTACGAGTTCTTGACTTTCATCTTGTCCAAGTTAGTTCACTGTCGAACATTGGGTTATTCTATACATATAGGCTTACCGTTAGAATAATACTTATCAGACTTTGCGAATAATTCGGCAAGATCCACCAGGGTTGAGACCGCACGAGGGAATTTTCCTTCTCGAGATTAGTTAATTTCAAATAGAGCGCGTCGAAGCCGGGCTCGAAGTCTGGCGTCGTAGCTCAGCATGGTAGAGCAGCAGGCTGTTACCCTGCAGGGCAGACACCTGTAGGTGGGAAACCACCGGGGAGTGGTCGACCGTTCGAGTCGGTCCGACGCCGCTTCATCCTCCATCGAGCCTTTTTATCCGACCCTCCCGATGAATGGTCGTTCCGGATGAACCCCGAGGCCGTCAAGCGGCAAGGAACCGTTTCCCTTAGCTGGGCGCAGAGGGAGGCAGTCCTCTTCTACTGCAGGACCGCCGCCGCATCGGGCGCGGCGCTCATCCTCAGGGATCTCGTCGAGCTCCTGCCCCTGGACGTTACCGAGGGGGAGCTCGAGGAGGCCATCTCGAAGGACGACTTCCTCGCATCGAGGGTCCTCGTAGAGTCAGGGTTGGTGTTGCTGAAGCAGCCTGGGTCAGACCAGGAGACCGTCCAGAAGGCGCTGGACGAAGCGGAGGAAAGGCGGAGGCGCGCGATTGCAAACGTCGAGGCGGGGATGAGGTTCTCGAGGTTCTTCAGCGAGGGGATGGCCTTCGTGGCGATAGCCGGGACGAACTCCTATCTGTCCGCCCGCCCGGACGACGACATCGACTACTACGTCGTGACAAGGACCGACGGGATGTGGGCGTTCATGCTCAAGGCCCTCATACTGTCGCGGATAGCCTCGAAGACGGACAAGCCCGCCCATCAGCCGTTCTGCTTCAGCTTCGTCATGGACGAGAGAAGGTGGCGCGAGGAGTTCGGGCGGCAGAGGACCGCGCTCTCCGCGAGGGACACGCTCACCGCGAAGGTGTTCTCCGGATACGACGCATATCTGTCGATCCTGGAGAACGCCCCGTGGATGAGGTCATACTTCCCAAAGTTCTACGACAGGAGGCTGGCGGAGGCGGAGGCGAACGCCAAAGCGAACCGCAGCCGCAGGAGGGGCTCGAGGGTCGTCAACGAGTTCCTATACCTCACCCTCGGCTCGTACGTCCACCTCAGGGCGTGGGTGATGAACAGGAGGCTGGCGAAGGCGGGCAAGACAGACGCCGTATTCAAGACCTGGATAGGACCTGACCGACTGGAGTACGCCTCGCGACGGTACGTCGAGCTCGGAAAGATGTATCAGGCGCTGCCGAGCCGGTAGAGCGACGCGTTGGTCAGAAAAGAAGGACCGACCGGTCTCGCCGCGCAGCTGATGGAGCAGATTCCAGACTACGAGAGCTTCGACTATTCCAGGGTGTGGCGCGGGAGGGGGATAGAGGACCTTGCCGAGAGGACTTTGGTCTCGAGGTGGGCCGTCGGGGAGACAGGTATCGAGCTGGGGGGCGGGTTCGGGAGGATCACCGCCGTGTTGGAGGACAGGATAGGGAGGACGTTCATGCTAGACTACTCCCTGAGCAACCTGAGGAGGGCGTCGGCCAGGCTGCGGAAGACCACCCTGATAAGGAGCAGTCTCGACCACCTTCCATTCGACGACGACGTGTTCGACTTTGTCGCGATAGTCAGGGTCATCCACCACATTCCGGACCCCGCCCCCCTCCTCTCCGAGGTCGTGCGGGTCTCGCGCAATGGCGGGACCCTCGTCCTGGGCATCCACAACGAGAGGGATTCTGGGAAGGTGAGGGTCACGCGGGAAGGGCACAGGGTCTATCCGACGCCGCTGGCGAAGTTCACCCACTCAGGCCTAGAGCGCGTGGAGATCCGCGGGCTCGGCGCGTTCGACAACAGGCTCGGCAGGGGAGCGGAGAGGCTCCGCCCGCTGGCGACGCTCGACGTCAAGACTTCGCGCCTGTGGCCAGCGAAGTCCATGCTGTTCGTGAGGTTCGTCGTCAGGAAGCCAGAGGGGAGGAACGACCCTCTGGTCAGGTGCGAATGCGGCGGTGCGATCATAGGCGGGAGGTGCGAAGGGTGCGGCCGGTCGTACGACAGGATAATCGACCTGGTGGAAGGGTGATGCGGGTCTTCTACGCCCACCCGATGAAGATCTACGGGACGGCCGCGGAGCGGCGCGAGGTCGCCGTGATCGAGAGGGGGTTCGCCGGGTACGAGATTGTGGACCCGAGCACCAGGCCGCCGGACCTCGGGCCAGGGAGGGAGACCGAGTTCTACCTCGCCCTCGTTGACTCGTGCGACTGTCTCGTCTTCTCCAGGCACTACGGCAACGTCACAGAGGGGGTGAAGCCGGAGGTGGAGAGGGCGCTCGCCTCGGGGAAGCCGGTCTACGAGCTGAGCGACGGCAAGCTGATGCCGACCAAGGGACCTGTCGTCGACCTCCCCCTCGGCACCAGGATACTCCTCCGCGCCAGAGGCGCGCTGGGGCTGGGGCGTTGACGCGACCCACCTTATGTAATGGCACGTCGTGGCAGACCCGTTGGAGTCGCGCCAGCTGGACCAGTCAAGAAGGGAGGTCGCCGCGCTCATCACCGCGTACTTCGAGGTCGGGAAGAGCAAAGAGATCACGAGCCTCTCGAAGTTCTTCGCGCCGGCCCAGTACTTTACAAAGTTCGACGAGTCTCCTCCCCTGACTAGGCAGAACGTCAACGAGGCGTTCATGTACGAGCAGGCGAGGTTCGCCAACATATCGGACTATGACTACAAGGTCGAGGACCTGAGGATTGATGTGGTGGGTTTCATGGCGATAGCGACCTTCTACCTCAGCTACAAGGGGGTGTTCGTCAACGACTACTCCTTCGAGGGCTCGACCGTCTCGGGGAGGTCGAGGGTGACGATGGTGGTCGGCAAGTTCGGGGACTCGTGGAAGATAGTCCACCAGCACTCCAGCAGGCTCGAAGAGACGAAGAAGGTGCCCTAGGAGTAGGAGAGGACGAGGCCGAGGAAGTTGCTGAAGATCCTGATGTAGGTGTTCCTGAGGTAGGCTTCGTGGGCGCCGACGTCTGCCAGGAGTCTCGACCCGTCGAGGCCGGTCCCCTCGCGAGCCCACTTCCCGTCTCGGCGGAGCCACGTCCTAACCATGCGAGGGGTGGCCGCCTGTCCGTCGCCCTGGAAGAGGTAGTGGATCCCGTCGAGGACGGCTACCTGGTTCTCTGTCTTCTCCGACGAAGCCAGGTGGACCGACCCCGGGGGGAGGCGCTCGACGATGTCGCCGTGCCACTGGAGGGTCACGAAGGGGCCCATGCCCCCGAGAACAGGTTCGGACTCGGCCTCGCGGCTGGGGGTCACCTCGTAGAGCCCGACCTCCTTCCCTGCGGGGTTCTTCGCGACCTTCCCGCCGTGGACTATCGAGAAGAGCTGCATGGAATAGCAGACGTTGAACGACGGGATCTTTCTCCTACGGGTCTGCTTGAAGAGCTCGACCAGGTCGTGGTGGTTCGGGTTGGTCTCCGGAAGATAGGCGGTCGAGGGCGACCCCAGCCCGACGACAGCGACGAAGCCTCCTTTCTCCAGCCTCTCGAGAGGGATGGAGCCTTGCCTGTGGAACATCCGGGCGATGGCGAGGTCGAGGCCCACGACGCTGGCGCACTCCTCTATCAGCCCTGGCCCCTCCCACTGTGCGTTCTGGACGACGAGGATGCTGGGGGGAGCCAAGGCCTCGCACTGGTGGGACGGGGGATAAAGCGGTTGTTTGTCCCGGCCAACCCGATTTGCCGCGCGCGTGTTAAGCGGCCCGGGAGCCGCGGGGAGGGTTGTGGGATGTGTGGGCCCGGCCGGATTCGGACCGGCGACCGACCGGTCTCTCCGCGATTGGTATGAGCCGGTCGCTCTGACCAGATTGCCCAGTCTTCTCGCGACTACTGAGCTACGGGCCCGACGCGTGCGCCGAACCAGGCTTGGCGTTATAAATCAATATGAGATCGGCGGGGCTCGGGCGCCACGTCTCGGAAAGGCGGGGGGGCCTAAGTCTTAATAGTAGAATGAGAGGCACTATGATTCACAAGTGAGTGTCGGCGACGAGGACGAGGGCTTCGAAGACATAGTGGCGGAGCTCGACCGGGAAGAGGCCCGGGTGAAGGTCAGGATGGAGATGCGGAGGTTCAGGAAGCCCACCACAGTTGTCGAGGGGCTGAAGATGAATGAGAAGGACCTTCAGGAGCTAGGGACGAAGATGAAGAAGATGCTCGCGACGGGCGGGACGGTCAAGGACGGGATAATCCTTCTCCAGGGCGACCACAGGGACAGGGTCGTGCAGATACTGGTCAGGCGAGGGTTCTCGGAATCCTCGATAGAAGTGATATAGAACCCCATGGTCCCGCGTGGCCGAAGGGACTCAACCTTATTTACGATGGCCCGGACCGAGTTCTGAGCCGTCGTGGTCGGGATCGACGAGTACATACTCGCGATGTTCCTGATATCCATCCTTGCCGGCCTCATCGGGGCGATGGTCGGCCTCGGGGGAGGGATACTCGTGGTTCCAGCACTTACGATTGTCTTCGGGATCCCGATAGAGTATGCGATAGGCGCCAGCATCATATCGACCATCGCCACCTCGAGCGGCTCGGCCTCGGCCTACGTCAAGGACAGGATAACGAACCTGCGGATCGGGATGTTCCTAGAGATAGGTTCGGTCCTCGGCTCCTTGGTCGGGGTCTTGACCACGCTGTATTTCGTGAAGAGCGGGCTGAGCTGGGTCATCTTCATCATATTTGGGCTCGTCCTGGTCTTCTCAGCCTACAACGTCTACCAGAACGCCAGGATGGAGAGGGAGGGCCTGTCGATGGTCAACACCACCCCCAACGAGACCGCTCGCAGGCTGAAGCTGAGCGGGGAGTACGAGGACACCCGGCTCAAGGCCCGGGTGCCATACGTCGCGACACGGGTGCCCGCCGGCTTCGTCGTCATCTTCTCCGCCGGTCTGATGTCCGGCCTCCTGGGGGTCGGCGGGGGGGTCCTCAAGGTCCTGGGGATGGACACCCTGATGAAACTACCGTTCAAGGTCTCCACGACGACGAGCAACTTCATGATAGGGGTGACTGCCACCGCGAGCACCGGGATCCTCTACGTCGGCGGCTACGTCAACCTCGTCCTCGCGGCGCCGGTCGCCCTCGGGGTGGTCGCTGGGTCGATGGGCGGGGCGAGGCTCCTCCTGAGGTCGAAACCAGCCTCGATCCGGATTCTGTTCATCGTGGTCCTGCTACTCTTGGGTGCCGAGATGATACTGACGGGTGTCCAGCATTGAAGGACAGGGTCGGGGACGACGAGCTGGGCGACGTCGTCGGGGCGATATTGAGGTACGGCGTCCTGCTCAGCTCGGTGGTCTTCGCGGCGGGTGTCCTGCTCTTCGTCGCGAACCCGCCGGCAGGCGCATCTACGTCGATACAAGCCGCGGTTGGGGCTGGCCTGGGGAGGCCGACGCTGAGCCCGTCCTCCATCATCGGCGGGCTGGCGGCCGGAAACGGCCTCAGCGTCCTCGAGGTCGCGACGATGGTCCTCATCGCCACCCCCGTCGTCCGCGTCTCTGCCTCGGTCGTCCTCTTCCTGAGGGAGAGGGACATGCTCTACGCTGGGATAACGGCATTGGTCCTGTTCATGCTGGTCCTGGGCATCGTCGTGATCGGCCCGACGCAGGCTTGATAGACGGATGAACCAATCGGATTAATAGACTCCCGCCGACGAAGGTCATCAAACCACAGGTGGAACTGAATATGGACTATCCTTCTCAAGGCCTAGGTGCGCGGAGGGTCGCTCTGATCGCCCTCCTCCTCATCCTCGCCGCGGGACTCGGGGCGGGGATATCATACTACACTATTGGAGGTCGCGCGTCCTCCGCGGTGACCAACACCGTCACCTCTACCTCGACCGCCGTCTCGACGACCACGTTGAGCGGCGGCTCCCCGCCCTCGGGCGGGTCGTCGACGATACCGATAGACGCGGTCCAGATCTACAAGGCGGCGAACGCGAGCGTGGTCACGGTGGACGGGTTCATCACGCAGACGGTGAGCAGCTTCTTCGGGCAGCTCACCCAGACGGGCGAGGTACTGGGCTCGGGGTTCGTGATGGACTACAACGGCGCCGACTATGTGGTGACCAACTACCACGTGGTGGACGGCGCGACCAACATGACGGTGATATTCTGGAACGGGGACGCGTTCCCGGCCGCGGTGGTGGGGACGGACCCCTACAGCGACCTGGCGATAGTCAAGGTGCCCAGCGCCCCAGCCAGCGAGTTCCACCCGCTGACGCTCTCGTCGTCGTCCTCGGTCAGCGTGGGAGACCCGGTCGCAGCCATCGGGAACCCGTACGGGCTAGCAGGGTCGCTCACGGTGGGCGTGGTCAGCCAGCTGGGGAGGACGATCACCGAGACGACCGCAGGGAACTATTCCATAGCTGACATCATCCAGTTCAGCGCGCCGATAAACCCCGGGAACTCTGGAGGGCCCCTCTTCAACACCAACGGGCAGGTGATAGGGCTTACGACGGCGACGGTGAACGGCTCGCAGGGCGTGGGGTTCGCGATCCCCTCGGACGCGGTCTCAAGGGAGATAGGGCCGCTGATCTCCACGGGGAGCTACAACCTCCACCCCTACCTTGGGATAGGGACGGCGGACATGACCTACCAGGTCGGCCAGTCGAACGGCAACAACGTGACCTACGGCGTGCTCGTCGAGACGACAGTCTCTGGCGGGCCCGCGGCCAAGGCAGGCATCCACGCGGGCTCGAAGCAGGTGACGATCGAGGGGACGGACTACCTCCTGGGGGGGGACGTCATAGTCTCTATCAACGGGACTAGGATAGTCAACCACGACGCGCTCGCGTCGTACCTTGAGGAGAACGCCCTGCCCGGGCACACCCTCGAAGTAGGGGTGATGAGGGGGACGACTCCCATGACGGTAAGCCTGACCGTGGCTGCCAGGCCTCCGGCGGCCGCGTCCTAGGCCTTTAGCATCTGCTCGAGGGTCAGCGCGACCAGGGCCGGGTGGGCCCTCTGGAGGAACCTCTCGGTCATCTTCTCGCTTCCCAGGTCTTGGGCGTTCGCAGCGATCCCGAGCTCCTGGAGGGCAGCAAAGAGTTGCTCGTTCCCGGCTGCTCCCGTCAGGGCGGCGTTCTGGGCCATCCCCACGGTGTAAGCAAGGGCGCACATCCTCTCGAAGACGGCGGGCCCGAGCTGCCTCTCCGCGCCTCCCAGCGAAGCAACCATCTTGTTGATGGCCTCGGCCAGCCTGAGGGAATAGCTAGCGTAGACGGCGTCGATAGGCTCCTTCTTCTCGTCCGCCGCCCAGATCGACTCCGCCCCGAGGAGCGCCCCCCTGGGGTCAGTCTTGAGCCGCGAGATGAAGACCACCGCCTGCTCGCGCGAGACCAAGAACTCCTTGACGCTCGCCTCGGCGATGGAGAGGACCTGCTCGGCCTGCTGCACCCTCGGCGGCCGCTTCAGGAACTCGGCCACCTCGGAGGCCTGCGAGGCGGACTCGAGGGAGATGGTCAGCTCCGAGACCTTGAGGAGCGACCCGTTGACCATCACGTTGACAGGGAGCTCAGGGCGGAACCTCGCCACGGGGACTTGGACCTTCTTCCCCTTCTTCCCCGTCCACTGCCTCAGCTCTATCTCACCGCGAGAGTCGATGAAGATGACGCCGTCGGGGTAGACCTTGTCCCGGTACGTCGCCGAGACGAGCCTGTACTCCAGGGAGTCAGCCAATCTCCATCAAACCCCGTCCACGTTCAGCTCCGGCATGCTCTTGACTATCGCCTCGTACCCGCCGGCGATGCTCTCGAGGAAGGAGTCGCCCTTCATCCCGTAGATCGTGACCATGTCGTAGAGGGGGGACGGCGTCTCCTTGAAGCGGAGCTCGGCGCTGAGGGCGTCCTTGAACTTCCTGTTCCTGAAGACACCGAAGGACTTTTCGAACTCGCCCTGGCTGTCCTTGCTGGCGAGGACGAGGGTGTGGACGGTGCGGTAGTCGGTCGGCTTGGTGCCGAGGGAGAAGTTGTAGGTCTGCGCCATCAGCGCGTTGGTCGCTATGCCATAGACGTTCTTCGAGCCAGCCAGAATCGCCGAGATGCAGTGGAGCTTGATGCCCAGCCTCAAGTCCCTCTCCAGGAGGTCCATGAGGTCCTCCGAGGCAGCGAGGAGAGGCTCAAGGAGCCGAGACATCGCCTCTGGTCCTGTGGCAAAGCCCCTGTCCTCGGTGAAGAAGAGCATCTCCTTCTCAAAGGACGAGGAGAGCGCTATGATCGGCAGGCCCTTCTTGAGGGCGAGGGAGACCGCGACGTAGCTGGTGTTCTGCTCTACGGGGGTGCAGTCCTGGTCGGCGGTCACCGCGACGACCATCGTCCTCTGGAGCTTCGGGAGGGCGGAGAGCGCGAGGACAGACAGAGGGTCGGTGGTGTCGACTACGAGGACTCTGTCGGTTGCCTTGTCGACCCCGACGATAGTCATCCACCTGCGGAGGTCCTTTAGGTACTTCTCGCTGAACTCCAGCCACGTCCCCCCGCGTATCCCGGCGACGTGGAATGACGTCGACGACCTGAGCTCTGTCGGGCCAGAGGCGATCTCTCCCACGAACTCGGCCCTCGACGACAGGCGCGGGTACCCCACGGTGAGCATGGAGATCGCCCCGTACTCCGGCTTTACCTGAGGGAGGTTGCTCAGCTCCGAGAGAGCCCCCCTGTAAGAGATGGGGGCGCCGCACGCCTGGCACTTTAGGCCGAGCGCCTGCTCGTGGCCGTTGGGGCACTTAGGCAATCTCTTCCCTCACCACCAGGGTCTCCCCCTCGTCGTCGAGCTCGACGCCGGGGGTCCCGGTGGCGTAGAGCTGGCCGTACAGGGCTGCGGCCTTCCTCTGGAAGGGGAGCTTGGAGAGCGAGAGCTCCTTCTTCCCAGCGAACATGTCGTCGATTATCTTCTTGGCGAGAGGGTACTGGGCGAGGGTGACAAGGTTGTCGCGGTCGGTCCTCCAGGCCAAGGCCTGGCTCCTTAGGACGTCGGCCGCGGCCTCCAGGAACTTCGTTACGCTGTCGAAGTTCGGCTCGACGGACTCTAGCTTCTTCTTCAGCTCGATGACCTCGCTCAGGCGGTTGGTCGTCTCGAACTTCATCATCCTCGCCGCCTTGAGGTCGAGGGACTCTAGCATCGACCCTACCCTGTCCGCCCCCGAGGCAGTCCTGGTCACCAGCGAGCCCAGCATCGAGCATAGGCGCTGGAGCGCCTCGAGGGTGACCGTCGAGGTGGCGGGCCTGGCCTTGCCTATCGTGGACACCACAGACTCCAGCTCCGGCCTCTCGGCCTCGCCGATGGTCTCGTCGAGCGCCTTGAGCCTGCCCAGGAGCGCCGCCTTCTTCTGCTCGAGCGGCTCGGTCCACCTCAGGTGGAACTGGAGCCAGTACTCCTCGGCCACCAGCCTCATGGCACCCACGAACTCGTTCGAGGAGAGGAGGACCGAGGCGCTGACCGGAGGGTTGACCTCCTGCTGGTGCATTACCGAGTCTAGGGCGGCAGACTCGCGGACGTAGAGGTCCGCCAGGCCTCCCGTGACCTGTCTGATCGCGGAGGTCGCCGCGTCGTAGGCAGACATGAGCTCCTCGAGGGTGCGCCCGGTGAGGTTCCCCGGGATGTCGGGGTAGCGGAGGGGGACTCCGGCCTCCTCGAGGTGGCTGTTCGCCGTCGCTGTGGCTGAGATGAGGCCCCTGAGCTCGTTCGCGACCCTCTGGGTGAGGACCTCGCTCTCCTTCGAGAGTGGCTGGAGGATTGTTTCCTCCAGCGCCTTCTGGAACTCTAGGATCCTCGACGTGCTCGCCCCCGCTATCTGCCGCCTCACGTCGGCGATGTGAGAAGAGTACTCCGAGATGGCCTGCCTCTCGGCGCTCAGGCTCAAAGATGGAACACGCCGGGCGACCGTGTCGATCAGCTTCTGGGCGTCCTCCATCTTGACAAGGCAGTAGTCGATCACCTTCTCGAGGCCCTCGGTGCCGACCTGGACGCTCTCTAGCCTCAGGATGAGCGACTCGCGGCCGATGAACGACGTGGTGAGGAGGAAGGAGGATCCGAGCATGTAGATCGCCTGGAGGTGCGAGGGGTCGTTGGTGAGGGATGTCTGGAAGCCCCCGCTCTCCGGCCTGGAGAGGAGGGTGACGAGCACTATGAAGACCGCTGGGGTGACCACGGCGACAACGAGGGGGGCGAGGACGAGCTTGACCGGACCCCGCATCTCCCGCGCCTTCTCAAACCTCTCGATGAGCCTCTGGGTGACGACCCCGACGGAGGAGGCGGCGACCAGTATCACGCCGAGTATCACCATCGGGATGACGAGGACCCCCGGGTCGGTCGCGAGCCAGTTGGAGACCGGTAGTGCCTGCTTCGACAGGTAGTCCGCCGGCAGGCCGGTCAAGAGGACGTTCAGACCAGGGAGGGGGGGCCGGAGGTTCTGGGCCAGCGCTGTGAACTGGCCGAAGACTATGGGGGCGGTCGCCCCTGTGGTCGTCGTGAAGTAAAGCGCGTTCTCAAGGAGGAGGAAGGGCGTGAGAAAGAAGAGGTAGGTCAGGGCGATCGCCTCGAGGCTGGCGAAGCTCCCGAAGGCGAAGGCGGCCGCCGCGATGAGTGGTATCGAGACGAACCAGGCGGGGGTGAGCATCAGGGAGACGGCCATCACCGAGAGGGCCATCGACGTGAGCTCGACCCTCTTGACCATGAAGGGGAGGAGAGGGACCGCCATCGCGACTATGACCGCGAGGCCAACGCCCGCCGAGAGGAGCTGGAAGAACCCGAAGCCTATCATCTGCCATAGGACCGAGAAGTAGACCAGCAGGTAGAGCGTGGCGACGGCCACTCCCCTGTTGCGGAGCGAGAGCCCGCCCAGCCCCACCCCAACGAGGGCTGGGACCACCGGTGGCGCTGGGAGGAAAGGGACCACGGAGAGGTAGATCGTGGAGGCGATGGCTATGATCAGGGCTGAGGTGTACGCAATGACCCTTGCCCTTGGCCTACTCTCAACTTCCTCCATCAGGCCCCCCTTTCTTTGGCGCTCTGCGCTGCCCTGCGTTCCTCGAACTTCATTATCAGGTCGTCGAGGCTTGGCAGGCCCTGCTCGAGGAGGAAGCTCCTGAAGAGCATCCTCTCCGACTTTTGGACCCCCTCCATGTCGTTCTTCATCGCCGGGAACTTCTCTATCTGGTCGGTCCTGGCTTTCGCCATGATGACGAGGAAGGTGATCGTCCACGGGTCCATCTGGGGAATCTGGCGTAGGGAGATGCTCTTGCTGGCCTCCACACTGGAATACACGTTGAGGGTGCTCGAGAGCGCGCCCTGGAGCTCCTGGTCCCAGAGGCCCGGAGGTATGCCCACGGTTGCCCAGATGAGGTCGGACCTGTAGGTGTCGGAGAGCCCGGGGTAGTTGGGGACGCTGAAGATGCGGATGTAGCTCTTGACGATGCTCCTGAACCTCTCCCTGTCGACTATCTCCTTGAGGATGGAGTCGCCCTTCAGGCTCTCCTCGTCCTCGCGGAGTATCTTCTCCATTATCTTGACCTGCTCCACCTCGCTCAGCTCGACCACCCTCTCGTAGTAGCTCCCGGTGTTTGTGATGCCGCTCATCAGGGTGTTGAGCTCGTTGGACTTGTTGACCACGCTCGCGAGTATCTTCCTGTAGGGCGAGGTGATCTCCAGGGCCTTTTCCAGCTCGGTGAGCTTGTCGAGGTCAGCGCGCATCTTGTCGCGGTCGGTCCTCTGGCCCTCTATCTGCGCGCGTACGGCCTCGACCTCGGTCTGGAGCGATTCCTGGGTGCGCCTCATCAGCTTCTTCTTCCCGCTGACGTCGAGCTTGATCTTGTCGACCTCCCTGCTCAGCCTGTTGAGGTCCTGCTCCTTCTGTGCGAGGAGCCTCTCCGCCGACTCTAGGGATGCGCTCGCCTCCCTGAAGGTGTCGTCGAGGCCCTTCTTGACGACCCTGATGCCAGGGATGTACTGGTCGGAGACCTTGATCTCCGTCTCTGGCCTGTTCAGGATGTACCCGGCGGCCTTGTACAGCGGCAGGAGGTCAGTCTCGCCCTTCGCCGACGCCAACCGCCCCTCCTTGCTCTCGTCCTTCGCGTAGAGGACGGCGACCTCGTCGGATAGGCCCTTCGCGCGGATGTAGAGGTTGAGAGTCTCGAGGGCGGAGGCGGTGAGCTCGACGAAGCTCATGTAGCTCCGTATCTGCCTGATCTGGCTCGAGGTGAGGAACTTGCTGGCCGTGATGCTGTTCTCGAGTTCGGCCTTGTAGACAGGGATGTCCTTGAGGAACTGGTCGTAGTTCGCTCCTAGGTTGGATATCTGCTGGTGCCAGTGCTTCAGGCTCTGGATCACGCCGAACTCGATCGTGTCGGCGGGGAAGGACATCGCCTGAAGGACTTTGGTCCACCTCTGGTTGTAGTTGCCGGAGAAGTCCTCGAGGCCGCGCACCTGCTTCTTGAACTCGGCCTCGAACTTGCCCGCCCTCCTGATCACCTCCTCGACCTCGGTGTCGAAGGAGTCGGGGCGGTAGTTGTTGGTCTGGACGAGGCTCCTGCGGTAGAGGCCCTTTAGCATCAGGAACCTGTTCTTCATCGCCTCGTTGATGGTCGTGAGCGCCTCCTTCTTCGCGTCCATGAAGGTCCCGAGTGTCTCGAGGAGCTTCAGGTACTCGTGCATGTAGTCGATGTAGTCCTGGACCGGGTACCTGATCCTCAGATAGGCCAGGGTGTGCGCCCAGTTGGGGCCGAAGTCGTTGTTCGTCCCCACCCTGCTCAACAGGTCGGCGAGGTCGAACCTCATGAACATGCTCAGTATGTCGATGATGCAGTCGTCGAGCTCCTTCTTCGCCGTGACGAGGCTGTTCCTGTTGTTGTAGACGGGGTCGAGGGGCAGGAAGAAGAGCGAGGTGAAGGGGTTGGCGTAGGCGGCGCCGTACTTCTTGGCGACCTGCTCGTTGAGCTTCCTGTTGAAGAGGAGCTCGGCCTCGAGGAGCGCGTTGTAGGGCGCCGGCCCCCTCGCCAAGAGGTCGTCCGCCGCGCTCGGGAGTATCGCGAGCCCAAGTATCGGGACGGACGAGCCGAGCTTGGCGCGGAGGTGTCTCGCAAAGTCGAAGACCATCCCGCTCCCGGTGCCGCCGCCCAGGCCGAATACGAGGACGACGATGGGCTGGTACTTCGAAGTGAGGACGCGGTCCTTGAAGACCGAGATGGCGCTGTTGAGCTCGCTGTAGTGGTAGTAGTTGAGCGCGTAGACTGCCTTGCTGAGCGCCCTCATCCTCCCGACGCCCCCGGCGAGCGGAGGTATGGTCATCGAGGACTGGACCCAGGGCTTGTAGTTGGTGGCGACTATGCCTTCCTTCATGAGGTACGTGTTGTACTTGGTCATGAACTCGAAGAGCGACTCTGGAGTGTTGAACTTCATCCCCAGGCCCCTCACCCAGAGGTGGTCGACGGAGACCCCCTTGGCCTCGAGCTTCGCCTGGACGTTCTTGTATGACTGGACCAGGTTGGCGATGTCAGCGTCCGCGACGTCCACCGAGAGGCAGGCGATGCTGAAGTCCTCGGCCGTGAGGAGCTTGAAGAACCGGTCGCTCTCTATCAGCGCCTGGATGACGTTCGTGCCGGTCCCGCCGAGCCCCATGACGTGGATGCTCGCGAAGGAAGCCATCTTTGCCGCGTTGTTGCTGGTGTTGCTCATTTGGATTCGCTCAATTTGTCCCTGAGGGACTTCAACTTGTCAGCCATCGCCCTGTCGTACTTCGCCGCCGTCACCTCGAGGACGGCGAGGTCCTTCTGGACGTCGTTGATGATGTGGCTGGAGTAGCCGCTCCTCCCCCTGCTCCTCATGGTCAGGACCGCGAGGAGGACTATCACGACGATGGCTGCCGCAAGCCCGACGAGGAGGTCTGTCTGCAGCGAGCTGTTGGGAGGCGTCGGGAAGGCGGAGGGCACTATGACGTTGAGGAGGGCTGTCCCGTTGTCGGGGAGGCCTATCTTGTTCAGGGCGGCGGCCTCGCCGAGGAGGGAGTTGACCAGCGAGGAGTAGGTGGAAGGAATCTTGCCCGACGGCACGAGCGCGGAGGTCTGGTTGTAGTCCGTAAGGTAGGTCTGGATCGTCTGGTCCTGCACCGTGGCAGAGAATGACCCGATCCCTGTGGAGAGGAAGGGCACCACGGAGACGAGTATGACGCCCTCCTGCGGGATGTGGAGCCTGATCGTGCCGTTGCCGGACGGCGCGGAATACTTCGCGACCGGGTTGGTGAAGTTGCTCGGCACCTGGAAGTACGCTGAGAGCTTGAGCGTCCCCTGGACGAAGTTGAAGGTCACGGTCGGCTTGCCGGGGACGAAGATCGCCTTGGCGTAGCCGCCGTAGGACGGGTTGTGGACCGCCCAGAAGGCCCCCACGGGCCCTGTAGCGGCGGGTGCGAGGGCGGGGTTCAGGCTGACGGAGAAGTTGGAGGTGCTGGTCGACGTGTTGGGGACGACTATGTCGAGGGTCACGTTGTAGGAGTGGCCAGCAAGGAGCGGCTGGTCGGAGGCGAGATTGGCGTTACCGGTCAGGTCCTGGACGGTCGCCGAGGTGACCCACCCGCTCGAGGTCCAGGCATTTGACTGGGCGAACGCCACGCTGACACCGGATAGACTTAATACAGCGAGTATTGCAAGAACAGAGGCAAAAGACAGCGACTTTCTCAATCTTGGGGGGTAAAAACCGCCAGTCAATTTAAGCGTTAGGAAACTATGGTAAGGATTTGTTGTCCGCGGTGGCGGTGCGGCCGAACCTCGGCGGCGAGCTTCGCGGTCTAGCCTCATCTCTGGGGTCAGCGCCCTCGAAAAGGGCCGGAAGGCTGATTACCCAAGGTGCCATGAAATCTAGACAAGCTGGGTAATTCCTTTGACAATCCGAGGCGGTTTGAAGGTTATATCGCCGGGAGGAGGCGGCGGAAGTCTTGGACGCGGGAAGTGAACCGCCCTCGGAAGACCAGCGCCCTGGGCTCCTCAGGCGTTTGGTCGGAGGCATCAACATCGGCCACCTCCTCCTCCTGATATTCGCCCTCCACCTGTTCGCCCTCTCCTTCCCCTCGGACACCTCGAACGGCGGAGGGATGGTCTTCGACGAGTCCTACTACGTGCCCGCCTCGCTCGACCTCCTCCACGGGGTGGCGTCGAACCTCGAGCACCCGTTCTTCGGGAAGGTCTGGGGCGCGCTTGGGATCACCGTCTTCGGGGACAACTTCTTCGGCTGGAGGATATTCTACGCCGTGATAGGGACGCTCGCCGTCTGGCTGATGTACGAGCTGGCCAGGCAGTTCTTCTCGAAGGAGAAGGCGATGCTCGCCGCGTCGATGCTCGCGTTCGAGAACCTGTTCTTCATACACACCTCGCTCCTCCTCCTCGACGGCCCGCCGATCCTCTTCGCCCTGCTGGGGTTCGTCGCCTACTTCCGGAAGCGGTACTACCTATCGGGACTGGGGTTCGGCCTCTGCATACTCAGCAAGGAGTCGGGCGTCTTCTTCCTCCTCGCCCTGCTGCTGTATCACCTCTGGGCGCACGGGAAGGAGATAAGGACGCCCGGTCTTCCCATCTTCGGATGGAGGAAGGTCCTGGCATTCGTCGCGATAGTCCTGGTCGTGGTGGGCGTTCCGCTCTGGGGTTACGACCTTGCGTACCATCCAGCCGGCGCGACGTCGGTGGTGGTGGAGCCGACTGTGGTGGTCAACTCCGCCGACAACTCGACGACCACCACGACAGTCACGACGTCCATCGGGGCGTACAACGTCACAGACCCCCTTGAGAACTTCGAGTACTACTTCGTCTACCAGTCTTCCCTCACGGGTTGCGGGAAGACCAACGCGTGGAACTGCTACCCATGGAGCTGGGTGCTCCCGTTCAACGTCGCGCCCCTAGCCTATTACGTCAACACGGTGAGCGTGACGTCCAGGGCGCCGAACGGCTCCCTCCTCTCGGTGACGCAGTACCACCCCATCGATTGGCGGGGGATCGGCAACCTCGTGGTCTGGTACTCGTTCTGGGTCATCGTGCCCGTGGTGGTCTGGAAGCTCGCGAGACGGAGCGCCACGGAGGTCGACGGGCTTGTGGGGTGCCTCATCGCGGGGACGTACCTCCCAATGTACTACATCTCTTTGGTGAGCGACAGGGTGGAGTACGCGTTCTACTTCCTGAACACAGATGTCGGCTTGGCGCTCGGGATCCCCATGGCGATAGCGTTCCTCTCGAGGGGGAGGGTAAGGGCGGAGCGACTCCTGATCCTCTTCTGGCTCGCGGCGGCCGTCGCGTTCTTCCTAGCCTTCTTCCCTGTCAACCCATTCGCGTTCACTTCGTAGGCCAATGCCCGCGGCCTTAATACGAGGGAGCGCGGGGTCGGGAACGGGACCTTGAAGCGCGAACGCCACCCGCCGGGCGGCTGGAGGAAGAACATGCTCCTGGCTGCGGCCTTCCTAGTCCTGCTCGACGCGGCGATACTCTCATCGAACCCGACTGAGGACAGGTTGGCCCTCGCGGTGGGCGTGACCGCCGTGGTGGGTTTCGTCATCGCTGAGATATGGCGGAGCAATGTCAGGATAGAGAGGGCGGCGGCCGCGGGCGCCAAGGGCAGGTGAGACGGGGCGCGGGCCCGGTGGGCTCGCGAACGCTTACATACGAAAGCCTGGTCCGGAGCTCTGGAAGGAGGGATCGGGAGGTTGTTCGAGGACACCCAGAGGGCGACCGGGAGGCGGTCGAAGCTCGAGATCACCTGCGACATCCTCAACGTGATTTCCAAGGGGAACGAGAAGCCGACCAGGATAATGCAGCTCGCCAACGTGACCTGGGACGACCTTATCATGTACCTCGAGGCGCTCATAAGGAACCAGCTCCTCTCGAGGCAGGTGGAGGGGAAGAGGGTGACATACTCCCTTACCCCTAGGGGAACCTCGATCCTCGAGCACTACCTCGCGCTCAAGAAGGAGGCCGCACCCCTCAGCTTGGAGAAGATAACCAAGGAGCGCATCTCAAAGGCGCTGACCTACCTTCCGACCATCGGGGTGAAGGAGGCCGACCGCTACGCCGTCCTGGAGAAGAGGGTCAGGACGGAGGACGGGGCGAAGGTCCTCAGCCCGAAGCTCGTGGGCAAGTCGGGCGCAGTCCACACGCTGGGGCTAGTCGTGCAGAGGAGGGACGGGTCGAAGCACGGGTACGTGATACTGCCCTCGGTGGACGAGACCCAGGTGATGAAACTGTTCGTGACACAGCTCGACACCGAGCTGAGCGTACACGCCCTGTTCTCCGGAGAGCTCTCGCCGAGCGTGGAGTCGCTGGCGGGGGCGTACTCCCTCGACCTCCAGCCATGGGAGGAGGGGGCGGCCAAGCAGGACAAGGAAGGGAGGGTCGACGTCCTGCGGTTCGCCGGAAAGATCGTCCTCCTCGAGGTCGACCCGGCCATGAGCTACGAGACGATAGCGAAGCAGTTCGCGAGCGCGTTCAAAGCGTCGGGGGCGGCGGTCTTCGCCTTTACGTGGAAGGGGGGCCCTATCTACTCGGCCCTGGCCTCGGCCGGGGGGGTGCAGATCTTCGCGATGACATCTCAGACGGCCTACCCGAAGCCGTCGGGGAACCCGGGCGAGACGCTCGTCCCACAGGAGGACCAGGCGGTCTTCCTCGACCTGACCGCGAAGGAGCTCCAGGCGCACTCGAACAGGAAGGAGCTGATGATCTTCGACAGCGTCTCCGACCTCCTCGTCTCGTTGGGGTTCGAGAGGACCTACGCGTTCCTCAAGGCGCAGAAGGAGCTGCTCGCCAGAGAGCCGAGCACCACGGCGCTGTTCGTGGTCAAGCGCGACGCCCAGGACGATAGGGTGCTCAGTCTGGTCAGGGGGCTGTTCACCGTCCACGCATCGTACGGAGATGAAGGGCTCAAGGTCACCAGGGACACCTAGAATACCCACGGTTTCGGCCTGGAACTCACTGGCGAATTCGAACGGTGTTCAAATTAGTTCAAAGGCGCTCTGCTTCAGATGCGATTGTTGCAAGAAAACATAGAACCAGATTCTATGTTTCGGGGACATGTCGCAGGAGTGGGTTGGAGATTCTTCGCTGTATATAACGTCGGGCACTTTTCCATCCGACGGCGAATCAGATGTATCAGGCTCTGGAGACGCAGCAGCTGAGGAAGGCGGCGGGACGGAGGTCGGCGTTCGAGGTCATGATGGACGTCCTCAGGTCGGTCGCGAACGGCGACTCGAAGCCCACCCACATCATGTACCGCAGCAACACCTCTTGGCTGATCCTCCAGAGGTGCCTGGCCGCGCTGGAGGCGTCGCAGTTCGTCACCTCCGTCGACTTCGGCCAAAGGTCTGGGTATGAGGCCACCGAGAAGGGGAGGGGGGTACTCCACGACTACCTGAGGTTGGTCGAGTCGACGTCCGGCCAGCCTGTCGAGGCGGTGCAATAGCCCCTGTCCACTGTCCTGGTTCGGCGGTCCAAAGAGCCGTCTCAGGCTCGTCTGGAAGTCGGCCCGAGGATTGCCTCGGCCGAGTCGCGGATCGAGCGGATCAGCATCAGCGTCCCGCAGGGCGGCTCCGGGGTCCAGTCGGACAGGCCGTTCGACTTCGACGTCCAGCTGACAGAGACCCAGAGGAACGGCGACGGCCTGGGCGTGCGCTTCTCGTTCGGGTTCGGGAGGGGGTCGCAGACGTGCACCGTGAGCGGGACCGCCAAGTTCAGGTTCGCGCAGGTCACGCCGGAGAGGGACATGCAAGGCCTTGAGAGCGACCTGATGAACGAGATGGCGGTCGAGATATTCAGGGAGAACTATGAGACGGTCTTCCTGCTGCACGAGTCGCTCGGGGCGGAGGCTCCCTCGCCCTGGATAACGCGGAGGGTGACGGTCTCGACGAGGATGCTGCAGGAAGACTCCGAACAACCCATAGGTATCGTCCGCTGAGCAAGGCCGGCGGTCCTTTCCCTATCCCCGCTGCTTCGAGAGCAGGAAGAGGCCTTCCTCCGCGAACAGGTTGGGGAGGACGCTGACGCGCCTGTCCTTCGTGAGGAAGGCCGAGGCCTCTATCGTCAGGCCCCTCATCCTGCAGTAGTCGCGGAAGTCCGAGATGCTTAGGAAGTGGAGGTTGGGCGTGTCGAACCACTGGTAGGGGAGGGAGGGCGTCACGGGCACCTTCCCGGAGAAGAGCATCTGGAGCCTGGAAGCGATGTGGCTGAAGTTCGGGAAGCCCACTATCAGCCTCTTCCCCACTCTGAGGGCGTCCTTGAAGACGGGGTCGGGCTTCGCGACCTCCTGGAGGCTCCCGTTCATGATGACGTAGTCGAAGGACTCGTCCGGGTAGCCCGTGAGGCCCTCCGCGAGATCCTCGTGGAAGACGCTCAGCCCCTTCTCCACGCACTTGTAGATGGCCTGCTCGTCGATCTCTATCCCGTTGGCGCGGACCCTCTTCTCCTTCACGAGGATGGAGAGGAGCTCGCCGTCTCCGCACCCGAGGTCCAGGACGCTCGATTCGGCCTTGACCCAGTCAGCGATGACCCGGTAGTCTAATCTCATTGGGCGTGCCCCCGGCGCCGCGCGAGCTGAGCGCCGAGCTCAGGAAGTGCCTGATCAGCCTGGTCTCCTCCTCCGCCTCGAGGAGGAAGGCGTCGTGGCCGTAGGTCGAGTGGACCTCGCAATAGGTCGCGTCGACGCCTGCCCACTTGCAGGCCTTGGCTATCTCCTGCGACTGGTGGGCCGGGTAGAGCCAGTCGGACTTGAAGGCGATCACTAGGACCTTGGCCTTGAGCCCCCTGAAGACATCCGAGGGGGTCTTCGATCCGACGACGTCGAAGTAGTCCATCGCCTTGGTGATGTAGAGGTACGAGTTGGCGTCGAACCTCTTGACGAAGTTCTCCCCCCTGTGCTCCAGGTAGCCCTCGACCTCGAACTCTGGGCTGAACTTGACGGGGCGCTTCGACTCCCGTAGCCGCCTCCCGAACTTCTCCTCCATCGACGTCTCGCTCATGTAGGTGATGTGCCCGACCATCCTCGCTACCGCCAGGCCCTTCGCGGGGGGCGAGTGGGCGTAGTAGTGCCCGTCCCTCCAGTTGGGGTCGGCCATTATGGCCTGCCTCCCGACCTCGTTGAAGGCAATCTGCTGCGGGGTGTGCTTGAGCGCCGTCGAGATGGGTATTGCAGAGCGTATCCTCTCCGGGTAGGAGACCATCCACTGCAGCACCTGCATGCCTCCCATCGAGCCGCCCGACACGGAGAGGAGGCGCTCGATGCCCAAATGGTCGACGAGGTGCCTCTGGGCGTCCACCATGTCCTTGATCGTCACTATTGGGAAGTCCGAGCCGTAGGGCGAGCCGGTCGCCGGGTTGGTCGAGGAGGGGCCTGTCGAGCCCCTGCACCCCCCTATGACGTTCGAGCTGATCACGAAGTACTTGTCGGTGTCGAAGCCCTTCCCTGGGCCTATCATGTTGTCCCACCACCCCGGGGCCTTGTCGCCGGGGTGGAAGCCGGCCGCGTGGGCATCGCCAGACAGGGCATGCGCTATCAGGATTGCGTTGGACTTGTCTGCATCGAGGGTGCCGTAGGTCTCGTAGGCCAGGGTGATCGGCCCGAGGCGCCCCCCGCCCTCGAGAGCCATCTCGTGTGGCGGCGCCGCGAAGGTGAAGGACTTGGTCTCTACGGAGCCCGCGCTATCGTCTGGGATGCCCGCTCACCTGCGCTCCGCCCCCGGACAGAGGGCGATAGGCTTTTCCCAGGCCTCGGGTCACTTGGCCGCAGCTCGTAGGGCCTGGTCGAGGTCGTCCTTGATGTCCTCGAAGTCTTCGATCCCGACGGAGAGCCTGACGTAGTCCTCGGTCACGCCCGTGGTCTTCTGCTCCTCCGGCGAGAGCTGCTGGTGGGTCGTCGTTGCCGGGTGGATGACGAGGCTCTTCGCGTCCCCGATGTTGGCGAGGTGGGAGAAGAGCTTTACAGAGTTGATGAACTTCTTTCCCGACTCGGCGCCGCCCTTTATCCCGAAGCCTACGATCCCGCCGCACTGGCCCTTCAGGTACCTCTGGGCAAGCTTGTAGCTGGGGTGGTCCTCGAGGCCGGGGTAGTTGACCCAGCTCACAGAGGGGTGCGACTTTAGGAACCTCGCCACCTTGAGTGCGTTCTCCGAGTGCCTCTGCTGCCTCAGGGTGAGGGTCTCGAGCCCCTGGAGGAAGAGGAAGGCGTTGAAAGGGCTCATGCACGAGCCGAGGTCGCGGAGGAGCTGGACCCTGGCCTTGATGATGAAGGCGACATTGCCCAGGCCTGGGAAGTTGCCGAAGACCTCCCAGAACTTGAGGCCGTGGTAGCTCGGGTCTGGCTCGGTGAACTCGGGGAACTTGCCGTTGCCGTAGTTGAACTTGCCGCCGTCGACAATGACGCCGCCGATGGAGGTGCCGTGACCGCCGATGTACTTCGTCGCCGAGGAGACGATTATGTCCGCCCCGAACTCTATCGGCCTCACGATCCCGACCCCGATGGTGTTGTCGACCACGAACGGGATGCCCGCGTCGTGGGCGATCTTGGCTATCGCCTCGAAGTCGGGGACGTCGAGCTTGGGGTTGCCGATGGTCTCGGCGTAGACCGCCCTGGTCTTGGGCGTGATCGCCTTCTTGAAGGCCTCGGGCTTGGTCGAGTCCACGAACTTGACTGTCCTCCCCAGCTTCGGGAAGGAGTAGTGGAACTGCTCGTAGGTCCCGCCGTAGAGGTTGTTGGCGGAGACTATCTCGTCTCCGATCCTCGTGATGTTGAGCAGCGCGAAGGTCTGTGCGGCCTGTCCTGAAGAGACGGCGAGAGCACCCGTCCCGCCCTCTATGGCCGCGATGCGCCTCTCGAAGACGTCCTGGGTCGGGTTCATGATCCTCGTGTAGATGTTCCCGAACTCGCGCAGGGCGAAGAGGTTCGCCGCGTGGTCGGCGTCCTTGAAGACGAACGAGGTCGTCTGGTAGACCGGCACGGCCCTTGCCCCTGTGGCAGGGTCTGCCGCTTCCTGCCCTGCGTGGAGGGCCTTGGTGCTCAGTCCCTTGTATGACATGACCCGCAGGAAAATTCTCAGGTTATATAAGATTATGTCGTCCATTATGCGTTTAGGAATATGGGCGCGGCGGGCAACCGCACGCAGAAATAGGGGCGGGAGGCTCGGCCCAGACGAAGCGACATGAGCCTGAAACTCGGCAGCCTGAAGGTGACAAGCTCGGCGTTCAAGCCTCTCGGGACGATTCCGAAGACCTACGGAGGTGACGGTGGGAACAAGTCCCCACCGCTCGAGTGGAGCGGCGCGCCCGTGGGGACGCAACAGTTCGCCCTCATCTGCCACGACCCTGACGCCCCGCTCCCCGACGGGTTCACGCACTGGGTGGTCTACGGCATCCCCGCAGGGACGACGAAGCTCCCGGAGGGGCAGGGCCCGGGCGCCTTCAGCGGGGGCATCAACGGGACGGGCAAGGCAGGCTACATAGGCCCCTATCCGCCCAATGGCCACGGCGTTCATCACTATTACTTCTGGGTCTACGCGCTTGACGGCAAGGTGAACCTCAAGCCGGGGATGACCAGGGTGCAGGTCCTCGAGGCGATAAAGGACCACATCCTAGAGCAAGCCCGGCTGGTCGGGACGTACGAGAGGTAGCGCCGGGGCCCGCGTGGGCGGCTAAATATCCGGTCAACCTCTGTAGCGACATGGATTCTGTGGTTCATTTCGAGATACCGGCTGACAACCCGAAGCGCGCTTCGAAGTTCTACGCCGAGACGTTCGGTTGGAGCGTGCGGCAGTGGGAGAAGATGCCCTACTGGACGGCATCCACTGCGGAGGTGGACGAGAACGGGGCGCCGAAGAACCCCGGGGCGATCAACGGCGGGATCGGCCCGAGGGACGGACCGCTAGGGTCGGTGGTGGTCACCATAGGCGTGGACGACATCGACTCCGCGCTGAAGAGGGTGGAAAAGGGAGGGGGAAAGACCGTCAGGAAGAAGGAGGCCATCGGCGAGATGGGCTTCACTGCCTACTTCAAGGACAGCGAAGGGAACGTAATAGGCCTCTGGGCGCCTTCGAAGGCGAGCTAGGGCTCACAGGCCGGGGCGGCTCCGCCGAGCCGCGATGGAGCTTCGCCGGCCAATGACCGTGCCGGCGGCCTCGAAGGGTCGAGGGGGGTGACTTGTATTCCAGCACCCTGTAGTTGGGCTTGTCTGCCCCGAGGGACAATGTTGAGACGGCGACGGAGTAGCCCCCGCCCGCGGTCCTATTCTTGGTCGCCTTCGTCTTCGAGCCCACTGCCTTGACCAGGCCGAGGATGAGGATGGGCGCGAAGAAGACCACCCCGAGTATTGGGCCCGGGACGACCACGGCCCCGGCCTCCGCTATGGCCTGCAGCGGCGGGACAAGCATGAGGATTCCCCCTACGACAAGCATGCCGGCTATCGGGGGAGACCTGATCCTCAGCGAGACGAGAAACGCGGCTACAGCGAACACGATGGCGAGGATGGAGGTGCCCGCGCCCGTGTACGTCGCTATGCTGGGTATGCTCGGGTCGTAGAACCTCGCGGTGTAGAGCATGGCGAGGAGGAGCGCGAGGACGGCGAGGAGCTCTGCCACGACAAGCCTGGCCTTTCTGCGGGAAGACATGCTCATTTCACCGCCCGGTCAAGGAGCCGCCTTCACAACTATCGTCCCCGTCATCCAGCTGTGGTAGACGCAGTCGTACTCGTAGGTCCCGGGGACCGTGAACGTGTGGGTGCAGGTCGCGCTCGAGTTCATGTTCCCAGAGTTGAAGGACCCGCCTGAGGGGGCGCTGGTCGAGGTCACGGTGTGGTGGACAGAGTCGTTGTTAGTCCAGGTCACCGTGTTGTTCACGCCGATGACCAGCGTGATGCTGTCGGGGGTGTAGCCCGGCGGGTCGCTCGAGTCGGCGGAGCCCTTGTAGATGGACACCTGGACGGTCGAGCCTCCTGCGGGAGCCCCCGCGCACACGCTGGAGTCCGGGGGACCCGTGTTGGACATGACCATGTAGACGGCGATTCCGGCGAAGGCGACCAATACGACCGCTATCGCGGCGATTATCGGGCGTCCGATTCCCTTTCTTCTTGTCAGGAGCATTGGGGAAGGAAACCCCTGCACCGGTTATAACGTCCGGTAACATGAGTTACGTAACAAAGTTACTGGACGCGTTCGCCCTTCGGGTCCTTCGCCTCGAAGTCCAGCTGCGCGTCTATCTTCTTCTGGAGCTCCTTGTATGCCCTGTAGCGCTCAGTCCACTTGGAGAGGACCATCCATTGCCTCACACCCAGTGCGAGGAAGGCTATCGCGACCGCGATTGTCATGTAGCCCACGAGGCGGAAGTTGTCCGGCGTTCCTGTGAAGAGGGGAGCCGCGTGCCAGGCGACCGGGATGCCCACCACGATTACGGCTATGGTGACGAGGGCGAGCTTCTTAGCCCTGTCCACCTGCTCGACCAGCTCGTCAGCTATGCGCAGGATGTTCTCCGACAGGACCGCCTCCGCGCCGTCGTCGGAGTCCTTCGAGGTCAAGGCCTTGGGAACTCCTCTCCCTCGCCTAATAACGGTGGAGACACTTTGTTACCTCCTCGCCTCGCTCCCGTCGTCGTCTTTGTCTCTCCTGGGGAAGAGGAGCTCGTAGGGCTCCAGTATCTGCCGGGCCAGATCCCTCCCTTTGGGCGAGACCTTGTACATGATGGTCTTCTTGGCGCCCCACGTCTCCTCGGTGCGGAGGATCAGGCCCTTCTCCACCATCTCGTCGACGATGCCCTTGTGCTTCACGTTGTTCAGCCCGCAGTAGCTCATCAGCCTGGATTGGTTGAGCTCGCCGTGCTCCGCGAGCTTGAGGATGATGTCCTTCCTGATGTAGATCCTGTCCCTGTGCTCGTGGACCGTCCCGTGGGCACCTCCCGCAGTCGTCATCGCCGGTCATCATTTACGTCTTCGAACGCGTGTGAGACCGGGGACCCGTAAGCCGCGCGAAACGGCTGAGCAGGAGGGTTCGCTAGGACGGGTCCGGCATGCGGTACACGAAGAAGAGGGCCGCGGTTGTCGTTGTCATGGTCGTGACCGCCGCGAACGCTCTCGCGAAGAGCCGCACGTGAGGGGCGCGGTATCTCACTTCCACTTTGTGAGTATCTCCTCTCTCCGGAAGGTCGCGGTGCTTATCCTGAACAGCACCAGGTCGGCCAGCCCGACGGCCGCCGCGATGTAGAGGAGGTTCGTGGTGTTCAGCGTGATCAGCCCTATCTCGCTGGCCAGGTAGATGGCTATGAAGGGCAGGAACATCACGCTCCCCAGCTGGGAGGCCGTCCTCACGTCTGTCACCCTCGAGGAGGCTATCACGTTCAACTGGATGCTGAGGACGATGGCGAGCGGGGCGAGGATGAGGAGAATCGTAGCCATCCCCCAGTTGGGGTAGAAGAGGTAGTTGAGTTTCCCGTAGGTCACGCTGTCCATCAGGGTCATGTAGACAGTGGCCCCTGCGTAGCTCGCCAGGATAGATGGGAGGAACGCGGCGATGCTCTTCCCCAGCAGCACCTCGCCGTCGGTGACAGGCGCGGCCAGGAGCGGCTCGAGGCTCTTCTCCGTCTTCTCCCCCACTATGCTGTATGAGGCGATCGGTGTCGGTATGACCGCAGCGATTATGACGAAGAACCAGGAGAAGGCGCCAAGCAATCCGGGGAGAGCCGCGGCCGGGATTCCGCCCGACTTCCTTCCGGCTAACTCGAGCACGGTCGGGAAAAGGATCGAGATCATCAGTGGGAGTATGACGACGGTGTAGAGAACGGTCCTCTTCCGGATGAACTCCTTGATGTCCTTCTTCGCTATTATCCAGGATGTACCCAGGCTCATGCCTTCGCCTCCCTGGCGAACTTCAGGTAGACGTCCTCCAAGGACGAGCCTGTCACCGACACTGACTCGACGTCCCCTCCTGCCTCGACTATCGCCCTGACTATCTTCGGGTTCTCCATTGCAGGATCCTGGACGTCGATTGTGAGGCTGTCGTCCTCGCTCACGACCTTGTTGGACAGGGCCTTCAGCGCTTTGACGATCGGGTCGGTCACCCGGCTCAGCCGCACCACGGTCTTTCTTCCACGCATCTCCCCCTCGAGCTCCTCCGGGGTCCCGACCGCCATCATCTTCGTGTTGAGGATTCCAATCCTGTCGCAAACCCTCTGAGCCTCGTCGAGGTTGTGCGTGTTGATGAAGATGGTCCTCTTCTCCTTCTTGAGACTGAGTAGGAAGTCCCTCACGGTCTTGGAGGACTCGGGGTCGAGGTTTGCCGTCGGCTCGTCGAGGAAGAGAATCCTCGGATTGTGGATCAGAGCCCTCGCTATCGAAAGCTTTTGCTTCATCCCCTTCGAGAAGGTCCCCGCGGACTCGTCTCTCTTCTCCCAGAGGCCGAGCAGTTTCAAAAAGTACTCGATGTTATCCTTCCTCTCCTTGTCCGTGCAGCCGTATAGCTTCCCGTAAAAGTCCAAGTTGTCATAGGCGGTCAGTCCCTCGTAGAGTCCGACGTTGTCGGGGACGAGCCCTATCAGCTTCCTGATCTTCATGGCGTCCGCCTCGTTCCCCGTATCGTATCCTGCGACCCTCGCGGTGCCGCTGGTCTTCGAGATCAGGCAGCAGAGAATCCGCACGGTCGTCGTCTTTCCGGCGCCGTTGGGTCCGAGGAAGCCGAAGACCTCCCCCTCGTTCACCTGGAAGGTCAGCGATTCCACGGCGGTGAGGCTGCCGAACTTCTTGGTCAGGTTCTCCGTCTCGATCGAGCCGTGGTCCCTCCCAGCCGGGAGCGGCCATCACCTCTTCTTAATGGTTGGTGGGGCGTAAATCCTCGACCAGGGGCCCCCTCGCTCGTCTGCTGCACGGCGCAGCGACAGACTTTAATATCGCCTATCCGATATCGGCTATCAGATATGGGACGTTGGAGGGGCCCTCGGTGAAGGATGCCCGGCGGGAAGAGGTGGGACCCGAGCGTGGTTCGAAGAAGGAAAGGCAGTTTTATCGAAAGATCGAGCTGCTCCGCAGGATACAGTTTGGGCAGCGCGGCTTTCTGCGCCCCCAGGTGATCGAGCTCTTCGAGAGGGGGCCGATGAACGGCGTGGACATCATGAACGAGCTGCAGACCAGGAGCCACGGATGGTACAGGCCCAGCCCCGGCTCGATCTATCCTCTCCTGGACCAGCTGGAGAAGGAGGGCTTGATAGCAAAGAACAACGAAGGCAGGTTCGAACTCACGGCGGCGTATTCAGAAGGACTCGGGGTGAGCGATGAGGTGGCCGGGGCCCTTTCCGCTCTGGAGAGCAACGCGTCGTACCTTGAGGACGTCCGGGCGTACGACGCCACGCGCCTGGCGAAGTGCAAGCCGAGGATAGCGAAGCTAGCGAAGAGGTTCGAGGACCTGAACGAGGCGTTGCAGGCAGGGGGCGGGGCGTAGTCTTGCAGGCAGAAGTCCATGCCGGGAGCCTGGGCACAAGCAGCGAGGGTTCTCTCGCCGTCGAGGCGCGCGGGCTCGTGAAGGCCTTCGGGGACAACAAGGCCGTCGACGGGGTCGACCTCTCGATACGCAGCGGTTGCGTGTACGCTCTGCTAGGGCCCAACGGCGCGGGCAAGACCACCATCATCAACATGCTGACGACGCTGCTCAAGCCGGATGGGGGTAGCGCCAAGGTATTCGGCCACGACGTCGTCCATGAGACCCAGGTCGTCCGTCAGCTGATCAGTGTGACGGGCCAGAGCGTCGCGGTCGACGAGAGGCTCTCTGCCACCGAGAACCTGACCATCTTCGCGATGCTCCTCGGGCTCACTAGGGCTCAGGCGGCCAAGCGGGCGGCTAGGCTGCTCGAGGAGTTCGGGCTCCAAGACGCCGCCAAACGGACGCTCGACAAGTTCTCTGGAGGGATGCGCCGGCGCCTCGACCTCGCCTCCAGCCTGATAATCCAGGCGCCCCTGATCTTCTTGGACGAGCCGACGACCGGGCTCGACCCTCGGACCAGGATACAGATGTGGGAGTCCATCAGGCGCCTCGTCGCCTCGGGCTCGACGATACTCTTGACCACGCAGTATCTCGACGAGGCGGACGAGCTCGCGGACAGGATCGCCGTGATTGACCACGGGCGGGTCGTCGCCGAGGGCACGCCCCGCGAGCTCAAGGCGGCGGTAGGCAAGGCGACCCTGAACCTCAGACTCGCCAACGAAGGGGACGCGACCCACGCGGCGGGAATCGCGCAGGCGGTGCTCGGGGTGAAGGCATCCACGCCGGAGGCTACGCTAGTGACGGCCCCCGTGGCAGACCCCGACCGCGTGACGGACCTGCTTGTCAAGCTCAGGGAGGCAAAGATCCACCTCGCGACGGTGAGCGTGCAAGAGCCCACCCTCGACGAGGTCTTCCTGGCGCTTACGGGAGACGGCAGGGGGGAGGCCAAGCCTTGACTGCGCAGATCGTCCCAGGTGAGCAGCGGAGGCTGAAGAACCGGATCTCATTCCAGACCGCGATTAGCAACACACTGACCATGGCCTACAGGACGCTGCTCCTGATCCGGCGGACGCCCCAGCAGCTCTTCGATGTCACGATACAGCCCATCCTCTTCACGCTGATGTTCACGTTCCTCTTCGGCGGCGCCATATCAGGGAGCGTGTCCGGGTACCTCCCGATTATCATCCCTGGGATACTCGCGCAGACCGCCCTCACAGCGTCGATGGGTACAGGTGTCCAGCTCCGCGAGGACATGGACAAGGGCGTGTTCTATCGCTTCAAGTCAATGCCCATCGCCCGGATCGCCCCGCTGACCGGTCCGCTGCTGGCTGACGTGCTGAGGTACACCATCGCCACCGCTCTGACCCTCGTCATGGGCTACCTCCTCGGATTCCGCTGGGTCAGCGCGGATGGTGCGCTGCTGGCAGGCTTCCTTGCCGTCTTTGCAGGCTGGTGCACGAGCTGGATATTCGCATTCCTTGGAGTGATAGCAAAGACGGCTCAGACCGTCCAGGGAATCTCTGCGGCCGTCCTGTTCCCCCTGGCGTTCCTCTCGAACGCGTTCGTCCCTACCAAGACCCTCCCATGGTGGCTGCAGGACTTTGTGAACGTCAACCCGCTCACCTACATAGTGAGCGCCGTGCGCCAGCTCTTCGACCAGGGCACCATAGGCAACGACTTTTGGCTGTCCCTCGCGGGCTCCGTCGCTGTCGTCCTGATATTCGCCCCGTTGACCTTGCGTGCGTATATGCGGAAGGCCTAGGCGACAAAGAAGGGCAGACTCGGGCACCTTTCCGGCTTGAGGCCGTATGGGCCACCTGAGAAGACCCGCTCTGGTCCTACTCGGTTGGAACGAAGCGGAACCGGTCGAGCGAACCTGACTTTGCGATTCGCTGCGCCTCTGACTTTCCGAACCAAGTTGCGAGTTCGAGAACCCCGGCCAGTTGGAGAGCCGCTGGAAGGGCTTATACCGAAGCCGGCCGGTTAACGAAGCATGGGAAAGTCTTCCGGGAGGAAGACCGTCTTATCCAAGGACGAGCCACGCATCGTTTCAGGTGACGCACCCCTCACCATCCGAGTCGGGCCTCCCACCTTGAGGGTGAGGGACCTTGGAAAAGAGCTCTCATTCTATGAGGGGCAATTGGGATTACGAGTTCTTCGCAGGTTCAACGACGACACCGAGACTGGAAACCTCGAATTGATCGAGCTCGGGTTCAAGAAGTATCCTAGTGGTGAGGACGAACTGCCGCTCCTGACGCTGAAGCACGACCCTGATGCAAGAGATGCCCCGCAAGATTCTGCCGGGCTGTTCCACTTCGCCGTCCTTGTTCCCGACAGAAGGAGCCTTGCATCGACGCTTGTCGCGCTGGAAAAGTCAAGAGCGCCGTTTGACGGCTTTGCCGACCATCTCGTCAGCGAGTCGTTGTACTTGCATGACCCGGAGCGGAATGGAATCGAGATCTATAGAGACAGGCCGCACAAAGACTGGCTGCACGACGCAAGAGGCCACAT
>DATJBB010000033.1:0-5709 GCA_035515635.1 Nitrososphaerales archaeon
GCGCCTCGACAGACGGACTGGAACCGCAATCGCCTTGCTGCTAGCGGGCCTGCTCGTCGGCGCGACGGCGGCGGAGTACGCCCCTGGTAGGGTAGCCACCGTGACTGAGACTGTCACCTCGACGGCGACCGCGACATTCACCGAAACCTCCGTCTCGACGACCACGGCCGTCAATACCCTGACCGAGTCGGCCTCGACCTCCACTCTCACCGCAACATCGACCACGACCTCGACGGCCACCTCTACGACGACATCGGTGAGCACGGTGAGCGTAAACGAGGGGCCGTTGCTATTCGCCTCCGGAGTCTCTCCCGAAGGCCTGCAACTGAAGGTGGAGCTCAATGCCAGCAGCGCCCTGATGTACGGGGTCGTTGGCGCCCAGATCGAAGTGGTGAACACGCTGGGAAAGAACGTCTCGACGCCGGTCTCGGTCAGTCCGACAGTGTCTCAATGGAACGGTGTGGACGAAATCTGCGGCGACAACCCGTCGTACTCTCTCGCCGGATTCGCGGTGTTCAAGGGCGCCTTTGACGCGGAGAACCTCTCGGCCGCGGGACCGCCTCTCAGGATGGCCCCGCCCTTCTATCCTCCTTGCACCGCTCCCCTGTCCACTCCTCACGTGGTCTTCTACCCATATGGCGACGAGACCCTGGCATACGACAACTACGGGACTCCACAGCAGGAGTCGTTTCCCCTGCTCGCTGCAATGAATGCGACGACCCAGATCTGTCAGGGCCTGAGTCAGGACCAGATATCGTGCGGGGGAAGCCCAGGGCTGGTCGGATATTGGAACTCAAGCGTCCCCCTAGGAGGCGATGCGACCTTCACCTCGAAGGCGTTCGTGTACTTCCCGGTCGGGACATACACCCTGGTGGCAGCCGACGACTGGGACCAGTATGTCTATGCGACCTTCACGATTGACTGACCGACCGGCACTCCGCCTTCCCTCAGGGCTGCGTCGCGGTGATTGTCGTGGTCGTTACCGTGGAGACGCACTTCGTATCGGTCGCGGTGCTCCCGTAGGCCGTAACGGTCTGCGTCGTCGTGAAGGTGACCGTCGCCGAGGCCGAAACTCGGGAACTGGCAAGCCCTTGAGTTACCGTCGCCGTCCCGGTTGAACTGCAGGCAGTAACTGTGGTCGTCGAGGCAGGGACGCTGGTCGTCACCGTCGAGGTGATTGTGATCGACTCTACGGAGCCCTGTTGGAGGGTCGTCTGATAACCAGTCGCCGCGGTCGTCGAGCCTGCGGCCGTCACCGTGCTGGTAGTGGTGTTGGTGGTCGACCCGGTAGTCACAACGCTCGTGTTCCGACCGATGTCGTAGCCGACGCCGACGACTACTGCCGCGAGCATCACGATGACTGCGACGGTCAGCTTGTTCGTGGAGCAGAAAGAGACGAGGCCACTGATATTGTTTCGGCCCTAGATCTCGTCAAGGGCTGCTATCCCCAGGACCCCTAGGGCGTCCCTGAACACCACCCTGAACCCCTCGACCATGGCCAGCCTAGCCTCCCTCAGGGAGGCGTCCGCCTCGTTGTTCACCGGGACGGCCTCGTAAAGCTCGTTGAAGTTGGCCGCCAGGGAGAGGGCGTACGTGGCCACGTCCTTGGGGGAGAAGTACGCCCCCGCCTCGATGACCGCCTTGTCGTAGGTCGCGAGCGCCTTTAGCAGCGCCACCTCCTTTGGGTGTGTCAGCTTCGCAGCGGCCGCCTCGCTCCCCGGCCCGACCTTCGCGCCGGACTTGACCAGGATCCGGCTCGCCCTGGCGTAGCTATAGAGCAGGTAGGGGCCCGTGTCCCCCTCCATCCTGAGCGAGGACTCGATGTCGAAGGCTATCATCTTGTCCGGGTCCTGCCTCACCAGCTCGAACCTGAAGGCGGCCACAGCGATGACCTCGGCCACCGAGTGGATCCATGCGTCGTCCCTCTCGGGGTTCCTCTTCCTCGTCTCCACGACCGCCTTGTCCTTGAGCGCGGCGAGGACCGTGTCGACATTGATGTACAGGCCCTTCCTGCCGGACATGTGGACGAACTCCTTCTCCACCTCCAGCCCAAGGCTCTCCGCCGCCCTCTTCGACAGCGCCACCACCTCGTAGGCCCTGTGGACGTACCTCTCGCTCTCCTTCCCCTCCAGCCTCTCGAGGACCCTGCTCACCACCTTCTGGAGCCTGCTCTGCTTCGAGTCGATGACCGATATGGCGAGCTCCGCGCGCCCGAACACCGGGTGCTGCGATGTCCCCTTGCCTGAGGTGGTCGTCCAGAGGATCCCGCCCCCGGGCTGCTCCCCGTAGACCTTGTAGGAGAAGTGGTCCTTGGCGAGGCCTATCTTCCACGCCGCGTATGGTATGTCCTTCGCCACGTATACCACCGTCCCATCAGACCTCACAAGCACCTTGTCGTCCCCCAGCTCCTTGTCCTTGACGACCCAGCAGCCCTTGTTCTCCCCCTCCGTCTCGAGGACGGCTATCCCATGGCGCTTCAACTGCTCGAATATCTCCCCCCACATCCCGGTCTTGAGGATGTGCGACTCCCAGTTGAGGAGGTCGTACCTCGCCCCCAACCGCCAGCACGTCTCGAGCTGCGCCGCGAGGATCCTCCCTACTATCCCCTCGGCGTACTCGCTGACCTCGCCCTCGCCCCTCTCTATCTCCTGGAGGACCAGGCGCTGCTTCTCCTTTAGCGACGGGTCCCTCTCGTACACCTGGTTGACCTTGGTGTAGACCGTGTCCCCGCAATAGGCGTCGAACTTCACCCCCGACGGCGCCTTGTCGCTGAAGCCCAGGAACCTCAGCCCGACTATCACGTCGGCCACCTGCGCCCCCGAGTCGTCGATGTAGTTGAGCGCCTGGACGTCGTGGCCGAGCCTCCGCATCGTCCTGACAAGCGAGTCGCCGAGGACTAGGTTCCTCGCGTGCCCGATGTGGAGGGCCTTGTTCGGGTTGACGTTGGTGTGCTCGATGGCCACCCTCAACCTCCCCCCTGGGGCCTCGAAGGCGGTCCCATTCCCGGAGACCAGCGACCCGACCAGCTCCCTCGCGAAGGCGGACCACTCCAGGCGGAAGTTGACGTAGCCCGAAGCGTGCGCCTCGACCCCGCCTATCAGGCGCCCCTTCTTCGCCCCCTCTATCTCACCGGCGAGCTCCTTGGCGATGGCGCCGGGTGCCTTCTTCGCCTCCCGGGCCAGCCTGAGCCCCACGGGGCTCGAGAGGTCGCCCAGCTCGGGGTTGGGCGGGCGGAGTAGCTCGACCTTCCTGAGGTCGTACCCACTCTTCTTTGCCGCGGAGCGGAGGGCCTCCTCAACCTCCGCCTCGAACTCCCTGAAGATCAAGCTCGGGTTGGCACGTGGAACTGGTCTATTCAGTCTTGCCCCCGACGAGCCCGCCTACTGAGGGCAGACGCTCGAGAGCTCTATCACTAGCCAGTTCCCGCTGACCTGCTGGTAGGGGCAGCCTGAGAAGGCGGCCGTCTGGTTGATCCCTGGCCCCATCTCGAGCGGGCCGCACCCCGCGTCGAACAGGAGGACAGGGCCCTGACCGTCAAAGTACGCCCCGTAGTATTTAGTGCTCGAGGCCATCAGGTCGCTCCAGTGTCCGGGCGCGGTGTCCTTGACGAGGGTCGCGAAGTCTTCGGGCGTCCTGAGCGACGGCTGGGTCGGGTAGAAGTACTCCTCCGCGAAGAAGGCCACCGTCCCCCCGAACGCCTTCGACTCGTCCTGCGCATAGCCGTAGTGCGTTATCTCCCAGTTCGTCCCATTCGTCATGGTGTCGAAGCGGGCCATCGCGAAGGAGTCCAGCGAGGCGCACTCTGTGAGCGACTCGCCGCCCCTGTATCCGTCGACGACACTGAAGAACTGCGAGACCCAGTCCGCTCCGAAGGCCTCCCCGGTCTGGCTCTCCGTGGTCGTGACGGTCGGGAGCGAGAATATGTTGGGCTCGGTCGTGTTCTCCCACGAGTCGACCACGGTCATGTTGGAGGCCGCAATAGAGGTGGAGTTGGTCTGATAGGTCGGGTCGAGGGAGATTGACGACGATATCTGTCCCACGAGCGGCGACCACGCGGGGTACGAGGCCGCCACCCCCACGACCATAAGCATGCAGACCATCAGCGCGAACTTCGCCACGATTCAAACCAGCTTTTGGGCTCCCGACCGGGCGGGATTCGCCTTCGGCCCGCCTCTCGGTAGATAAGAGGAGTGAATCTGTAATCCACCCCGCGTCGGCGGGGGATGCCCTAACTTGTTAGGTTCCATTGTAAATAGGCAGGCCGGCGCCGGCGGAGTTGTGGCTTCGCAGCCGAGGTCGACATGGAAGTGGGCGGCGGGGGTCCTCGCCGTGCTCGTCGTGGTCGCCATCCTTGGGTACTACCTCGCCTCCGCGAGGCCCGCCCCCGACCCCGTCCGGAGCAGCCCCACGCCGTCGACCTCATCCGCCCAGCCGCTCGCGACCACCCACTCCGGCCCGACCACGACCACCGTCTCCATGAACTGCCCCAAGGACGGAGACTCCGACAACGAGCAGCTCACCACGACCACGACGGTGTACGGTTCGTCGACGACCACCACTGCGATAGGGACGTGTGTGGTGGACACCGACGGCGACGGCGACTAGCCGCCCGCCGACCCTCACTTCTCCTACCACGTGGATTAATTACCCCGGCCCGGCCCCGCCGGGTCGTCGGGCCCGTAGCCTAGCACGGATCAGGGCATCGGCCTCCGGTGCCGCTCGCGGAGCCAGCCGAAGGTCGCGGGTTCAAATCCTGCCGGGCCCGCCAAAATACCCAGAATTAGACCGATTGTGCTCATTAGGGCTCGCAGGGTGCTCTATCGAGCGGAATGTCCCCAATTCTCTAGGTTTCTCGGGAGGTAAGTGATTCGAATCCAGGCTGCCGCTCCAATTACAAGCCCAAATGGACTCCCGGTTCCAGGTGTTGAGAATCGGCTTCCCAGCTTAAATTGTTCGGTCGGCCATCCGGCCCCGAGAAGAGATTGGCCAACCTGAGCACTGCCAAGACCCTCGGTGAGATTGGCTCGATTCTGGAGCTGATACCCTTCGTCAACATAGTCGGCTACATACTCACGCTGATATCGGTGAAGTACATCTCGGACGAGCTTCAAGACCAGTCGGTCTTCAACAACATGCTCTACTCCGTTATCACCGGAATCGTGGGGGTCGCGGTCGGGTTCTTCATCCTGCTCGGAGGGATGGCATCCGCGATGTTCACAGGCGGGCTCAGCGCAGTCGCGGGAGTCGTCGTCTTCCTCTCGATACCGTGGATCGTCCTGATGGTCTCGGCGATATTCGTGCGCAGGGCCTTCGAGACGATGGCGACGAAGCTCAACGTCGATTCCTTCCGCACCGCCGGGACCCTTTATCTAATCGGGGCGGCTCTGACCATTGTCTTCTTCGTAGGGTTCATCATTCTTTTCGTGGCGTACATATTCCAGATCATCTCATTCTTCGCGATCAAGGATACCGTGAGTTCGACGCAGGTTCCCGGGAGGACAGCTGTACCGACGCAACCTCAGGGAGCGATGAAATACTGCACAAGCTGCGGGGCGCAAATGTCGGTCACGAGCACTTTCTGTCCCTCCTGTGGCGCTAAGCAGTCGTAGTCCGGGTTCATCCCTCCTCTTCATGATGTCCCTGACCGGGCCACTGCCGCCTTACTGATTCCTCGGTGATGTGCTGTGGTCAATGGACGGGACGAATGCG
>DATJBB010000034.1:0-56755 GCA_035515635.1 Nitrososphaerales archaeon
CCGTTGGCAGAGTTGTAGAACGCCGCCCACGGGTTGACCGTGAACGTCGTGGACGCGACGAGACCAGAGGTCCCGCCCGTGCCGGTGAGTGTCTTGCTGCCAGAGTTCACGTCGGCCACCACAGGTGACCATGTCACTGAGCACGAGCCGACTGTGCTCGTAGAGCAAGTCGTCGTACTTGTGAACGCTGGTGAGGCCTCTGTCACTGTTTCGCTAGCGCCGAATCCCGTGAACGTTAGAGTCTGCGGGACGGCCTGCTCTGGGAACCCGAAGTTCAGGTCACCAGTAGTGACGGATAGTGAGACCTTTGCAGCGACTGTGAATGGCGTGGTGACGCTGTTCGTGCCGTCAGTTACGACGACTGACTCAGCTCCGCCGGGCATTGCTGGGATTGCGACTGAAGTCTGGAAGTTGCCGTTGGCTTGGGTCGTGAGACAGCCGCCTGATATCAGACTGTTGGCAGTGCCCTTGCCTCCCTGAGCGAAGGACGTGAATCCAGTCGCCGTGCAAGGAGTACCAGAGCCGGTGCCAGTGTACCAGTTGATGGTGGTTGTTCCGACCGTGCTGGTGATTGCGATTGGGTTATTCGCCAGGAAACCGGATCCGCTGATTACCAGCGTGGTTCCCACGGTTTGACCCGTTGTGACGGCGGTTAGTACGCCGCTCGAGATTGTCGATAGGGTTACTGTGGCACCCGCTGCGTGCACCGGCGAAGCCGGGAGCAGGAATACCATACCTGCCACTCCTGCGAGGAGCAGCAGACCCATCGTTCCTAAGGAAGCTAGTCTGTTGTTGTGTGAGATATGCATTTGCATACTATTCACTGTTTTCGTAAGGGCCGGCTTGCAAAATATTGTATATAAGTGTAGTGGATAATTGGTCTAGTGAGAGGCAAAAAATCGCCTTTTTAGCCAGAATTAAAGAGGATTAAGTCCTATTTCCTAAAAGCAGGCATTTTCGCGCCAATTCTGGGCTCAGATTTAGAATCTATGTTTCAAATCCGAATTCAGGCTCTAATTTTCCCCGTCATCAGGAGCCGAGTTTGAAGACCAAGATTCCAGAGTCGTTGTACTGTATGTGGAACCTCGTGTCCGTCGGGTAGAGGTCGAACGGGTTCAGACTGGCGTTTGTCACGGTGAGCGTCCCCACCCTTGTGAGGACGACATAGATGGGCGAGCCTGGCTCCGCGGGGCTGGCTGCCACCTGGCTGGGGATGGCGAGCGGGGCGTAGCCGGAGGGCCTGCCGTAGAGCAGCTGGTAGTAGTTCATGTCGGAGTCGGTGACGGAGACGATCCTGCTCTCGGCGGGCAGCGTGGAGTTCATCCACCCCATCGCCTTCAGCAGGCCGTACTGCGTCTGGTTGGTGGGGCCGCCGTTGGAGGCGGCGTCGGCTAGGAGAGCCCAGCTCCAAGAATTCACCACCAAGAGCAAGGTGACCACCGCCAGCAGACCTAGCCGATAGTTCCTGTCGTTCCTTCGCGCGCGCAGCTTCGTCCTCTGCCGCACAGACCTGTCTTCAGCCTTCGGGAGGATGGCCCCTAACCCTATCGCGGCCAGGACCAGCAGCGGGACGAGTGCCACGTACGAGAACCGCCACGCCGCCTCCGTGAAGGGCGCCACGAAGAGCAGGGCCAGTAGCCAGACCACCACCATCCAGGTTCGCGGCTCCATGCTTCGGGCCGCCCGGTATATCCCGAAGACCGCGAGGGCCAGAAAGACTAGGGACGCTGCGTCGTTGGTGACCTCGACAAAGACGTACCTTATCACAGGCCACCATGCGAAGGCGGGCGAGAGGAACGTGTCCCCTGTGACGTTCCCTCCTGCCTGCGCCTGCTGGAACTGGATGAGGAGCCCGACGACCTCAGGCCTGGCGGCCGCCGCGATGAGGCCAGGGAGGACCACGACTGCCGCCACGCCCAATGCGGGGAGGCTCGCCTTCCGCTCACGGAGGGCCATACCCACCGGGAGGGCGAGGATTGCAGGGACCACGGTGAGGTAGGAATAGTGGGAAAGGTAGCCGCTCCCAACCGCCAGGGCCAGGGCGACCCAGACGCCGGGGCTGCGCGGCCCTTCCAAGGCCAGAGGCGCTAGCGCCAGCAGAAGGAGCATCGAAAGTATCCCGTAGAAGTTTGCGTAGAGCCCCGCGTCGAAGACGCTCCCGAACCAGACGAAACCCGTGGCGACGTAGAGGAACCCTGCGAGCAAGCCGACCTGCCTGGAGCGGGTCACCGCGCAGACGGCCGCGAAGACCAATAGGGGAGAGAGGGCCGTAAGAATCCCGATGGCGTACTGGGTGGCCTCCAGGACTAGGTCGCCCGAGAGCGCAACGGCGGAGCCCATCAGCAGGTGTATGCCATAGTAGAGGATGCCGCCCGGGAAGAGGGTGATTCGCCCCGCCTGCAGGTCAGAGGTGATCTGGACGTGCTGGGAAAAGTCGACGCTCTGAAACTGCGGGAAGACGGGGTACTTGGAGAAATGCGCCACGACCAGCAGAGCCTGGACCACGACCAGGCCCAGCAGGTAGAGGTCGTTCCTGGAGGGCGCCACGTAGAAGGTGAGCCTGCGCCTGAGGAGCACGGGCGCGACGAAACCGACTACCGAGGCCCCCAGCATCAGGTTCAGGGTTCCGGGGAAGATCCCGACCATCTTCTGGGAGCCTATCAACAACCCGCTCGTCCGAAACGCCAGGGCGAGCACGTCGATGGCCATGCTGAGGCCGAAGGCAAGCCCGAGCCTTTCGGAAAAGGACAGGCCGCCCCCGAGCCTGAATATCTCGAAGAGCGCCAACCCGGGGACGAAGAGGAGTGCTAGGAACTCCAGATACCCGAGGAGCAACTTGTGGTCCCCTTGTCCGGGCCGCTATAAAATCGAAAGGAACCGAGTCTTCGCGAATTTCCTAGGCTAGGCACCGGGTGGGGGCGAGTCTTGAGTTGGCGGGGCTGCCCTGCGCCTGGCCGAGGACGCGTAGGCCATGACCATCACAGCTGCCGAGACGGCCACGATGAGCAGCCCCGTGTACTGGAGGTCGTAGTTGGTATCTGGGGGAAGTGGGGTGCCTGGCTGGCCTGGGGGAGGCGGCCCCAAGAGGCTGCCGTTGGTGTACCGTAGAGGGTAGCGGTCAGGTACGAACGGCCCGGGGAGCACCAGCGGGTGCCTTGGGACCTGCTCGAAGTTGAAGGCCTCCAAGAGGTTGTTGGCCCTGGCGTCCCTGGTCCCGAGGGAGGGGAGGTTGAAGAGCGTCTCGATGAGCTTCAGGGTCGATGCGTGCTCTGAGAGCGTGTCGTCGACGAACCCATGCTTGGCGAAGGGGGAGATTATCAGAGCGGGCACGCGGAAGCCAAAGCCGTACTGGTCGACCTGGGGTGGGGCCGCGTTGTCGTACCACCCCCCGTAGTCGTCCCAGGTGAGTATTATCGCGCTCGACGACCAGTACTGGCTCTTCATGATGTCGTTGATCTCGCTGACCACCGCCAGCTCCCCGGAGGTAACGTTGTAGGGCGGGTGTTCGCTCGTGTCGTCGCTCTCAGGCATCAGCCAAGCCACCGAAGGGAAGTCCGGCTTTTGGATGTCGAGCGGGAAGTCCGAGGTCTCCTCGAGGTTGGTGAGGCCGGGGTGGTCCTTCTTGTACGTGGTCGACGAGGGCAGTGGGTTCCACCCGTTGGTCACCGAGTGGCTTCCGGCGTAGTAGACCCAGGGGACGTGGGCGGAGTCGAGCTCGTCCACTATGGTCGGGAAGCTGAAGGTGATGTTCACGTTGTTGTTGGTTATCCCGCCCGACTGGCCTGCGAGGAGGTAGATGTGGTTCGGCAGGCTGGGCCCCATGAAGGGCGTGTACCAATTGTCCATCAGGACGTACTGCGAGGCGTAGTCCCAGTAGTCGGAGATGAGATCCGGGTTGAAGTACCCCATCGTCTCGTTGTTCTGCTCGCCCTTGATGAAGCCGTCCATGCTCCCGTTGTCATAGTCGGTGCGGGCGCAAGAGGGCTGGTGGCAGAGGTCCTTGGGGATGGTCGCCTTGTTGATCTCGAACGGGGAAACGAGCGCAGTGGTGTTGGGGTTGAGCTGAGGCTTGGCGTCGGCGAGCCCGTTCACTCCCGGGTAATACCCAAAGTAGTTGTCGAAGGTATGGTTCTCTTGGACCATTATGAACAAGTGCTTTATCGGGAAAGTGTCCGCCTGGAGCCCGGTCGCGCTCGCAAAGGCCTGACTGACAGGGGCCGCGAGCAAGAGTGCCAGAAGGGTCAAGGGGACGACCCTGCGAGAGGCCACCAACGCTTGTTGTCAAGCGGCCTTCGGCTTATTTCTTCTTTGCGAGGGGAGGGATGTCTTTACTGTTCTTGTGCAATGCATTCACGCCCCTCGTGATTGGCTCCGCCGCCGCGCATGGTCAGTCCCGACAACCCCGATGGGCTTTTGCCCAGATGGATCTCATGGCGTTGCGGGAGGGCTACGACACGGCCGCCGTCCAGTAGCTGCAAACCCAGCCCGAAAGAGCGCTATCCTTTGGCGCCTTGGGGACTTTCCCCTAGAGCGGGACCGTATCAGATTTCCATTATGCATAAATAGACTGTGAAAATATTTCACGAGGAACTCGGGTAAGAGATAGTGGGCAGACTAGACGAAATCGACATGAAGATTCTCGGCGCGCTTCATCGCGACGCCTCGATATCGATCCCAAAGCTCAGCGGCGACCTCGGCCTAAACCTTTCGGTGACCTACAGCAGGATAAAGCGACTCATCAGGAGGGGCATAATCCAGAGGTACACCCTCGAGATCAACGAGTCGAAGCTGGGGTTCCCGGCCGGAGTGGTCGTCGGGCTGAACCTCGACCCCAAGCAGAGGGAGCAGGCGATAGGCGAGCTGATGAGGCTCCCCCAGGCCAGGGAACTCACGGAGGTAACAGGCAGGTTCGACGCCTTCCTCTCCCTGAGGGGAAGGACGATTGAGGAGCTCCACAAGGTCACCTCCGACGTGATAGGGAGGATACCCGGCGTGACGCACAGCGAGACCTTCGTCGAGGTCGCTGAGAGGCAGCCCGAGGTAAGCTACAACCTCTCCTCGGCGCCAGAGATACAGGTCTAGCCGGGCTTTCTTGCTGTCCTTCTCTGGGCGGGAAGGGCAGGCATTAAATCGAGCCGGCCCTCCTCTATACCAGAGAGAATGTCGCGGAGCACTAGCGTATTCGTTATCGTAGTCCTCTTGACCCTCTTGGCTGTTGCCATCCTCGGCAACGAGAATCAAGGAGCAACGACAAGCGCTGAGAGCAGGAGCCAATCCGCCACAACGAGGCAGACAACTCCGTCCTCTTCCGTCGTAATCACCGCCACGAAGATCGGCAACGTCAGCGACACGTACTTCGCGAACAGCTGTGTAATCACCGGAGTCGGGGGTTTCGCGTTCCGGGTCGTGTCCGACTCGACGGGCTCACCCGTAAGCGGGGAGACGATCGGGGCTGTAGGCAGGCTGGGTTGCAACAACGAGGTCCAAGTCGTCAACATCGAGAGCTTCTCGGTGGGGCAGGACGGATGGATAACTCCGAACTTCCCGACCGGAGCCACGCCCGCCGGAGGCTTGAATTTCACGGTCTTCTATCAGGGAGGCGCATTCAACTTCACCGCAGGACCATCCCCCATCGGGAGCGAGTGCGTGACCCTCCACGTCCCATCGGGGAGGGTGACGTCAGAGAACGTGATGAACGGAGAGGGGTCATACTGCTACCAAGGATAGGACCCCGCCGAAAGGACGCCCAGACAACGATTCATGGGCTCTCGACTAGCTCTTCGGCCGGCGGTTCGTAAGCCTGGAGAGCCTTGCACCGACGGCCGGGTCGGCGATTCGCCGAATCTCCGATCTCTTCTGCGCGCAAAGCTCCAAGGCTATAGTCTAAGGGCGTGCTCCTTTCGTTCATGGTTTTCAGAGAGATCCTGGTAGAGGAGCCTGGCCTCCAGGGCGCCGCTGAACACCGCTTGGGCAACATTCCCGACCCTCACCAGCCTTATCGGATTCGTGCCAATGTCGAACTGGCTCCCCTCGACGTCGTCACTCATCGTGGCCGTGACTCCGCGGTCCACCTGAGCGCCCATTGGACTTCGCGAGACTAACGACTTATAGGCTTCTTGGAGAACCGCGCGCTTGTGGCTGACCCCTTCGTACTCCTCGACAAGTCTGTCGCAGAGGGGTGGATCAAGCCCGCCGTGGCGGCGAAGGTCAAGGCGAGAGGGCCCTACCTGCTCGGGGCCGTCGCGAGGGTCGAGAAGGCGGCCGGGCTCAAGTACCCCCCATACTACGTGGAGCCCTTCCTCCCACTGGCGATGACGGCGAGCGAGTACGGCAGCATGGGCGCCTTCTTCGCCCGGGTCATCCCCGCCGCGTTCGAGGGCAGCCTCAGGATTATCGTCCAGTTCACGGCGCCGCTCGTCCTCCTTGGCGCAAAGGGGACGATCGAGGCGGTGGCAGCCCACGAGTTCACCCACTACGTCGACCTCGTGAGGAGGCTGAGCAGCAGCAACGTCATAAGCGACGAGAGGGTGAGCACCCTCTTCGAGGCCGGGTACGCGGACGAGGAGAGGGTCGTCAGCCCCTCGAAGGTCTTCGCCAAGGACAGGTCGCTCGCGAAGATGGTCGAGAGGAGGTTCACGCCCAACCTCACGGACCCGAAGCTCGACGAGAAGGTGGGCAAGGACTGGATCGCGAAGGGCCTCCCGACGAGGCGTGTGACCACCGAGGACAACTTCGTGAGGCTCGATATGGCGATGGTAGCGAGGGCGTCATTCGACCAAGCGCTACTGGAGAGGATAAGGGCGATGCAGACGGCGCCCGCAAAGCGCAGGTGAGGCATGAGGGCTTGAACCTCAAGCGGCTCGGCCCGGACGAGACCAGGAGCTTGGTCGAGGTCGCCGAGAACGTGGTGGGTCCGGGCGGTAAGGTGGTCGCGGTGGCCGCGTACGGGTCGAAGGTCGCTGGGTACGCCAGGCCCGAGTCTGACTACGACGTGATTGTGGTCGCCAAGAAGTTCAAGGGGAGGATCAGGTACCAGTACGTCAACGACCCGGTGACCGCCTCGGCCCTGGTTCTGGAGGAGGACCTCCTCGAGGGGGACGCTGTGAAGGCCTCTCTCGGGGAGTTCGTCTCGGGGCGCCTCCTGAACATCTACGAGCCACTCCTGAACCCTGATGTCTTCAGGAAGGCCGAGGTGGAGTCGAAGAAGAGGGTGATGACAGAGGTGATATTCGAGCTGGGCTCGCAGCACGGGGAGTTCGCCCAAGACCTGCTCATCCCTCTCGACTACTTCCTGTTCGACAAGCTCCACAAGAGGGCGCTGATCTACCCGCCGGCGCTCTACAGCTACATCAAGACCTACACCTGCCCCGCAGGGCCGGAGAACAGGGCTTTCTCCTTGGAGGGGTTCGCGGAGGCCGCCCTCTCTCTCCAGGCGAGCGGCTTCCTGAGGGTCGAGCCGTCGGAAGGGATAGGGGGGCCTCACATCAGGATACTTGGGGAAGGCCTCCGGAGCACCGCCTTCTCCAGCCTCCTCTCGCTGTTCAACCTCACCAAGAGGGGTGTGAGGCAGTACGCTGTCCACGGCTACGCGGGGAGGGTGGGGTTCAACGTCTTCAAGGACGAGGCGCTCTCGAAGGTGAAGAGGATGAGGGAGAAGGCCGATCCTCCCCTTGAGCTCGCGGAGCCCAAGAGGCTCATCTGCCTCTCGGAGGGGTTCGTCGTCGCCAAGAACGAGGAGATGGTGGAGAGGCTTGCGACCCTGGCAGGGTTGGTCGCCTACACCAAGCGAGAGAAGAGCCTGGGCGATATCTACTCAACCGCGCGGCTTCTGACGATGAAGGAGCCCTCCGGGAAGGAGGCGAGGTTCGTCTTCAAGCACTTCGCCGACATCAGGTCTGTGAAGTGGGCGATACTGAACGTCTGGACCGCCCCCAGGAAGTTCAGCACCTCGCCCCAGGCGAGGATGCACAGGGAGTACAGCGCCTCGATCGCCTTGAGGAGAGGCGGGGTGGCGACCCCCTCCATCATAGGGGCTGTCCTCGACGACAAGATACTGGTCAAGGAGTTCATCGAGGGGGAGAGGCTCTCCGACATAGTCCAGGGGATACTGACGGGCAGGTCAGGGGACACGAGCACCGTGGCGGCCTTCGGGGAGTCGTTGGGCCTGGTCCACGAGACGGGCTACGCGCTCGGCGACACAAAGGCGACCAACGTGGTCGTGACCAAGGACGGGCAGCTCTACTTCACGGACCTGGAGCAGGCGGCGGAGGGCGGGGACCAGGCGTGGGACATCGCCTCGTTCCTGTACTACCAGGCCAAGCTCTCCCTCAGGGACGCCGGGATGAGGAAGGTGGCGGACGCCTTCCTGGAGGGCTACAAGGAGGCGAACGGGACGGAGAACATCGCGAAGGCGAAGAGCGCGAAGTACGTAGCGCCGTTCAGGCCTCTTACGGCTCCGCAGGTTTTGAAGGTCGTGAAGGATTCACTTGAGGCCAACGCGTCCTAGCGCGATGGTCTAGTTCTTGGCCTTGAAGGTGGTATAGCCGCAGTTCCCGCAGGACAGCCTGTCCTTGTGGTCCGCCATGAAATAGCCCTTGCCGCAGCGCGGGCATTCTCGCTTGAGCCTTTCGACCGCCTCCCCGCTGACCTTGTAGAGCTTCCAGACCTGGATGTTCTTCCGGGGCTTGCGCTCCTTTCGGACCTTCCGGACCTTCGGCGCCTCGGCACCCTCGGCGGCTGGCGCCGGCGCGCCGGCGGCGGGCGCGGGTGCGGGTGCTGGAGCTGGAGCGGGCGCCTTGGACATGGCTACTTCTTAGCTCCGCTCTTTTGCTGCTTGGCCTGCGCAGCCGCCTGCTGGGCCTTCTTCTTGGCCTCCTTCGCGGCCTTCCGCTCCTCCTTGGTCATCAGCCTCTCCCTGAGGTACGTCGGCGAGACCCCCTTGAGGTCTGCCTCCGAACCGTAGACCCTGAAGGTCCCTTTGACGTCGCGCGACCCGGAGCCCGAGGCGAGCTTTAGGAGGGCGACCTGCTTCTCCTCGACCTTCATCGACTGGGCGACCTCCTTGACCGCGTCCCTTCGAGAGAGCGAGCCTGCCTTGTCTGGGAAGAGGACGTCTACCTCGGTCCGCCCCAGGAGCTTCGACTCTTTCTTCTCGAGTATCTGCAAGCGGGATTCTGCCCACCCGCGCCGCGAGGAGATTAAAGGGCTTTCGGCTCGCGAGGCGCTTCGGGCTATCTCACTATCTCTATCCCATCCGGAGCTATCTTGAGCTGGGACGGGAAGACGCTCCTGATGGCCGTGACGTTCTTCTCCTCGTGGGCGCCAGCGAAAAGGATGAAGAGGACGACCGCCGGCTTCCAGGCGGTTATCTCCGCGGCCTCTTTCAGGAACTTGTAGCAGGGCTGGAACCCGCCGAAGATCATCATGTCTGAGATGGAGTCGAAGATGATGGCGATCGGCTCGGTCGCCGAGCTTATCGTGCGCTCGATGACGGAGAGGAGGACGGGCGGCTCGAAGAGCGGGATGTTGACCTCGTCGCTCCTCGTCGTGGAGGGGGCGACGTAGTGGACGGACTCTGACATCGTGTATAGCTTGACGCCGGGGACCGAAGAGAAGTGGGCGTTCAGCCTGCTCTCCTTCGGGGAGATCAGGAAGACCACCCTCCTCTCGGCGGCCAGGTTCTTGACCAGGGCGTCGATGTGCTCCTCGTACCTCGCCGTCGTCTCCACCTCCACCAGGGTCAGGGTCCCCTCCTTCAGGACGACGGGCTTGCCGTCGGCTGATGTGGGCTTCGGTACCTCCGCCCTGGGGTTGCCCTGGACGGGCGCGGGGAGAGAGGCGGGCGTGACGAAGCCTGCCAGGACCGCGGCGTTCCGGAAGTTCGACGCGACCACGCCGAAGAAGGCGGAAAGGACGACGTAGGCGACCGCCGTGATGTCGAAGCCGTAGGCGACCAGGGACACGGACGATATCAGGTAGATTGCAGAGCTCCCCGCGAACCCCATCCCCAGGCCCAGCTGGGCTTTCTTCATCGAGGGGTTCTGGATTCGGAACGCCCCGACGACGAGGAGCGCGACCGGGTAGGCCAGGAAGAACAGGAAGAGGAGGCCTATCACGACCGAGAATGCGAGCGAGTAGTCCACCGAGAAGACCGTCCCGCCAGAGAATACCCGCGCTGACACCACCGTGAACGGCCTGTAGAAGGCCAGGTAGGCCTCCGCGGCGACCGTCCCCCAGAAGAAGAGGAAGAACATGCCGAGGTGCCACAGGTGCGAGCGGATGTCCTGGAGGAGGAGGCCGTAGCTCGAACCGTTAGGTCGGAGGTACGCCCCGATGGCGGCGCTGAGGAGGAGCATGGCCTCTACGAAGCCCAGGCCCAGTGAGACGAGCGGGTAGGCGGAGGCTATCGCCTGGCTGCCGGTCGTGACCCTCGCTAGGTCGAAGGCCATCAGGACGACGATCACGCTGTATACTATCACGAGGAAGTCGCGGGTGAGCTGGTACGAAGTGAGGCGCTGCCTGTACGTGAGGTACCCCGACGCGAGCGTGATCGCGAAGGCTACCACATAACAGGTCAGGTTGACGAAGAGGGAGACGCCGGATATCAGGTGGACATTCCCTCCATGGTCTTGCGGGCACTCGCCCTGGAGCGCTCGTCGACGACCACGGCAACGACGCCCCTTGACGGCTGGCCGTAGAAGACGACCGCGCCGGTGGGCGCCTCGAGGAGGGCCGGGATGGCGAGGAGGTCCTCCTCACCGTCGATCAGGACCATCACGGGCTTCCTCCCGGCGAAAGCCTTCTTGATCGCTGAGAGCGCAGCCTTGGTTATCCTTCCGGCGGGGTTCGCTGCCTTGACTGTCGAGCCGTGGGCGACTCTGGGGACCTCCCTGGCCTTCCTCTGCTCCTTTCCGTCGACCACGAAGACGTCTGGGGGGCGCCCCGCCGCGTCCTGGATGGTCTCGGTGACCCGGTCGCCGACGGCCACGACCAGTGTCGCGCGGGCGACGAGGGAGAGGAACTCCTCTCCACCAACCTCGGTGGGCTGGAAGAGCCTCCCGAGGGGTCTTTTGAGCTTCCTGCGGAGGGAGGGTGTGAGGACGTAGTCGCCTTTTCTTGGGCTCGGCGAGGTGCCCGCCAATTCCTAGCTGACCTTGAGGGCGTAGCGGCCAGGCACGGCGATCCCAAGGGTCTGGGCGACGTTGGAGTGCTGGACGTCAAGGATGATGATCAGCCCCGACCACTCGCTGCTCAGTTCGTTCGACTTGTCGTTCGGGCAGACCTTGTCGTGGGTGAGCGCGTGGCACTTGCGGCAGGCCTGTTCTCGTGCCAACTGCCTTCGCCCTATGCCGCCCTCGCGGCGGCCTTCGCCGCCTTCTGGGCCTTGTTTATCTCGTCCTCGACCCATTCGAGGGCGCCGAGGAAGGGCTGCCTGCACGTCACGCCTATCTTCCCCATCGAGATGCCGTGCCCGAGGCTCACGGCAGTGATCCTGACCCTCACCTTGCTCCCGACCTTGAGAGTCCTCTTGGTCTGGGAGGCTGTGATGACGCCCGACTTTACGTCGCTCGTCAGGTAGTCGTCCATTATCTGGGAGAGGTGGAGGAGGGCGTCGGTCGGGCCTATCCTGACGAAGGCCCCAAAGTCGGTGATCTCGACCACCTCGCCCTCGACTATCTCCTGCTTCAGCGGGAAGAAGGTGAGCACCTGGAACCTCACCTTGTGGTAGGTCGCCCCGTCGCCCGGTATTATCTTCCCGATCTTGTCGACCTTCACGTTGTTGACCAGGACGAGGTATCCGTTCTCGGGGCTGATGGTGCTCTCGTACTTTTGCTTCAGGAGCTCGAGCGCGACGTTCTCGAGTGAGCTCCCGAACCTGTCGGGAGGCACCCTCACGACGTCCTCGAGCTCGACGAGTTGAAACATGATATACCCTAGGGGATGGCTGTCCTTTTTCCAACCCTAAAAAAGGGTTTCGTGGATTCCCGCGCTAGTACTTCCACGGCTGCCTGTTGCGCCGCAACAGGAAGGCACCCGCGACCACCAGGACGACGACGATCCCCGCCACAGCGACGATCTCGTAGGTGGAGTTGGTCGACGATCCAGAGCTCCTGGCCGTCGAGCTGGACGAGGAGGTGCTGGAGGAGGACGCCGCGGTCGAGGTCGTCGACGAGCTGGGAGCAGTCGTTGTCGCCGTGCTGGAGGACGACGAGGGCGTGGACGAAGACGTGGAGGACGTCGTGGTCGTTACAACGGACGTAGTTCGAGTCGAGGTCGTGGGCGAGGTCGACGCCGTGGAGGACGTCGTGGAGGTGGTCTTGGTCGAGCTGCTCGTCGACGTGGTCGTCGCGGTGGTGGATGTGGATGTGGTCGTTGTGGTGGTCTTGCTGGAAGTCGATGTCGAGGTGGAGCTGGTCCCCACAGGGAACTCTAGGAGTCTGTTGTTCGACGAGTCAGCGGCCCAGACGTTGCCAGAGGAGTCGACCCCCACTCCCTGCGGCATGTTCATCGTGTTCTGGCTCGTCCCCGCCACGCCCGTGGCGAAGGTGCTCTGTCCGAGGACCACCGAGGCGCTGGCCCCGCTGGAGAAGGAGGTGAACTCCATCACCCTGTCGTTGATGCTGTCGGCTACCCAGAGGTCGCCCGAGTGGTCTATCGCGATGGCCTCTGGTATGTCAAGGCCTGCCTGGCTGAAGCTAGGGTTGCGGGAGTTGAAGTTCGGCTGTCCCAGGACGAGCGTCGCCGCCTCGCCGTTTGCGAAGGGTGGAGAGAACCCGAGGACCCTGCTGTTCCCTCCGTCCGCCACGTAGAGGCTGCCGAGCGCGTCGAAGGCGACGGAGAACGGGGCGAAGAGACGGCTCGCCGAGACCCCCGGGGCTGAGGAGACGAAGTCAGCCTGCCCGATGACGAGAGAAGCGCTCATCCCGGTCGAGAAGGGCGGGGCGAACTCGAGGACCCTCGAGTTGCCTGCGTCGGCGACCCAGAGGTCGCCCGACGAGTCGAACGCGATTCCCGCGGGGAAGTTCAGCGCCGAGGCGCTCGTCCCGTTGGCGTAGCTCGTGAACGAGGGCTGTCCTATGACGAGCGTCGCGTTCATCCCCGTCGAGAACGGCGCCTTGAACTCGAGGATCCTGTTGTTGCCCGAGTCGCTCACCCATAGGTTGCCCGAGCCGTCGACGACCGCGTCGAACGGGACATAGAGGCCGCTCTGTCCGTTGCCCGGGGACTCGAGCGTGAGGCTCATCTGGCCTATCGCCACCGTCGCGTTCGTCCCGGTCGAGAGGGGGGACGGGAACTCCAAAACCCGGTTGTTCAGCTCGTCGGCCGTCCATAGGTTTCCGCTCTTGTCGAACGCGACAGACGACGGGAGGGAGAGGCTCTGCTGGCCCCCGTCGAGGTTTGACGAGTAGTCGCTCTGCCCCAGGACGAACGACGGCGACGACCCGGCCTTGAGTGGGGCTGTGAACTCGAGGACACGGTTGTTGAACGAGTCGGCCACCCAGAGGTCTCCCGCCTTGTCGAACGAGACCTCGGTTGGGGCGTTCATGCCGGACATCGTTGTCGAGGCCGTGTCGGACGTGTAGCTCCCCTGCCCGAAGACGACGGATGCCCCCTCCCCGTTGGAGAATGGCGAGGCAAACTCGAGGACCCGGTTGTTGAAGGTGTCGGCGACCCAGAGGTTGCCTGAGGAATCGAATGTGATGCTCCCCGGGGAGTCGAGGCCGGCCTGTGTCGCCGCTGTCGCTCCAGCCGTGAAGTTTGCCTGGCCGATGACGAGGCTGGCGCTCATCCCAGCCGCGAACGGCGCCTTGTACTCCAGGATCCTGTTGTTCCCGCCGTCAGCGACCCAGAGGTCGCCCGACGAGTCGAACGTGACCGAGGTCGGGAAGTTCAGGCCGCTTGCGGTGGTGTAGTTGATGGAAGATGTGAGGTTCGGCTGGCCCAGGACAAGGGAAGCGGCCATCCCGTTCGAGAAAGGCGGCTTGAACTCCAGGACCCTGTTGTTGTTGCTGTCCGCCACCCAGAGGTTCCCTGAGGAGTCGAAGGCGACCCCCGCCGGGTTGGCCATCCCGCTCTGAGAAGGCCCGAGGCCGCTCGTGGAGAAGTCTGACTGGCCGAGGACCGTGGAGGCGGCCTCGCCGCTGGTGATGGGAGCCGCGAACTCTAGGACCCTGTTGTTGTTGGTGTCGGTCATCCAGAGGTTCCCTGAGGAGTCGAAGACCATCCCACTGGGGTTGTCGATCGCCGACTGCGAAAGACCAGGCGGCCCAGACAGGAGGTTCGACTGGCCCAAGACGGTCTGGACTGTTGTCTTCCCCCCCGGGTTGCTCTCCTCCAGGACCCTGTTGTGCCCGGCGTCGGCCACCCAGAGGTTCCCTGAGGAGTCGAAGGCCAGGTTGCTCGGGAGCTTGAGGCCGTCGGACGGGTTCAGGCTGGTCAAGTAATCGGGCTCGCCCAAGACGGTGGAGGCGTTCTCGCCGCTTGTGAAGGCGAAGGCGGGCCGGAGGGCGGGAGAGAGGAAGTTCAGGGCGAGAAGGGCGAGCAGGAGGGCAGGAAGCCATCTCCGGGACACGGGAGGCCTCTGCAAGATAGCGGGTCGGCCGTATTGGGAGATATTTGGGGCTTTTCGGTCAAGCGTCTATCGTCGGCTCAGAAGGAGACCCGCCCCTGGCGGAGGGTGATGACAGAGGAGACCTTCGAGGCCCTCAGCCTCTCGACAAGCTCGGAGTCGATGGTGGCGACGGCCGCTGCCGTGCGCAGGGCGAAGGAGATTATCTCGTCGTCGGGCTTGCCTCCCGCGTCAGGCTCCACCTTGAACCTTCCCTCGGCGACGAGCTCGAGGGCGAGGGCGGCGAACTTTCCCTTCTTGTCGCCCTTCGAGGCGAGGCGCTCGAGCTCGCTCCTGACGCTGGTGAGCAGGACTGGGTCGAAGGCCCCGACCAACCCGGCGATGTCTTCTTCCCAGGGAGTAGGGGCTTCCATGACGGCGACCAAGAAGCTGCTGTCGAACTCTACGGTCTTCCTCTGCCTCCCTTTCCAGGGGGTCGGCCTGACCTGGGTTATGCTAGCGGACAACGCCCGAGCCGATGAGGCGCCACCTCTCGGCGATCCTCCTGGAAATTGCAGCTCGCGCGCCGTCCTCGGTGACCACGGGTCTCTTGAGGTCGAGCTCGGCCACCGAGTCCCTGGCGGATGTGACCGTCCCGAGGGTCGAGGCGGTCCCGATGTTAAGCCTGAGGGTCTCGGTGGGCTTCACCTTGTCCACCTTGATCATGGTGGAGGAGCCGACGGCCTGTTCGAAGAGCTGTAGGTCGACGGTGATGTGGGTGCGGGCCTGTGGGAGGCCTCCCGGCTTGCCCACCATGTTGCCGACGAGGACGTCTCCCTTTGTAAGGCGTGGGTCTAGGGTCGTCCCGAGCGCGATGAGACCTCCGGGCCCGACCTTGTCGGTCATCCCGGCGCCCGTTCCCAGGCTGGAGACCTTGGTCGTTATCGGGGTGTACTTGCCCGTCTTCTCGTCCGCTAGGCCCGGCGATATCTCGACCTCGTCTCCCACCCTGACCTCGCCCCTCACGACGCTCCCTCCCAGGACGCCGCCCACCAGGGACTTTACGTCGGCGCCCGGCCTGTTGACGTCGAAGCTCCTCAGTATGTACATGACCGGGCTGGCCCCCAGGTCGTGCTTCGGGGTCGGGATCCTCTCCTCGATCGCCTCGATGAGGGCGTCGATGTTGATCCTGTTCTGCGCCGAGACAGGGATTATGGGGGCGTCGGCCGCCGTCGTGTTCGCGAGGAACTGCTTGATTGCCTCGTAGTTCTTCTTCGCGCCCTCTTTGTCCACCCTGTCGACCTTGTTCTGGACGACCACCATCTTCTTCATCCCCAGCATCTGGAGGGCGAGGAGGTGCTCGCGGGTCTGGGGCATGGGAACAGGCTCGTTTGCCGTGATCACGAGTATCACTCCGTCCATGAGGGCTGCGCCTGCGAGCATGTTCGTCATCAGGCTCTCGTGACCCGGGGCGTCGACGAAGCTGACCGCCCTGAGGAGCTTGGTCTCCGTCCCGCACACAGGGCAGACGGGCGAAGTGCAGTAAGCCTCGGGCGGCGGGGTCACCGGGCACCTGTAGAACGCCGCGTCGGCGTAGCCCACCTTGATCGTGATTCCCCTCTTCAGCTCCTCGCTGTGAGCGCTGGCCCAGACTCCTGTGATCGCCTGGACGAGGCTCGTCTTCCCAGAGTCGACATGGCCAGCAGTCCCTATGTTGCACTCGGGCTGCCTGGGTATCCTCTGCGCCCTTCCTTCGGGCGGCGCGGACGCGGACTGCTGCTGTGCCATTATATGACCGGACTCGCTGACGCGACCCCGTGTCTGCTTTAAGTTTGCCGGGAGGGTTTTGGGTCTACTCTACCTTGACGGCGTTGATCTGGTAGACCTCGTCGTTGATGAGGCCGCCACGGACGAGCTTCCTTCTCTTCTCGCCCTCGACGGCGTTCCTAAAGCCCACTCCTTCCGTCATGAGGACGTACCTCTTGCCGCCGCCGAGGATGTCGGCGCGCATGGGGAAGCCCGCCTTGTCGCTCCCGCCTGTGACCTTGACCTTGTAAGCCTGCCCGACCGCGCTGAGGTCTATCGTGTCGCCAATCCGCCTCCCCACGAACAGCTGGGCCATCGCGTCCTTGGCCTCGAGGGCCTGGGACTTGCCCGTCTTGGGGTCGGATACTACGACTTTGAACGTCGGCAATCTTTCTTGGCCTACCCCGTGGCTCGGTTATTAAGGAAATTGGGAGCCTTCAGCTCAGAACCCGTAGAGCATGTCCTTCGCCGAGCGTATCGCTATTATCTCCTCGAGGGCCTGCTGCCCGTCCGGGCCGAGGGTCGATGCGTACTTGCCCTTCAGCAGCTTCGCGTCGCTGCTGGTCGGATAGGTGTAGAGGTCTTCCTCCTCCTTGATCGTCCTGCCAAGCGTCGGTCCCTTGACCGATATGGCGACCTGCGCCCCCACCCCCGCCTCGGGTATGCTCTTCCCGTTCTCCTGTATCTGCTCCAAGAACCCCACCTCCTCGCCCTTCTGGTTCATCAGCCGGACCTTGGGGCGGAGCTTCCCCGCCAGGACCTCCACTCCGAATACCGCGGGGTCGTTCCTCCTGAAGAAATTGCCCTTTAGGGCCTTTATCTTGGCGGGCATGGTCACGTTCTGGAGTGCGTTTCTCGCGTCCTCCTCCCTCTTGCCGGCCGCCCACTGCACGTAGCCTTCGACAGAGTCATAGATTACGTCCGAGAGGACTATCTTCACCCCCTCCGCGCTCTCCTTGGCCTCGGGCAGGACCTTGACGTCGAAGCCGATTATCGCGCCGAGGTAGGGATCCTTCTCCGCGACCGACTGGGCCTCGACTATCTCCGCCCTCGAGATGTCCCCGATGTCTGCGAGCCTGACGGGGATCGACCTCTCCTCCAGCATCTTCAGGAGCGCCTCGAGGCCGCCGATGCTACCCGCCTTCACCACCACGCCGACGCTGTCGCTCCTTCTCCGAAGGGTGCTGAGGTCCTTCTCCATCTCCGCCTTTAGCGAGGAGAACTCCTCTTCCGTCGAGAAGGAGACCACGGAGGTCCCGGGGATGACGTCCTCGAGGTCTGGGCTCACGAGCTTGACGCCAGCTGCCGCGTAGACCTCTCCCACCGCGGTGAACTTGTCCCTGGGGTCCCTCATCTCGTCGAGAGGTTTGGGCATGAATAGCGCCTTGACCCTGGTCTGTGCCGCTCCGTCACGCTTGACCACCGCAATCCTGTCCCCGACCCTCATCGTCCCCTCGGTGAGGATGATGTTGGCCGTCTCCCCCATGCCGACCTCCTCCTGGAGCTCGAGGACTATCCCCTTGGACCTGCCCGAGACGTCGCCCGACCCCTGGGAGAGCTTCGTTGTGAGGAACTGCTGGGCGAGGCCGATCAGTACGGCGAGGAGCTCAGGGATGCCGACCCCGAACCTCGCCGAGACGGGGATTATGGAGACCTGCTTCCGGAAGTCCTTGATGCGGTAGAAGGCCTCCGCCTGGAAGCCCGCCTTGGACAGCCCGCCGACGACGTTGTACAGCCTCTCCTCGAGCTCGTCGTTCCACTCGGGGGGCTGCTGCTTGAGGGCGGCGGCGAGCGGGATGTTGGCCTTGCCCGTGGTCGTGTCCTTCCTCCATCCCCTGATCATGTCGACCTTGTTGAGCGCCACGAGGAAGGGGACGCGCCTCTCCTTGAGTATCTCGATGCTCTCCAGCGTCTGGTTCTCAAGCCCCTTTAGGACGTCGACAAGGATGATCGCGATGTCGGCCGCCGAGCCGCCGCGCATCCTCAGGTTGGAGAATATCTCGTGGCCCGGGGTGTCGATGACAAGCAGGCCCGGGATCTTGAGCTGGCCGCCGGTCCTGGAGAGCAGCGGCCCGCAGATAGCTTCGAGAGTCTCCATCGGGAAGAAGCTTGCGCCTATCTCCTGGGTGATCCCGCCCGCCTCGCGGGCCTGGACTCCTGTTCCCCTTATGCGGTCAAGTAGCGATGTGTTGTGGATGATCAGGCCGTTCCCGAGAAAGTTGTGGTGCTCTTCCACCGTGAAATCGTACACCTCGCAGGCCTCCTCGACCGCCTTCAGGCCCGAGACCTGGACGCTCGCGTAGTTCTCCACGGTCTCCAAGAGAGCCTTGCTGTCGTGACCGGGAAGCGCGTCAGGCAGGTGTCTTATCACGTCGCGGCTTATTCTTGCCCGTGTCTCGAATGTGCTGATCTGGAAACGGTCGTCCCAGACTACTTTCTGGCCCTGGCGGATCCTCCTCAGGAACTCACCTGTCATCGGAGTGATATCGAAGACCCGGCTCGTCTCGGAGGTCTGGCTCTTGATTCTCGCGGCGAGCATCTTTTCCTTTTCGCCGAAGCCGATTTGTTCCACGAACGCCTTGACGTTGTCCTTTCCGCTGATGAATATCTCATGGCTGTGGCCCTTCTTCCCAAAGTACGCAAGGCAGCCGAATCTCGCAAGAAGCATGGGAAGTTGCCTCATCAACTCGGTGCCTTTGCAACCCACTCCGATGTTCCTGCCCTCCTGGACGAACCCCTCCGCGTCGAAGAACCCTCTGAGGAACTTCGCGACGATGGAGTCGGGCATCATCGATATTGAGTCTGGTATGTGGATCGACCTGCTCTTGTTCGTTGTAGGATATTCGAAGGCCTCGACCAGGAACCGGTGCAGGGACTTCCCTCCCTTGTGGCTGACTATGTAGCTCGTCCGTCGCCACGCCTTGCTGGCCCCTACTCCAAAGGCTCTTTGGAGATTCGCAAGGAAGAGGTCGATGAGATAGGGCGATGTATTCGCCAGGTGGCCCGATTCCGCGACTCCGTCGCCGAAGAGCAAGCCGACGATGTACGCAAGCGCCTCAAATCCCTCCTCATCTTTCGGGACCCTTATCCATGGCGAGACGTGTGAGGCTCGTCTCTTGGGAGATGCGAACTTGATCCCGTCTACGTGGTCATACGCTGCCGCAAGGGATAGGCCGATTGCTGACGAGGCCTTTCGGAATACGCTCGCTCGGAAGTAACCCTTCTCTAGATGGAACGTGAACTGAGAATCGCCGAAATCCCGCCCCACCTCCTGCCTGCGGCGGTCCGAGAAGGCCACCATGCGGGCCCTGAGAGGCGCGGAGGCCTTGACGAGGAAGTCGTCAGAAAGTCGGCGGAGGATCTCCGATTTGACCCCGTCGAGCCCCTTCGAGGACACCCTTACTCTCGTAGGGATGACCAGGTGATCTCCCAGCGATAGGCCCTGGGCTTCCACGTAGGACAAGTCGCCGCTGGAGGACATGGTCAAGAATTTGTGTTCTGGCGTGCACTTCACCGAATAGCCGGCCTTGGTCTGGACCTCGATCAGTCGCTCGGCCTTTAGCTTCCAGACGTGCGACGCTCTACTCGGTACGACCTTGCCTTCAGGCGATGTCGAGAGGAGCTGGAGGTTGTTGGCCTCGAAGGCCACCCCGTCAGGCCTCTCGATGGCTTGGCCAGATCTGTATTCTTCGAACAGCCTGTCCGCCCTGGAGATCCTGCCGTCGGCTAGTTGAACGAGGGTTTCTGCGCTAACGCACTTGCCCGCGTCGGTGTGGCCCAGGACGACCACCACTGGTTGTCGGAGTTTTTGTTCTGACTGGGCCATGCAAAATCAGCATTCGTGCATCGGGGAAAGCCACCCCTAATTATCCGTTGCCTCCCGGTTTCGGGCTCTGTCCGATGGTCGGGTGGCGTGAAGGGCTGTCGAACGGCTGGTGATGGTTTCCAGCCACGCATTCGAGGGAACCACTTCTGGGACAGGTATCTCTCCGAGTCGGGGTTTCTGCACGTAGGCCGGAGAGTCCACTCGGTAGCGTCCGAAGGCGAAGCATATGTTGAAGCCCCACGCCAAGAACGAGTGGCAGCTTTACCGAGGCCGCTAGCCGAGACGACGCAGAGACGTAATGGTCCGGCACGACCTTAAATCATACCGCGGGAAGTCAATGCTCCAGAATGCCTCTGGAGCAAAGAGCGATTCTCATAGTCGGTCTGACAATCATAGTCATAGTCGTCGTCACCTCCCTAAAACGGCTCCGGTAACGGCCATCACAGCGATTGGATAGGGGAGGGGGTTCACCCGTGGATCGGACAGAGCCGGTTCTCGGTCTCAGGCTGCCGCGAACTCGAAGTAGGTGGCGTTTGAGATCGCGGCGCCACCCGTGGACTCTGCGAATATCGTGGCGTTGTAATGACCCGGGGCGACCCCAGCGACGACGGGATAGGCGGTCCCGTAGAGCCCCCTGGTGATGTTCACCGTGGCGGCCGAGTAGTAGACCGTCTGGCCGACGTTGTTGTGGAGGACGAGGATGACCACGCCCAGGACGGAGATGTCGAGGTGGTTGTCGAACGTCACCATGGCCGCCTGAGCGAAACCCACGCTCTGTATGGTCGGCGTCCCGACCACGGTCCAGTCGTCGGTGTTCTCGAAGGCCACGGCCGAGGCCACCTGGGCGAAGGAGGACGCGAGGATGAGCGCCAGCGACACGACGGCAAGTGCCTTGGAGAGCCTCACGGGATCAAGCGGACCTTGGAGCCACTTATTTGTTCTTGGGACTAGCTGGTCCGGAGCGTCTGCTAGGTCTTGGAAAAATAAAGGAGAAAGAGCGAAGGGTTTGATGCCCTTAGCTCTTTGGACCGATCTTCAGTGGACCCAGCGAGAAGGCGTATTCCGCCTGCTGTGCCAGGAAGGTACTCTCCACGCCGGTGAGCATGACCATTGTCTTGACACGCCCCTCCAGCGATGGGTCGACCCTCGCGCCCCAGACGATCCTCACACGCGGAGGAAGCGACTTTGTTACGAGTTCGCCCGCCTTCGTGACCTCCTCGAGTGTGACGTCCGAGCCGCCCGTGACGTGTACCAGGACCCCTTGGGACTTGGTGACGTCGCGGATGTCCAGCAGTTGGCCTTCGATAGCCTGTCTGATCGCGACCTCTACCCTGTCGGACCCCTTGGCCTCTCCGACACCGATCGCCGCGAGACCCTTGCGCTCACAGATTGCGCGGAGGTCTGCGTAGTCGATGTTGATGAGGCTGGCCGTGGTGATGGTCTCGGTGATGCCCTTCACGAACTGGCCTACCAGCTCGTTGGCAACGCCCAGCGCCTGTTGCAGCGGCAGGTCGCCTGCGACCTTGGACAGCTTTGTGTTGTCGATGGCTACGACGGTGTCACAGTACTGGCGAAGCGTCTTGAGGGCGTTCTTCGCGTTGTCGTACCTGTACCTCTCGACAGAGAACGGCAAAGTCACGACGCCTATGACTAGGCGGCCCTGCTTTTGCAGTTCCTTGGAGAGTACCTCCGCCGCGCCTGTTCCAGTGCCTCCGCCGAGGCCTGCGCAGATGAAGATGATGTTGCTGTTCTGGGTCTCCTTGTGGAAGTCGTCGAGCGACTCCCTTGTGGCTGCCGCACCGCGCTGTGGGTACCCGCCGGCACCCTGGCCGTGCGTGAGCTTCTCACCCATGAGGATCCTGCGATCCGCCTTGGTGATGCTCAGGTGTGCTGCATCTGTGTTGGCGGCAATCAACTTGCCACCGGCTATGCCTCGCTCCTTGATCCAGGAGACGATGTTGCTTCCGGCTCCGCCCACTCCTATGACGGATACGTTGGGCTTTGCCATCCGCATGACGGCTGCGATTTTTTCGGCTTCGATGAAGTCCATTCCTTCGTTGCTTACTTCCATCTTGAGCGTGTTAAGGTAGCGTGAAAAAATTAAGGCTTGTGAATTTCATTATGTTAACGGGCGCGAACGTTAAGTTAACGGCACTTCTCGATGCCGTCACGCGCGTAAAGGTGGGCAAAGCTCATTAATCCCGAAGGGCGGTGTTAAGTTAACGAGTTGTCCGCGCCCGCACCCCCCACCATCATAGAGTTCCTCTCGGCGTGGGTGAAGGACAAGAACGTCGTGAAAAGGAGCCGGATTCCGACCGAAAAGAAGGTTTTGGCGGCCGTTTTGAGCTCTTCCGGGGTCACATACAGGGACGCCTCGAAGATACTGGGAGGTATATCTCACGTGGCTGTGCACGATGCGCACAAGTCGATAGTCGGGGCGCTCCCGCCCCTCGACAGGAAGGACAGGACGGTCACGATAGAGGAGAATCCGGCCAATCTTAACAGCACGGTGACAGGGGTGATATGGCTGGCCAGGGACGCCGACACGGGGGAGATCCTTTCGTTCCGATGCTCCCTCGGCGGGTCCCCCGAGGACGGGAAGAAGTTCATAGACTCGGTCCTGGCCGTGTGCACAGACAGGCCTCTCCTGAGGGTGGGGAGGGGGCCCAACTACCCCAAATCGCTCAGATCGCTCGACCTCTACTTCAGGATAGACACGTCTGGCTCGGGCAACGTCAGGCAGAGGATCAGCAACTTCATCCTCGGCGGCTCCGAGCCCTTCTGGTCGAAGCGCCAGCCTGGCTAGTGGCGGTGCCGGCGCTTGGGCCTAGGCCGCAGGGCTATCGACCTGAAGAACATCACGCGGGAGGACATGCTCTCTCCAACACCACGCTTATCGCTCTCGTCCTGGCGCTCGCCATCTCGCCCTCCTCGCCGCACCTCGAGTAGCAGTTAGAGGCCCTCTGGACGAAGAAGAGCGCCTGGGAAATCTTCCTCTGGACGGGCGAGGCGTCGCCCGCGAGGGTGAGCTGGCTCGCCGTCTCGAACCAGAAGCCCGCCTGTGCGTTCTCCCCCAGCTTCTCATAGTCCGTCGCGATCCATTCGGCGACGCCGTCCCATTCGGGGGCGGCCTCGATGTCGTCGAGGACGCTCATCAGCGACCTTACCGCGCTTCGATAGTCCCCCCTCCGCTCGTGAGCGAGGGCACGTGAAAATGAACCCATTTGCGGGTTGATTGCCGCCTGCGGCGTTCAAGGAACCGCGCGTGAACTAATTTCGAGCAAGCGGTTAGCTAAACGTCCAGCCGCTGGGCGGGCCTAGGCGAAGTACGCCTTGCTCTCTCTTTCGAAGGACTCCTTCGAGTCCGAGGCGTGAATCGCGTTGTCCGTCAGGCCGGTGGCGAGGTCCCCACGTATCGTCCCCGGGGCGCTCTCCCAGCTCTTGGTCGCCCCGACCATCCTCCTGACCATGGCGACGGCGTCCCTCCCTTGGAGGACCGCGCCGACTGTCATCCCGCCCGAAAAGTAGCTGACAAGCTCGCCGAAGAAGGGCTTGTCCTTGTGGACGCTGTAGAACTCCTGGGCCTTTGCCTTTGTCATCTGCTGGGCCTTCAGCTGGAGGATCTTCATCCCCCTCTTCTCGAACCTGCCCAGGATCTCGCCCACGTAGCCGCGGGCGACCGCGTCGGGCTTGACCACTATCAGGGTCTTCTCGTTGGGATCTGGCTGGGACATTTCGCTATAGCTCTATCTCGCTGCCGACCTGTTCCTGCGCGCCCACTTCAGCTTGCGAGGGTCGCGCTTTAGTTTGAGGTCGTTCATCTTGCACTTGTTCGAGCAGAAGCTCTTCGAGGTGCCGTCGTTCATGACGAGGAGTATCCCAGTCCCGAGGTGTACGTCCTTCCCGCAGAAATGGCATCGCTTTGGAGAGTACAATACAAGGTATCACCGGTTCGCTGGTCCGGAATCGAGCCCCCGCTTTATGTCCATATAAATATAGAGAGCGCTATTCGGCACCTAGGTCTCCTGCGGGTCAGGCGCCGACCAGGGAGAGGGTCGAGTTGCCGTAGTCCGTGACGACCACGGCCCCGAGCGCGGGGTTGTAGACGGCCTCCCTCGGGCTCGTCCCAACCTTCACCGTCGAGAAGGAGCCCTGCCAGTAGGCGGAGAGGGTGCCGTTGCCAGAGTTGACGACGAACATCTCCGGGCTTGTGGTGCTGAAGGAGATGCCGATGGGCTCGTTGAAGCCCGAGATCGTCCCGGCCAAGCTCGAGCCGTTGACCATGAGGACCTCGTTGTCGCTGTCGCTGGTGGCGTACATCATGTGGTCGGAGGGGTTGTAGGCGATCCCCAGCAGGTTGGACGTGGCGTCCCCGACCTGGACGGTCCCGACGAGGGAGTTGGTGGCGCCGTCGATGACGAAGACCGCGCCCGCGTTGTTGGTCACATACATCTCCCCGTCCGCCGGGTCGTAGGCGGCGGCGAAGGGCAGGCCGGTGAGTGCTATCGTCTTGACGAGGGTCGAGTTCGCCAGGACGGAGACGCTGTTGCCCTCCCTGTCCACGGAGTAGATTGTGCCGCTGACGGGGTCGTAGGCCATCCAGCCCGTGCTGGTGGGCACGCTCACGGAGGAGGCGACTGAATCTGTGGTCGTGTTGATGAGGGCGACCGAGTTGCTCCCGACGAGCGCCGCGTAGACGAGAGAGTTGGAGGCGTCGTAGGCGACAAAGTCAGCCGCGCCGCCGAGGGCGACCTCCCCGACCACCCTGCTCTCGCTGTCGACGACCGCGATGCTGCTGGCCCCCGAGACGGCGACATACGTCCTTTGGTTGGCTGGGTCGTAGGCCGCGCCGTATGGCCCCTGGCCCACGGGGACGTTGGAGGAGCGCAAGCCGAAGTTGGCGAGGTAGTCGGTGGAGTTGGACGACTGGGTCGTCGAAGTTGACGCCGTGGCGCCGGGGACCGTCTGCTGCCCGGGCGAGAGGTAGTAGTCCTCGATGAGGGCGACCCCGAGTATCGCCATCAAGGCGCATGCGATGATGATCCCCTTGTTGTTCATCGAGATGAGATGGGCCTGTCTCGGCCGGATTTGAAGGATTCGTGGCTGGGTCCCGCGTAGGCGCGCAAGTGGCGAATCGGCGGTCTCATTCATGGAATCAGTTCATGTCCCCGTCTTCTCGGCACACCTGCGCACCGTAAGGTATTGTCGGCCGGAGCTCACGGCGACTACTAGATCAGAAAAGAAGCAGAGACTTCCAGCCCATGTCCGATCCGAGGTGATGAGACTGGCCAGCGAGGGAATGTCGATGCCAAGGATCGTCGTCGAAATCGCGAAATTGAAGAGACTGCTAATCTCTTTCGAAGCCGCACAGCGAGGGGCCAGGAAGACCGGCCGATACCAAGCGAGAGCCGGTCGCTTGAGGAGCGACCAAAATTCTGTGTAAAATAATCTCAGAAATCGAGATTACTTCATCTTATTTTCCGAGCTTCTCTCTCTGTATCCCTGAGCAGGAGGATGTCGGCGAGCCTGATCGGGCCCTTTACGTTCCTCGTGAGGATCCTTCCCTTCTCCTTGCCCTCTAGGATCTTGACCCTGACCTGGGTTATCTCCCCGGCCACGCCTGTCCTTCCGACTATCTGTACCACCTCTGCCGGGGTTATGGACTCGGCGCTCTGCTTGCTGCTCATGTGGCGCTACGCCTTGGCCTGGGCGCTCGACCTCACCCTGGCCAGCTCCTGCGTGACCTGGTCAAGGATGGCCTGCCCCTCTCCGGCGTCCGTCACCGCGGCCGCGGCGGTGGAGACCTCGATCCCGATGGCGGGACCAATCTGGTCCTTCGACGCGACGAAGACGTAGGGGATCTTCCTCTCGTCGCAGATTATCGGAAGGTGGGCGACCACCTCGGGCGGCTGGACGTCCTCGGCGATAATCACGAGCTTGGCGAGGCCGCGCTCGACTGCCTTTGTGGTCTCGTTGGTTCCCTTCCTGACCTTTCCGCTCCTAGAGGCCTGCCTGAGGACCTCGTAAGCGGCTTCAGAGACTTCTTTCGGAGTCTCGAACTTTACAAAATACGGCTTTGGGGTCATCTTTCAAAAATCTCCCAGACGGCCCCTTTTCGGCGGATACTTAAGGATTCAACGAGAAGGCGACATCTAGGGGTGTGCAAGGATGCACCTTCCTGGCGCGTCGAGCCTCACGAAGCCGTAGCGCGGGAACTGGACTATCTCTCCGATTGGGAGCGAGGCGAAGGCGTGCTCGGCGAAGCCATTCCTCGAGACCAGACTCTTCGGGTTGGGCTTCTCGTCGTCCAGGTAGAGCTCGGAGGGCTCCAGCACCTCCACGGGACGCTTCTCTTCATTGTCGACGACCCACTGCACCTTCCGGGAGTCAGGGACGCGCTCGTCCCCGGCGAACTCGGCCTCGGGCCTGGCGCCCACCCTCGTGAGTCGGACGTTGTAGAGGTCCATGAGGCGGAATACCTCCTTGGCCTTGACCTCGGCGAGGTCTGCCGAAGGTATGAGGAAGACCGGGTCTGCCCCCACTGAGACCTCGCGCCTCCCCAGCTGGATCTGGGTGGGGTGGAACGGGAGCGAGGCCTTGCGGGCCGGGGCGCCCCTGACTTCGAGGCGGACGGGGTCGGGGACGAAGAAGACACGCTTCGCCACCGGGTCGAGAATCTTCCTGTTGACCGCGAAGAGGAGGCTCCACTCGAAGGTGTGCTCGGTCTTCCCGTAGCCGACCTGGAGGGTGAACTGCTTGATGGCCTCTGGGAGTATCCCCCGCCGCCTGACCCCCTCGATGGTAGGGACGCGGGGGTCGTCCCAGCCCGAGACGACGCCCTCCTTGACCAATGGGCGGATCAGCCTCTTCGAGACTGGGGTACCCTTGAAGTTGAAGCGCGAGAACTGCTCGACCACGATGGGCGGGAAGCCGAGGAGGTCCCTAAGCACGTCCTGGAGGGCGACGTGGAACTCCGAGCTCCTGAGGACGTGGGTCACCCCGCAGATCTTGTCCTCGACGACGTTCTCAAAGTCGTAGATCGGCCAGACCACGTACTTGTCGCCCACCAGGGGGTGCGGGTGGTCGATGACCCTGAGGAGGTTCGGGTCCCTGAGCGAGTGGTCTAGGTTGGCGAGGTCGCCCTTGAGCCTGATGACCCACTCGCCCTCGTTGTACTTGCGGGCTAGCATCCCGTCCCAGACCTCGAGGTTCTTCTCGACCGTCTGGGCCCTGTGCTGGCACGGCCTGCCCTCGAAACGGAGATTCTTGACGAGGTCGGCGGGGCAGGCGCAGGCGTATGCGTCGCCCTTCTCGACGAGCGTCCTCGCGTACTGGTAGAGGATGTCCATGTCTGAGGAGACGCTCTTCTCGTGGTCCCACCTGATGCCCAACCACGTGTAGCCGTCCCGGAAGGACTGGTAGTATGCGTTCTTCACCGCCCTGGGGTTGGTGTCCTCGAACCTCAGCCAGAGCTCTCCCTCGTAGGCGTCTCTGTAGGTCGCGTTGATCACCCCCGCCATGGCGTGGCCGATGTGCATGTAGCCAGACGGCTCGGGCGGGAGCCTCAGGACGACACTGCCCTTGGTCGCATTCGGGAGGGGCGGGAGGTTCGACGTGCGGGCCTCCTCCTCTTTCTTGAGCTGGCTGCGCCGCTCCGCCGAGGCCTCGAGTGCCTCGGGGTACCTCTCTTGGAGGAGGGACTGCTGGGCGGGGTGAGAGAGCGAGTTGACCCGCTTGACCGTCTCTGCGGCCGCCTTGGCGACCTCTTTCGGGGAGCCTCTCAGCTCCGGGGCCGCGCCCATCACCTTCCCCACGACCGCGCCGACGTCCGCCTTCCCGCCGTGCCCCACGGCGTTGAGGAGCGCGTACTTCTCCATGGCATCGAGGTGTTCTCGGGTGACCGGGGTGGGCACTGGCGATGCTCAACCGCCGTCCGGATATATGCTTGCGAGCACCTACCACATGTTGGGGGTGTTCGGCGCGCCCTCGGGGGCGGTCTGGGTGACGTCCCAGTACTCGGCTATCCTCCCGCCTCGGAACCTGAAGATGTGGACCTGCCTCATCCCCGAAGAGGGATCGGAGGCGGAGACCAGCGTCGTGTAGGCGGCGACGTTGTCGCCGTCGGCGATGAGCCGGCCCACCTTGAAGACGGCGTCGGTGGGCGTGGTGGAGTCTCCGGCCTGGACCTCCGCGATGGACGCGAGGAGGGCATCGATGCCGGCGGGAAGGTACGGGTTGTGGTGCCTGGCCCCCTTGGCGAAGAGGACGATAGCGTCCTTGGGCTTGCCCGCCATGACGAGGCGGAAGTAGCGCCTCACGGCCGCTTTGTTCTTGTCGGCTGGGGCCGGCCGGCGCTTCGCCAACCCGCCGCTCTCACCAGTCCCGCTCGACGGCGAACCTGGCGATGGCGTCGATGCAGTCGACAGCCTCGCCCGCCTCCCTGCCGTGCTTCCATTTCACCTCGCCGAGCATCGCCCTGGCCTCGCTGACCAGGCGCGACGACGTGCGCCTGGCGTAGTCGATGGTGTCGTACTTGTGGATGAGATCCATCACGCGCCCCGCCTCCTCCCTCCTCTGGTCGCGCGGGAGCCGGAAGACCGACTCGACCTTCCTCCTCTCGGTCTCCGTGCACAGGGAGAGGAGCCTGATCAACATGAGCGTCCGCTTCCCCTCGACCAGGTCGTCCCCGATCTCCTTGCCGTACTTCGACTGGTCGGCCGACAGGTTGAGTATGTCGTCGTGAATCTGGAAACCGACCCCCAGCTTCTCTCCGGCTGCGACCAGCAGCTTGAGCGAGTCGTTGTCTGCTCCCCCGACGACCCCGCCTAGGCGCATCGGGCCTATCACGGTGTACCAAGAGGTCTTGTTGACGCACATGTTGTAGTAGTCCTCCTCGTTGAGGTCCCACCTGTCCCTGACCACCCAGCCCAGCTCGATATGCTGCCCCTCGGTGGTCTTGGTCACCATCGAGAAGAACTCGTCCATTATCTTGAGGCTCTTCTCGTCGCTTAGCTTCTCCCTGTTCCTCAGGAGCGTGCCCCACATTATCGCGTGGAGGGCGTCCCCGGCGTTGAGGGCGAGCTTCCAGTCGTACTTCTTGTGGAGGGCTGGCGAGCCGCGCCTCAGCTCGGAGTCGTCCTCGATGTCGTCGTGGATGAGTATCCAGTGCTGGAAGAGCTCTATGCCCGCCGCTGTGATGAGTACCTCGTCTTCCTTGCCGCCGAAGGCCTTGCATGCGCTGACGCACATCAGCGCCCTCATCCCCTTGGCCGGCCTCGCGGGGTAGTCCCGCAGCATCTTGTAGAGGAGGTCGACCTCGGGAATCTGGCTGTGCTTGGGGAGGAAGTCCTTTAGGATCATCTTGTCCACGGTGGACTTGATCCGGACCATCTCCGACAGCATCTTCTCTGTCTGCATGGTCATGGCGGGTTCGGCGCTCCTGGGGGTCGGCAGGGGGTGACCGTGGCTTTGGAGGTTGGCGCCCTATCCGATGGAGACACCGTCAGGTACCCTGACCGTGGTCCCAAGGAACTCCAACCCCTTTAAGCATTTGGAGAATTCGGCGGGCTTCTGGCCCGAGACGAACCTGACCTCGGTCCCCGAAGAGGCCATCCTCAGCGCCTCCTTGACCTTGAACGCTATCCCGCCGGTCGCGTCCCCGCCGGCAGCGAGGCGCGGGAGCGCGCCCTCTCCGAAGACCTTGATGACCCGGCCCTTGCCGTCGAGGAGGCCGTCCACCCCCATCGTCATCACGCACAGCTTGGCGCCGAGCATCTCCGCCATCTCGACGCAGATCGTGTCCCCGGATAGTATGCGGAAGCCCTCGCCGTCGTGGACGACGTCCCCGAAGGTGACGGGGGTCATCCCTCCGGCGAGGAGCCTCGAGACGAAGGCCTGCCCCCCCTCCTCTGTGTCTAGGAGGGAGAAGGGGGAGAGGGGATAGGGGTGGAGGCCCGCGGAGATGAGGGAGTCGCAGACTTTCGAGTTCAGGTCGTACATGGCGGCCCTGGTCTCGCTGACGCCGCTGGGGGACTTGCTGGTCTTCCGCGAGGAGAGGCCGAACTTCTTGGCGACCGTGTGCCCGAAGGAGCCGCCTCCGTGGACGACGACCAGCGGGATGCCCGACCCCGCCATGACCTCGCCCAGCCTCGCGACGACCTCCCCTCGGTACGAGAAGGGGACCGACTTGTCGGTGACGACCGAGCCGCCGAGCTTGACTACTGTTACGCCCCGGGAGGACCCGGCCTTCATTCTCTCCAGGACCTCACTCCCTCTGCGGGGAGCGTGGTGAAGAAGGCGCCGAACCCTGACCTCTTGAGCTTGTTTGCGCAGTCCTCGGCCCTCTGAGGGTCCTGGGGCGGGACGGCGACGACGCTGCCTCCCCCGCCGGCGCCCGTGAGCTTCGCTCCGAGGCAATCGGACCTTAGGCAGAGGTCTACGAGGCGGTCGAGCTTGTCGTTCGAGGCCCCTGCCCGGGCTAGGACCGCGTGGTTGTACGTCATCAGGCTGCCCAGGAGGGGCAGGTCGCCCTTGGCGAGCGCCCTGGCGCAGAGGTTGGACACGATAGTCGCGCTGTCGCAGAGGCTGGCGAATAGGGACGGGTAAGTGTCCTTCATCTCGCCGACCTTCCGGATGAGCCTCCCCGAGTCCCTCCTCTGGCCCGAGTACGCGACGAGGAGCCTGACGGAGCTCTGGAGCTCCAGGGCACGTGGTGGCTGCCCCTTCTTGAAGGTCAGAACGCCTCCCATCGCCGAGGTTGTGGCGTCGATGCCCGAGGGGTTGCCGTGGACTAGCTTCTCGCCTGTCTCCGCCGCCTGGATGAGGAATGCCTGGTCGACGGCCCACTCCTCGAGGACGGCGATGGCGGCCGTCGTAGCGACCATCGTCGCGGCGGACGAGCCTAGGCCCGAGCCCTCGGCGATGTCAGAGGTGATGGCTATGTTGACGGAGGGCTGGCGGTCGCGCGCCTTGTAGAGCGACTCCACCAGCTTCTTGACGGGGGCGAGCTGCACTGGCGACCGGATGCTGGACTCGACCTTGAGGGCCGGCGCCCTCGAGGCCTCGACCCTGACCTTCCTCTCTATCGCTGCGGAGAGGGCGGTGGCGCCGTGGACGACGAAGTGCTCGCCCGAGATTATCACCTTTCCGGGCGCTTCGGCCACGCCCTTCGTCGCAGTCCAAGGAGCGGAGCTGGACATCTTGCGTACCGGCCCTCGTAGGGCGGCTATCGGTAGCGAGGAGGCCTCTCGTCCTCCTCCTCTTCCATCTCGGACTCTGTGATCTTGGTCTCAAAGTCGTCGATGGTGTACTTCAGGGGCTGGTCGCCCGTGAGGAGGGAGGAGTGCGTGAGGACGGACCGCGTGAGAAGGTAGAATATGGTCGCGAGAGATCGCCTGCCGCGGTTGTTGCCTGGGATGACAAGGTCGACGTCGTCCGTGATGTTGTCGGTGTCGCAGACCGCGATCACCGGCGTCCCCATCTTCGCCGCCTCCACTATCGCCTGGGTGTCGGAGGCGGGGTCGGCCACGACTATCAGCTCGACGTCGAGGTGGCCAGGGAAGAGCGGGTTGGTTAGCGTCCCGGGCATGAACCTCCCCACGACGGGGATGGCCTTTGTCAGCTCGCAGAACTTCTCCACGGGTACCTTGCCATAGTCGCGGCTGGTGTAGACTACGACGTTCTGGGGGCCGACGAAGGAGATGAACTTGCCGGCGACGTCTATCCTGTGGAGGGTCTTCGAGTAGTCAAGGAGGTGGAGCCCGTCAGGCCTCGGCCTGGTGGTGAACTGCTCCATGTTCTTGGTCCTGACCTGCGTCCCGATCCTTATCCCGGTCGCAAGGAGGGCCTTCTCAGACAGGGACGGGACTACCATCTTTTCCTCTGAGCCAGCGTCGTCCCCGTCTTCGGACATCAATCGTGCTGCCTACCTGTCAAGCCGAGCCTTTCGCCGTCTTGGCGAACCTGATTTAAGGGTTGAGCCGTCCAGCGTCCCTCAGACCAGATTGACGGCGAACCCCAGCAGGAAGCCGACGAAGAGTCCCAGATAGGTGAGGTTGGCCTTCGCAGCGTCCGAGTCCCTGAAGACGTTCCTCAGCATCGGGAGGATGACGTAGAACATCGTCCCGACGGCCAAGCCGTAGAAGACGAGGTCGAGGGCCGTCGTGTTGCCGTAGTAACCGATCGCTCCTCCGAGGACGGTCGGGGCGCCCCCTATGACGAAGGCCCCCAGGAGGACCCCGGTGCGGGGGTCTTTTGAGCCAAGGAAGGGCGATGCGATCGGGAAGCCCTCCGTCATGTTCTGGAAGATGAACCCGACGAGCACGACGAGGGCGGCCCCCGACAGCCCTATGGTCACGCCGAGGGAGCCGAAGAGGAGGCCCTCCGTCAGGTTCTGGAACCCTATCCCGGCCGCTATGATCAGGGCGAGGTAGGAGGAGGTCATGGACCCCCTCCGTCGGTTCCCAGCGTAGAAGAGCACCATGAACCCGGCGACCATCGCTCCTGTGAATATCGCGTCGTAGAGGGGCGACGAGCCATACCCGTACAGCGAGCCGTCGTAGAGAGTGGCGGCGGCGTCGACGAAGACATCGCCGATCAGGAAGACGAGGATCCCTATCGCCACCGCGGTCAGGAGCCTCTTCCAGGAGTCGCTCGCGCTCTTCCTGAGGACCAGAGGGAGGGAGAAGAAGATCGAGATGCCCATCACGGCGGAGAAGAGGAGGGTGTCTAGGAACGAGAGCATCTGCCGTGGGGTATAACGTATGTGATATTTATCCGTGAGGGTGGGCGAGTTCAGGCCTTGAGTGTGGCCATCTTGGCGCCGGTACCGAGCGCCTCCCCTATCCTTAGGAGCTCGTTGAGCTTCGACGTTCTCTCGCCGCCGACCACCCCCGACTTGATCAGTCCGCACCCGAATCCGACGGCGAAGTGGGCGAGGTGCCCTCCCTCGTTGTCCCCCGAGCGGTGGGAGGCTATCACGACGTGCCCGGTTTCCTTGGCCAGGTTGGAGAACTCCTGCGCCTCCCAGAGGGTGCCTATCTGGTTGACCTTCATTATCACCCCGTTGGTGCTCTTCTTCGATACCCCGACCTTGAGCCTCCCCACGTCGGTGGTGTAGAGGTCGTCGCCCGTGATCAGGGTGCCCTTGAGCGAGGCGTGGAGCTTCGCGTAGCCTTCGAAGTCGTCCTCGTAGAGAGGGTCTTCGATGTAGAGGAGGTCGTACCTGTCGTGGAGCTCGGAGATGAACACCATCTGCTCCTCCCTGGAGAGGGTCTTCTTGGTCGTCCTGTAGTAGTAGCCCTTCTTCTTTGGGTCGTAGAGGCTGTCTGCAGCCACGTCCACGCCGATCCGGATTTTCACCCCTGTCGCGTCCTTGACGTCGCCGACCACCGACTCGACCACGCCCAACGCCTCGACGTCGGTCAGCCCCGGCGACCAGCCTCCCTCGTCGCCCTTGCCGACGGGGTAGTCGAGCATCTTCGAAAGCTTCTTGCCGACCCCGGCGTGGACATTGAAGTTGACCTGGATCGCCTCGAGGATGGTCCTGGCGCCGACGGGGGCGACCAGTATCTCCTGGAAGGCGGGGGAGAGGTCGCTGGCGTGCTTCCCCCCGCCGATCGTGTTCCCCAGGGGGAAGGGGAGGGGTCCGGACTGGGCGTCGATCACCCTGCACAGCGGGAGGCCGCGAGCGTTCGCCTCCGCCTGCGCGGCCGCGACGCTGACCGCGTAGGCCAGGGAGCCCCCTATCTTAGAGTAGTTCCTCGTGCCGTCGAGCTTCCGCAGTGAGTCGGTGATCGCCTTGGGGTCGGCGGCGTCGATTCCCTTGATCTTCGAGGCGTGCCTGGAGTTGAACTGGGAGGCGGTCTTGTAGGGGTCGTCGTCGACGAATGGGACAGCCTCGTTCGTCCCGCGGCTGGCCCCTGAGGGGGAGAGGGCCCGACCTATCTCGCCGTCGACCATCACGTCGGCCTCGATGCCCGGGTCTCCCCGGCCGTTGAAGCAGACCCTCGCTCTGACAGACTGTATCTTCAAGGGAGCCTAGTTCACACTCGCCTTCCCAGCTAGGAAGGTGGGTTCTTCTGGGCGTAGTACGGGAGGACCTGGTCGATCAGGTCGACCGAGGAGATGAGCATCCTCCTGCAGCAGTACCTCTTGATCTTCAGCTCGTCGAGCACCTTCCCAGGGTCCTCTCCAGACCTCACTCTTGATTCAAAGTCGGCGAACTTGTCCCCTATCATCTTGCCGCAAGTGAAGCAGCGGATCGGTATCATCATGTCTATCGGATCACCTGTACGACTTTTGGCGTCTCCTTCTAGCTCCTGGTCCTCCGAACTTCTTGGGTTCGGTCTGCCTTGGATCGCCTGCCAAGAGGTATTTATTGTAGGCGGCCATCTTTTCCCGCAGGGCCGCCCCCTTCTGCTGGTCGAGGAAGGCGCGGGCTAGCGACATCGCCGCGGCGTCGGCCTGGCTCATGAAGCCACCTCCGGCGACCGTCACATCGACGTCGAACTTCTCCCGCAGCTCGCCGACTATCTGGACGGGGGCCATCATGTGGAGGCGAGCGACCTCCGGCTGCCACACTTCGAGGGGGACACCGTTTATCCTGATCCTGCCCTTGCCCAGCGTGACGGCCGCGGTCGCTCGGGAGGTCTTCCTGGCGCCGGGGTAGAGCTTGGGCTTTGCTGGGGGCTTGGTTGGGTTGACCATGTTCTAACCGTTCCATCCTATGTTACGGGAGAGATCCTGGAGCGTGGTGTAGGTGGGGAGCGGCCTGGTGGCCATCGCCTCGTCGAACCTGGACATCGTGACGCCCGAGTACTTGGACGGGACGCCCATGTACACGCGCAGCCTCTTCAGGCCCTCGACGCCCTTTGTCTTCTCCTTGGGGACCATCCCCCTCACCATCCTCCGGAGGATGTTGTCTGGCCTCCGTGGGTGGATGGGGCCGTAGATGGGGTTGACCTTGCTCCCAAGCTCGAGCCTCTGCTTCCACTGGGCGATCACAGAGTTCCTGTCTCCGGTGAGGACGGCCTTCTCAGCGTTGAGCACGACTATCCGCTTCCCCCTGATGACCTCGTGGGCGACCTTGGAGCTGAGCCTCCCGGCGATGGCGCCGGTCGCGTCGACGTAGAGCACCCCGTCGGTCGGGGCCTTCTCGGGCTCGGAGGGGGCCGCCTCCGGAGCCGCGGCCTTTGGCTTACTTGACAAGGGCCACGCCGCTCCCTTCGGGATACTTCTTGACGAACTCTTCCACTGTGAACGTCTTGCCGCCCGCCGCCTCTATCTTTGACTTTGCTGACGCGGAGAAGGAGAAGGCGCCGACGTTGAGCTTCTTGGCGACCTCGCCGGTGCCGAGTACCTTGCCCGGGACGAAGACGGCGGCGGCGTCTCCGATGCGGGAGAGGTGGCCCACGTTTACCTCCGGCCAGGTCGCGGTACCCGACGCGAGGTACCTGGCGGCCTCCTTCCAGATCGGGCTCTTGTCCTTCCTGCCCTTCCTCTCGAGCATGACTATGGAGCTGCGGAGTAACTTGTTGGCCTTTGCGAGCTTCAGGGCGGTCATTGTGCCGCCTTCTCCTCGACTTCCTTCTGGAGCTCCTTCAGCTTCTCCTCGAGCTTCTCGATCGACCTCGTGACTATCTCCTTCGCCGGGAGCGTGCCCGACGACTCGACCTTGAGGACGTAGACGCCCTCGTTCTTGCCCTCGGTCAGGACGGAAGCGGTGGCGGGCTGCCACTTCGCGTGCTCCTTGCCCCTGCCGAGCCTGGCGTAGGCCTCGAGCTTGACTGACTGGCCGACAGCGAGCTTGACTATCGGGATGTTGGGGCTGATCGGGCTGATCTCTCTGTCCTCGGAGACGAGGTCGCCTGAGACGACTGTCCTTGGGCGCTCCTTCGCGCTGGCGTCGAGGACGAGGAGGACCCTGCACTTTTGGCAGCCTAGCGGGCTGCCGCAGTCGCACCTTTCTGGGAGGACGTACCTTTCGAGGTCCGTCTTGAGGGGGATCATGCCGAGCCTGTGGGCGAGGATCTCGTCGTAGAGGACGGACGAGTTCTCGAGTATCACGATGTCGTCGATCGCCATCGACGGGACCTCCGAGATGCAGAAGCGCCTCACGGCGTTGGCGTAGCTCCTGTCGACGCCCTCGAGCTGGAGGGCGATGGAGTCGTCGGTCTCTGAAAGGACCTTTATCTTCATGGCTGGCAATTCCTGACTATCACTCTGCCGTGGGCGGGAAAACCGAAGGAATTTCTGGGGTTTAAAAGCATTAACGGATGATTTCGACCGGGGCTACGCCCTGCGGCCGCGCCTTCCGCCCTTCTTCCTTGTGGTGTCGTGGGGGATCGGGGTGGCGTCCTCGATCCTTCCGATCCGGAAGCCAGACCTCGCGATCGCCCTGATCGCTGCCTGCGCGCCCGGGCCTGGCGTCCTCGGTCCGGTCCCGCCCACCGCCCTGACCTTGATGTGGACGGCGGTGATCCCCTTGCCCTTCGCCACGTCGGAGGCTGCGGAGGCAGAGCGCATCGCCGCGTAGGGCGAGGCCTCGAACCTGTCTGCCTTGACGTGCCTGCCTCCCGAGGAGAACGAGATGGTCTCGGCCCCGGTGAGGTCGGTGATGTGGACGATTGTGTTGTTGTAGCTGCTGTAGATGTGGACGACGCCCCACTTCTCCTTCATCGCTTCGTCCTCTTCGGGAGAGGTGGTGATCTGCCCAGTCGCCGCGGGCTGGGTCTGCTCTTCCTCTGGCTCGGCCTCCGCCCCCTCCAGGGACGCGGCCTGTTCCTCCTTTGCTTCCTCTTCGCCTTCGATGTCTGGGGCGGCCATTCGTTAGATCATCTCATGCCGCCGCCGGGGGGGCGACCGCCTGCTCGGGCTTGGGCGCCGGCGCTGCGGCGGCCTGCGCTGCGGGTGCCGCTGGGGCCGCCGTCTTGGGCGTGCCTATCCCGCCGATCACCTGTATGGAACCCTCCTCCGCCGCCGTGACCATGTAACCCGGGATGGTGATGAACCGGGCTCCCAGCTTGATGTGCCCGTGGACTATGAGCTGCCTAGCCTGGAGAGGGGAGACAGCGGCCCCCTTCTTGTAGACGAGGGTCTGGAGCCTCCTGCTGAGGAAGTCCTCGACGCTCAGGTTGAGCACGTCGTCGAGCGCGACGCCCTCAGGGACGAGGCCCCTCCTGCTCAGGCTGTCGAGCAGCTTCTTGCCCTCCTTCGTCCTGACGTCGGTCGAGGCTGCGAGCAGGTGCCTCGCCTGCTTCCTGACGTTGCTGAGCTCTCCTTGGGTCTTCCAGAGCTCGCGCTTATTCCTCAGGCCGTAGGTGCCGACCAGGTAGAGCTCTTGCGCCAGCTGCTCGCTCCGCCAGGGGTTCTTCGGCCTAGAGTAAGTCTTGCGCGGCTTCTTCGGGTCGCCCATGAAATCACTTCTTCTCTTCCGAGGACTTGGCTTGGGCTGCCTGCTGCAGGGCTGCCTTCCTCACGCCTACGGTCTTGCCCTTCCTGCCGGTCGTCCGTGTCCGCTGCCCCCTGACCTTCAGGCCTAGCGAGTGCCTGACGCCGCGCCAGCTCTGGATGTTCTTCTCCCTTTCGATGTCGTCCTTGGTGGCCAGGTCGAGGTCGGAGCCCACCAGCTGCCTGCTCTGTCCAGTCTCTGGGTCCCTTGTCCTATTGAGCGCCCACTTTGGGAAGCTGGCGTCAGATGCCTCCACTATTATCCTCTCGACGTCCTTGATCTGCGCCTCTGTAAGCTGGCCGAACCTGATGGTCGGGTCGATCCCGGCCTTTGATATGACCGCCTGCGCGAAGTTGTAGCCCACGCCCCTCAAGTCGGCGAGGGCGGCCACGGCCTTCTTCCGGCCGTCTAGGTCCTTCCCCTTGACCCTGACCAGGTACTTGAATTCGGGCGCCTGAGCCGTTGACAAATCTTGTTTTCAGCCCTCGGGGATGGAGTTATAAGAATTTGCTGAGGCGTATATCGGGTTTCAGAGCATTTCCACGCTGTCGACCTTGCCATCCCCATCCATGTCCACGCCGTGGAGGACGGCGGCGAATTCGCCGCCGTTGTACTTCGCGAGGACCGTGTCGGCCATATTGGTGAGCCCTATCACGGCAGCCTTTGTCGCGGCCCCAGAGAGACCGGCGGCGGCGACGCAGACCTTCGAAGCGTCCCAGGGGTTGGCGACCTTGGCCACGACCGAGTCGAACTCGGACATGTATCTCCTCCCTGCGGCGTCGACAATCGATCCGAAGAAGTTCTCCTCGGAGAACCGGATGGGCAGGTGTGGGTTGAGCTCGGCGGCGACCAGGTTGGTCCTCGGGCCTCCGACCACCAACAGGTTCGAGCCCTGGAGCTTCTCTGCCTTGAGGTCGACGTCGAGCTTGACGGGGAAGGTCGTCGGGAGCCTCACGAACTGTCCGAGGGCGAAGCCGAGCTGGATCGCATAGTGGCCGTCCCTGCCCTGGGTGCGGTTCGGGCCGTGCGCCTCGGGGGACCCGACGACTATCCACCCCTCGAGCCGGCCTTCGGGCGAGATGAACTCCTTGAGGAACTCGCCGAGCTTCTCCGACCTCGAGAGGGTCGAGGGAGAGGCGAACTCGACGCCCTTGACGTCGAACTCCACGGCGTAGCCGCCCGAGGTCAGGGCGTAGAGCGAGGCCTTGCCTCCCCTCACCGTCTTCTCTGAGACGCGCTGGACCAGCCCTGCCTTCTCGAGTCGCTTCATGTGGTAGTAGACCACCTGGTGGTAGAGCTTGAGCTCTCTTGCTATGTTGGAGGGGTAGTCCGGGCCCTTCGCCAGTATGCGGAGAATCTTGTGGCCCAAGCCTGCGGCCGCAGGGAAGAACCCAGAGGGATCGGTGTCTGCGAGGACCCTCTTGGCCAGGCCGTCGCGCTGGTCGGGGTCGACTAGGACCTTCTGCTTGCGCACGGGCGAACGCCCCCGCCGACCACTATTAAAGAAATATGCATGGTCGGTCTCGATTTTCGGCGGCGCTCGGGCTCCCATGAAAAACGGGTTTTGCATACCAGGGGCGGCAGGTTGATGCTCCTTATTACGGCAGGATGGCCCGCGACCTTTTCGATCTACAATGTGTGGGATTACTGCAGTCGCCTCCTCTTCGGAGGAGGTCGCCCCGCTGCTCCTTGAGGGGTTGAGGAGGGAGGAGTACAGGGGCTACGACTCGGCGGGGGTCGCCGTGCTGAACGGCAAGGGCACGATCACGGTCAGGAAAGACGTGGGGAGGGTGAAGAACCTCGAGGCGAAGTACGGGGTGGCCCGCCTGCACGGGAGCGTCGGGATAGCCCACACCAGGTGGGCGACCCACGGGGGGGTCTCCCAGAAGAACGCCCACCCCCATCTCTCTTGCAAGGGTGAGGTGGCGATCGTCCACAACGGGATAATCGACAACTACCTTGACCTCAAGAAGGGGCTCGAGGCGGGAGGGCACTCGTTTTCCAGCGAGACGGACAGCGAGGTGATCGCCCACCTGATAGAGGAGGAGAGGGGACGGCACCCAGACCCGGTCAAGGCCACGGTCGCTGCGGCCGCCAAGATGAAGGGGCAGTACGCCTTCGTCGCGATGTTCAGGGACAGGCCGGACCTTCTCGTGGGGGCGAGGTGCGACGCTCCCCTCGTCGTCGGGATAGGAGAGAGGACCAAGTTCCTCGCCAGCGACGTGCTCGCGTTCCTGGCCCACACCGACCGGGCGGTCTTCTTGGACAACAAAGAGGTCGTCGAGGTCACCCCGGGCGGGCTGAGGGTCTTCACCCTCAGGGGGAAGGAGATCCCAGCGGCCAAGAGGAAGGAGACGAGGCTGGCTTGGGAGCTCGGGAGCCTGTCCAAGGAGAACTACGCACACTACACGCTCAAGGAGATTCACGAGCAGCCAACCACCGTGCAGAATGCCCTTTGGCAGGACCCGGTCAAGGTCAGTCTCGTCGCCGAGAAGCTAAAGGCAGCGAAGTCCGTGGTCTTCACGGCCGCCGGGTCGTCTTACCACGCCGCCCTGCTGATGCGGATGAGGCTGGCCGAGGAGGCGAAGATGCGGTGCGAGGTGGTGATGTCAGGGGAGTTCGAGAGGGAGCTTCCCTTCGTGGATGAGGGCACGGTGGTGGTCGCCCTCAGCCAGAGCGGGGAGACGGCGGACGTCCTCGAGGCGGTGAAGATGGCGAGGAGGAAGAAGGTCGGGGGCGTCGTTTCGCTGATCAATGCCGCGGGGTCGTCCCTCGCGAGGCAGAGCGACCAGACGCTCCTCCTGAATTGCGGGCCTGAGGTCGGGGTGGCGGCTACGAAGAGCTTCACGGCGCAGGTGATGGTCGGGAACCTGATGGTCGACGAGCTGACGGGTAAGGACACGATAGGGAACCCGGCGAGGCTCGGGCCGCTGGTCGAGAAGGCCCTGGAGGCGGAGCCCTTGATGAAGAGGCTGGCCAGGGAGTACAGGGACAGGCCGGACTTTTACTTCATAGCGAGGGGAGGGCACTACCCGGTCGCTCTCGAGGGGGCGCTGAAGCTCAAGGAGCTGTCCTACATCCACGCCGAGGGGATGCCGGCGAGCGAGCTCAAGCACGGGACCCTCGCGCTCATAGAGAAGGGGACGCCGGTGGTGGTGGTCGCTCCGAACGGCCCGACCTACGCGGACACCATCTCCAGCGCCCAGGAGCTGGCGGCGAGGGGGGCTGATATAATCGGGGTGGCGCAGAAGCCCCACCCAGTCTTCAAGCACATGGTGAGCGTGCCCGCCTCGAACGGGTCGATAGCCCCCGTCCTCGAGGTCGTGCCGCTGCAGCTCCTGGCGTACTCGATGGCCACGGAGAGGAAGAACGACCCTGACCACCCGAGGAACCTGGCGAAGTCGGTCACGGTCAAGTAGAGCTTAAAGGTCGTCTCGGCGAGAGCACCGTCGTGGCGCAGAAGACAGAAGGCAGGACAGCTAGGGACAAGAAGGCGAAGAGGTTCCTCTGGAACCCTGAGAGGGCGATAGAGGTCGGGCCCAAGAGCGTCTCGCAGTTGTTGGACGAGATGGCCCAGACCGGCTTCCAAGGGAAGAGGCTCGGGGAGGCCGCGAGGATCTGGTCGGAGATGACCCAGGCCAAGGGGCTCACGATATTCATGGGCTACGCGGGCTCGATGAGCACCACTGGCCAGTGGAAGATAGTCAGGTGGCTCATCGAGAACAGGTACATCGACGTCCTGGTCAGCACGGGGGCGAACGTCTCCGAGGACATATTCGAGGCGATGGGGCACAAGTACTACCAGGGGACTTGGATGGCGAACGACGAGGAGCTACTCGACGCGAAGATAGACAGGTTCTACGACATCTACGCCGACGAATACGACTACAGGGAGCTGGAGAGCCTGATCAAGGAGTTCGCTGGGACGCTCGACGCGAAGAGGACGTACTCTACCAGGGAGTTCCTGAACAGGTTCGGAGAGTACCAGTGGAACAAGGGGATCAAGAGCATCACGGCCACGGCATGGAAGCACAACGTCCCCATCTACTCGCCGGGCCTGATAGACAGCGGGTACGGGGTGGCGCTCAGCCTCCTCAAGAGAGAGGGGAAGCTGGTGAGGCTCGACCAGACCCAGGACATGGAGGAGCTCGGCCAGATCGCGGAGAGGACGAAGAAGACCGGTGTCGTCTACATAGGAGGAGGGGTGCCCAAGGACACCATCCAGCTGGCGACGATAATCAAGTCGCTCGCCGAGGGCGGGAACGAGGAGACCCCGCACGACTACGCCATCCAGATCACGACGGACTCGCCGCAGTGGGGAGGTCTCTCAGGGTGCACCCTCGAAGAGGCGATCAGCTGGGGGAAGATCGCCGCTGACTCGAAGAGGAGCGTCGTCTATTGCGACGCGACCCTGGCCCTCCCGCTCATCGTCCACGCGATGAACGAGAAGGTGAAGGGGAGGAAGGACCCGCCCGACCTCCGCTGGGTCTTCAAGGCCTAGGGCGAGTAGGAACCCATGAGGAGGGTCCCGAAGCCGGTGGAGTTCCTCAGCAGCGCCACATAGGCGGTGGAGTTCAGGACGACGAAGGAGGGGGAGGAGAGCGAATCCTCGAGGGGCTTGGAGTTCGAGTACGAGTACAAAGACAGGGGGCCGAACTCGATCGTCTTCTCCAGGGTCATCCCGGGGCCGAAGACCTTGACGGCCCCGCTGGAGATGGCGAAGAGGCTCCCGTCCGCCCAGACCAGGCTCGAAGCGGGTATCCCGATTCCGTAGAAGGTGCCCGCGGTCGCGCCGGAGGCGGGGAGGACCTCGACCTGGTCGGAGGAGGGGATGGAGAGGTAGACGTGCGAGCCGTCGGTCGCTACGCTCGAGTAGCCGCTGGAGTCGAGCCGGCCTGTCCAGACCACCGAGCCTGTGGAGGACGAGATTAGTGCCAAGAACGGGTTCGTCCCGGGGTAGGGGCCGTCGTAGTAGGTGGGCTGCGACCAGTAGGTAGAGGAGAAGACCGCCGCCAGCGTCCCTCCGCCAGAGGCCGCCGCGACCACCTCGTTCGGGTAGTAGTCGCAGACGTTGAAGAAGACGAAGGTCGACCACTGAAGCTGGACCCCGGGCGACCCGGCCGAGTACGCGAAGACCTGGGCGATGTTGCCGCTCGGGTCGGTGCAGCTGAATCCGCCGGGGTTGTCGTAGTTCCTGTAGAAGTAGAACTGCGAAGGGTCGGAGGCGAGGAGGTTGAGCGTGTCCGAGGGGACGGTGGAGCGGGAGATGCCGCTCGAGTTGAGGAACCACCCATCATAGTAGGAGTAGAGTGAGTCTTCCGCCTTTTGCACAGGCTGGGAACCAAGGGGCGAGGGAGGGGTGTCGTCGTCCGGGAACTGGACCTCGAGGGCCGAATAGAGTCGGAAGAGCCTCATCGAGTAAGACTGGACGGACGTTCCTGAGGAAGTCAGCCTGAAGAGGTTCGAGGTGAACTGGTCGCCGTAGTAGCCGTCGGAGACGTAGACCCCGCCGTCGGAGAGGGGCTGGACGTCGGTGACCTCGCCCTGGGAGGCGTTGAACGACCAGGTCTCGGTCCCCCTTGAGGAGTAGGCGAAGGCGGAGGAGCCGACGGATAAGAAGAAGCGGGAGGGGTCTGAGGGGTTCTGGTAGACCTGCGCGTCCACGCCGGGCCCCCCCAACCCGGCGGCGAGGGCCTTGCCCGTGACAGCCGGCGGGACAGAGGAGGGGGTCGAGGCGAAGACGTCGCCCAGGCCCGTGATGACAGCGACGGTCGAAGGGAACGATGGCGAGGCGCGGACGGCCACGACCGTAGACCCGCCGACGGGTATGGACTGGCCGAGCTCGACGACCCTGGAAAGAGTGGAGTTCTCCAGGAAGAGGTAGGAGAGGGTCGAGGGGATCAGGCCGTCGTTGGTGATGGAGACGTTCCCGCCCTTGGCGAGGGTGACGACGAGGCGCTCGAGCGACCTCTGCTGCGAGACCTGGCCCGCCTGCTGGGCGGCCGCCTCGGCGTTCTGCCCCGAAGAGAGGGACATCGAGATCGCCTGCAGCGACGCGATGACCAGGAGGTAGATCATGATGAACCCGTAGATCGAGCTCAGCCCGCGGCGCTTCCTCACGGGACATGATTCGGGGCTGCTATTTAGCCGGCCATGCGACAAAGGTTTATCACCCGTGGGGCGGCCGCCGGCTCAGGAACATGCACTACGACGGGAGCTTCGAGGTCCCTGCCTCCAAGCAGAAGGTCTACGACTTCGCGACCGACCCGACCAAGATAACGTCCATCTTCCCGGACGTCCAAGACGTGAAGGTAATCGACAGGACGAACTTTACCCTCAAGGCCAAGGTGGGGATATCTTTCATCAAAGGGATGATGGACATCAAGATGAACATCGTCGAGGAGGACCCGCCCAGGTACGTCAAGATGAAGGCGAAGGGCAACGGCCTGAGCAGCTCGGTAGAGCTCGAGAACTCGTTCACGATAGAGGACGGGGCAGGCGGGAACGGCTCGCTGGTGAAGTGGTCCGCAGACGCCAAGATCGCGGGCTTGATGGCGAGCGTGGGGTCGAGGCTGATAGACGCGGCCGCCCAGAAGTACGTCGCAGAGATAATCGGGTCGCTGAAGGAGAAGCTCTCTTCCTAGGCCTTGCCCGCCATCAACCCCTTCAGGTAGCTGGCCGACGCTGGCATCCTGTCCACGGTGACTCCGTACGCGGAGAGTGCGTCCTCGACGGCGTTCATCACGGTCGGGGTGGCAGCTATCGTACCGCCCTCGCCTATCCCCTTGACCCCGAGTATGTTCGAGTCGGTGGGGGTCTCCGTCCTGTCCCAGACTATGTTGGGGAGCATCTCCGCCGAGGGGATGAGGTAGTCGGCCATCGTCGTGGAGAGGGACTGGCCGTCCTCACCGGTCACCACGTCCTCGAGAAGGGCCTGGCTGATTCCCTGAACTATCCCGCCCTGTACCTGGCCCTCTACGATGAGGGGGTTGATCAGCCTGGCCGCGTCGTCGACGGCGAAGTACTTTCGGAGCTTGACGGCCCCGGTCTCCTTGTCGACCTCGACCAGGGCGATGTGCGTCCCGAAGGGGTAGGTGTTGCTCTTCGGGGCGTAGGAGCTGAACGCGAAGAGGGCGGTCTCCATCCCGCGGGGCACCTCGTAGGGGTCGTAGGCGGAGGCGGCGACCTCCGAGAACTTTAGCTTCTTGGATGGCTGGTCCTCGAGGTAGATCTGGCCGTTGCTGAAGACCATCCTGGCGGCCGACCTGGCGCCAAGCGTGTGCGCGGCTATGGCAGACATCTTCTCGCGGACCTTTCTGGCGCACATCAGGGCGGCGCCCCCCGACAGGGCGGCCGACCTGCTCCCCGCGGTCAGGGTGCTCCACGGCAGGACGGAGGTGTCCCCGTCGCGGACGGTCACGGCGTCGAGCGGGAGGCCGAGCTCGTCGGCGACGACCTGCGCGAAGGCGGTAGCGTGCCCTTGACCGTGGGAATGCCCCCCGAGGCTGAGGAGGGCTCGACCCTCCTCGCTCACCGAGAGCGAGGCGGTCTGGGGCCAGGACGGGCCGAAGGCGCAGACCTCGACCCAGTTGGCGAGGCCGACGCCGACTAGCCTGCCCTCCTGCCTTGCCTTGCTCCTCTCCGCGAGGAGGGAGTCGTAGTCGGCGACCTTGAGGGCCTTCGCGAGGTTTGCTTGGTAGTCACCCGAGTCGTAGGTGTGCCCGCCGGCGGTCTTGAACGGGAACTGGTCCTTCTTGATGTAGTTGAGCTTCCTCACCTTGACGGGGTCGAGCTTGAGCTTGGCCGAGGCGATGTTGATGGCCCTTTCGATGAGGTAGATGGCCTCGGGCCTTCCCGCCCCTCTGTAGGCCCCGAGCGGGACCTTGTTGGTGATCACCACGTCCGCCTCGGCCTGAAGGTTGGGGATGTCGTAGACCCCGGGCGCCATCTTGAGTGTGATGCTCGCCATCTCGCCTTCGCCGCCGTACGCCCCGCCCTCGACGATCAGCCTGACCTTGTAGCCGCTTATCCTCCCGTCCCTGGACATCGCCAGCTCGGCGAACTGGACCTGCCCCCTGCCATGGTGCATGGTGAGGAGGTTCTCCCTCCTCGTCTCGACCCACTTCACCGGCTTGTGGAGCGTCCTCGCGGCGTGGGCGATGACCGGGTCCTCCGGGTAGACGCCCGACTTGCCACCGAAGCCCCCGCCCACGTCGGGGGCAATCACCCTGACATCCTCCCTCTTCATCGAGAGGAGGTCCGCGAGCTCGTCCCTCGCTCCGTGCGGGTCCTGCGAGGAGAGGTAGATCGTCAGGGTGCCGTTCCCCTCGTCGTACTGGGCGACGACAGCCCTGGGCTCCATCGGGGTCGGGCTGAGCCTCTGGTTGTAGAGCTTGACCTTGACCACCTCGTCGGCCCGCTTGAAGGCCTTCGTCACGTCTCCCGCGGCGACGCTGGTGTGCGTCGAGAGGTTGCTCGGGAGGTAGTCGTGGACCTTTGGGGAGCCAGGCTGGATGGCTGCCTCGGGGTCGGTGACGGCGGGGAGCGGCTCGTAGTCTACGGAGACGAGCTCGACGCCGTCCTCCGCGGTGTACGGGTCCTGGGCGACGACGACCGCGATAGCCTCGCCGACGTAGCAGACCCTGTCGGTGGGCATGGCCTTCCAGACGACCCCGGCCTTGTTGGAACCCCAGCCCTCCGACGCCGCCTCTCCCTCCCCTCCCCCGCCGAGGAGGGGGGCGACGTGGCCCTCAAGGTCGGCCCCGGTGAAGACGGCGACCACCCCGGGCAGGGCGAGGGCGTCAGCGGTGTCTATCTTCGATATCCTGGCGTGGGCGAAGGTGCTCCTCACGAAGCAGGCGTGGAGCATCCCCGCGACCTTGATGTCTCCCGCGTAGCTCCCCTTGCCCGTGAGGAACTTCGCGTCCTCGACCCGCCTGATGGGCTGCCCGACCAGTGGGGTGGGCCTGTGGACGACGCGCGCCGCGGCGCCATGGCCTCTCTGTCGCCTGGACACGGGGAGGGCGAGGCCTGTTCCCGTTATCAAACTTTGCCTAGGAGCGCTGGGCGGCGCGCTGGTGGGTGGCCGTCCGCTCTTCGCCCATCGAGACGATGCTTATCGTCACCCCGAGCTCGCGCTCGAGGTACTCCACGAACCTCTCCGTGGGCTTGTTGAGCTTGTTCGTGTTGAGCTCGGCGCCGTAGAGTGACGGGAGGTCGAGGTAGACGGGCTCGACCGAGCTGAGGAGCGGGAGGGCCCTGGAGAAGGAGTCGGTCTCCTTGCCGTCGACGCTGTAGTGGGTGCAGACCTTGAACTCTTTGATCTTGGTCAGTATGTCGAGCTTGGTCAGCGCGAGGGTCGTCACGCCGTTCATCTTCACCGCGTACTTCAGGGCGACGAGGTCGAGCCAGCCCACGCGCCTGGGGCGGCCGGTGGTGGCGCCGTACTCCCTCCCCGCTTCCCTGATCTCCTTCTCGAGGGTCCCGTGGATCTCGGTGGGGAATGGGCCCTCCCCGACCCTGGTCGAGTAGGCCTTGGCGACGCCCATCACCTCGCCGAGGGAGGAGGTGGGTATCCCCAGGCTGGGCGGGACGTAGCTCGCGATGGTGTGGGTGCCTGTCACATAGGGGTAGGTCCCGTGGATGAGGTCGAGGAGGACTCCCTGGGCGCCCTCGAAGAGGACGGAGTGGCCCTCTTCATTCTCCGTCATGATCTCCTCCCCGACATCCCCGATGACGCCCTTGAGCGAAGCTCGGGCGGACTCCGCCCAGCCCTCCATCGGGGGGAGGCGCTTGAGGAAGGTCTTGTAGAACGCCAGGGCCGCGCCCAGGTCGAAGGTCCCCCTCTCGAGGTCGCCCGCGCGGGGGGTGAGGCGGAGGGCGCGCATCGCGTAGGCGGGGCCGATCCCCCGCTTGGTGGTGCCGATGGCTGTCTCCTTGCGGAGCTCCTCGATGAAGGCGTCCATCTCCTTATCAAGGGGAGTGACTATGGTGCACCTGCCGTCCACGACCAGCTTAGGCCTGTGCCCCTCCTTCTTGATCATCTCCACCTCCTCCTTGAGCGTCTGAGGGTCGAGGGCGACCCCCGGCCCGATCAGGAGACGCTTGCCCTTGAGGAGGCCCGATGGTAGGAGGTGGAAGACGTAGGTCCTCTTGCCTATGACTATGGTGTGTCCGGCGTTGCTGCCCCCATTGTACCTCACGACCGAGTGGAACCTGTCGGCGTAGTAGTCTACAATCTTCCCTTTGCCTTCGTCCCCCCATTGGAGGCCCACGATGCAAAGGTTCCGCAAACCGCGGCACCACCTCCGTGCGGGATTTAACTCTATTCGGCCAGAAATCGGCGGCGGGCTGCCGAGCGATGATGACGACCGCCGCGGCGACGACCCAACCATCTGAGCGATCTGCACGGCCTAAGGCGGAGCCCGTCGGGCCGCGCCCATTCCTGCCGGGCTCAGGCCACCTGAAGCCCGAGGTAGAGCTTCCCCAGCTCCCTGTGGCCGAGAAGCTCCCTGCACGTCCCGGTGAAGACGTTCTTCCCAGAGACCAGGAGGACGGCCTTGTCGCCCATCTCGAGCGCCCTCTTCGCGTTCTGCTCGACGAGCAGGGTGGTGAGGTTCATGTCCCTGGTCACCTTGGCGACGGTGTCCAATACCTGGGTCGCGACCTTGGGGGCGAGGTTGGCGGTGGGCTCGTCGAACATTATCAGTGAGGGTCTTCTGGCCAGCGCCATGGCCATCGCGACCATCTGTCTCTCGCCCCCGCTGAGGTTGGAGGCCTTGGTGTCGAGGTACTTCGACAGCTGCGGGAAGATCTGGATGGACGCCGCGAGCCTGGCGTCGTGGCTCGCCCTTCCCTGAGTGTAGCCGGCGAGGCGGAGGTTCTCGGTGACCGAGAGGTTGGTGAAGACGTTCTCCGTCTGCGGGAGGTAGGCCACTCCGGCCCGGGCGATCTCGGTGGGCGACCTGCCGGCGAGGTCCCTACCGTCGAAGTCGACGTGGCCCGAGAAGACCGTCGCTATCCCCGAGATGGACTTTAGGAGCGTGCTCTTCCCCGAGCCGTTGGGGCCGACTATCACGGTGACCTCTCCAGGGCTCGCCTCGAGCGAGACCCCGTCGAGGACCTGGAGCTTCCCGTAGCCCGAGGAGAGGCCTGAGACCTTGAGCATACTCAGCCCCCGAGATAGGCCTCGATGACCATGGGGTCGTTGATCACCTCCTTCGACGTCCCCGAGGCGATGATCTTGCCGTAGGCCATGGCGATCGCGTGGTCGACGTAGTTCAGCGCGATGTCGAGGCGGTGCTCGACAATGAGGAAGGTGACGCCCATCTCCCGCTTCGACTTTACCAGGGCGTTGAAGATCTCGTGGGCGAGCGTCGGGTTCACCCCCGAGATGGGCTCGTCGAGTAGGAGGAGCTTGGAACCGCTCATCAGCGCCCTTCCCATCTCCAGGAGCTTCATCTGGCCCCCGCTCAGGGTGCTCGCCTGCCTGTTCCACATCCCCGAGAGGCCGAGCAGGTCGAGGATCCGGGCGGCCTTCTCGGTCGAGGCCTCCTCGGCGCGGGTCCAGGTCCCCCTGAACGGGGCCCTTAGGAAGCTCTCCCCCGGGTTCTCCTTCTCAGCTGTGAGGACGTTCTCGATGACGTTGAGCTTGAGGAATAGGGATGGGATCTGGAATGTCCGCGCTATCCCCGCGCGGTAGATCCTGTGGGGCGGCCAGCCGGTTATCTTCTTGGAGCGGTAGAAGACGTCGCCGGAGTCGGGCTTGTAGTAGCCGGAGATCACGTTGACCAGGGTGGTCTTCCCCGAGCCGTTGGGGCCGATCAGGATGGTGATCTTCTCGGGCTCGAGCGTGAACGAGACGCCGTCGATGGCCCGGAGCATCCCGAAGGACTTTTGGATGTCGCTGACGCGGAGGATCTCCTCGGCGGCCAAGGGAGAAAAAAGGGAGAGGGGGACTACTAAGGCATTCCGGGCTGCCAGGTGACAGCGTCGGTCCCGGCGTCCCATGTGCCCGCCAAGACCCACTGGTCTGTTCCGCCGGAGCTCGTCACCTCATAGATGGAGTAGCCGGTTGGCGCCATGTCGCCGGAGGGTTGAAGCTCCGTCCAGCCGACCGCGCCGAAGTAGTTGTTGGCCACCGCCGGCAGCGACGCCTGGATCGCCTGTCCGCTGTTCTTGCCCGCCGCCATGATGGAGAGGGCTGCGACCCAAGTCGCGTCGTAGGCTCCGACCGCGTACGAGTCGGGTGCCTGCTTCGCTACGGCCGTGAACTCCTTGACGAAGTTGTTGTACTTGTCGGTCGCCGCGGGGTTTTCGCCGATCGTGCTGATCAGCTTGATCTGCGCGGAGACAGGGCCGACGCCGCCTGTGGAGTTGGTGAAGTCGGTGTTCTGCGACTCGCCGTCAGAACCGTACCACGTCGTCTGGAGGAGGCCTGGGAAGCTGCTCTTGGTCTGCAAGAGCATCTGCCCTACCTCCTGGAACCCTATGCAGACAACGGCCACGGAGCCGGCGCCGTACTTGCCGACGGCCGCGGTGTAGTCGCTCTGCGCGGTGGTGAGAGTCGGGGTGAAGTCTGTCACCGTTGTGGAGTACTGGATCTGGTCCTGGACGTTCCCGCCGAGCGCCTTGTACCTGTTGATCGTGGCGTTGGCCAGGCCTGCCCCATAGACGCTGTTCTGGTTGATGACGATGATGTCCTTGACGTTCTGCGTGACCAGCTCTCTAGCGATCGCCAGGCTCTGGGCCGCGTCGTTGGGGACGAGCCTGAAGAGGTAGTCGTTGGGGATGGCCAGGCTGATCGCCGTGGACGAGGCGCTGATCAGGACGATGTGGTCCTGGTTGGCCGTCTGGAGGACGTTGCTAGCCTCCGCGCTGGTCAGGGGCCCGACGACGACCTGGACACCGCTCGATGCGAGTGTCTGGAGGTCGGTGAGGGCCTTCGCCGGCTGGAGGCTGGTGTCCTGGTCATTGGCCGCGAACTTGTAGCTCGTTATGCCCAGGGTGGTCAGGTAGTTGTTGATGTCGCCTACGGCGAGGTCGACAGCCTGCTTCTGCTGCGTCCCGATCGCCGAGAGTTGCCCGGAGAGGTCGGTGAGGTCACCGATGGTGATGGTGCCGGAGAGGGCCCCGGAGCTCGTTGTCGTGGAGGAGGTGGAAGACGTGGAGGTTGAGGTGAGGGCGTAGGTGAGGCCTGCGCCCACTAGTAGTCCCACGACCAGCAGTGCGCCTGCTAGTGCGTTGGACGCTCCTTTCCTTCTCATAATTCCCTTGAGGCGCCAAACTCCGCGCGAAACTATTTAAGAATTGGCAGGAATAATGACCCCGGAGGGTGTGATTCTACCTTCTCTTTACCGCCGTATGTCATCAGTGCGGTAATCTACGGCTCCCTCTTCGCGCTGATGAGCGTCGGCCTCACCCTCACATACCTCACCACGAAGGTGCCAAACTTCGCTCACGGGTCGCTCGTCACCCTAGGGGCGTACACCTGCTTCTCGCTGCTCAAGATAGACCATCTGGACCCATATGCCTCGCTCCCAGTCTCCTTCGTGCTGGGCGGGGCGGTGGCCGTCGCGATGTACGGCATCGTGCTCAGGCCGCTCGCCAGGAGGGGGGCTTCGGTCGTTTCCCTCATGATAGCCACCTTCGCCGTGGACATCGTCTTCATAGGGATATTCGGGATCTACTCAGACTACCTGACCTCGGCGTTCGGGATACCTGACGCCAAGCTCTTCTTCGCCCTGAGCTCCTTCGACTTCACCGTGGGGGGCGTCCAGGGGGTCGTCCTCGTCGCCCCCGCCGCAGTAGTGGCGATCACGGTCGGCCTGTTTCTCGCCCTGACGAGGACGAGCTTCGGGATAGCGATGAGGGCGACAGTCGAGAACCCCAACCTTGCCAAGACGATTGGGATCAACACCGAGGTGATCTACCTCGTGTCGTGGTTCGCGGCCGGGGGGCTAGCCGCCGTGGCGGGGAACTTCTACGTCCTGTGGCAGCCAGGGGAGCCGGACGTCGGGTCGCAGCTCCTCGTCGCGATGTTCGCGGGGAGCATCCTTGGCGGGCTCAAGAGCATCTACGGGGCGCTCGCGGGCGGGCTGATGGTGGGGGCGGGGGAGATACTCATCACGACGTTCGGTTCCCAGCTCCTCGGGTCCTGGGTGGTCTCCTACGAGCCCGGGATACCCCTCCTTGTGATGATAGTCGCGCTCCTCTTCTTCCCAGGGGGCGTGACCTCGATCGATTGGCGCGGGCTGGCCGCCCGGATGAGGACATAGGTTTGGCGCTCTTCGGGATCACGGACTGGGGGTCGTTCTTCACCGACCTCCTCGCTTTCTTCGCGCTCTACCTCGCGATATGCATCAGCCTCAACCTCGAGATGGGCTACGCGGGGATACCGAACTTCGGGAAGGTCCTCTACTTCGCCGGGGGCGCGGCGTTCTCTGGGTCGGTTGCGATCAGGGTGGCCGCCCTCCTCCTCAACGTGGGAGGGAACGCGGTGGGGATAAACAACTTCATCATTGCGAGCCAGATGACCGGCCTGCTCAAGGACAACGTCCCGGTCTCCGTCGTCCTGATTCTGGTGACCCTCTTGGTGGGGGCGGTGGTGGGCGCCGCCCTGGGGTACCTCTCCTCCTTCCCCGCGATCAGGCTGAGGGAGGACTATCTGGCGATGCTCCTCTTGGGGTCGGCGACCTTCTTCCAGCTCTTCCTCAACAACTACACCCCCATCATCAACGGGACTTTCGGGATCGGCGTGCCGGACATGTTCGCGTGGGCGGGGCAGTACGCCACGCTCGCCGTCACCCTCCTCATAGCGGCGTTCGCCCTCCTCGTCTACCTGTACTCCGAGAGGCTGGTCAGGTCGCCGCTGGGGCGGACGCTCAGGGCGATCAGGGACAACGAAGCTGCCTCCGAGGCGCTGGGGAAGGACACGGTCGCGATAAGAAGGGAGGTCCTGATAGTCGCCTCCATCATCACTGGGATCGCGGGCGCCCTCTACACGATCTACACCGGCGACACCAACCCCGGGATCTACGACAGGGTGACCTGGACGTTCTGGCCCTGGCTGATCGTCATCATGGGAGGGGTAGCCAACAACGTCGGGGTGGCGGTGGGCTCGTTCGTCTTCGTCTTCCTCCTCAAGTTCATCGACGCGGCGAAGTTCACCCTCCAGAACGTCCTCCCCTTCGACGTCAACTGGCTCGAGTACCTCGTCTTCGGGTCGGCGCTCATAGTCATTCTGATGCTCAGGTCACAGGGGATACTGCCCGAGAAGTCCTCGGCGACCCTGGGACGACAGAGGGTCTCCGCCATCGTCGATAAGGCGAAGGGGGCCGGGGCCGCGGAAGAGCCCGAAGATGGACCCTAGTACGAAGCAGACGCGTATCTGATGCTGAATTCCGCCGCCGAGGACGTGCTCGCGCTCGCTGCCGTCCAGAAGATGGGCGCCGTGCCGCTCCCGAGGTATGCGGTCGCAAGGGAGCCCGGCTGGATGCTGAACTCCGTGGTAGCGAGCGTGGTCGGGAGGCTCCACGAAGAGCCGAGGTCGCTGCTGGTCTGGACCACGACATCGTTCGAGTTGGAGTAGGCGACCAGGAGGGATGAAGCTCCGTCGGTGGAGATGACGGCATCGTTGTAGCTGCCGGAGCAGCACGTGGCGAGCGGCGTCGGCCCGCTGAACGAAGACGCCCCGTAGGGGAAGGTCCAGAAGAAGACGTTGCTGCTCGTGTCGGTCGTGACCGAGTAGACGGTGTCGCCCACGGCGACTGCGCTGAGGGTGAGGACGTCGTCGGAGGGGGTTGTAACCGGGGGCGTCCACGTCGCGCCGTTCGTGGTGGTGTAGAGCGAGACCATGCGGTACCCGGGTGTCTCGGTCAACACCTCGAGGGCCATCTTGCCTTGCGTCAGTGGGAGAAGGATGGGCCTGGGATAGTCGGTAAGGCCGCCTATGTCGAAGACGTCCGACCAAGCGCCTGGCCCGGCGCTCCTGAAGACGTGGATCTCCCTGTCCCCGGCGGAGCCTCCAGGGGCGGTTCCAGGGGTGGCGCCTGCACCTGAGAAGTCCTCGATCGCGATCCAGACGTTCCCGGAGCTGTCCAGGGCGACCGTGGGCACCGTAGCGGCGCTACCATTGTAGGGCAGGTCCTCCTCGGAGATCGACCAGGCTATCGTCCCGTTGGAGAGCATCGTCCCGTACCGGTAGGTGATCTTGCCGCCGGTGCTGCCATCCGACGCGGAGACGACCATGTAGACCGTCGTGCCGTTCTGGGCGACGGTGAAGAACCAGCCGCGCTCTATCCCGCCTCGGGCTACGGTCGGCGAAGACCAGGTCGCGCCGTCGGCCGAGGACTGATAGAGCACGTTGCACCCGTCAGTGTAGAACATCCAGATCCGCCCGGCCGCCGAGAGGGTCTTCCTCTCGGACGACGAGTTGGTCGCGTCTGCCTCGCCGGAGGGGGCCACGGTTGTGGGAGACGGCGCCGGAGCGTTCGCCTTGGCGTCGGCCGCCACCACGGAAGTCGAGCAGAGCGGAGTGGTTACCTGGCAGACGGGAGCGACGCAGACGGGGGGCGTCGTCGTTACCGTTACAGTGGTGGTCGAGAGGATGATCGTGGTGACGTTCCTCATGTCCGTGATCGTGGACGCGGGGAGGGTGACGGTGGTCGAAACGGTCGACTCCGCGGTCACCGTACTAGTCTTGGAGGACTCCATCGGGGCGACCAGGAGGCTGGTCGAGACCAAGGCGGCCGCCACGACGATGGCCGCGGCGAGATAGGAATAGCCCTTCGAGCCGTTTGATGTCGTCATCTCCATTCCTCCCTCAGATCGAAGAGCCGATGAGGTCCATCCGCCTATTTGGGGGTTGGGGATGCATCGCGAAACGTTTACCTGCGCTATCCTGGACGAGCGAAAGACGTTCCGGTTGGCGACGCTGAAGGTCAGGGCGCTGATAGCCAAGAAGGATCCGTGGCACTCGTCGTGCAGGAAGGTCGAGGAGGTCGTCGAGATCTTCGACCGCGCCAATGAGATCTGGAGTCAGGCGGGCGTGAAGTTCGACGCGGAGGTCCTCGAGCGGAGGTTCGACCCGACGGTCCTGAGCGGCATAGTCCAAGCCGGGTTCCGCAGGCTGGACGACGCGCCCCGACTGGGCGAGGTCACGGGCGAGGACCCGCGCGTCGTCACGGCGCTGTACGTCCACTCTATCGGCGGGTCGAACGGGAAGGTGTTCAGGCCGAGCAAGACGGTCCTAATCGTCGACGACACGAAGATGCCCGCTTCCAGGACGACGGCGCACGAGATAGGCCACCTTTTCGGGCTCGAGCACTGGCTCGATAGCCCGCCGCCCCTGCCCTCGGACAGGCCGCCCACCCACCTGATGGCCAGGACGCAACCAGGGACCGAGCTGGTTCAGAGGGACATTGACCACGTGAGGGAGTGGCTCGCCAGCGGATGGGGGTCGGCGCTCTCCGGTTCCGGGTGACCCGACGGCACTCGTTCCGTCCGCAGTCTGGCGCGCGCCCTCCTCTGTGACGAGCCCTCAGAACTCCGCATTCTGAACTTGAGGGAGTTATATACGCTAGAGCGCGCGAGCGCTGGGTGGTCCGAAATTCAAGGAGGGCATTGTGGCCCTGGCTGACCTTATTCTCTTTGCTCCTCCTTCAACCGATGGCTCGGGCATCGTCGGGTATGCCCGGAGCAAGCATCGTGGTGGGCCAACAGGACTATGTCTCGAGCGGCTACGCGGCGTCAGAGGACGGCATGAACTTCCCCGAGAGCGTGTCCATGGACCCGAAGGGCAACCTCTGGGTGGCGGACTACGCGAACAACAGGGTCATAGAGTACGCAGCTCCCTTCGCCAACGGAGAGTCGGCGTCCCTGGTCATAGGACAGCCGAACCTTGCCTCGAACGCTCCGGCGACGTCGCAGAACGGGCTTGCTGGCCCCGACGGGCTGGCGTTCGATGCTCAGGGGAACCTTTGGGTGGCGGACTACTACAACAACAGGCTGCTCGAATTCCAGCCCCCCTTCACCAGCGATGAGCCAGCCTCTCTCGTCGTTGGCCAATCGAGCTTCGACGCCGGGAAATCTGCCACGACCCAGAACGGCCTTTCCAGCCCCCAGGACCTTGCGTTCGACTCGAAGGGGAACCTCTGGGTCGCAGACTTTAGGAACGACAGAGTACTCGAGTTCCAACCTCCGTTCGCCACCAACGAGTCGGCCTCTCTGGTGATAGGGCAATCAGGCTTCACCGCAGCTGAACCCTTGACTGCGCAGAATCACCTTTACTTCCCCGAGGACCTTGCGTTCGACTCGAAGGGGGACCTCTGGGTGGCGGACACGTTCAACAGCAGAGTCCTCGAGTATCAAGCACCATTCACGAACGGCGAGTCGGCGTACCTGGTGCTTGGACAGCCTAGCTTCACCCAGAACGCGACCACGATTCTGTCCTACCTGAATGCGCTCAACTATGGACTGGAGGGGACCACTCAACAGGATCTGTACAACCCGGGGGCTCTTGCGTTCGATAATCGTGGGGACCTCTGGGTGGCGGACAGCTACAACAACAGGATCATGGAGTTTGCACCACCCTTCACGAGCGGAATGCCAGCGTACCGCCAGATCGGTCAACAGGACTTTACGACGAACTCCCCCGCCACTGCCCAGAACACAGTATCACATCCTCAAGGAATGACCTTCGACAACCAGGGAGACCTCTGGGTGGCGGATACGGCAAACAGCCGGGTGCTGGAATACACCGCCGCGAGTATTACGAGCCAGCCGGCGTCAGGAGGGGGACAAAGCTCGCTCCTGCTGCCCGCGACCTTGGCAATATTTGGCGCCGTGATGGTCGCGACCTACCTCGTGGTAAGACAGAGGAGGCGGGCCGGGACCCGCGCTTGATCGCGGCTCTCTACATCATGTCAATCGTCGGGAGACCACGGTGCGGCTGGTTCGCATCCCAAAAATTCGCCTTGGAATGAAGAGAGGCGCCGGCGGCAAGATTTGAACTTGCAAGCCCTTTCGAGCGGCAGCTTTCCAGGCTGCTGGGTTACCAGGTTACCCATACGCCGGCCCGGCGTCAGGCTTCCTGGCGACCGGCACAAATAGGTTCCCGAACCTTCTG
>DATJBB010000035.1:0-34049 GCA_035515635.1 Nitrososphaerales archaeon
TGCTGAAGGAGTTCGAACACGAAGGAAGACCTGTGAGGCTCGTGGGGGTGCGCGTCTCGCAGCTCAAGCGCGAGACCGAGAAGCTCACTCGTCTTGATGCCTGGGCTCCGAGATAGGTCCGACCTCGCGCTTCCTCCTGACCATAAACCCGACAGACGCCATCGCTACCACACAAATGGCGAGCACCACGACGTCGGGGAAGCTCACTGGGACGATAATCCTCGCTTGCGCACCATTGACCGCGACATCCTCCGACGCCCTCTGGGAGACCCCCAACGACGAGACGGTGACGTTGAACGACCCCAGGGGGATTGGCCCGAGAGTGATGGCGCCGGACCCCCCGGTGGTCCGGACGACGGACGTGCCGTTGGCAAACCGGAATATCACTGCGGCACCTGAGATGGGGATTCGCAGGTAGTCGGAGACCTTCAACGATGCGTCGTACACTCTCGCAGCAAGGGTGAAGTTCTGGGGAGATTCGACGCTCAGGGGCTGTCCTAGTGGCCTGACGTCAACGCCCTCCCACACAAGTTTCGTGACCTGGAAGGTGGACCCCGAGGCGATCCACACGTCGGGCCCTTGCACCTCGAGCGTCGCATTGGGCTGGGAAGTGGAGATGGTGAGGCTTTGCGGGGGTATAGCGCCGGCTCCTCCCGCCTCGGTGAACCGCAGGCCAACGAGATACTGCTCCGCCGAGCCAAAGTCGACCACTTCCGGCTGGTCGAATGTTATCGGCGGGGATGAGAAGTTATCAGTTGAATATGCGGAGTAGACTGTCTGGTTGGCCCCGCCATCCACGCTGTAAGAGAGGAGGGCGTCCCGGGATGAGCTTGCGACGTTCCAGAACCGCGCGGACGACACCGAGACGGACGACCCCGAGTCATAGAAGGCGTCGCGAGTCGGGGAGGGAGGCTGGGTGGCGACCGAATACCCTCCCCGTGTCGAAAGCTCGTACTGGGTGACCGCCGAAACCTGTAGCGTGTGCGCCGCGTTCATGACCACGGACTCTTGGAACGTCCCCGTCCCGGACCTCTGCACCTGCAATGCAGCGCCGTCGAGGGAGACGCCCAGGACGCTCATCCTGGTGCCCGCCGCCCCGTCCCAGGCGTAGTCATATGTGACGACCACTCTGCTGCCCGAGTCGTACCATCCCTCATCGCCCGGGACAGCCGGGGAGGTGGCGGATTCGACCGAGCCTCCAATTATCGAGAGCCGGTACTGGGAGATTGTCGAAATGGCCACAGATTGGGGAGACTCCATCTCCAGCGACTGGAGGACGACCAAGGGATTCGAAGTCGCGACCGCCGTCGCGGGCTGGCCGTCCAAGGAATAAGAGACCAACCTCTCCCCCGTGGATGAGCCCCTTCCCCATACCCCGTTCAGGACCAGGTTGACGACAGCCCCCGAGTCATACCAATACGAGTCGCCTGAGACGGTGGGCGGCGTGACCGAGAGAAGAGCGGCCGAGGCGCCCGAGTCTAGGCTGAGTTGGAACTGCTGGACAGCCGCGAAAGTCACAACGCGCGGGCCGCTCATCTTCAGCGAGACTGTGACGTTTCCTGTGGTGGCAGCCACGGGCTGCAGGGCGCCGCCATCAACTTCGAAGCCCGTGACCCGTTGTCCGGTGCCAGAGCTCCGCGCGTATACGCCGGGGGTGGTCACCGCGGCGGTAGCGCTGCTATTGAACCATGCTGACTGGGAGGCTCCACCTTCGACCGACACCAAATACTGCAAGAAGTATGGGATCTGAAGCTGACCGGGCTGCACAACATTGACAGTCCCTGCGCTGGTAGGCGAGAACCATCTCGCGGTCGAGTTGGAGCCCGCAAGGGGGTTGGTGCTAGAATACGCCGACCCTGCATCAATCCAGAGACCTTGCTGCTCAGGTCCTAGCGGAGCGCTAACCTGGCCTCCGAGCGACGTGAAGGAAAATATCGGGGCCGCAAACCCGTCTCCACCTCCCGTGTACCCGGCGGAGACGAGGTATTGGTTGTAGTATTGTTCGGTCGCCTCGCCCAAAACCAGCGCCGTCCCTAGAGGTATCGGTGTGGCCCATCGTTCCTCAGCCCCAGATCCTGGGAGAACGCTGGAGTAGTTGTATGTGGATCCCACGTCGACCCATGCACCGGCACCAGCCAACACATCGGCGCGGTCCCCCAACTGTGTGATGCTCACCTCAGGGGCCGAGTAGCCGCTCCCTCCTCCTGCCACCTGGAAGCCGAAGCCAAGGAAGTACTGGTGGTAGTAGTCGAAGGTGAGCGACGTCCCAGACCCGACAACTCCTACCGTCCCACCCGCCTCCCACCGCTCAGAAGAAGTCGAGCCCCCCAGGGTGGTCGCCACGCTCCAAGAGCTCCCCACATCGGCGCTGATGCTCGTCGGCGCGGTTGACAGGATGACGTTCCTGAGCACGCCCGCCGAGTAGTACGAGAACGTTGGCGGGGCGAATCCTGACCCCCCACCAACCACACGGTAGCTGGGCGCGACCACCAAGGTCGAGGGGAACTGCGGGATGTAGCACCCTCCGACGGCATTGCTCCACATCTCCTGGACGACATACTTGTGGCCGTCAAGCACGATGTTGCTGCCGTCACCAGCGACGGCCCCGAACTTCCACACGCACTCGTCGGCGACCTCGTGGTTGTCATCCTGGTAGTACCACCCGTCGAAGACAGGGTCGGTGGTCGACTCGAACCCCTCATGGGCGACGAGGTTGACCGCAGAGTCTGCGAAGGCGCCGGAGTTGGGCGCAGGCTCTCCCGTCACCACCGTCTCCAGACAGGATCCTGTATCCACATTCCCTGGGTCGGGTATGTCCGCGTAGACGACGACCTGGCCGCCGGACTCCTGGAACGCGGAGTGATAGGCGCAGTACGCGTCGTAGGAGCAGCCGCTCCCCGCGCACCCGTAGACATTCTGTCCAGTGAAGACGAAGAAGGCGCTGTCGCCGTTGCCGGACGACCAGCCGTTGGCCGCCATCGCCCTGATGACCTCTCCTTCGATGTCGCTATCTTGCAGCGGGTTCGCCTTGGTGCCCTCGTAGTTGGGATAGGGCTCGGTGTCCACCCAAGAGCCCCCGAACGTGGTCGCCAGGCCCGGGGCGCCGGTGCGATCTGCGTACTGCTGGACGATCGACCAGTAGGCCGTCTCCGCAAGGTCGTCGAAATACCTGGCGACCAAGGCCTCGTAGTTAGCGTCGCTCGCGTTGACGTAACCCCGGTCGAGGGTTGGCGTGTCGAAGTGATACCCTGGCGGCAGCCAGAATATGGCATAGTTCGTGACCGCGTGCATTACCGGGCCTCCGTGGTAGGTCAGGTTGCCCAAGGACGGTGAAGCGCCGCCTGCATTGGCGCACCCCCCCAAACCGCACCCATCCTGCGGCAGGAAGACCGGCTGGTGCTCTGCGCCGGCCGGAAGGGCGTAGGCCAACCGCGGAGCTGCGACAATCAGGAAGACCGACACGAGGAGCAGAAAGGCTTTCGTGTGCCCGACGAGCCCTCGCCGAGTTTAATATCTTAGTGGAGCAGGATTACACGCCGGGGTTCCCGGACTCCCGGCCTTCGCTCAGATGCCGAGAGCCTGTCGGAGGCCCTTGTACCTGTTCCGGAGGGTGACTTCGGTGATAGACGCCGCGTCGGCGATGTCCTTCTGGGTCTTGCCGTTGCCTTCCAAGGTAGACGCCACATAGAGCGCCGCAGCAGCTAGGCCCATCGGGTCTTTGCCCGCGACAATCTCCTTCTGGTGCGCCTTGGTGAGTATCTCCAGCGCGCGCCTCTTGGTCTTCTCGCTCACGGTCGCCCTAGATGCAATCCTCGAGACCGACTTTATAGGGTCGGGAACGGGCATCTGGAGGTCCATCTCCTTCACCAGTATCCTGTAAGACCTGGCAAGGTCCTTCTTGGTGACGTTGCTCACCGCAGAGACATCCTTGAGAGTCCTCGGAACCTCCATGTCCCTGCAGGCCGCGTAGAGCGCCGCCGCCGAAATCTGGATGATCGACCTACCCCTCGTCACGCCCCGCTCGACGGCCTTCCTGTAGATGTACGCCGCCCTTTCGATGACCTCGTCGCGCACAGCGAGCTTCTCGGCGAACATCTTCATCTCGTTGAAGGCCTGCCTGAGGTTCCTGTCGAACGAGTTGGCGGCCTGGCTCCTCTTGTCCCAGATCCTTACCCTGTCCATCGTGTGCCTCATCGGGTTCGAAAGGGCTGAACCTGATGCGTCCCTATTCGACGAACCGATTACAGTGGAGAGGCCCATGTCGAACGAGGTTATGGAGGTGGGCATGCCGGTCCTCGCCCTGCTCTCTCCACCCTGCTCGTCCTGGAAAGACCTCCATTCAGGCCTGGTCTCCTCCAGCTTCTCCTTCACGACATATCCGCAGTTCGTGCAATAGAACTCCCCGGTGTTCGAATCCTCAGCCAGGGGTCCCTTACCGCAGCGCGGACACTTGGCCGAGCTGCTCTCTCTCCTCTTAAACCCAGGAGAGTCTAGTCGATACGACAATTTCTATCACTTAGGTTATAATCGGTCGCTCCTATTTAAACATATTGGGTCAAGATACGATAAATCGTGGTATACTACGAGCAATCGCGAGTTTCCCGTAAACTTAATAGAAGGCCGGGGGAAGCATCATAAGCGCTGGATGACCAAGGTCGAGATGACGGAGATGTCGAGCCGTCTCGGCAAGTTCGCCGTCATCAAGCTGGGCCAGACGGTCTTGATCAGCCCCTGCGACACCAGGATGAAGATATTGGCAGCGCTCTCGAAGGGTGCTCTGACGAGTGAAGCGATAACAGAGCAGACAGGCGTCTCCTATTCGTGCGTCATGGACCACATGGACCTGTTGGAGCGACTGGGGGTTGTCAGGACCTCGCTGAAGAGGAACGAAGGAAGAAGCGGAAGGAGAAGGATCCATTTTCACCTGCACGAGAACCCCCTCGAGGGGATCGAGGAGCTGTTCGTCAAGCAGACGAAGAACGGCCGAGGGCGGCCAAGGCAAAGCGGCGCGGCTCGCAGCTCTGACCTGGTCCAGGAGCTCGGCGCCACCGCAGGGCTCTGAGCCACGCGACCCTCCGCCCGTCACAAGAAGACGACTTTATACTCGCTCAGTCTCCACGCACTTCGGCATGAAACCAACGAAGGTGCTGAGGAGGAGGCTCGACGACTGGAAGCGGAAGCCGATAGTCGCGCCCGGGATCCACGACCCGTACTGCGCAAGGATTGCCGAGAAGCTAGGCTTCGACACCCTCTACATGGGCGGCGCGGCCACCTCGATGTCCAGGCTCGGGATGGCAGACTTCGGGCTCGCGACGGCGACGGAGGTCCAGGCCAACGCCAGATACATCACCAGCGTGACGAGCCTACCACTCATCGCCGACTCGGACAACGGCTACGGCAACGCCCTCAACACCATGCGGACCGTCAGGGACTACATCAGGGCCGGCGTCGCGGGGATCCACATCGAGGACCAGGTGATCCCGAAGCGCTGCGGCCACCTGAAGGGAAAGATGGTCATATCGCTCGAAGAGATGGTTGGCAAGATCAAGGCGGCCAAGAAGGTGATCGAGCAGGAGGACCCCGACTTCGTCCTCATCTCGAGGACGGACGCGAGGGGAGCGGTGGGCGGAGGCCTGGACGACGCCGTGGAGAGGCTCAAGGCGTACAGGAAGGCGGGAGCAGACCTGGTCTTCGCCGACGGGCTCCTCTCAAGGGAGGAGCTATCCACGATATGCAGCGAGACCCGCTCCCCCACAGTCTTCCACCCCACGGCCATCTCTCCGAGGCTGGGGGTCGAGGAGTGCCACGACATGGGCGTCGCGCTGATGATCTACCCCTTCGCCTCCATCCACGCCATGTCGGTGGCGGTGTGGGACTTCCTCGTCCAGCTGAGGAAGGACGACACCAAGGCGCAGGTGAAGTTCGAGCAGAGGCACAAGGACCACCCCCTCAGCGACCTCAGGAAGCTCTTCGACCTTGGAGGCCTCGAGGAGATGCAGGCCTTGGAGAGGGAGTTCATCCCAGCTGAGGAGATCAAGGCGAAGTACGGCAGGCAGACGGTCGGCCTGTAGCTAGGGCTCGACCTGCGAGAGCAAGACGAGGAGCTCCTCGTCCTGGATGTGCTCTTTCGCCGAGACCCAGAACTCTCCAGCCTTCGAGGGGTCCCCGGACTCGTGGGCGTACTCCCACGCTTGGATGGCCATCTCGAGCTTGTCAAGCTGCCTGACGAGGCGGGACTCCTCGCTCTTCCCTTCGACATACTCCAGCCAGGCCTCGCGATAGAGCAGCCTGGACCGGTGAGGGAGCTCGCTCAGTATCTCCTCCATGGCTTTGGTCTCGAGGTCGGTCTTCCGCTTTCCCGACCTCTCCTCGGGCATCGCGTCCCCGACCAGGGCCTCGGGGAGGTCGTGGAGGAGGGCCAGCCTGACCGCCTTTCCCGTATCCAACCCTCGCGCGTCGCTAACGAACATCGCCATCACGGCAGTCCTGTAAGAGTGGTCTGCAACTGACTCTGGGTGCTCCATCCCCAGCTTCTTCACCCAGCCCCTCCTTCTTTCCCGCTTGAGCCGCCCCGACATCAAGAAGAACTGCAGTAGGCTCCTCGAGTCGGGTCCGGGTGTGATGTCCATGCCCTGACAGCCTGTCTGAGAGATATAACCGTCCCGTCAATATCCCGCCTTCACTAGCCCGGCATAGTCGAAGACCATCACGCCGTCGCTGTTTGTGAGCGCGTACTGGAACTCCTGTTCGTACTGTTGCTTGCTGGTGGTCGTGAACACCCCAACGCTCGCGACAATGCCGGAATGGATGTACTGGTCGAGGCCGGTCCCATAGGTCTCGAGGATGAGCATGTCCGGCCTGAGCTGGGAGGAGAGGTCTGTCGAGGTGACCGACGTCACGCCCGAATAGGACGAAGAGAGGTTCGCGAGGAGAGCGGCCTGAGCGCTGGTCGTGAGCGTCGACATGTCGAGGTTTATCCCGTCCTCGCCGTCCCCATAGATGGACGTTGGTATCCGCTGGGACGAATTTGTGAAGTAGAGCGCGAAGAAGATCTTCAGGCCTTGGCCGTGCGCGCTGCTGACGAACCTGTCCAGGGCGCTGCTGTCGAATAGCAACACACCTTCCCGATCGACCTGGAAGAATATGGTGTTGAAGCCGTGCGATGTGGCGACTGACAGCAGCTGGCCAAAGTTCGACGAGTTCACAGCCCCGTTGCCCTGGTTCACATACAGGATGACAGGTTTCGAGGGAGAGCTAATCGACGACGTGGAGGATTGGTTGGTCGACGTGCTGGCGCTTCTCTCGCCCGACGAGGCTATCAGGTAGCCAACGATCGCGACTGCCACAATTCCCACCAACAGGTAGTACTTCGCCCTCGACCCGGTCGACCGCCGGCGGCTCCTAGCGCTCACTCGCTCCCATCGCCTCAAGGTAAGTTATTAACCAGAACAGGGACCGCACCCAGGCTTTGATCGTCGCGGTCATCGGGGCGGGTAAAATCGGCGAAGCTGTCGCCAACTCGATCGCAGGGTCTAGCAAGGTCGACAAGGTGATAATGACCAAGAGGAACGTGTCCACGCTCAAGCCGTCCCGCTCCAGCAAGACCGTCGTAACCTCCGACAACCGGGATGCCGCGAGGAAGGCAGACGTCATCTTGGTGGCCGTCAAGGCCGGGGACGCCAAGCACGTGCTGGGCGAAATCTCTCCGTTCACGGCGGACAAGCTTGTCATCTCACTGATGGCCGCGATAAACATCGACAGGCTCGAGAAGGCGCTCCCAAGGGCCAAGGTGGTAAGGTCGATGCCCAACATAGCCGCCATCGTCGGCGAGGCGGTTACCGCATACTCTCCAGGAAGCAGGATTACCCAGGCCGACGAGGAGAGGGTCCAGTTCATACTTGGCTGCTTCGGCGAGTCGGTCAAGGTCCCAGAGTCTCTGCTCAACCCCGTCACCGCCCTCAGCGGGAGCGGCCCCGCCTACATCGCTGTGGTGATCGAGGCGATGGTCAGCGCCGGGCTCAAGGTGGGCATCCCGAGGGACGTCGCCCTGAAGCTGGTGACCAAGACGCTGACAGGGACGGCCGACCTCCTGAGCCAGAAGAAGATGCATCCCGCAGAGCTAAGGGACATAGTGACTACCCCCGCCGGGACGACGATAGCGGGCATCTACGAACTTGAAAGGGGGTCTCTCAGGACCAGCATAATGAACGCCGTGGAGGCAGCGACCACCGCCGCTGAGAAAGTCGCAAAGAAGTACGAGACCGAAGGGTAGCACGATACCGCAAGACTCCCTGTTTCAGCCAAGGGTGAAGACATTTTCACTCACCCCAACTTAGGCCGTGAAAACGGCGCGATTTTCGTAATGTCACAGTTCAGTAGCAACTGGGAAAAGAAGAGGTCCGCGGGAATCGGAGAGAGACTCAGGACTGCCTTCAACAACCCAGGGCCTCTGAAGCCGCGGCTGGACGCGCTAATCAGGCAGATCAACGTCGTCATATCGAAGCTCGACACCTCGATGGCCAAGATACGCGACCGAGACGCCGCCCTCTTCTCAAAGACAGTGGCCGCTGTCCAAAGACACGAGGATCAGAGGGCCTCGATGTTCGCCAACGAGCTGGCGGAGGTGAGGAAGATGGGCAAGATGGTCACCCAATCAAGGCTGGCGCTCGAGCAGATTGTCCTCAGGCTCAACACGATAACGGAGATGGGCGACATCGTCACCTCGCTAGCGCCCGCCACTTCCATCGTGAGGAGCATCAAGCAGGACATCACGGGAGTGATGCCCGACGTCTCCAACGAGATGGGGGAGGTCTCGAGCCTCCTGAACGGGATACTCGTGGACGCCGGCTCCATAGGGGGGTACACCATGAACTTCTCCGTCGCCAACGAGGAGGCAGAGAGGGCGCTTTCGGAAGCGGCCGCGGTGGCCGAGAGCCGGATGAAGGAGAAGTTCCCCGACATCCCCCAGGCCATAGAACCGATCGAGTCCGAGACCTTCGAGACCGCGTAGCCTCTCGCGGTCGAACTTCTCCAGCCAGGTGTAAGAGGGGCGCCGTCGGTGATGCAAGGGCGGGAGAGTGGCGTTCTGCCCTGCGTGCGGCACTCCGGGATCTGCGACCTGTGCTTTGCTCTGGCGGAGACGACCTATGGCACGACCGTGGGAAAGGAGGTCATGGGGCTTAGTCGCGACTGTTAGAGGGGGCGGCCGAACTTCGTCATATGCTTCCTGAGGAACGTGAGCAAAATCTACTGGGTGCTCCTCCCGCTGGACGTAATCTTGGGGCTCGCCCTGGAAGCGGGATACACGAAGAAGCTCAGCGACACGTACCTGGGCACTAGCGTTATCCTGGCTTAGCCTTTTTTCAGGCCTCCGATGAGGGAGACGCGTTGGACGCGTTGGACTGGGCGAAGAACGTCTTCTTGAAGCACGCCGACCTCTACCAGATGGTTCTTGAAGGGATGTGGGAGAGGGGCGAAGAGGATGCGGTCGCAATCTCCTCCTACCTGGCCGCCGAGGGCCTCGCGAAGTGCAAGATTCTCGATGCGCCCTGCGGAATCGGCAGGGTGGCGATACCCCTTGCGAGGCTCGGGTTCGACGTAACAGGAGTGGACTTCTCCCCTGCCTTGGTCAGCACAGCGAAAAGGAAGGCGACCGAGCATGGCGTTGGGGCCCGGAACGCGCAATTCTTGGTGGGGGACTTGCGCGACCTGGCATCCAAGTTCGAACCCGCAAGCTTCGACGTCGTCCTGAACGTTTTCACCAGCATCGGCTACGGGTCGGAGGAGGACGACCTGAGGTTCTTCCGGGATGCGAGGACTGCCACCAAGCCGGGAGGGTTGATACTCATCGCCGGCCTGAGAAACAGGGACTACGTCGCCAGGAACCCGACTCAAAACATCTACGAAGAGAGCTCCAGGCTCCTCGTTCTCGACACTTACAACTTCGACCCCTCGCGGTCTCGAGAGAGGGGCGTCTGGCGGTTCTACCTCAAGGGAAGGGAGAAAGCCGTCCTAAAGTTCGCCGGAGAGTTCCCTATAGACATCAGAATCTATTCTCCGCACGAACTCGTCTCCAGGCTGGAGGCGACAGGATGGAAGGTGAAGGAGACTTACGACTCGTTCGTCTCGAAAAGGCCTTGCCGAAACGACAGCCCTGTCTACGCGGTAGTCGCCAAAGCCGATTGACCGACCAGCCGGAGCTTCTCACCCCTGGTCATCGCCTTGATGGCGCTCTCCCTCCGCAGCGCCTTCGACCTATTCCCGACCACCTCCTCAAAGACCACGGTGACGGGAAGACGCGACCTGGTGAACTTGCCTCCCTTCCCGGCGCTGTGCTCGCGCACCCTCCGGGCGAGGTCTGTCGTGCAGCCCGTGTAGAGCTCCCCACTCTTGCACCTCAGCATGTAGACCACCCAGCCCAAGCCAGACCACCTTGCCTCACAAATCTATAAAGAGACGCGCCGAGCCGCGCTCTAGCGACCTTGCCGAAGCCGACCAACGATTCGAAGGACATGAAGTGCCCAGGGTGCGGCAGGCTCAACCTCAAGCGGAAGGAGAGCGGGGTCGTCTGCAGCTTCTGCGGCTATGTCCTCTCGCCGGGGGAGGAGACCCGCTTCCGGCTATACGAGATGCTCAAACAGCCCTTCTGACTTGGGTCCTGTGTATCGTCCTCATGCACGAGTCCATCACGTAAGGGATCCCCGCCGCATCGAGGATCGACTTTGCCTCGTCGTTCTCGAGGCCTGCCTGCGACCAAAAGACCGGCGATGTGCCGTACCGCCGCCTCAACTCCACAACCTGGAGCGCCACCTTCGGGAGCTCCTCGCTGGGTCTGAATACCTCCACCACGTCGATCGTCCTCCCCAGCTCCTCGGGGAGGTCTAGGAGGCTTGGGTAAGCCTTCTCGCCGAAGACCTCCCGGGCCGTCGGATTGACCGGGATGATTCGGTAGCCGTTTTGCTTCAAGTACAGAGGGACTCTGTGAGCCTCTTTCTCGGGGTTGGCAGAGGCACCCACCACAGCTATCATCTTGGCCTTCGCCAGCACCTCGGCGGGAGAGGCGGTTCCCTTTACCAACGCCGGTCACTTGGTTATGAGGGTGAGGACGTCCTCGTCCATGAGCCTGTGCGTGATGCCCACGCGCTGCCCGTCGAACTTCACGCTTTTCCCCCAGATGAGAGCGTAGCGGAAGTCGTCCTTGATCTTCCTGTGGACCTTGTCGCAGACCTGCAGCACCGTCGAGCCGTTCCTGACAATCATCGGCTCCTTGTAGTCGGTCTCCCCACTCCGCCTCCGCATGTAGATGCGGATGAAGTTCAGCCTCTTGTACATCTCCTGTTTCAGGGCCTCGATGTTCAGATTGCTCTCCGCGGAGATGGGGACGAACTTGACAGGGAGCTTTGCGGTGACCTCGTTGGTGAAGCCGGCGTTGACGAGGTCAATCTTGTTCATCACCGTGAGGGAGGGGATGTACACCCTCGTCCCGAGTATCACGTCGATGAGCTGCTCGTCTGTGATGTCCTGGCGGATGACCACGCGGGCGCTGTTCATCCCGTAGACCCTCAGGATGTCCTTGACCGTCTCCACGCTCATCTTGGTCAGCTTCACCATGGTCACGACGGATATCCCTCCTGTAGCGGTCGTCTCAATCACGACGTTGGGTGGCTCCTCGTCGACCCGTATCCCAGTGAGCCTGAGCTCCTTTTCGAGGAGGAACCGCGCCTCCGGCTGGAAGACGTCGATCACGAAAAGTATTAGGTCGGCGTTCCTCGCCACCGCGAGGACCCTCTTCCCCAGGCCCTTCCCGGAAGACGCCCCCTGGATTATCCCTGGGAGGTCTAGGACCTGTATTCTCGCCCCGTTGTGGTCGAGGACTCCGGGGACGACCTCTAGGGTCGTGAACTGGTAGGCGGCTACCTTGGACTTTGCGTTCGTGAGCACGTTGAGGAGGGTCGACTTGCCGACGCTAGGCAACCCGATGAGGACCACGGTGGCGTCGCCAGACTTCTTGACGTCGTAGCCCACGGCGCTCCCCGAGCGCCTCGACTGTTGCTCCTCTTGCTCCTGCTTGAGCTTGGAGAGCTTCGCCCTGAGTATCCCGATGTGCCTCTCGGTGTGCTTGTTGACCTGGGTGTTCAGCAGGTCTTCCTCTATCTTCTTTATCTTCTCGGGGACTCCCAATCCGCCTTCGCCTCCTTCTTGACACTGATTCGACGGAGCGACTTAAAGGGTTCGAGTTGCGGCGCCCTGGCGAGCTGGTGGTCGTATTGATTTGCGAGAGGTGCCGCGCAGGTCAGATGGTCGAATACGAGAGGAAGGTCCTCGCCGGGGGGAAGGAGGCGGCCATCCGAGGGACCCGGTGCGACAGGTGCGGCTACACCCAGCTCGACAGCGACGACGACGTGTGGTCAGCCGTCGGACTCTGACGCCGGCCATACCAAAGGCTCTTAAGTCCACGAACGCAGTATTTGCGACGATGGCCAAGAGAGCCTTCACCATCGACACAGGGAAGGAGAAGATTGAGGTCGAGGGCCACGCCCACAAGAACGTGGCCGTGAAGTACCTGATGAAGCGACGGAGGAGCCTACTCTCGACCAAGGACCCGGCGAAGGTGGAGAGGATGTACGAGGAGCTCCCCACGCAGGTCACGATAATAGGCAAGCAGCTGACCAAAGCCTACAAGGTCGCATGGGAGAAGAAGGGAACGGGCGAGTTCGTCGGCGCCAGGTTCACCTTTCAAATGACTGATGCTTGAGGCCGGGCGTCTAGGACCACGAAGGCAGAAACGCAGGGCGGGCCAGACGACAGGTTCAAGGCTCTGATCGTCGCCACCATCCTCGACACCAGGCCAGAGGAGGCCCTCGAGCTGCTCTGCGAGCACTACCACGTCGACGTGCCGAAGCTGGGAGTAGGAGTGGTGAAGGGCAGGTCCAAGGGCGTCTTGGCGGTCTACTCACCCGACAGGAGGGAGATACTGGCAGCGCGGCAGGAATATCTCTACGACCCCTTCACGATGCTGCATGAGTTCTACCACCACCTGCGCCAATTCGCCGGCAAGCACAGGGGGACGGAGAAGAACGCGGACAGGTTCGCAGAAGACTTCGTCGCCGCCTACAAGAGAGTGGCCTCGGGACTCTCAACGACCTAGTAGCGCCAAGACAACTACTACCTATATAAGAAGCCGAACCCTTCTTAGAACCAAGACCGAGATTGCCCGGCGCACTCCGCGACGAATACCCACGTGACCCCTCTTTCAGCGAGAGGGACGCAGAGGTGCTCAGGTTCCTAGGGCAGGAGGACCTGCTCGGGTTCACATTCGAGGGTCTCCGCCGGAGGCTCGGGACGCACTCGGAGACACTGTCCAGAATCCTCCACAGGCTCGAAGACCAAGCAATCCTGGAGAAGACGCCGGAGGGCTACCACGTCACCCACAAGGGGAAGGAGATAGTTTCAGTCAGACCGATGTCTGCACTCGGCAACTCCCCCTCCCAGCACAGGGTGCCAATCCTGCGCACGCTGCTGCCCTACGGCGGCAGCTCGGCCGAGATCATTTCAGGCCTCAAGGGCAGGTGGTTCGGACCGCTGCGCTGGCTCGGGTACTCCGAGGACGAGCGCGGGACGACGATGAAGTGGGTCACGGGAGACGGGGCAGTCCAGATAGACGCGATATTCTCGGACGGCGAGCTTAGCATAGAGGGGAACGTCCGGGAGGGGAAGGACCTCGCTGACGCCATCAAGGCTTCCTACCAACTGGTGGGCCACCTATCGCGGGTCAGCCCGAGCGGGGTCCCCGGCCAGGTGGCCTTCTTCTCGATGCACAACTGAGCAGGCGTGTCGCGCCCTCGGGCCGTGACGGGCTAGGGTCATTCTCCATCAACAAGTATCCCCCGTCCCCAGGAGGCTCCAGTGAAAAGCTGACAATGAGTTCAATCGGAATACTTCAGACAATCTCGGGCGAGATTGAGCGGCTCGCCGAGGACGTAGGTCGCTCTGTCCTGAGCATAGGCTCAGGCCACGGCAACGGCTCCGGAATCGCGTGGGACGAGCACACCATAGTCACCGCATACCACGTGGTGAGAGGAGCCGACGAGGTGAGCGTCGCCACAGAGGACGGGAGGAAGCTCTCGGCCAAGGTCGCCGGGCGCCTCAGGCGCTCGGACGTGGCAGTCCTCAAGGTCGAGGAGGCGCTCCTCCCCATCCAAAAGGGGGACTCGGCCGCGCTCAAAGTCGGACAGTTCGTACTCGCCGTCGCCAACCCGTTCGCCTCGCGCCCCAGCGTAACTTCCGGGATCGTCACCGGCGCCGCCAGGAGCGTCGGCGGATGGTGGGGCATGAGCATCGAAGACGCGGTCATCACCGACGCCCGGGTCAACCCCGGATACTCCGGCGGCCCCCTTGTGGACGCCTCTGGCCGCATGATCGGCATGAACGTGGCCTACTTCTCCAAGAGAGGAATAGCGGTCCCTGTGAACACCATCTCCAAAGTAGTCTCGAGGCTCGCCGACGGCAAGCCGTTCAAGAGAGCCTACCTAGGCATAATGTCCAACCCTGTCCCCCTCCCTGAGGAGGTCTCTTCAGACGTGCGGGTAGGGCAGGAGGCGGGTGTCATGGTCCTCTCCGTTGAGAATGGCACTCCGGCGAAGCAGGCAGGCCTGTCATTCGGGGACGTCATCCTGAAGTTCAACGGCCAGGAGACGTCTAGCTCGGATGACCTGACGAGCCTTCTGGGCGAGGATGCAATAGGCAAGAAGGCGAAGCTTTCCGTCCTGAGAGGAGGGAGCGTCGTGGAGCTCGAGGTCACCCCCACCACGGGGAGGGAGGAGTGAGCCAATGGAGCCAAGAGAGCCCCAAAGACCCTCGATCCCCGAGCCCGGACCCCCAGTGAGGCCGCCCTGGTGAGACCAGGGAGTGGCTGACATGGGACTCACAGAACTTGAGGGCAGAATCACCGGCGCCGTCGAGAACCTCAGCGAGAGCGTGGTCGGGATAGACAGCACCAGGCTGACCAGGGACTACAGGTTCGGCGTAGTCCCCGTGGAGGGACAGGGGTCAGGGGTGATCATCGACCCGAAGGGGATAATCATCACCAACAACCACGTCGTCGACGAGTCCGCCAGGGTGCAGGTCAACCTGAAGGACGGCAGAACCTACATCGGGGAGGTCATAGGGACCGACCCCGCGACAGACGTCGCCCTCGTCAAGGTGGACGCCGAGCACCTGCCATTCGCCACGCTCGGCGACTCCGAGAGCCTGAAGGTCGGCCAGATAGTCCTCGCGATTGGGAACGCGCTGGGGCTCCCCGGCGCCCCTACCGTCTCGATGGGTCTGATCGGGGCGCTGGGAAGGCCACTCCCCGGCACTGACTTCGTCGTGGAGGGACTGATCCAGACGGACGCGGCCATCAACCCCGGGAACAGCGGAGGCCCCCTCGCGGACTTGGACGGCCGGGTGATAGGCATGAACACCGCGATGATACCGTTCGCCCAAGGGATGGGTTTCGCGATACCCTCGGAGACGATCAAGAGGGTCATCGACCAGATAACCCGAAACGGCAGGGTTGTCCGCCCATGGCTCGGCATCTCAGGAATGGATGTCAACAAGTTCGTCGCGAGGAGGTACGGCCTGGCGGTCGAGCAGGGCGTCCTGCTTGCCGAGGTCCTCCATGAGGGTCCCGCGCGTGATGCAGGGCTCCGGGTGGGAGACATCGTCGTCAAGATAGGCGAGTCGAAGGTCGACGGGATGAAGGACCTGGTCGTCGCGCTCTCCCATATGGAGATTGGGACCGAGGTCTCCATCCAGTTCGTCCGGAACGGGACGAGCTACGAGACACGGCTCAAGCTAAGAGAGACCCCGGAGAAGCTGGTCGTCAGGCGCAGGTAGGTAGGGAGATGGGGGAGCAAGCCCTCCCCCTACATCTTCTGGCGGTCCATCCACACACCGACAAGGGTAGTCAGGACACCTATCCCGAAGACGGCCAGCCCATCGTAGACCCATGTCAGGCTTTGGTACATGAACGAGGAGGTCGGGCCGACGATGCCGAGCCCTTGGAGGGTGAACACCGCACCGGCGAGCGAGACCAACACCCCGACCGCCACCAGGTACAGCTTCAAGCCCACCTGACGGGCGCCTTTCTCCTATAAATCCCGACTCGATCCCGGCTAAAACCTTCATTTGGGTCCCGGTGGGAGCCCGGGCGAGCGAACGTGCGCCAGGCCTCGAAGAGAAAGTTCGTCGCGCCCAGGGTCAGCCAGTTCCCCGAATCGGTAATCAGGGACATGACAAGGCTCTCGGACTTGAACGGCGCCATCAACCTCTCCCAGGGCTTCCCGGACTTCCCCGCCCCGGGGACGATCAAGGCCGCGGCAGCGAAGGCCATCCGAGACGACTACAACCAGTACGAGGTCACCTGGGGGTCCCCCGAGCTCAGAGACGCGATAGCCGAGAAGGCGAGGCGATTCAACGGGATCCAAGCCACCGGCAAAGACAACGTGACCGTGACCTGCGGCGCAACGGAGGCCATGGTCGCGACCATGGTCGCACTGACCGACTCAAGTGACGACGTGATAGTCCCCGAGCCCTTCTACGAATGCTACATCCCGTCGACGATACTTTCCGGCGCCAAGGTCAGGTTCGTCCCCCTCGAGGGGAGGGAGTTCGCCTTCGACGAGGAGAAGCTCAAGCTGGCGTTCGAGACAAGGGCCGGCAGAAGGCCCAAGGCCATAATCATCAACACCCCGAACAACCCAACCGGGAAGGTGTTCTCCCGAGACGAGCTGACGGCAATCGCCGACCTCTGCGAGGATCGCGGGGTGGTCGCGATAACCGACGAGATCTACGAGCACATACTTTACGACGGAGAGAAGCACGTCAGCCTGGCTACCATAGGAGACATGGCAGACAAGACTGTCACAATCTCCGCCATGTCCAAGACCTACAGCGTGACGGGCTGGCGCGTCGGCTACACGGTCGCGGACAGAGCGCTTACGGACGCTATCAGGACAATCCATGACTACCTCACCGTCTGCGCCCCGACGCCCCTCCAGAGGGCCGCGCTCGAAGCTCTGAGGCTCGACGACAGCTACTACACGAGGCTGGCGAAGGTCTACGCGAAGAAGCGGGACTTCATGCTCAGATCGCTGGAGGACCTGGGCTTGCGCTGCTCGAGGCCCAGGGGGGCGTACTACATCATGGCTGACTTCAGCCAAGTTTGGAAGGGCGACGACTACTCCTTCGCCGAGAACTTGGTACGAGATGGCGGAGTCGCCTCGGTGCCGGCTTCCAGCTTCTACGCGACTGGGGGGATGGGACGGTCGCAGGTCAGGTTCGCCTTCCCGAAGCAGGACGCGACCCTCAAAGACGCCGTCGCAAGGATGGGGAAGCGCCTGGCCAACAGCCACAAGGTCGGCTAGGTTGCGGTCATCGAGTGCTCGAAGGCTCGAGCTTTACTCCCGGCTGGCTCGTTACTACGACAAAATCTACTGGTGGAAGGACTATGATCGAGAGGTGGGATTCCTTCTCAAGGCCTTCCAGTCCTGCGGGGTTCGAGGGAAGCGCATCTTGGAAGTGGCCTGCGGAACGGGGAGCCACGCGGAGATACTCGCCGCGAAGGGCTACGAGGTCACCGGCGTCGACATCAGCGAGGATGTTCTCAGGGTAGCCCGCGACAAGGTGAAGCGCCGGGCGAGGTTCGTCCGGGGCGACATGAGAGACCTGGACGCGACCGTCGAAGGAAGGTTCGACGCCGCGGTATGCCTTTTCAGCTCGATTTCCTACAATCTCACCCTCGCAGATTTGAGGCGGACTATCAAGGGGCTTTTCGACCGCCTGGACATCCCCGGGGTCGTCGTGTTCGACACCCACTTCACCAAGAAGGCATTCGTCGACGGCTACAGAGGGGAAGACGTTTTTGACGACGGCCGGGTGATGGGTGCGAGGCTTGGCATCTCGAAGCGTGAAGGAGACATCGGGCAGATAACGTTCTCCTATCTGATCAAAGATGGCGCCAAGACGCTCGTCTTGAGGGGTGACTCGCACCGTCTAGGACTCTACGACCCACGCGATATCCTCCAGACTATGCGGGAGGTAGGCTTCGACGAGACGAGCGTCTATTCGGACTGGACTTTTCGGAAGACCAAGAAGGAAACACCGTTCATCGACCTCGTCTTCGTGGGCTGCAAGCACCACGGGGCGAAGAGGATGGCGGGCCCGGCATGATTTGAACACGCGGCTTCCAGCTCCCTCCCCTCACTTCGCGAAGAAGATAGAAGGCTGGCGCTCTATCCGTGCTGAGCTACGGGCCCCCAAGCGACGCTCGCCAGATTCGACATAAGTGTTTATGGTGGGGCGCGCCAGAGTTCGCTGCACGGCCAAGAAACATGTATCAATAGCGTATTCACCGTACACATCTTGCGTTTCTTGGGTCAAACGGCTCAATAATGTCCAATTCCCCATCTGAACGCCTTTTATGAGGCCCGCTGGGAAACCGGTGGCGTGCTAGTCCCCCAGGGGAAGCTATTCGGAACCAACGGTGTCAGGTTCATCCCCGGGGTGACCGGCGACATGAGCTTCGCGATCAAGCTCGCCGAGAGCATCGGGACGTATTTCGCCGAAGGAGAGATACTTGCAGGCAGGGACGGCCGACTCACCGGCGAGGTCCTTCTCTCCTCTGTCTCCGCCGGCCTGATGAGCTCCGGTCGGAACATCGCCGAGGCTGGGATGGTCCCCACCCCGGCGCTGCAGTTCGCCACCAAGGCGCTCGGATACCGCGGCTCCACAATGATCACGGCGTCCCACAACCCGCCCCAGTACAACGGGGTCAAGGTCATGGGTCCCGAGGGCGTGGAGGTCTCTAGGCTCGACGAGCAGAGGATCGAGAAGATATTCGAGGACGGCTCCGCAAACAAGGCCAACTGGAAGGACGTAGGGGCCTCAAGGCCAGAGCAGTCCGTCATCAGGACGTACATCAACGGAATAATCTCGAAGGTCAACGCGAAGGCGATAGCGGAGCGGAAACTCAAGGTGGTGGTCGACCCGGGAAACGGGGCGCAGTCGCTGGCCGTCCCCTACCTCCTCGAGGCCCTCGGGTGCAAGGTCATCACGATTAACTCGGTCATCGACGGGAACTTCCCCGGTCGCGGTCCCGAGCCGATCCCAGAGAACCTAGGAGACCTGACGGTCGCCGTCAGGGCCTCGAACGCAGACCTCGGGGTGGCCTACGACGGGGACGGCGACCGCTCGATATTCTGCGACGAAGGAGGGAGCATCTACTGGGGAGACCAGAGCGGCTCGCTCATCGCGGACTACATGCTCGAGAAGAACCCCCAGTCGACCGTGGTAACGCCCGTGAGCTCCTCGCAGATAATCGAGAGCGTGGCGAAGAGGCGTGGCGCGAAGGTCATCCGCACCAGGGTGGGGAGCGTAGACGTCTCCAGGACAATCATGGAGAGGAAGGCCCTGATGGGGTTCGAGGAGAACGGCGGGGGCTTCTTCCCGACCCACATACCAACCCGGGACGGCGGGATGACCACGGCGATGGTGCTCGAGCTCATCGCGGCAAGGGCAGCGCCCTTGTCGAGGCTCATGTCCGCAGCCTTCCCGAGGTTCTACCAGACCAAGACCAAGGTCCCAGTAGACCCGAAGAGGGTGCGCGACATCATGAAGACGATCGAGAGACAGGGCGACGGCAAGGTCGAGAAGGTCGACGGTGTGAAGGTCTGGGTCGACGACAAGACCTGGGCGCTCATCCGTCCCAGCGGCACCGAGCCAATCGTCAGGGTCTTCGTCGAGTCCGAGACCAAGGAGAAGGCGGATTCGACCTCGAAGAGGTTCGTAAAGGCAGTAAAGGCGGCCTGACGCCCACCTACGGCCGGCTCCTAAAGTGCACCCAGCCTTTCCTCCTCACCCTCCTCCCGTCGGGGAATGCGACCCCCCTCAGCTCTGCCTGAGTGACGGTCTCCCCAATTATCCTGATTTCTCCTCCCTCCTCTCGCGCAGCCTTCCTAGCCTCCTGGATGCGATTCTTGCCAACGGTCCCCACTATCTCGTATTCCTCGCCGCCGTAGAGGGCCAGGTCCTCCATCGAGAGCGAGTTCTTGGAGGCGAATTCCGCCAGTCCCGGAACGAAGGGAGTCTCTGTGAGCCTGATCCCGACCCCGCTCATCTCGCATATCGTGTGCAGCGATATCGAGAGGCCGTCGCTGGAGTCGATTGAGGAAGAGAGATACCTCGCGATTGCCATCCCGACACGGAGCCTGGGCTTCGGCGTGTAGACCGACGAGACAGCCACCTTCCTGAAGCCCTCACCTGACTTCGCCCCTTCCATGAGGATCTTCAGGCCTGCCGCAGTCTGGCCGAATGTGCCCGTGGTGACCACGAACTCTCCCGGACGGGCCCCGCTCCTCCTCACTACCCGCTCCGCGAAGCCCACCATCAGGCAGTCGATTATCAGGTCGTCGGCCTCGCCGGTGTCCCCTCCGACCAGCCTCACCCCCCACTCGCGGGACGCGTCCCGCAGCCCCGCGGCCAGCTCGGCCACGCGACGCTCCGGGGTCCCTCTGCGAAGTCCTAGGGAGACCATGAAGGCGCTCGGCCGGACGCCCTTTGCCGCGAAGTCGGAGACGCACATGGCGACCGCCTTCCGCGCGGCCTGTCTCCACGACATTGTCGGGGGGACGTCGGTCCTCCCGACGAGCATGTCGCACTTCAACACCACCCCCTCGGCCTGCCTCCCCGGAGGGATGAGCGCGACGTCGTCCCCTATGGGGAGGTATCCTTGGGGGAGGTCGCCGAAGCCCTTTGTGATTAGGCTAATGACGCCGTACTCATCCAGCATGTCAAGCACCGGCGCGCTTGACCTTCAGCATGTATGATCGGGCGAGGCGCTCGGCCTCCTTCATGCTCGTCGCCTCGGCAGACACCCTGACGACGTCTTCGGTGTTCGAGACCCTTATGAGGACCCACGACGACGGAGAGGTCTTGAACTTCAGGCCGTCGAGCGAGTCGGCCTCGGGGTTCTCCTTCTGGAGCCTCTTGACCGCCGCCAACGCCTTACCCCGGGCCATCTCCATCTTCTCGCGGGCGATGTGGAACGTCCTGACCTGCTCGTAGAGCCTAGTCCCCTTCCGCCCGAGAGCCCCGACTATCATCGCGGCGGCCACCAACGAGTCCCTGCAGTTGTTGAACCTCGCGTCGATCAGACCTCCGCTGCTGCCCTCCCCTCCCAGCAGCACCCCCCTCTCGGCCATGAGCCCGAAGACGTTGCCCTCTCCCACCTTTGCCCTGTAGACCCGGCCTCCGGCGTCAGAGACGACGTGGTCGACGGCCTGCGTGGTGTCCACAGAGACCACGACGTCCTTCCTCTCGAGCCTTGGCAGCGCCTCCTTGAGGGCGAGCGTGAGCATGTAGTCGCCCGTCCTCTTCCTCCCCCCCGAGTCCACAAGGACAAGCCTGTCGCCGTCGCAGTCGAACGCGAACCCGACGTCAGCCCCCTCCTTCTTTACCGCGGTGCAGAGCAACTCGAGCGGGTCGTTCGTCGGGTCTATCGTCCTGAGGAACCTCCCGCTCAGGTCGCCGATGGTGGAGACCTTGCACCCAAGCTTCCTAAGGATTTCTGGGGCGTGCCCTATCGCCGCCCCTCCGTTCAGGTCGAGCACTGCCTTGACACCCTTGGCAGACTCTTCGCCGGTCATGGCGACGAGCTCCCTATTGTACGAAAAACCCTCCGACGCGGCAAGCCTCCCGGGGGCGACCTGGCCGTCGCCCTTCCTCGGCTTGCCCAATATCTGGTCGAGTTCCATTTGGTTGATTCCCCTGCCCTGAATTACGAACTTTAGCCCGTTCAGCTCCGGCTCGTTGTGCGAGGCCGTGACTATGATGGCCGGCTTTCCACCAACCCTGCTCTCTCGGAAGATGGCGGGTGTCGAGATCACCCCATAGTCCACGAGGTCGGCCCCCGTTCCAAGGACCGCGCTGGTCACTATTCGTGATATGATTGGCCCTGTAGTCCGCGTGTCCCTGCCGAGCAGGACGACCCCTCCACCGACGAGCTCCGCGAACCTCTTCGCGTACTCCGATATCTCTTCCGGAGCAAGGTCGGAGTTGTACACCCCGCGTATGCCGCTCGTCGAGACTACGGTCAAGCTTCCACCTGAGACGGAGCCCGGCCTCCGAGGGGTTTCTGTAACTCACGCGTCAACGGAAATTGAGTTCCCCTCTTTTGTCGCCTCCGCGCTGCAAAGGCCACACTTGGCTCCGAAGATATTCAAGGCGAAGCGAAGCGTAAGGCTGGGAGAGTACAAGTTCACCCAGATCTTCATTGGCGCCGAGAATTCTCCTACGCTCCTTAGGCTTTTCGGTTCCCAGAGGAGCATGGCCAAGGTGGTCAGGCACCTGAAGGTCACCATCATCGACTCTGACTGGGGGATCTGGCTAGATCACAACACAGGAGCAGTCTGCGTAGGGGCCAGGTACCTGGCGACGGCCAAGATCAACTGCCTCTATCTCGACGTCATCCACGTCCTAGTCCACGTCAAGCAGTTCCTCGACGGGAAGGACCTCTTCGACCAGACCTTCGAGTACGTCGACCGCCCGACCGAGATCGAGGCGTACCGGTACACAGTGGACGAAGCAAAGCGGCTGCAAATGAGCGAAGACGAGATCCTCAGTTACCTTCGGGTTGACGCGGTAGACGACTCGGAGCTCGGACGCCTCATCGAGAAGATTGGCGTGAGGCCGCGCCGCTAGCTTCCTCGAAGCCTTAAAGGAGGTTCCGCTCCCCAAGCCTTAGTTGAGCGACCGCGCTACGTTGCTCACTGTCCGCCAGGAGTTCAAGGACCAGCCGCCGATCCTGCGCTCCTTCCTGAATTCTTCCGTAACGATTGAGCGGGCGGAAGAGAATCCAATCTTGGTAGGAGCGGGGGACTCGTACGCGGCGGCGCTCTGCGCCTCCTTCATCGCGGGCCCTAAGGTCTCCGCGTTCGACCCGCTCTCGCTGTTGGCGTCGGCAGGATGGTCGAGGGGAAGGCAAGTCTATATCATATCCATCTCTGGCCAGACCAAGACCAACGTCCAGCTCGCCTCCACCCTCCGCGGAGTCGCCTCGAAGACCGCCTGCATCACGTGCAACCCCGCGAGCCGCCTGGCAGCCGTCGTCGACGAAGTCGTCGAGCTGCCTTTCCGGCCAACAGCCAAGTCTCCCGGGATAGCATCGTTCTCTCTCTCCCTTTCCGCCGTCCTCAGGATCTGCGGGGTTGACCCGAGGTGCGACTTTGAAGGGGAGATCTCAAGGGCCGCCAGCCTTTCCAAGAGGGTCCGAGTCGCCGCCGTCCGGAATGTCACTCACTTCGTTGGCAACAACGAGGACTACGCCGTCGGATTGTATGGCGCGGCAAAGGTCTACGAGCTCCTGGGCGGGAGGGCGCAGGCCTCGCTCTTGGAGGAGTTCAGCCACATGCCCCTCTTCTCCCTCTCCGCCGGTGACAGGGTGAACGTACTCGAGGCCCCGGGGGAGACGAGGGGCGGCCTGCTCAACAAGAGACTCCTCAAGGGGCGCTTCGCATCTTCCCTGCTCCGCCCCCAAGGTGCTGGAGTCGGCCGGGTCTTCCAGCTGGTCTTCGCCGTCCAGCTCGCGGCGATAGAGGCTGCGGAAAGAGAGGGGCTCGAGGCTCCCTACTTCCTGGGTGCCAGCAGGAAGCTCAGGATAAGCGACGAGATGATCTACTAGTGGTTGCCTGCGCCGGAACCGCAGCCGCAGCCCTGTCCTTGGACGTTCGGGTTCTCGATCTTGAACCCCTGCCTCTGCATCGTGTCGATGAAGTCAATCTTCGAGCCCCTTAGGATGTCGGCGTTGCTCTTGTCGGTCACGACCTTGAAGGTGTCCACATCCTCGACGACGTCGTTCGTCCTAGGCTTGTCCGCCAACTGCATCCCGTAACTGTAACCTCCGCTGCACGCGCATCCGCCGGAGGCGTAGACGTCGATTCTCAGGTAAGAGCCCGCCTCGTCCTGCTCCTTCAGCGCCTCGGTCAGCTTCTGCTTCGCCAGCGGCGTGAACTGGACTATCGGGACTAGCTTCTGCATGCTAGTTTCCGAACCTCGGCAGGATGTATATAGGCTAATCGGATTCGGGTTCTGTCCTTCGGCCCCTGCCGCCCCACCAGAAAAGGAAAGAAGCGACGTAGAGCACCAGAACAGCCAAGGAAATAGCGACGGCCACGGCCGCGAGAATCCCCGAGTCAGGGCCGCTCCCGTAGACAATCGGTATGGGTCCGATGAGGACGAATCCGCCGACGGAAGCTGAGCTCCCCGGACCCGAGGCGGAGACGATCACGACAAGCGACCCCAGGAATATGAGGGCGAGTCCGACCCAGATGAGCCTGGGGTTCATTGCGCGAGCAGCACCCCTGAGAGGAGCACCAAGACTATGAGGATTATCGCGAGGACTATCGCAACGCTCGCCCACTTGGCGTCGGACCCGAACACGATCGGGATAGGGCCGACCATGATGACGCCTCCACCTCGCACCCTGGTTCGCCCCTCGCTCTCGTCTGCCTGGCTGCCGCCCATCGTCGCGAAGACCACTACCAATATCCCCGCAAGGATGATCGCGATTCCTACGAAGAGCAGGCCTGACATTCGGGGCCTCGCAGCGGCGGTTTCTTATATAACGTCAGGAGGTTTCGGCGCGTCCCCGGATGGCCGAGTACAGGTACTGCGAGAAATGCATGATGAGGACGGAGCACGAGGCGGTTGTCGACGGACGGGACTATAATCCCAGGGGGAGGGGCGTCTACCGCTGCAAGAGGTGCGGGAGGGTCAAGTCGATGCGGCACCTCCGTCCGAGCTCGGAGATAGGCTACTGAGGCTCACACATACTCCGACTTGTCGACGACGTTCCTCAGAGGCTCGCCCTTGAAGTAGCGAAGAAGGTTGCCTATCGCTCCCTCCGCGACGCTGCCGGTGATTATCGCGCTCGGACCTGAGGCGTGGGGTGTCCCCAAGAAGTTCTCAAGCTCGTTGAACGGGAGGTCAGGGTCGAAGGACTCCACGCCGCCCTCCGGCCACCAAACGTCAGTGGCGAAGGTGAAACTCGGGTTCTCGACCAGGTGCCTGTAGACCGCCTCCTTCTCGACCACCTGGCCCCGCGCCACGTTCACCAAGATTGCGGTTGGCCTCATCGAGGAGAGTTCCTCGCGACCAATCAAACCCCTCGTCGCCTTGGTGAGCGGGACCGCCAGGACGACGGCGTCGGAGTTGCGCAAGAGCCTGCTCAACCCGCGTCGGCCCCGTACCAGCTCGACCCCCTTCTCCATCACGCGGTGCCTCCCGAAGGCAATCACCTCCATCCCGAGAGCCTTCGCGAGCCTCGCGGTCGACCTTCCTATCCCGCCGTAGCCGACCACGCCGAGGGTCTTGCCCTTGAAGAAAGTTACCCGCCGCCCAAGTTCGTCAAGCCCCATCCGCACATACGTCCTGGACCGGATCTGTCTGTCGAACTTGACAATGCCCTTCCCCGCAGCTAGCATCATCCCTATGGCGAACTCCGCCACCTCGTCCGAGTACCCCCCGGCGTTGCTGCAAAGCACCACATCCCTGCCTAGGAGGTCGAAGCGCATCCCGTTCACGCCTGCGTTGCCAGCTTGGAACAGCCGGAGCCGCCTCATCGACGACACGGCCTCCTCGTCCAGGGCCTTTGGCCACCCGTGGGAATAGACGACCTCAACTTGTGGAAGGACTCGCCCTCGTTCGCGCTCGTCCATCTCGTCCAGCCAACAGATGTCCGCGTAGCGTCTCAGGGGCTCAAAGTCCTCCCTCGGATTCGGCGTCTGGGCCACGAGGAGCTTGGGACGCTTCTCTGTCATCTCCCTTCTTCTCCGGCTAAACATATTCAAACGATTCGGCGGCGAACTCGGCGAGATGAGAAGCGAGTTCAAGAAGATGGCCACGCGGCCGTAGCGGAAGCATCCCCATGGTCTCTCCGGAACCCCCTTCTGCTGGCCGCGGCCTCGGTGGGCATCCTCCACATGTCCGCCCCCGACCACTGGGCGACTCTGATCATCCTCGGGAGGATCGCGAAGTGGAACCGCGCCCGCCTCTTGGAGGTGGGATTGATGACGGCCGTGGGTCATGTCGCTCTCTCCCTCGTCCTTGGCTTTGCCGTCCTTTACATCGGGCTCACCGTCTCGCAGCAGGCGTCCCAGCTGGTCAGAGGCGACGGGGGTCGCGATGATGGTAGTAGGCCTCCTATACGGGGTCAGGCAGGTGACCTCGCACCAGGTCGAGGACTATGAGCGAGAGACAAGAGACGAGCTGTCAGAGGGGGAGGGGACCTTGGGCCGGCCTTTCCACTGCTTCGCCGTCCTCGGGGCGGCGCTCTCGCCAGACCTCAGCGCCTCAGCCGTCTTCGCTGTGTCCTCCGTCCTAGCCCTACTGTCGTTCCTCCTCCTAGGTTCGGCCGGCTTGGCCAAGGCTCTCGAACGCATGCCACCCAAGTACAACGACGCGCCGGTCGGGTTCGTCATAGCTTCGGTCGGGGCCTACATACTGGTCGTAGGCTGATCCGAACCAATTTCTTGAGAAAATCTTCTCTACGCTGGCCGAGACTTGTAATTCTCGCGTTCTTGGGCATAGAACGGCACGTTCTCTGGCCTGGGTTTTACTCACCTGGCTCCGACAGCAGACACCATGCAACCAGCGCAGGAAGGTCTCGGAAGCAAGGGGGTCGCTCTATTTGTCATTACGATTCTCGCAGTCTCTGCTGCGGTGGCCGCCCTGGCCGTATTATCAGGCCGCCCGGTCCAGCCCAGGCAGACCACCACCCAAGGATCCTCGACTCCTGTGAGCGCCTTCTCCCAGGGCCTTAGCTCCTTCTCGAGCTACGCCGCGCTCGAGAGTTTCATAACGGCGAACGCGAAGAGCGCCCAGAACTACGACACGTACGGAGGCGGGGGCTTCGTCGGTGGTCCGGTGCTGGCTTTCGGCGGCGTCAGGACCATCGCAGGAGGCCCCGTGGCCGGAGTCGGGGTGACGACCACGGAGACCATGACCGCGATGGCCACCTCCGCCTCGACGGTCGCCGCCGGGGCACAGGCCTCCCTGGCCGCCAACTCGGCCTCGACCCCAGCTTTCACGGGGACCAACGTCCAGGTCCAGGGGGTGGACGAGCTCGACTTTGTCAAGACGGACGGGACACACATCTTCGTCGCAAGCGGGTCAGGCTCCAACGTGGTCGTCCCATTGGGCGGAGAAATAGTGCGGGCGAACGGCCCAGGCAGCGCCGGCGGGTTCGTCTCCATTATCAACGCTTACCCGCCTAGCTCAGCTGCGGTCCTGTCCACACTGTCCTTCCCAGGCGCGACCGTCCTCGGCATCGAGACAGCGCAGGACCGCCTCCTTGTCGTCGACCAGCGGAACACCAACGCGACCTACAACGGGCTGATACTCTACGACACCACCAACCTCTCTGCCCCCAAGCTCCTGAGCAACGTGACGATAGCCGGGAACTTCGTCGGGGCGCGCATGACCCAGGGGTACCTATACGCCATAGTCCAGCAGCCCTCCTACCAGTGGGCGACCGGGAACGCGTCGGGCGTCCTCCCCTACATCACCTCCAACGGGGTTACGACAGCACTGGCGCCCTCGTCGGTCTACTACACCCCGAACGACATGCAGATCGGCGACTACACAGTGATCACGAGCGTGAGCATGGCCACAGGAGCCCAGAGCACCCTCTCAGTGCTGACCGGCCCCTCGTCCACCATCTACGTCTCCACCTCGAACATCTACGTGGCCTATTCCGACTACCGTGAGTTCGCCGACGCCGACGGGATCCCCGGCGACGTCTTCTCGGGAGGGGCGATCACCTCGCTGGCCGTCCAGCAGCAGCAGAACAGCACCATCTTCAGGGCGGCCTACGACAACGGGACGGTCGCCGTCCAGGCGGTCGGCTCGGTTCCAGGGAACATACTCAACCAGTTCTCGATGGACGAGTACAGCGGCTACTTCCGGGTCGCCACGAGCAGGATAGCGACCATCAACGGCAACGCGACCATGAGCGACGACGTGTACGTCCTCAACCTGAACATGAGCCAGGCTGCCGCGCTCCAGAACATCGCCCCCGGGGAGAACCTCTACGCCGTGAGGTTCGAGGGCGACGTGGGCTACGTCGTGACCTTCGAGCAGGTGGACCCGCTCTTCACCATATCCTTCGCCAACCCGACCCAGCCGGTGATCGAGAGCGCGCTCAAGGTCAACGGCTACTCTGACTACCTGCAGCAGGTCTTCCCCGGGTACCTCGTTGGCCTTGGCAAGGACACGGTCCAGTCGTCCAACGGGAACTTCGCCTACTACCTCGGCTTGAAGCTCTCTCTCTTCCACGTGGCAGCCAACGGCTCCTCGTCGGATGTCCAGGACTACTACATCGGCGACCGCGGGACCGACTCCCCCGCCCTGACCGACCACCTGGCCTTCACCTTCGACTCGGCGAACAACGTCACCGCCATCCCGGTCCTGCTCTACAAGGTGAGCGGGAGCCAGACCACCGAGCCGGGAGGCATCCCGCCGTACGGGAACCCGGTGTGGCAGGGGGACTATGTCCTGAAGGTGAACGCTTCTGGCTTCACACTCCTGGGAATGGTCTCGCAGTACCCTGCCAGCATGCCCTACGGAGACTCTCCGAACCCCAACCTCCAGATCGACCGGAGCATCATCATCGGGAACTACCTATACACCATCTCGGCGAGCGAGGTAATGGCCACTGACCTCTCGACGTTCTCGACCCTGGCCACCATTCCCCTCCCCGGGAGCTAGCCGGTCAGCTCCTGGGGCGAACCCAATTCAACATTCCAGCTTCATCTGCGTTATGACGCAGCGTTGCCAAATTCTACGCATGAAGAACCACAAACGGTCTTCAAAGAAGCACTCCCGAAGATGAACCCAGGCCTATCCGCCGTCGCATGACGACCGCGTCCTCACCGTCACTGTAGTATTGCGGCTTTCTCCCTGACTCGGCGAACGACAATTTTTGGTAGAACGCGATGGCGGCTTGGTTGCTCATCCTGACCTCGAGAACCACCTCAGACACACCCTTGTCCTCGAGGTAGCTCACGACAGACCTCATAAGGAGCGAGCCGACCCCAGACCGCCTCGCCCCTGGGCTAGCCGCAATCGAGACGAGGTGCCCCTTCCTTCTCAGGGTGACCGCGCAGACTGCGTACCCGACGACCACCTCACCACGGCATGCGACGAAGAAGCCTCCTCCCATCCTGAAGAGGAGCCACTCGAACATCGACCTCGGATACGGGTCGGTGAAAGACGCCTGCTCGATCGCCAGCACCTGTGGGAGGTCGCGCCTCTCGCACCTCCTCACCCGGACGCCCTGCATGGCCGCCAACCTATGGAGATTGAAGGTGCGGTCGCAGGGATTTGAACCCTGGTCTCTGGTCCCGCTTCATGGCGGAATTGCCAGCTTGGAGGGCTGAAGTCCTAGACTGTCCTCCCGAAGGATCCAGACTGGACGACGACCGCGCGAACGCTGACCTCGTTTTCGCTCCTTTTTTACCGTTGGTCTCGGCCGAGGCTACGCTCGACCTCGTAGATTACCCTGGCCGTCACGACGTGGGCGTCCAGAGGCCTGTCGCCAATCCTCGCCATCTGGTCGAACGCCTTGATGTCCCTGGGGAGGAAGTGCCCCCGGGGGAAGCCGCCCACCACCACCGCAGGCTGTCGCCTCTCAACGAGCCGCCCTGCCAGGTCCTCGAGGCTCGACTGCGCGCCCTGGACCGAGAGGCCTAGGACGTAGTCCGTCCCGACAGAGCGGAGGAGCTGCGGAAGGGTCGCCTCCCGGACGCTTACGACCCCCTCCTCCGGCCTCTCCTCCAAGAGCTTCTCGACGAGGTTCCTGAACCTGGCGTAGCTCTTTGGGGGCCTGGCGCGCTCGCGGAAGGCAAGCACAACATCGTCTATTGTGTGGATGTAAGTCACGAGGCCCCCGTCCTGGTGTAGCGGAGTGCTGGTCGCGCTCAGGAGGGTGAGGTGCACGAGGTCGGGCCTACCCCTCCGGTACCCGTCCTTCATCCTCAGGAGCGCCGGGTGGTGCAGGCTCCTGTCTAGGAGAATCCCTTCCGGCTCCTTGCCCCGCCTTTCGGCGTCGGCTCTGACGGACGGGTCCCTCAGAGCCTCGGCAGGGATGAGCTCTAGGGCCGCCTCGGCGACGACGAAGTGGAGCCTCAAGGAACCGGCGGGAAGCCTTATGTCGCGACTAAATAGTTTGCACGACCGGTGGGAGCTTCCCGGCATTCAAGAAAAAGGAGACCAGGAAGCTGGCAGCGGTCGAGGCCAGGCGCATCATAGAGCTCTCCACCACCACGGCCCAGCAGGACCTGCCGCTGGCCAAGCGGCAGGCGGCCCTCGCCAGGAGCCTGATGCTCAAGTACAATGTTAGGTTCGGCTGGGACCTGAAGAGGTTCTACTGCCACGGCTGCAAGGAGCTCATCGTCCCCGGGGTGAACGCCAGGGTCAGGGTCGCGGGAGGCAAGGTCCTGACAACCTGCGCCAACTGCGGGCGCGTAAACCGGAAGAACCTTCCACAGCCTTAAATATTAACAGGGAAGGGCTCGGACTCTACCCAATCGGAGAAAGATCGCTATTTGGTAAAGGTCAACGACGTCCCCGCGGACAAGCTCATCGAGGAGCTCGCGACGCACCTCAAGCGGGTCCCCGAGATTGAGCCCCCGGCCTGGGCGTCCATCGTAAAGACCGGCTCTCACGCCGACAGGCCTCCCCAGAGCAAGGACTGGTGGTATGTCAGGGCCGCTTCGGTGATGAGGAAGGTCTACCTCAAGGGCCCTCTGGGAGTGGAGAGGCTAGAGAGCGCGTACGGAGGGAGCAAGCAGGTGGGGTACTTCCCCAAGCACCACAGGGACGCCGGGAGCTCCGCGGTTAGGAAGATACTCAAGGGCCTCGAGCGGGCCGAGCTCGTCGGGAAGCAGGGGACCTCGGGGAGGGTCCTGACCCCCAAGGGCGTTGCACTGCTAGACAAGATAAGCAAGGACGTCTTCAAGGACCAGGCGAAGCAGAACCCTGCGCTAGAGCGGTACAGTTGATTCTATGATGGACGAGCAGCACAAGGACGCTCAGCCGAGGGCGGGCGGACAAGACGATGCTTCGAAGCGCGCGATGCGCGAGAACATCATGCGCGTCGCCCTCACCTCGGAGGCCCGCCAGAGGCTGGCCAACGTCAGGATGGTCAAGCCCGACGTCGCACATGCAATCGAGGAGTACATCATCCAGTTGGTCACGTCGGGCAGGCTCAAGAGGACAATCGACGACGACCAGCTCAAGGAGCTGCTCACCACGATTCAGGGGACGGGCAAGAGGGAGTTCAAGATCAGGAGGATCTGAGCATGGGAAGGAACAAGGACGCCTCCAAGAAGAACCGCCTGGTCAAGGCGAGGAAGGCCAACGCCTCGGTCCCGACCTGGGTCATAGCCAAGTCGAACAGGAAGGTCAGGCAGAACAAGAAGCACAGGATCTGGAGACGGACCAAGCTAGGGTTAAAGTAGGCCTCCAGTACGCGATTGACCAAGAGTGAGAAAGTATGTCCTCAACGAACGTCGAGCCCCTGACGAGGGTGCACGTTGTCCCCCTCAGGCGCGCATTCGAGGCCCCAAAGTACAGGAGGACCAAGGTCGCCATCAGGATAATCAAGGAGTTCACGACCCGCCACATGAAGGCGAACGAGGTCAAGATAGACGAGGAGGTTAACCTCCAACTCTGGTCCCGCGGGATAGGCAACCCGCCGCGGCGCATCAAGCTCGAGATGGAGAGAGACGAGGACGGCGTGGTTTCGGTCAGACTCCCGCCTTCCGAAGAGTCCGCCTAAATTGGGCCTACACCTAGTCGACATCTACAGAAGCCCGAACATAGGAATCTTCCTCAAGGCCAACGACAGGACGGTCCTCGTGCCCAAGGGCATCGCGGCGACCAAGGCGGAGAAGCTTGCGACCGACCTCGGCGTGGAGGTCTGCTACTCATCCGTGGGAGGGACGAGGCTCCTGGGCCCGCTCGTGGCGATGAACAACAAGGGGGCGCTCGCCTCGAGGATGATAGAGGACTATGAGATTCGAGAGATATCCTCCAAGACCGGGCTCAGGGTCGAGCGGCTCCAGTCCAGGTACACCGCGGTGGGCAACCTAGTCGCCGCCAACGACCACGGTGCCGTCGTCTCCCCCATCTTGGAGCACCACGCCGTCGAGCAGGTCAGGGCGGTCCTCGGGACAGACACCTTCACGACCACAGTCGGGGAGTTCGCGCAGGTCGGGGCAATGGTGCTGGCCACCAACGGCGGTGCCGCCGTGTCCCCCAACGCCACGGAGGAGGAGGCGGCTGGGATAGCCAGAATCCTCAAGGTCGAGGTCTCCGCCTCGTCGGTGAACGGGGGGATACCTTTCACGGCCTCGGGCGCCGTGGCCAACTCGAGGAACGCCGTCGCAGGCTATCTTACGACCGGGCCAGAGTTGGTCTTCCTTACCCGCGCCCTCAACGTCTAGGCCCGCTCGCGACCGGGCACTCACTCTTTAAAAACCCGGGTAGGGCCGCGCGGCCAGTTGAGCTCCGAAGAAGAGAGGATGAACAGGCTGATCATCGAGTCGCGGGTCCTCGAGTCCACCTACAACGAGCTCACCAACAGGCAGGGGATGCTCGAGAGGATGCTGATTGAGAGCCGCGCCTCCCTCGACACGATAAGGCAGATAGGCTCCGCCACCACGGGAGAGGTCCTCATCCCGGTCGGGGCGGGCGTGCTGATGCGCGCCCCACCCCCAAGGTCGGACAAGGTGCTGGTCGGAATAGGTGCGAGCGTCGTTGTCGAGAAGACCAAGGAGGAGGCGGAGAAGATTCTCGAGCAGCGCTCCAAGGAACTCGAGGAGAACGTCGTGGCGATTCTCACCCAAAGGAACCAGATAGCGCAGAGGCTCGAGCTCGACCGAAGGACCCTGCAGGCCTACATCGACAGGCAAGAGCAGGAGCAGCAGTCCAGGCCCGGGTCGGCCTAACCGATGTTCGAGAAGCTAAGGGGGGCCTTCTCCTCCCTAGCAAAGGCCGTCTCCGAGAAGAAGCTCTCTGAGAAGGACCTCGACGACGCGCTCTTCGAATTCCAGCTCGCACTCATGGAGAGCGACGTAGCTCAGAACGTGGTCGAGGGCGTGACGGGCGACCTCAAGAAGCAACTCCTCGGGCTGTCGGTCGAGCGCTCGAAGGACGTCCAGGCCGTGGTCAAGGAGAAGCTCCGGGGCGAGGTGCTCTCCGTATTCTCCCGGGCGGGCGACATCGACGTCCTCGAGAGGATACGCGCGAGGAAGGCCCAGGGCGAGCCCTTCAAGATGCTCTTCCTGGGGATAAACGGGACGGGCAAGACGACCACGGTCGCGAAGTTCGCGAACTACCTGAAGAAGAACGGGTTCTCGGTCGTCATAGCGGCGGGGGACACACACAGGGCGGGAGCCATCGAGCAGGTCACCGAGCACGCCAACAGGATTTCGGCGAAGGTCGTCGCCCAGAGGTACGGCGCCGACCCCGCGGCCGTCGCGAGGGACGGCGTACTCTACGCCAAGAGCCACCACGTCGACGTCGTCCTCGTCGACTCGGCGGGCAGGATGCAGACCAACCAGAACCTGATGGAGGAGATGTCGAAGATCGTGCGGGTCGTCAGCCCGGACCTGAAGATCTTCATCGGGGACTCCCTCGCAGGGAACGACGCCGTCTCGCAGGCGGAGCTGTTCAGCAAGTACACCGGCTTCGACGGCGCGATACTGACGAAGGTCGACGCCGACTCGAAGGGGGGCGCCGCGCTCTCGATAGCCTTCACCACGAAGAGGCCGATCCTATTCCTAGGAGTTGGGCAGAGCTACGACGACCTAAAGAGGTTCGACGCGAAGTCGTTCGCCGAATCTCTCGTTAACTAGTTGCGGATGCGTCAGGGAAAGTCCGCGAACAGGTACTTGCCGAGGTTGACCTTGCCCGCAGAGACCTGGACCCCCTCTCGAGCCAGCAGCTTT
>DATJBB010000036.1:0-28757 GCA_035515635.1 Nitrososphaerales archaeon
CACATCGACCCCGCCACCTGGAGGCTCGAGGTCACCGGCCTCGTCCAGACCCCGCTGATATTCGGCTACCAGGAGCTCCTGGGGCTGCCGCTGAAGAGCTACTCGAAGAGTTTCCATTGCCTACTCCCTAACAGCATGGTCTATGCCAACCCGATGCCAACCCCTATCGAGAGCATAGAGGAAGGATCTGAAGTGGTGGGCAGTGACGGTCGACTTCACCGCGTTACCAAAATCATCCGGAGGGCGCACAACGGCGAAGTTATCGGAATCAAAGCTACCTATCTCCCGCCCGTGAGAATGACGCCCGAACACCCAGTCTGGGCGGTTCGGGGGCATCCGGGATCGGGAAGGACAAGGAGCAAGAGACGGTCGCTGACGTTTCGGGGTGCCTGGAACCCCGAGTGGACAAGGGCCGACAGTCTGAAGGTTGGAGATTACGTTTTCTTCCCGAAGTACAAGCATGTCTCATCGATACGAGAGGTTGGGTTTGGCGGCTCGGCATTCCAGATTAACAAGAATCTAGCCCGCATAATTGGTTGGTACGTGGCTGAAGGCTCCGGCGCGGACAGCGTAGGCAGAGGGGTTAGTTTCGCCCTAAACAGCAAAGAGACTGACTACGGGCTTGAATTGAAAGGCTTGCTTGAAGGGGTCTTCGGCGCAAGGGTTGGAAACTACACCAACGACAGGGGGACACTACTCAGACTAGTGACTACGAGCACGAACGGGGCCCGTCTACACCTCATGCTGAGAGATTGGTGTGGTCAAGGAGCGCTATCGAAACACATTCCTCAGTTCATCCTCGACTCTGAACCGCCTGTGCTTAGGGCGTTCCTGGTAAGCTATTTCCAAGGCGACGGGTACTCCAAGGAGGCAACCCCCCACAAGCGCGAGGACTTGGTCGACTTCTCCACCTCGTCGAAAACGCTTGCCTATCAGCTTCTGCTCGCGCTGTCTAAACTTGAGATTCCAGGTGAGATGGTGAATCATCAGGGGTCTGTCAGAATGGGGTACAGCATCAGAGTGAGAGGAGAGAAGATAAGGAAGCTGCTCCCAGATTTCGCCACTTTCCAGCGGACCGACAGGTTCCCCTACAAGGAGACCGAAGAGGGGTTCTACTATCCGATTCGTAGGATTTGGACCGAGACCTACGCGGGGGAGGTGTACGATTTCCAGGCGCCTCCCAGTTTCACCATGCTTTCGCCCTTTGTGACCCAAGATTGTGTCACATCGTGGTCGATAGAGAAGCCGTTCTGGGAGGGAGTCCCGATCAAGCAGCTCGCGGACGCCGCGGGGGTCAAGCCCGAGGCCAAGTGGGTGATGTTCCACTGCGCGGACAACTACACGGCACCGATCCCCGTCGAGGACGCCCTCCAGGAGGACTCGATCGTCGCGCTGAGGATGAACGGAATGCCGCTGACCCCGGAGCAGGGCTTCCCCGCGAGGCCTTTCATGCCCCGCCTGTACGGGTGGAAGAGCGCGAAGTGGCTGCAAAAGATCGAGTTCATCCCCGAGTACGAGGACGGCTACTGGGAGCGTTACGGCTACCACGAGAGGGGAGACGTCGACCTTGAGGAGAGGTTCAAGGGGTCGGGCGACAAGAAGCACTACGCCAGGCGCGCGTTCGGGACGGCCTAGCCCCGCACCAGCGCCCTCCTGACGGAGCCGGCCCGCCTCGCCGCGAACTGGCAGGCAACCAGGTTCACCACGAGGAGCACCCCCGTTATCGTCTTGTGGACCGCGCCGCTCCACGACCAGTAGCCCAGGAGGAATATGGGAGGGTACTCGACGAAGAAGAGGCCGACCAGGACGGCCAGCGCGACCGAGACCTCCCACTTCAGGCTCGCCCCCTTCGAAGCCATCTCCAGCCCCCTCCCTTGCGCGGAACCCTGATATGTGGACCCCCGCGCGCCGACCGCGATGCCCGCCTTCTCCTTCGAGGTCAAGGAATCGGACCTGATGGGCAGGGTCGGGCTGATGAGGGTGGGCGGGAAGACGGTCGAGACGCCCTGCCTCACCCCCGTGGTGCACCCCGTCTGGCGGGACATCAAGCTCTCCCAGTTCAAGGAGATGGGCTTCGAGATGCTCATGACCAACTCCTACATCCTGTACCGGCGCGCGCGCGCCGAGGCGCTGGAGAAGGGGCTCCACGCCCTCGTAGACTTCGACGGCGCGCTGATGACCGACTCCGGCGGGTACCAGGTCCTGGAGTACGGGGACGCCGATGTGACCCCGGACGAGATAGCCTCCTTCCAGGCGGGGATCGGGTCCGACCTCGCCGTCACCCTCGACCAGCCCACGGGCTACTCGAACTCGAGGAAGTACGCAAAGCACACGATGCAGGCGAGCCTCAGCGCGGCCAAGGCCACCTTGGAGCGCCACGGCGACTCGGAGACGGTCTGGGTCGGGCCCATACAGGGCGGGGTCTTCGGCGACCTCGTGAGGTCGTCGGCGAGGTCCCTCGTCGAGGCGGGCTTCCAGGTCCTGGCGCTCGGGAGCCCCGTGGAGCTGATGGAGGGGTACATGTTCACGCCCCTCGTCGAGATGATCGCCAACGCGAGGAGGAGCACGCCCTATTCGAGGCCACTCCACCTCTTCGGCGCCGGGCATCCCCTCACCCTCGCCCTCTCCGTCGCGCTGGGCTGCGACACCTTCGACTCCGCCAGCTACATGCTCTATGCGAGGAAGGACAGGTACATGACGGAGAGGGGGACGCTCTCCCTCGACAGGATGACCTACCTGCCATGCAGCTGCCCCGTCTGTAATGCCGCGACGCTGTCCGCGCTCAGGGAGTCTCCCCGCCAGGAGAGGGTGCACAAGGTCGCCCTCCACAACCTCCACGTGCTGAGGGCCGAGGTCCTGAGGTGCAGGGAGGCCATCTACGAGGGGAGGCTCTGGGACCTCGCCGAGGAGCGGGCGATGGCCCACCCGAGGTCGGCCCTGGCCTTCCGAGCGCTCGCCTCAGGGTTGTCGGGCTGGCTCGCGAAGCCTACCCCTCTTCTCAAGGCGAGGGGCCTCGCCGTGAGGAGCGAGGAGGACAGGAACAGGCCGGAGCTCATCCTGGCCAGGGGCCACCTCGAAGGCGCGATGAGGAGGAGGAGGAAGGGGTCGAGGACTGCCGTCCTGGTCATGAGCGACGCGGCGCCACCGCTCACGAAGACATCCGGGAACCTGAGGAGCACCCGGGGGGCGAAGGGCGCGGACCTGTTCAGGGTCAACCCCGTCCTCGGACCGTTTCCCGCGGAGCTGGAGTTCGTCTACCCCTTCAGCCAGACGGTGGCAGACAGGGAGTCCGAAGAGGCGACGGTCAAGGCTTGCGTGAAGAAGCTGAAGGGGATGGGCTACTCGAGGGTGATCGTGGCGAAGGCGAGGCCCAAGGACGCGAGGCGCTAGGAGTAGATCGCGCCCGAGGGGCCGCCCTTTTCCCTGTCCTTCTGGGCGAGCCCGACGAACTCCTTCTCGAGCTCTTCGGCGCCCTTGATGAGGGGCTCCGTGTTGACCACGAGCTCGTACCGCCTGGCCACAAAGTCCACGGCGGCCGCGGCGGCCCTTGGGTCGATCCTCTCGGTGTTCGAGTAGGAGAGGATCGCGGCGGCGGGGTAACCCCGCATCTGGAACGAGTTGAGCATTATCGCCACAGGCCCGACTATCATCCGGCCTTCCTCGAGGATGGGCTCCGCTTCCAAGCCCCTGCCGTGCGCCCCCGCTTTCATCGCGTCGGTGAGGACGAGCCTGTACTTTGAGTCGTCGGAGCGGAGCGACTCGTCGAGGCCTCCGATCAGGACCACCTCCTTTATCCCCGAGCTCATCACCCACTGGCTGAGCTCCCTGAAGAACTTCGTCTCGTTCTCCCTCAGCGGGGGCACCTCGGCCTTTAGGAAGAGGAGGTCGCCCGCGCCGTGGAGCTCGTAGGGCGTGGATATCTCGTTCTTTACGGTCGAGGAGACCGCCGGCGCGAGCTCAGAGTCGATGTAGCACACCCTGCGGGCGTTCAGCTCCTGGATGAGGAACTTTACCGTCCAGTACCCGGTCGCCCCTATGCCGTGGAAGCCGGCGACGAGCGCCCTCGCCTCCATCTTCCCCCTGCCTATCGCGTCTGGGAAGATGCGGATAGAGGAGTACGGGGTCCCCTTTGGAGTCGACACCTTGTTTCGGGCCGCCGTCGGTACCCGTCCTTAAAGCTTGGCTCCCCGACTCCCTCCCTTGACGTATTCCAGAACGGCCCGGAGCGCTACCTTGATTTAGGCAAAACAGGAGATATCCCAGGCTGATTCCCCGATTGTCGGATATGCGGAAGATCACCGTGGCGCTGGAGGACGCGACGTACGTCCGGCTGGTGGACTACGTGGCGGCCAAGAGCAAGAGGGAGAAGGGCCGCCTGAGCCTCAGCGAGTCGGCAAGCGAGCTCATATCAATGGCCCTGTCGGTACCCGCACAGAGGGACGAGGCGAACTAGCCATGGCGCTCAAGAAGTTCGGGAGCCTCCAGAAGATAGAGGTCACCTGCACCACATGCGGTGTGACAGAGTCGTTCTTCTCCCACCTCAGCGTCGAGGAGTTCAAGCGCGCCCACAAGGGGCACCAGCTGGTCGTCCCCGAGGAGGGCGACGACCCCCACCTTGCCCCCAGGCCCCTCGTGCCCGAGGTGGCGATCGTCCCCGAGGCAGAAGACACCGAGGACAGGGTGTTCCCGGCTGTTTCCGCCCCCGCGGTCCAGGACAACTCGGTGGACCGCGTCGTGGTCGACTCCCTGGTCTTCCCCGCCCTCCCGAGGCCCGTGCTCAGGGTCCGCGGGTTCAGGGGAGACGAGGAGGTGTTCGCGATAACGGTCTCGCCCGACGGCCGCTCGAAGGTGAGGGAGATACTCGAGAAGGGCGTCTACGAGAACTTCGACGGGTCGACCTACACCTGGCGGCCCGAGGCGGTCGAGTACGCGGGCGACGTCGACAAGGCCTTCGGGCCGCTCCCCCGCGACCTGGTCAGGACGGAGCCGGTCGAGGAGGTGCCAGGAAGGGTGGCGGAGCCCGTGCCCGCCCAGGAGGCGGACCCGACGCTGACCCCCATCGGAGACCAGGAACCGGCCATCGAGCCGCGGTTCGAGATGGATGTCGACGAGGAGGCCACCATGCCCTCCCTGGTGGAGGACGCGGTCGAGCCGGAACGCGTGGAGCCTCCCGCCCCGGTCGAGGAAACCGTCGTCGAGCAGCCCCGCCCGAGGGAGGACAAGGACGAGATGGTAATCGTCGAGGAGGCAGAGGCCCCGGCGGACGAGGAGGAGTACCTGCTGGTGTCAAAGTCGTGGTACGTCCAGGGGAGCAACGAGAACAGGCAGGAGGCCGTCGCGATATCCAAGGTGCTGAGAGAGTTCAGGCTGAAGGTCCAGCCCCAGTACACCATCGGCGTGATGGTGGACGACATACTGAGCATAGAGGGGTCGAAGGACGAGATAGGCAGGGACCTGATCTTCCGCATCGAAGACTCCGGGTACAGGCTGACCTCCGTCACCGTGGAGCAGGGCAAGCCCGTGGCCTGGTTCAAGAAGGCGCATCCCGCCCCGACCACCGCGCCCCCCAACGAAGGAGAGCCGGCGCCGGCGGGATAGTGAGATAGACGGCGACCCCACCTGCTGCTGGGCAGCAACCTGCGCGCTTCACGAGGGGCCAGACCTGGGCCGCCCTCAAAAAGGCGTGGAGGGCGTACAAGATAGCCAAAGTCCAGGGCGACACGGCGAACATGCTAAAGTATGCAGAGAGGATCAGGAAGCTCCAGACAGAGCTAGGGCTGCCAAAGGCCCACTTCCCCGAGATAGGCGTGAACTAGGGGCGCCCGCCGCGCATGACGCGGACGGCGACGAAAGAAGCCAAACGCTTAAAGGGGGACCGCCGGGCCGGATTTCTGACGGAATCTAACGCATGCAAGTAAAGGTCCTAGGCGCGGCCAGGCAGGTCGGCCGGTCTGCCTTCCTCGTCTCTCACGGGAACTCCAACATCATACTCGACTACGGCGCGCTCACGACGAGGGAGCCCGGCTTCCCCATGCACGTCCAGCCCAAGACCGTCGACGGCCTGATCCTCAGCCATGCGCACCTCGACCACTCGGGGGCGACCCCGGTGTTCTTCCTCGGGGGGAACGTCAAGATGCACTGCACCTCGACGACCGCGGAGCTCTCGAACCTCTTGATAGAGGACTTCATCAAGATCTCGGGGCCTTACCTCCCGTTCGAGTTCATCGACCTGATGGCGATGAACAGGCAGACGGTCAACCACAAGTACAAGGAGTCCTTCCAGGTCAAGGACTTCACCATCACATTCTACGACGCGGGCCACATACCCGGCTCGGCGGTGATAGCCGTCGAGGCCGGCAACAAGCGCCTGATATACACCGGCGACATCAACGGGTCCGAGACGGAGCTGCTGAACTCGTCCTCGAGGGAGCTCGGCGAGGCAAACATGGTCATCACGGAGAGCACCTACGCGGTGGCCGACCACCCGGCGAGGGTCCAGGTCGAGAGGGACTTCGTCGACTACGCCAACTCCATCGTGGAGAGGGGCGGCGTCCTCCTGGCGCCGGCGTTCTCGGTCGGCAGGGCCCAGGAGCTGGCGATGACCCTACACAAGCACGGTTTCAAGCACCCCATCGGGATGGACGGGATGGCGTTGAAGGTCAACGAGGTGCTCATAAGGAACCAGGACTCCCTGCGGGACCCCGTGGCGTTCAGGAGGACCCTGGAGCACCTCGAGAGGGTCACCGGGTGGAACCAGAGGAGGGGCTTCATCAAGAGGCCCGGTGTGATAATCGCGCCCGCGGGGATGCTGGTGGGGGGCGCGTCGATATTCTACAACGAGAAGCTCTCGATGGGGGAGAAGAACGGGGTGGCGATAGTCAGCTTCCAGGTCCCGGGGACGCCCGGGAGGACGCTCATCGACAAGGGGCTGACCCTGATAGCGGGAAAGCCGGTCAAGGTCAAGGCCGAGGTCAGGAGGTTCGACTTCTCGTCGCACAGCGGCAAGGCCGAGCTCCACGGCGACCTCAGGGCGATAAAGGGGAGCCCGAAGTTCATGACGGTCCACGGCGAGGAGGCGAGCTGCGTCCAGCTGGCGGAGGAGCTGAAGGTCGAGCTCGGCGCAGAGGCCATCGCTCCCCACGTCGGGGAAGTCTACGACGTGTGAGGGGTCAATCGAGTTGGCCGACGCAGCGCCACCCACGACGCCCCCGCCTCCGGTGGACGGCGAAGCCCACCCCGCTGCCAGGTCGGACACGGCAAAGATGCTCGTCTTCATCGTCGCGATCCAGCTCTTCGCCCTCGTCATCACGAAGGTCAACAGGCCGATGGTGGTGTCGAGCGGCTACACCTACCAGCCTGTGGGCACCTCCTCCGGAGGGTCGGTCGCCAACGTCCTGATACTGGTGTTCTTCGTCTTCGCAGCCACCCTCGCGGCCGTGTGGCTCGTCCGGCAGAAGAGGGTCAAGGTGTTCCAGATGGTGATATTCCTCGGGACCGCCCTCGCCATATTCCTCCTCACCCTCCTCAGCGGGATAGCGGTCACGTCGAGCTACGTCGACCCGACGACGTCCCTCTACCTCTCCCTGGCGTTCGGGGCGGCCACGGTGGTCGTCCTGGCGCTCGTCTCCCTCCGCAAGGCGCCAGCTTGGTTCGGCCTGATACTCACCGGGCTGCTCTCCGCGGAGGTGGGGAGCTACTTCGCCTCGACCATCCCGATACTCACCGCCCTCCTCCTCCCGCTGGGCTTCTCGCTGTACGACATCTACACGGTGTTCAGGGGCCCCCTAAAGTCCCTGGTCACCACCCTGCCCGCCGAGAGCCTGAGCGCGGTCTCATCGAAGATCGGCGAGTTCTCGATAGGGACGGGGGACACGGTCTTCTATGCGATGATCCCGGCGCTGGCGTACTTCCAGTTCACGGTCCCCACGGCTCTCGTCGCGCTGATCGCGGTCGACGTCGGGGTGGTGATAACGCTCTACCTCCTCAGCAAGGCAAGGCTCCTACCGGGACTGCCGATCCCGATGTTCCTCGGGGTGGCGGTGCTTGTGGCCTTTTACTTCCTCTAGTAGTCTATTATCGGGGTCTTGAGGCCCTTTGTGATAGAGTCGGCCTCGGCGGCTGTCGTGACATAGGTGTAGAGCGCGTCGGGCGTCCTCGCCTTGACCTTGGCGCTGTCGCCCCTGCCCTTCACGACCCTCACCTCGGTGGCCTGGTCGAGCTTCTTCTCGAACTCCTCCTTGGACCTCACTTGGATGGGCATCCTGGGTTCTCTGTCGAGCCCCGAATGGGGAGATATATTATTCCTCGCTTTCGACGTCCGCTGATTTGCGAGCTCGGGCACGGCGTCCGTCGGCGCTGGTCCTGGCGGCCGGGGCATCCACGAGGTTCCGTGGCGCCAAGCAGCTGGCCAGGCTGAGGGGCGAGCCCCTTGTCGCCTGGGCGGTCGACGCCATCCCGCCCTCCCGCGTCGGCGAGGTCGTCGTGGTCGTGGGCCACGAGTCCGCCGCGGTCGCGAAGGCCTTGGGCAGGCGGAGGGTCAGGCTCGTCGAGAACCCCGACTATCGCCGGGGGATGGCCTCCTCGATAGCCAAGGGCGTGGCCGCCCTGGAGAGCGGCTCGCCAGGCGTGCTCCTACTCCTGGCGGACCAGCCGTTCGTCTCGAGGGGCCTTGTCGGTCGCGTCCTGGAAGCGTTCGAGGAGGGCGGCGGCGAGAGATTGGTCGCCGCCGACTATGGGGGGTTCGTCGCCCCGCCAGCCGCGTTCCCGCGCGCCTACTTCGGGGACCTCTCTGGCCTCCGCGGGGACCGCGGCGCGAGGTCAATACTGGACGCCAACGCCTCGTCGCTCGTCAGGGTCCGCGTGCGGCGACGAAGGGCGGCGCTGGACGTCGACACGAAGGCCGACCTGGACGAGGCCAGGCGCCTACTCGACGCCTGAGAACCCGGGGAGGAACCGTGCCTGGATGGACTGTCCCTTGCTGAGGCGGCCTCCCGGGCCCGGCACCAGGACGTAGGCGTTCTTCGAGGCCAGGAAGCTCGCCTTTTCAGTCTCGGCGCCCGACGGCGCGGCCAGGAGAGCCCCTCCTCCGGGGTCGCGCCTGAGCGCGAGATAGACGACCTGGTGGAAGTCCCTGAACTTTCCGGTCGCCTCCCAGTCCTCGCTCACGGTCGCAGGGAGCCAGGGAGGCGCCTCCAGCCCCCTGCCCAGGTGGTGCCGGATTATCGGGTAACCGAAGACTATGAAGGCGTTGAGCGCCCCTTGGACGGGGCCTGGGAGGATCACCACGGGTTTCCCGGAGACCATCGAGACGCCCATCACGCGGCCGCGGTGGACCCTCACCCCGTGGATCAGCATCGTCGCCCCCGCCCTCCTGAGGGCGGACTCGACCAGGTCTGGCTCCCCCACCGAGGAGCCGGCCAGGGTGAACAGGATGTCGCTCTTCGCTAGGGCAGCCCTGATCGACCTGACCAGGGCCTCCCGGTCGTCTCGCACTATAGGCCTGGTCTCGGCGCGCCCGCCTGCCCCCTCCACCAGACGTCGAAGCATCAGGCTGTGAGACTCGACCACCTTGCCCTCGCGCCGGTCTCCGATCTCGCTGGTCAGCTCGCTGCCTGTGGGCAGGATGGCCACCCTCGGCTCCCTGAACACCGGCACCCTGGCTATGTGGAGCGACGCGAGGAGGACGAGGTCCTGCCCAAGGACCCTCCTGCCGGCCGCGAGGACGCGCTCCCCCCTCATGACGTCGGCGCCCCTCCTGAAGACGTGCTCCCCCCTGGCCACCGCCTTGGGGACCGAAACGGCCTCCTCCGCGGCCGCGACGTCCTCCTTCGCGACCACGGCGTCGGCTCCTCGCGGGAGGTAGGCCCCCGTCGCGACCCTGGCGGCCTGCCCCTCGGAGAGGCGGCCCTTTTGGACCTGGCCTGCCTTCGTCTCGCCCGGCAGGAGCTCGAGCTCGACCGGCGAGCCAGGGGCCGCGCCCTCCGTGGCGGACGAGGCTATCGCATAGCCGTCGAAGCTCGCGACGTCCTTCTCCGGAAGGTCCCTGGGCGCGAGGACGTCCTTCGCCAGGACCCGGCCGAACGCGTCCGGGGTGCCGACCGTCTCGAGCGTCCGCGCATCGCCGAGCGCGGCCGAGAGCGCTGCGAGGGCGTCGCTCAGGGAGGTGTAGCGGAAGCTGTCGCTCAGGCCCGCCTCGTCCTCGACTTCTTTGGCTTGCGCGCCCGCCGGCCACGGATCTCTGCCCCCTCGACCCAGACGGCCGACCCGTCGGCCAGCGTCTCGCGCTTCCATATCGCCGCGTCCCGCTTGATCCTCTCGATGGCGTACCTGCACGCCTCGAAGGCCTCGGCCCTGTGGGGAGAGGAGACCGCCACCGCCACGCTCACGTCCCCTATCGCGAGCCTGCCCACCCGGTGGACGACCCTCACCCCCTTCGTGTCGGGCCACCTCCGCCTGACCTCCTCCTCTGTCTCGGCGATGCTCCTCTCCGCCATCGCTGGGTACGCCTCGTACTCCATCGCTGTGACAGAGCCCGCCTCGCTGTTGTCCCTCACCGTCCCGAGGAAGAGGGCGACCGCCCCCGCCCCGGGGTCCGCCACCGAAGCGACGACCTCTGCGGGGTCGATGACCGACCTTGTCAGCCGCGCCATGTCATCCACCAGCCACGGGCGGGAGGAAGGCCACAGTGTCGCCCTCCGCCAGCCTCTCCTCTCCGCCGGCCAGCTCCTCGTTGAGCGCGAAGCGCATCCCCGGGGAGACCTTGTCCAGGCCCGCGTGGCGCCGCTTCGCCTCGCGGACGAGGTGCCCCACCGATGACTGCGCCGGGACAGGGATCACCTCGTCTCCGGTCCCTGCGGCCTCCCTCGCCCTGCCGAAGTATAGGACCTTGACCTTGACCTCCGTGCACGGTCACCCTCCTATCGTGTGCATCGGCCTGACGTGCCTGACCTCGACGTTGTTCTCGATGAGGCTCGCCACCCCCTCGAACTTCTGCCAGAACGCCTTCCGCACCGAGCCCGCTATCTCCTCGTCGGTAGCCCCGCTCCTGATCTGGTGCTTGATGTCGTACTCGGCGACGCTGAAGAGGCAGGGCACGAGGTTGCCGTTGGCCTTGAGCCTCACCCTGTCGCAGTCGCCGCAGAACGGCTTGGACATCGAAGTGATGGTCCCTATCTCGCCGGCCGAGCCGTCCGTGAACTCGTAGTTGGTGGAGGTGGAGCCGTCCTCCCTCTTCAGGGCCTCGAGGGGGTACCTCTCCGAGATCGTCCTGATTATCTCGCTCCCTGGGACTACCATCTGGGTGTCCCAGAACTTGGTCCCGTCGAACGGCATGTATTCGATGAAGCGGACCTTCCTGTTCCCGTCGTGCGCCATCCTGGCGAAGTCGAGTATCTCGCCCTCGTTGCACCCCCTCGTCACGACGCAGTTGACCTTTATCGGCCCGAGCCCTACCCTCTCCGCCTCCTCTATCCCGTCCATCACCCTGCCGAACATGTCCCTCGTCCCGGTGATCCTGTCGTAGAGGTCCGGCCTGAGGCTGTGGAGGCTGACGGTCACCCCCTTGAGGCCGTTGGCCTTGAGCGAGGCCGCCTTCTCCTTCAGGAGGGCCCCGTTCGTGGTCATCGAGACGCTCCTTATCCCCCTCACCCTCGAGAGCATCCCCACCAGCCTCTCGACGTCCCTGCGGACCAGGGGCTCCCCTCCGCTCACCCTCACCCTGTCCACCCCCATGGTCGACACGATCGCAGCGACGCGGGTGATCTCCTCGAAGGTCAGCACCTCCGAGGGGTCGAGCCAGACCGGCTTGGCGGGCATGCAAAAGTCGCAGCGGAAGTTGCACCTGTCAGTGACCGAGACCCTGAGCTTCCTCGCCACGCGCCCGAAGGAATCCGAGAGACTCCCGGGGGGGACCGCGCTCTGCGCCTCGGGGAGTTGGGACCGAAAATCCAACCCTTTCAGCCGAAAACGGCCCGGGGCGCTCTTAAGGGTTTCACACGCTCTCGAAGAGTTTTATAGCGTTTCCAGTTCGCGGTCGTGAAAGGGGTCCGTCTCGACGAAACTAGAGGAGGGGCTCGGTGGATGGAGGAGGACGCACTACTCCAACCAGATAACACCAGAGCTGGACGGGAAGGAGGTCACGCTCTTCGGGTGGGTCAGCAGCATCAGGACCCAGGGAGGGATCGTCTTCCTGATAGTCACCGACCGGGACGGGAACTTCCAGGTGACAGTCAACAAGGGCAGGGCGAGCAAGGCGACGCTGTCCAAGGTGGAGGGGCTCAAGCCCCACAGCAGCGTGGCGGTGAAGGGCGTGGTGAAGGCGATGCCAAAGGCCCCGAACGGCGCCGAGGTCGTGCCCGAGGAGTTCAAGGTCCTCAGCGTGGCGACCGAGGCCCCGTTCTTCAGCGTCTACGGCGGCGAGACGCCCTCCCTCGACAAGAGGCTCGACATCAGGGCCGTCGACCTTCGGAGGGAGAAGGCCCAGGCCATATTCAAGATACAGAGGCAGGTGCTCTCCTCGGTGAGGGAGTTCCTCGCAGGGCGGGGCTACCTCGAGGTGAGGACCCCGAAGCTGATATCCACCGCGACGGAGGGCGGGGCGTCCCTCTTCTCCGTCCTCTATTACAACCGGCCCTCCTTCCTGGCGCAGAGCCCACAGCTGTACAAGGAGGAGCTCGTCCTGCCCTTCGAGAAGGTCTACGAGATAGGCCCGGCCTTCAGGGCCGAGGAGTCCAGGACCCAGAGGCACCTCAGCGAGATCACGTCGATAGACATCGAGGAGGCGTTCGTCGACTACCACGACGTCATGGACACCCTCGAGGCCCTGATCAGGCACGTCCTCGCCTCCGTCGGCGAGGCCTGCGCGAAGGACTTTCAAAAGCTAGGGAGACCGCCGGTCCCGGCCCCGCCAAAGTTCGAGCGCCTCGCCTACACCGACGCGGTCAAGGAGATGTCGAAGGCGGGCGAGGAGGTGACCTGGGGCGAGGACCTGACGGGGCCGACCACCGAGAGGCTCGGCAGGGAGCACCCATCCTTCTACTTCATCACCGACTGGCCGACCCAGATCAAGCCGTTCTACATCAAGCCCAGGGACGACGACCCCAAGCTGAGCGAGGCGTTCGACCTCATGCACGGGTCCCTGGAGCTCGCCTCGGGGGGGTCGAGGATCAGCTCCAAGAGCCTCCTGGTCAAGCGCCTGAAGGAGCAGAAGCTAAAGCCGCAGGCGTTCGAGCACCACCTCAAGGTCTTCGACTACGGGATGCCCCCCCACGCGGGCTTCGGGCTCGGTATGGAGCGGCTCACCATGGTCCTCGCCGGGGAGGAGAACATCCGCGAGGTCACCCTGTACCCCAGGGACAAGCTGAGATTGGTGCCCTGAGCCGGGGGGTCGGGCAGCGCCTCCGGGTGGGGCGCCCTTCTGGAATCCGGCAAGAAGCTTGATATTAGCATTATAGTGAATATCGCGAGCGCATGCTATGTAATATGGCAACCGCGGGGTGGGCGTCCCATGGTCTCGCTTGAAGTGGCGCGAACCCTGAGCGAGATGAAGCCGGGGACCCACGCGGTGCTCATCTACGACTCCGCCGAGAACAGGCGCGACATCCTCATGACCCACATGAGGCTGGGGGTCCACGACGCGAGGCTGGCCTACGTCTGCTCTGACGAGAGCCCAGAGCAGGTCGAGTCTTGGATGAGGGGCGCCGACATCGAGGTCGACAACCTACGCCGGGAGAACAGGCTGGCGATCGACCGGGGCGACGACGTGTACTTCAAGGACGGGAGGCCGGACATCCCCAGCATCATCGGCTACTTCTCCTTCCTCGCGTTCGGTTCCAAGTGGCAGGGGCTGAACGGCGGCGTCAGGATCGCCGGCGACATGACGGGCTTCATCCGGAGGAAGATGGTGCCCGACCTCGAGACGCTCGAGCGTCGCCTCCACAGGACCTTCGAATTCCCCGCGATCGGCCTCTGGGCGTACGACCTCACCGAGCTCTCGAACTCCGGCCACCTGGAGTCCCTCCTCCGCCTCCTCCACTCGCAGAACCCCGTGATCTTCGCGGGGCCGAGGGGCGCGTCCGTCCTCATGCCCGACACCACCCGGGCGGCGATCCCCAGCCAGCAAGTGCGAGCAAAGTGAGGCGCGCAAGTCAGAAATATCCCCCCTCCCCCGGACTGCCATGCTAGCGTCCTCGAGGGAGTACTCAAGCAAGGGGGTGACCGCGGACAAGCTCGCCGACGACATCGAGGAGTTCTTCGAGAACCAGGGCTACAAGACGCAGAGGGCGGACAAGGACGACTCGCACGTCGTCCAGGCCCAGAAGGGGGGCGTCCTCAGGGGGCTCGTCGCCGGCGACAGGGCCTTCACCGTCCTGGTCCTCGCCGAGCCCGGCAAGGTCAAGGTCTCGATAGGGGTGGGCCAGTGGCTCCAGAACCTCACCGTGAGCGTGCTCGAGTCCCTCATAGTCACACCTCTCGTCTTCTTCGCGGAGATACCCGTCTCGCTTTGGAGCTACGAGATAGAGGGGAAGATCTGGAAGTTCGTCGACAGCCAGGTCGCCCTCAGGACCACGCCAGGCTAGCCGAGCCGACCCCGCGAAGTTAAGTTAATTACGAGTCGGAAATCACGCGGGCGCAGTTTGCCCAAGGCCAGAGCGAAGCGAGAAGGAGCGGTCGACGCCTCCAGGGTCGAGCGCCTGGCCGACCTCTCCCGCCTCTCGGTGAGCCCTCAGGAGGCGGAGCGGCTCCGCGGCGAGCTCTCCTCGATCCTCGACTACTTCGCTGCCCTCGACGAGCTCGACATCCAGGGGCCCGCCCCGGAGGCAGAGGCGATGGCGGGGTCTGGGCAGAGGGAGGACGTGCCTGGCCCCTCGACCCCCGACGCCCTCCTGGAGGGCGTCCCCCAGAAGAAGGGAAGGTACGTCAGGGCCCCGAGGGTGTTCTGAGGGTTGCCGAGACCGCCGAGGGCGCACCTCGTCCCGTCCCTCGTGGGGGACGGCTCCCTCAGGGCGGAGGAGTACGTCGAGTCGCTCTTCGAGAGGATCGACAGGCTCGACGGAAAGCTCCACGCCTACCTCCAGCTCGACCGCGATTCAGCGCTGGCCAAGGCGAGGGACATCGACGGGCGCGTGAAGAGGGGCGGGAAGGTCGGGAGGCTGGCGGGCATGGGGGTGGCGGTGAAGGACAACATCTGCGTCCAGTCGCTCCAGGCCACGGCCGCCTCGAAGATACTGGAGGGCTACAGGCCGCCCTACAGCGCCACGGCCGTGCGCAGGATAGAGGAAGAGGACGGCATCGTGCTGGGGAAGACCAACCTGGACGAGTTCGGGATGGGGAACACGACCCAGAACTCGGCGTATGGCCCCACCCTCAACCCCTGGGACGCCACGAGGGTCCCCGGAGGGTCCTCGGGCGGGAGCGCGGCGGCAGTCGCAGCAGGGATGGCGTCCGTGGCGCTGGGCTCGGACACCGGCGGGTCGATCAGGTGCCCCTCGAGCTTCTGCTCGGTGGTGGGGCTCAAGCCCACCTACGGCAGGGTGAGCAGGTACGGGCTGATCGCCTACGCGAACAGCCTGGAACAGATAGGCCCGATAGCACAGGAGCCGGAGGGGGCGGCGCTCCTGCTCGAGGCGATGGCCGGGCACGACCCCCAGGACGCCACCTCCTCGTCGGAGAAGGTCCGGGCGGGGACCTCCGGCGGGGTCGAGGGCCTGAGGGTCGGGAGGGTGAAGGAGTTCTTCGGCGAGGGCGCCCAGCCCAAGGTCGTCGACGCCGTGATGGACGGATGCTCGAGGCTCGAGGGTCTCGGGGCCGCGGTGGCCGACGCCTCAGTCGCCTCCCTGCCTCACTCCCTGGCGGTCTACTACATCATAGCGATGGCGGAGGCGAGCTCGAACCTCTCGAGGTACGACGGGGTGAGATACGGCAAGCCCTCGGAGAGGGGGACGGCGGACTGGAACTCGGCGTTCGCCAAGACCAGGAGCGAGGGCTTCGGCGAGGAGGTGAAGCGGCGGATACTCCTCGGGACCTTCGTCCTCTCCGCGGGGTACTACGAGGCGTACTACGTGCGCGCGCAGAAGGTGAGGGCGCTCCTCGTCCGCGAGTTCGCCGCCGCGTTCAAGAGGTTCGACCTCCTCGTCGGGCCGACGATGCCCGTCCTCCCGCCCAGGTTGGGGGAGGAGGTCACCCCCCTCGAGGACTACCTCATCGACGTCAACACGGTCTCGGCCAACCTGGCGGGGCTGCCGTCGGTCAGCGTCCCCTGCGGCCACGTCCGGGGGCTCCCCGTCGGGATGCAGCTCATCGCGCCTCCGTTCCGGGAGGACGCCCTCCTCGGGGCCGCGAGGGCGTTCATGGAGGGGACTAGCCCCAGGGGCCCGCCCCTGGGGGCGGCGAGCTAGCATGCAGGCGGAGCCGAGCCTCAAGGTCAAGATAGGGCTGGAGGTGCACTGCCAGCTCACAGCCCTCAAGACGAAGCTCTTCTGCTCGTGCTCCTCCGACTACCGCTCGAGCGAGCCCAACGAGAAGGTCTGCCCCGTCTGCTTCGGCCTGCCGGGCACCCTCCCCGTGCTCAACGCCAAGGCGGTCGAGTACGCCGCGATGATAGCGCTGGCGCTCGACTGCAAGGTGGCGCCCAGGTCCCTCTTCTACAGGAAGAACTACTTCTACCCCGACCTCCCCAAGGGGTTCCAGATCAGCCAGTACGACAAGGCCGGCGGGGTCGCGATAGCCTCGGGAGGCGCGGTCGAAGTGGAGGGCAAGAGGGTCAGGATAACGAGGATACAGCTCGAGGAGGACCCCGGCAAGCTGACCTACGAGGGCACGATCGACAAGTCGAGCTACAGCCTGGTCGACTACAACAGGGCGGGGATAGCCCTCGTCGAGATAGTCACAGAGCCCGACATCGAGGACGCCAAGGAGGCAAAGGCCTTCCTCGAGAAGCTGAGGTCGACGATAGAGTCGCTCGGCGTCTCGAACGGCGAGCTGGACGGGGCGATGAGGTGCGACGCCAACATCTCGTTGGCCGGCGGGGCGCGTGTCGAGGTCAAGAACATCTCCTCGTTCAAGGAGGTCGAGAAGGCGCTCAACTACGAGATACTCCGCCAGAGGACGTTCTCTGGGAACGCCACCAGCGAGACCAGGCACTGGGACGAGAGGAGGAGCATCACCATAGCGCTCCGCTCCAAGGAGGAGGAGCAGGACTACCGCTACTTCCCGGAGCCTGACCTGAGGCCCATCGTCCTCGGCGCAGAGGCCGTGGCGAGGGTGAGGTCCCAGATGCCGGAGGTCGCGGACGCCAAGGCCTCCCGGTACGCCAAGGAGTTCGGCCTGTCCGCGCAGCTGGCGAAGGAGCTCGCGGCCAACAAGGCGCTCTCATCCTACTTCGAGGAGTGCGCCCGCCTGGGCAAGGGCTACCAGGAGATGGCGGGGCTGATAGTGGGCGAGATGTCAGGAGGAGGGTCGGTCCCGGCCCCTGAGTTCGTCGGCCTGGTGGACATGGTCGAGGCGGGCTCGATAACGAGGGCGCAGGCGAAGGAGGCCCTCAGGGAGGCCCTGAGGGGCGGGAGGAGGGTCGGCGACGTGGTGAAGGCGAAGGGGTTCTCGGCGGTCGCCGACGAGAAGGCGATAGCATCCTTGGTCGAGAGGGTCGTAGCCTCGAGCCCGGAGGAGGCGCTCCGCGCCAGGGCGGACAAGAAGACGTTCAACTACCTCGTGGGGAAGGTCCTCCGCGAGGAGCCAAAAGCCCAGCCCTCGGTGGTGGCCAAGCTGCTGGCGCGGAGGATCGCAGAAAAGAAGACCTAAATCCAATGGCGCGGGAATCGGCCAGAGCCATGAGCGTGAGGCAGGCTGACATCTCGGGCAAGCCGGTGGTATTCAGGCGGGCCACCGCCACCGGCACGATAAGGCTCAGGCCGGGGACGCTGAGGCTGATCAAGCGGGGGAAGCTCGCGAAGGGAGACCCCATCTCGATCTCGAAGACCATGGCCGTGCTCGCCGTGAAGAAGACACCCGAGATGCTCGCCCTCTGCCACCCGCTGAGGATAGAGCACGTGGAGGTCGAGGAGGAGGCCGCCGCCGACTCGATAGAGGTGACGGTGACGGTGTCGGCCCACGAGAAGACCGGCGTGGAGATGGAGGCGCTGACGGCGGTCACCGTGGCCCTCCTGAACATCTGGGACGTGGTCAAGGGCTACGAGAAGGACGCGATGGGACAATACCCCGCGACCAGGATAGACGGGGTGCGGGTGGTCGAGAAGGTGAAGAGAAGCGGGAGCACCTGAGTCACACAGGCACGACGCCCCCAAGGGGACGGTCAGATACCTCGTCGTCACCGTGAGCACCAGCCGCGCGAGGCTTGCGGCCGAGGGGAAGGCCCACACGGACGAATCGGGCGACCTGGCCGCCCGCATGATAGGCGCCAGCAAGGGCAGGGTCGTCGCGAGGGAGCTGGTCCCAGACGACGCGGCCAAGATCAGGAGGACGGTCGGGAAGGCGCTCTCGAGCAAGGGCCTCGACGTGGTCGTCCTCACTGGAGGGACGGGCGTCTCGACCACCGATGTGACGATAGAGACGGTGAGGCCCCTCTTCGAGAAGGAGATAGAGGGGTTCGGCGAGGTCTTTCGGGCGGCCAGCTACGCCAAGATCGGGGCGGCGGCGGCCCTGTCGAGGGCGACCGCCGGGGTGGCGAAGGGGAAGCTGGTCATGTGCCTGCCGGGGTCGCCCGACGCCGTGGGCACGGCCTTGGGCACGTTCCTCGGCGAGGTGCCGCACGTGCTGCACCTCGCCCGTGGGCGCTAGGAAGGCTTCCGCGCGGGCGACCACGACTTGCGGTAGGGCGGGCGTCGCCGCTTCTTCGCCCTCTTCTTCCTCGCGTCGCGCTCGAGGAGTTGCTCGGCCAAGGCTAGGTCGAGTTCTCGTAGGCGACTATGCTGACCATCCCCGCGACCCGAAAGGCGATATCCTTGAAGGCGCGGCTCTCAGGAGAGTCAGGCGCGGCGGCCGAGACGGGCACGCCCACGTCCGACTGCTCCCTGATCAGCGGATAGATCGGTATCTCGCCAAGGAACTGGGCGTCGAGCGCCATGGCGGCCTTCTTGCCTCCGCCCTCGGAGAAGATGTAGGTCTTTTCACCGCAATGCGGGCAGACGAAGTAGCTCATGTTCTCGACGATCCCGAGGATGGGCACGTTCAGCTTCCTGAACATGGCGAGGGACTTGGTCGCTATGTTGAGGGACGCCTCCTGCGGCGTCGTGACTATCACGACCCCTCCAAGGGGGACGGTCTGGGCGAGGGTGAGAGAGGCGTCGCCCGTCCCCGGGGGGAGATCGATGATGAGGTAGTCGAGGTCGCCCCACTCGACCTGGGTGAGGAGCTGCTTGACCGCCCCGGCCACCATGGGCCCCCTCCATACCAGGGGCGTGTCGTCCTTGTAGAAGAAGCCGAGCGATATCACCTTCACCCCGTGGGCTGCCGGCGGGACCATCATGTTGCCGACCGCACCGGGCCTCTCTCTCACGCCCATCATCACAGGGACGGTGGGGCCGTAGATGTCCGCGTCGAGGAGCCCCACCCGCGCCCCCGCCGAAGCCAGTGTGACCGCAAGGTTGACTGCGACGGTGGTCTTCCCGACGCCCCCCTTCCCGCTGGCGACCGCTATCACGTTCTTGACCCCCTTCATCAGCTCTCCCTGGTCTGAGAGACGGGTCGCTGGGATGTGCGCGCTCGTCTTGATCTTGACATCGTTGACTCCTTCGATCGCCCTGACGGCCGCCTTCACGCTCGCTTCCATCTCGGCCCGGAGGGGACACGCGGGCGTGGTGAGGTTGAGGGTGAACGAGACGACACCTCCCTTCACGGAGAGGTCTTCGATCATGCCCAGGGACACGACGTCCTTGTGCAACTCAGGGTCCTTGACGGAACGAAGGGCGGCGAGGACCTGATCGTTGCTTACCAAGAAAACGACCTTCGCTAGACTGCGGGCTCTCGGCCCCTTATAACCCTAGGCACGGGCAAGGTCTCCCGGCCGGGCGACAAGGAGCGTGCGGCCCCTTCTAGACAACCTGGTAATCATAGACGGTCGCCGTGCTGACGCCGAGACCCGCGGTCGTGGTCGTGGGGTCACCTGGGTCTCCCGGGATGCCCGGGGGGATCCAGTTGACCGTCAGCTGAAGGGTCGCGGTCCCGCCATCCACCTTTTGGGCGGAGGCGAAGAGGGTGACCGCCCCCGTGTTGCTGAACCAAGGGACCGTGATGGTCGTGTTCCCGGTGCCGGTGAACGTCTGGTTGTAGGCGAACGGTGCCGATACTCCGGTCGCGTTGCCCGACCCGAGGATCCTCAACGACCATTGCCCCGGATAGGCAACGGTAACGTAGAGGGGCGGCATCACGGATCCCGCGTCCGGGTTGACTCCCCATGGGTCTGTGAGGCAGTGGCCGTCGGGATTGAAGCATTCCACGTCCACGTTGTTACCCACTTGGTAGTAGGCGACCGCGGCGGTGGCATTGTACACGTCGACGTCGACCGCACGACTCCCGTCCACCTGCTGGAACTGGACTTGATTCGTAGGGTTCTGCCGGAAGCTCCCGTGTGGGTAGACGACCTTGACATAGTAGGACGACCCCTCCATCAGGCCGGCCACTGTGTCGTTCTGCAACGCGGCAGCCACGACCTGTTGTTGCTGCGGCGTGTACGACTTCGAATAGTTCCTGTCGGGTATGTCGTACACGGAGACGTGTGTCACGACATAGTGCGATGGCTTGGCGTACTCGAAAGAGACGTTGAGCAGCTTGTTCCCGGTATACCGAATCGAATACCCGCCTCCCCAGCCCCCGGTCACCTGTTGGCTGCCCGTGATGTTCAGGACGAAGGATTGATGGGAGAGGTTGCTGTCGTTGATGCCATAGTACATGAGGTCATAGCGATATGCACCCTGAACGTAAGGCAGGACCTGATCGGAACCGACCGTAGAGTTCGCGTTCGCGAAGCTCGAAAAGCTATAGCTGGTGCACGTGTTTCTCGGTATTGTCATGTTCCCGACCATCAGTTTGGTCGACACGCAGTCGGGATTGTTGACGGCCACTGTGGTAACGGTCGTCGTATAGGTCGTCTCGCTTCGCGTTGAACTTGCGGTTACAGCGGTCGTCGAGGACGAGGACGACGAAGATGCGCTCGATGTGACGCTCGATGCATTGCTCCTCCCCACGACCGTCTGTGTGGAGGCCGTGGGCGGGATCGCGGCAATGCTCGTCGTGGTGGAGGACGTCGGAGGCGTCGAGGCAGAACTCGTCGAGGAAACACTCCTGGCAAGGGACGAGGTGGAGGTCGCGATCATTGACGACGCAGACGCCGCGGCCGCCTTGCTGGTCGTGACGCTGCGCATCCCGTCTTCGCTCGAAGCGATGACGACGATGGTGCCAGCTATGCCCAGCCACACGACGGCGATAAGGGCAACCGTAGCCTTCGTGACCACACTTGCCACCGTCGATGGACGAGGGCGTCTCTCGTACATAAACCCCGCAAGGGTCGCGGGACTCGGAGTCTAGCGAGCGTCGCCGGAGCGGCCACGCTGGCTCCGAAAGACGCCGTCTCACCTTCATGCGGGATGTTTCATAAGCCTCCCCATTTTTGCCATGGCCTCGTAGCGTTTTGCCCCCCCTCCCCGTGGTAGAGGTCATCCCTGTAGGCGGGATCAAGCGGATCCGAAAGGGTGACGACTTGGGAAAGGTCATCGCGGACGCAGTCCAGGCCCAGGGGACGCCTGTCCGAGATGGAGACATAGTGGTGGTCACCCAGAAGGTAGTCTCGAAGAGCGAGGGTCGGCTCGTCGAGCTGGCGGGAGTGAGGCCGGGGAAGCGAGCCGTCGCCCTGGCCTCGGAGCTTGGCAAGGACCCCAGGATGGTGGAGCTGGTGCTGAGGGAGTCGACGAGGGTCGTCAGAAAGGGCCACGGCGTCCTCATCACCCAGACCAAGCACGGCTTCGTGTGCGCGAACGCTGGGATAGACATGTCGAACGTGGAGGCGGGCTACGCCGCCCTGCTTCCCGTCGACTCGGACAAGAGCTCGAGGAAGATCCGGCGCAGGCTCGAAAGGGAGACAGGGAAGAGGCTCGCGGTCATAGTCAGCGACACGTTCGGGAGGCCGTGGCGCGAGGGGCAGACGGACGTCGCCGTGGGTTGCTCCGGGATATCTCCGCTAGACAGGCTCGTCGGGAAGACGGACCCCTACGGGTACGTGCTGAGGGTGACGCAGCCGGCGGTGGTGGACGAGGTTGCGGCCGCCGCCGAGCTCGTGATGACCAAGCTCTCCATGGTCCCGGTCGCGCTCGTCAGGGGCGTTTCCTACAAGAGGGGCGAGTCGGGCGTCAAGAGCATCGTCAGGAAGAGGAGCCTCGACCTCTTCAGGTGAGAGAGTGCGCACCGTCGTCCTCTCGGGCGGGACCGGCTCGGCGAAGTTCCTGATGGGCTTGCAGCCCCTCTGCCACTACACCGTGGTGGCCAACGTGGGTGACAATTCCTGGTTCCACGGCCTCTACGTCTGCCCGGACATCGACACGGTGACCTACGCGCTGGCCGGCGAGCTCGACACGGAGAGGGGCTGGGGGGTCAGGGGGGACACCTTCAACGCTCTCGAGAGGCTCCGCGAGCTCGGGAGCCGCGACACTTGGTTCAAGATCGGCGACGTGGACATGGCCACGCACGTCTACAGGACGGCACTCATCGAGGACGGCAAGACGCTCACGCAGGCGACGGAGGCGATAGCTCGAGCCTATGGCGTCAGGGACTGGAGGATCCTTCCGGCGACCGACTCCCACGTCGAGACCAGGATTCGGACGGCCGAGAAGGGCGAGATGCACCTCCAGGAGTTCTGGGTGAGGGAGGCGGGGAGGCTGACCCCCACCGCGGTCCGATACGCCGGCGCCCGGGCCGCCAGGCCGACCCCGCAGGTCGAGCGGGCGGTCGCCTCCGCCGACAGGGTGATACTCTGCCCGGCGAACCCGATAACCAGCATCATGCCGACGCTCTCGATCCCTGGCGTGAGGGAGGCCATCCGTCGGAGCAAGGCCAGGAAGGTCGCGGTGTCTCCCATGGTCGGGCAGGGAGCCTATTCGGGCCCGGCTGCGAAGCTGATGGCGGCGAAGGGGATCCGTCCGACGTCCCTGGGGGTGGCGGAGCTCTACAGAGGGCTCGTCGACGCGCTGGTCATCGACGAGTCGGACCGCGAGATGGAGAGGTCGATCTCCAAGGCAGGGATGGAGTGCCTGGTCACCTCAACGTTAATGAGGAATCGTGACAGCCAGGTCCGGCTGGCGAGGGTGGCGCTGGAAGCATGACCCCTGCGAGGAGCCGGTCGACGGCGGTGGTGATCCCCGTCAAGGGCGAGAACCCAAAGTCGCGCCTCGCATCGATGCTCACACCGCCCCAGAGGAGGCAGCTCCAGATCGCGATGCTGGAGGACACCCTCCAGACGCTGATCAAGGCGAAGATGATCCGCCACACCTTCGTCGTCTCCTCCGACGCCAGGATACTCGAGTTCGTCAAGAGGTTCGGCGCCGTGGCGGTGCCCGAGCCGGGAGACGCGGGCGTGAACTCCGCCGTCGAGAGGGGCCTGTCGGCCACGCTGGAGCACGAGAGCCGGATGGTCTTGCCTGCCGACCTGCCCCTCCTGGCCGCGGAGGACCTGAGGGCGCCGCCGATGCTGAGGCGCGAGGGCGCCCAGGTCGTCATCTCTCCGTCGGAGGCGTTCGACGGGACCAACATGCTGCTCGTCTCGGGGGACGTCGACCTCGCCCTCCACTACGACGACGACAGCTTCAGGAGGCACTTCGAAGAGGCCACATCGCGAGGCCTGAGGGCGGCGGTGTACTACTCGAGGGGGGTGGCCTTCGACATCGACAGTCCGGCCGACGTCCACAGGTTCTTCAGGCACGCGAAGCGGGGGAGCACGCTCACGCTGCTGGCGCGCACCCTGAGGCGCCCGCGAAGAGAGCCCGCCCGTCGGTAGGCCTCACATCTCTTCCATGTTGGAGGAGAGCATCGAGAGCAGCTGGTCGACGGTCTGGAAGAACAACGGGTCGCGCAGGTGCTCGAAGCGGGGCCTGGGGAGCGGGACCTTGACCTCGCCGACCACCCTCCCAGGCCGGGGTGCCAAGACGATGATCCGGTCGGCCATGGTGACGGCCTCCTCGACGTTGTGCGTCACCATGACGAAGTTGTTGGTGGGGATCGAGGGGTCGCCCCATATCTTGAGCAGGAGGACCCTGAGGGACTTGGCGGTCAGCTCGTCGAGGGCTGAGAAGGGCTCGTCGAGCAGGAGCACCTCTGGGCCGATGGCGAGGGCCCTGGCCACCCCCACGCGCTGCCTCATCCCGCCCGAAAGGTCGGAAGGGTAGGTGTTCTCGAAGCCGCCGAGGCCGACCAACCTGAGGTACCTGCTCGCCCTCTGGCGGGCCTCCTTCTTGTCGATCCCCGCGACCTCCATCGGGAGCTCCACGTTCTCCGCGGCGGTCTTCCACGGAAGGAGGCCGAAGGTCTGGAAGACCATCGTGATCTTCGGGGAGGGGCCGCTGGTCGGCTGGCCGTGGAACAGGACCTTGCCGGAGTCGGCGGTCTCGAGCCCGGCGATTATCCTGAGGAGCGTCGACTTGCCGCAGCCCGAAGGGCCGATTATGCAGATGAACTCGTCGAAGTTGACGTCGAAGCTGATGTCGTCGATGGCCTTGAACTTGGCGCCGTTGCTGAAGGTCTTGACTATGTGCTCGACGCTCAGTATGCCTGTCAATTGAACTCGACCCCGAACCTCTCCACGCGCCTCAGGAGGCGCCTCCAGACGACGCGCTCGAGGAGGATGACGATCCCGGACATTATGAAGAGGAAGAAGATGACCAGGGGGATGTCGCCCAGCACAGACGCGGCGTTGTCAAGGAGGTAGCCCAGGCCCGGCAGGACGTAGGGCGCGGCGTGCCCCTGGAGCTGGACGTACTCCGAGTAGATCACGACGTTCCAGCCGCCTCCCCAGGCCAGGAGCGACCCCGTTATGAAGGCAGGGAGGACTGCCGGGAGGATGATGTCCGTGACGCGCTTCCGACCCGTCACCCCGAAGATGGTCGAGACCTCGAGGAGCTCGTTGGGGAGGTTCCGCGCCGCGGTCACCACGTTGAAGAGGAGGTACCACACCATGGCGAGGAAGAGCAGGATTAACGAGGCCATCTCCTGGGCGATGGCGACCGGCATCAGCCCCTGGAAGGTGACGAACATGGGCAGGAAGACGGCCAGGTAGGGGACCGACCTGCCCAGGTCGTAGATCGGATAGAAGTACCTGTTGAAGTTCTTCTTCGTCACGGCCAGGACCGCGCAGACGAGGGAGATGGCCACGCAGGTCGAGTAGGCGATCAGCAGCCTCCCTACCGTGAAGAGGGAGTAGAGGGGGACGTTGTACACCTGCCCGCCCTTCGCCGTCAGCGCGGACGCGAGTCCCTTGGCCGCCCCGATCGGAAGGTTCGCGTAGATGACGACGCCTATGATGGCCAGGGTGACGACGAAGAACAGGGCCAGCGCCTTTGTGCTGATCTGCAGGCTGAGCCTCACGGACTGCTGGGCCTGCCTCAACCTGAAGCCGAAGAGGCGGCGGAACCTCCTCCGGAGGCCGAGGGGCGACTGGAAGTCCTCCCTGATTACGTTGGCCAGGACGGGCTTGTGCTTGGCGACCCTTGTCTGGAGGGTGTGCCAGATCAGCTGGTTCGAGAAGAAGATCACCTCGCCCATCACCAGGACTCCGAACCAGGATGCGGCGAGGTTCCCGCTGTTGGCAGCGCTCGTGATGAAGTAGCCGAGGCCCGTGACCGTGTACTGGATCTGCTGCCCCGCGCTGTTGGCGAATGTCACGAACTCTGCGGCCGCGTCGAACGTCCAGCCGTCGTTCCATGCGAGGATCGAGGAGGAGAGGAGCGCCGGGAGGACGGCGGGGAGGACCACGTACCTGAGGTAGTTCGTCCCGCTGAACCCGTAGCCCTTCGCAGCCTCCTCGACCGAGGCGGGGATCGCCTTGACCGCTCCCACCACGCCGAAGAATATGTCCCATTCCATCGCAGTGAACAGGAGGAAGAGCGCCCCGACCTGGTTCCCGACCCCGCCGGGGAAGATCACGATGAGGAATGTCAGGACGACGGGAAAGTATCCCAGTATGGGGACGCTCTGCCCGATGTCGAAGAGGGGGACCAGGATGTGCTCGGCTGTTTCGCTCGTGGCGGCGAGGATCCCGAAGGCGAGCCCGACCGCGAGCGAGATGAAGTAGACGGCCGTCACCCTCCCTATCGAGATTATCGAGAAGAGGGGGACGCTGGCGATGGCGGACTGCCCGACGTAGTAGACCCCGACGACGTAGGTTGCTACGATGACAAGTAACAGCGTCGGTAGGACGAGCATGCCTCGCACGACGGCTTACCTCGGCGGGCCGCATTCGCTTTGGATATAGGGATTCCTGTGAGTCTCAGGCGATGTATGGGGTGCTCGACGAGTCGAACTTGCGTATCGTCTCGAAGCTTCCGTTGTCGCGGAACAACGCGTACTTCTCTATCTCGGGGAAGAACCTGTCCAGTGGGTTCACCGCCATCTCGCCGGCGATGTGCCCCTGGCCGATATAGGCGTCGATTATCTTCTTGGAGAGTTCTCTCACCTGGACGTCGTCCGCGAACCCCAGGGTGTGCAGGTACTCGTGGAGCAGTATCATGAAGGCGTAGGCGTTCCGGCGGGGCTTTGACTCGGTGGACTTCCAGACTATCTTGAGGAGGTTCCTGTTCATCACGATGGCGTTCGAGCCCATCTCGTGGTACGCGCCCACGCTGTTGGGTATGTCCCCAAGGACGAGGGTCAGCCCCGCCCTGTGGATCCCCATCACTTGGTCGACGGCCTTCTTGACCATCTCGAAGACCTCGCCGAAGCCCTCGGCGGCCTCGAGCTTCTCCCTGTTCTCCCCCGTCCAGGCGATATCGGACGACACTTCGCCTCTTTCTCGGCGCGGTGGCGTATAAGGGATTTCCTCAGGCGGACGACCTGCCGCAGTTGGGGCAGAACGTCGCCCCGCCCAGGCTCGCCCCGCAGAACCTGCACTTGTCCTTGGCCTGGGGCGCCTCCTGGCCCTTGAGCGACCTGGCGGCGAGGAAGACGGCGAGCTCCAGGAGGACGATTATCGGGATGAAGAGTATCAGGTCCAGTATCGGGCCGCCGTCGGGCGTGATGAGCGCGGTCACGATGTAGACTATCACCCAGATTATGACCCTGTTCTTCCTGAAGGTCTCCGGGCTGAGTATCCTGAACCTGACGAGCGTGTAGATGTAGACCGGGGTGGTGAAAGCGACCCCGCTCATGCCTATCGTGAGGAAGACGATGAAGTAGAAGTTCGCGACGTCGATGTATGGCTGCGCCTGGACTGTCAGGATGAACGGGGCGAGGGCGATGAACAGGAACTTTGCCAGGAAGAAGTAGCCGAAGAGGACCCCGACCGTGAAGAGGGCGGACGAGGACACGACGAACGGGTAGAGGAGCCCCTTCTCCCTTTCGGTGAGCGCGGGCGCGACGAACCTCATCACCTCGTAGGCGAATATCGGGCTGTTGAACACCGCCGCCAGTATCACGGAGGCGATCAGGTAGACCTCGAGCGGCTCGGTCAGGTTGTTGGCGAGGAGGATCCACCCTGCCGGGAGGAGGTCGAGCTTGACCCTGGCGAGGAAGAAGGCGACGAAGGGGACGTAGGTCCCGGTCAGCGTGATGGCCTTGGACGGCTCCGCCGGGGCGAGCAGGAATATCGCGAGGAGCCCTGCGAAGCTCAGGAACGCTACCTTCATCCTGTGCCTGAGCTCCGAGAGGTGCTCCCGGATGCTCAGGCCGTCAAGGCTCGTGCGCGCCCACCCCTCCGGGCGAGACCCGGACCGAAACCCGCCCGGCGCTCATCGGGATGAGACCTGCTACCTTTCTCGATTTAAACGATTGAAGGGGATATGGAGACGCGCCCGTCGGCCCTAGGCCCCGGCCGTCTTCCGGACTATCTCGGCCGAGATCTGCTCCCTGGTCTTACCCTCGGTCGATATGCCCAGCCTCTTCGCGGCGACCATGAGGTCGTCCTCCCCCATCTGGGCGGAGGTGGACGCCGCTGGACCCTGGGCGCCAGCGTTGTACTCCTTCTTGGCGGAGCCGAGCGCCCTCGCCAGCTCGGGTATCTTCTTGGGCCCCATCACGACGAACACCACTATGATGATGCCGATGATGGCGAGCTCTAGCACGTCCATACAGACGCCGTTTTCGGCCGGAACTATTTACGTCTTGCTAAGAAAGGTTCTGTCCAATCTACTGGACATCTCCCACCTGTAAACCTCTGGACTCCGCTTCGGCGTTCTGGATGACCGTTATCCAAGGGTTCGCGCCCTCCACCTTGATTCCGGCGGCCTCTGCGGGGAGCGAGAGCGAAAGAAGCGGATGCTGGACTCCATACCGGAGACGATGAGGGTGATTCTGAGCGAATACCTGTCAAAGTCCTAAGAGAACCTCCAAAGTCTTGAAGCGTTGCCATCGCGTCAGCTCGGGCGCGAGGACGTGGATGTGGAACGGAGGCGTCCTGCCTTCTCTGAGTGCGCGGGGCGCTCCAGTGTGGAGGACCGAGAATGTGAAGGTCTGCGTCTTTTCGATTCCTCCGTTGGCTCGCACCGTCACGGTGGCCTTCCCCCAACCGCCCCGGAACACGACGAACTCTGTCGCACCGATTTCTGGAATGA
>DATJBB010000037.1:0-2838 GCA_035515635.1 Nitrososphaerales archaeon
GTAGCCCAGCAGCGATCCGATGGTGAAGACCGCGAAGCCGAGGTTGTACATCTTGACCCTCCCGTAGATGTCCGATATCCTCCCGAAGGTGACGAGGAGGGTCGCGGTCACCATGCTGTAGCCGAAGAGTATCCAGAGGAGATACTGGAAGGAGCCGAGGGGGTTGATGTCCAGCCCCCGGAATATCGCGGGGAGCGAGATGAGCACTATCGTCCCGTCGAGAGCCGCCATCAGCACGGCGATCGTGGTGTTCGAGAGGACGATCCACTTGTACTGCAAGCGTAAACAGTTTAGCCCTAAATCATTCGGATATAAACGATTCTGAGCCTATGCGTCCATGCCGCCTCGGCCGGTGCAGCGGACGACCACCGAGCCTCCCAGCTGCCTCTCTGTCAGGGTGACCACCCTGAAGTAGCTCTGGAGGAGCCGGCTCAGCGACCCGTTGTCCAGGACGAGCTTGTACGTCTGCCTCAGCGAGCCGAACCGCAGCCCCGGTCGGCCGCCAGTGACGAAGCCTATCAGGGGAGGGGCGACCGCGATGTAGGCACCGACGACCCACGCCTTCGCCTTCGAGACCGGCTTGCCGAGGTCGCAGAACGCGAACCTTCCCCCCGGCCTGACCACCCTGCTTATCTCGGCGAGGGCCGACTCGAGGTCCCTGGCGTCCCTGATCGAGAACCCTGCTGTGGCGGCCTCGACGCTGCCGGACCTGAGAGGGAGAGCTTCGAAGACGCACTGTACGCGGTCGAAGCCCTGAGCGGAGGCAAGCATCTTCCTTGAGGCGTCGGCCAGGAGCGGGGAGCCCCCCTTGGCGGAGACGACCCGGGCCATGGTCCCGGGGCCCGAGCCGAGGTCGAGGACGACCACTCCCTGGTGCCCGTCGACGGCGAAGGAAGCGACCTCTTCCCTCATCGCCCTGTCGGAGAAGAGGGATATCCTGCTGGAGCCCTTCTCGTAGATCGGGATGATGGCCTCGAGGGAGTCGACGACGGACTGCCACTTTGACTGGAGCCCGGGCTTGCGCGGCCGACCGCGCTCATTCGATCCTGTCAAACCGCTTCATTGCCCTGGGGATGCAGCCTACCACGTCTGAGGCGACGATGTGCATCCCGAGGTCCTTTGCCGCCTCCGCCCCGGCGAGGCCGTTCAGGAATGCCGCGCAGCACGCCGCATCGAACCTCGCCATCCCCTTGGCCGAGAGGCCCGACGCGACCCCCGTCAGGACGTCCCCCGTCCCGCCGACCGTCATCGCGGGAGAGTGCGTGTTGTTCAGCCCGACGCTCTGCCCGTCGCTGATGACGTCGGTGGGGCCCTTGAGGAGGACCACGACGCCGCTCTTCGCCGCCGCCTCCTTGACGGTGGAGGCCCTCGCCTCCAGCCCCTCGGGCGGCTTGACCCCGAACAGCCTCTCGAACTCGCCGGCGTGCGGCGTGACGATCATCTTCCCCCTCTCGGCCTCCGGGGCCTCCAGGATGGACGGACGGAGGGCGTCCGCGTCGGCGACGAGCGTCCCGCACTTGGCGCCCAGCATCGAGAGCGCCCTGGAGAGCTCGTCGGGGTTCTGTGGACCCAGTCCCGGGCCTATCCCCACGCTCCCGACCTCAGGGAGCCAGCTGGTCAACCGCTTGGCGTTCCCCCTGGTGAGCTTGCTGTCGGGAAGGGGTATCACTATGAGGTCGGGGGAGAGCGACCTTATGGGGACGGCGACGACCGCCGGGACGGCCAGGTAGACCAGGTCGACGCCCGTCCTGGCGGCGCCCATGGCGCAGAGGAAGGGGGCTCCGTGGTACGTCCTGCTCCCGCCTACCACGCACACCACGCCGTTCATCCCCTTGTGGGAGGCGCGCTTCCTCGCCGGGAGCCGGGCCCGCACGTATTCCTCGTCGATCTCGAAGGTCGAGGCCAACGGCCATCTCCTAGAACGAGTATTGCTGCTTCTTGGGGGGCTCCAGCGTGACGAGCGTCTCGATAGGGCAGTTGAGCTTGAGCCTCTCCTTGAGCCGGGGGAGCGACTGTTCCATCGAGGCGATCGTGAATATCCCCACGGGGCGCACCCGCGCCTTGTCGGCGAGCCTGACCAGCGCGTCGAGGGTCACCCCGGACCTGATCAGGTCGTCGACGATGAGGACGTGCTCCCCCTTCTTGAGCGAGGTCTTCGGTATGTAGAGATACTTCACAGAGTCTGGGTTGTAGACCATCCGCTGCTCGTAGAACTCCTCCGCCGCGAGGTCTCGCTCCGTCTTGGCTATGGCCACGCCGACGTTGAACTCGTCGGCTATCTCCACCGCGAGGGGGACACCGTCGACCTCCATCGTCAGCACCTTCTGGACGTGGGAGGGCTCGAACTCGCTGTACACGACCTTGGCGATCTGCTTGAGGAGCCCGACGTCGAGGACGACCTTTGTGAGGTCGTAGACCCCGTCGTTGGTCACCCTGATGAGGTCGGTCACCATCTTCTTGAGGAGCTTCTCCCTGAAGACGGCGACGAACTTGTCGGACCGCGCCGGGCTCGGGAGGACGTGCCCCCGGACGTACCTGCTGAGTATCGGCGCGGAGAGGCCGAGGATCGAGGAGAGCTCCTTGTAGCTGTAGCTCTTCTTGAGGGTCGAGAGGAGCTCGACAGAGGATATCCTAGACTTTACTTCGGCGACCCGGCTCAATCTGGCTCGCCCTGGGATTCGCGCCGATGTAGAAAAGCATTCCCAGGCGCTGCGCGGTTTAACACGTCGATGAAACTTGCGGGCTCAGTGGCCGAGCCAGACCCTGACCTGGTCGGGGAGGAAGCTCTTGTCGGGGTAGAAGATGAAGAACCACAGGAACACACCCGCCAGGACGATG
>DATJBB010000038.1:0-8536 GCA_035515635.1 Nitrososphaerales archaeon
CAGCATAATGCAAATGCCGGCGAGCCTGTATTTTGCAGCCTTCTCTAAGGGTTCACGGCTCGCTACAAAGAAGAAAATGAACGCAGAGAATGCCAGCATCGCCTCATGGAAGGTCAAGATATCAGAGGCCGCGGACAGAAGGACGGTCAAAGTGGATAGCTCATAACGCGCGTTGAAAGTGGTGAATCCGATGAAGACGACTGCGATGAAGAATAGCGCGACAACCACAAGTATCGCGATGCTCTTTCCCCCGAACTCTTCAGGCAATTCGGAATATATCCTACAGATTCGGATATATCCTCTCTCAATGCAACGAAGTTAACAGAATCGCTGAGTCGGAGCATTTATATGGGTATACTACTGATAGTAGTATACTAAGGTGAAATGAAAACGACAGACAAGAAGTCCCAACCGACCAAGGCAGACGGCAACCTGGCCGTCAGGTCAGCCAACGGCACGGAGAGCTTGTTCGACGAGCTCTTCAGGCCTTTCGACCACCTGTTCCAGCCATTCCAGCAGTTCTTCCCGCTCGCGTCCCGCGAGATGAGCAGCCTCAGGCAGCCCATCCTCGATGTGCAGGACCGCGGGGACCACTTCAGCGTCACGGCCGAGCTCCCTGGCTTCACGAAGGACGAGGTCCAGGTCAAGGTCGACGCCCACGGCATCGAGCTTAGGGCGGAGAAGACCGAGAAGCAGGACAAGAAGGGTTCGTCCCAGACGAGCACCCGCTCCTACTACCAGTACCTCAGCCTCCCAGACCAAGTCGTGGCCGACAAGATCGACGGGACCATGAAGAACGGCATCCTCGAGCTTAGGCTCCCAAGAAGAGCCCTGCCCAAGGACGCCACGCGGTTGGTAGACCTCAAGTAGGCCTACCTACCATATTTTTTTTCGGGGCGATAGCACGACGAGGGAGTCAGAGCTCGACACCGTCCTCCAGGTGATAGAGAACCCGATCAGGAGGAGGATAATCAGGCGACTGAGCGAGGAGCCGGCGTACGCCCTTCAGCTCTCGAAGGAGCTCCGGCTCGGCCAGCCCTTGGTCGCGAAGCACCTTTCGGTGATGGAGAGGGCCGGGATGGTGACGTCGACCGCGGAGACCAGCCCCAACGGGCCGGAGAGGAAGAAGTACTCCCTCGCCAAGAGCATATCGATAACCATGGACGTGGCCCCTCACGTCTTCAAGGAGAGGGCGATAGCGTTCGCCAAGTCCAAGGCACCCCGGGGGAAGCCCCCATTCGAGAAGGAGGTTGTCGACGCGCTTTCCATGGAGGACGGCAACGAGAAGCTGTCGGCGATCTCCGACCTGCTCGGACAGGTCGACTCCAAGATCGGAGCGATGGAGGAGCAGAGGGTGGGCCTCCTGGCCGTCAGGAACGACCTGATGGACGCAGCAGCGAGGATAGTCGCGGGGATGCAAGACCTAGACACCAGGAAGGTGGTGTTCCACATACTCGAGGAGCACGACAGAGAGGTGGAGAGCATATCCAGGTCGCTCGACATGAGGGAGATGGTGGTCAGGTCAATCCTCGAAGAGCTCGAGAGGGACGTCTTCGGCTAGCGGCCTGCAAGGTTCATCGGGGAGGCTCCGTCGACCTCCCGGGCAGGTAGCTTCCTAGGGCGAGGAGCCAGATCAGGAGGGGTAGATTATCATGCTCGCCCATCCTCCCAGGCCAAGCAGCAGCTCGTTGAGGCTCTGCATGCAGCAGGGCGTGTCCCCGCGGTTCCCGCGAAGGCCGACCATGTCCTGGCCGGCGAACATCGCAACGATCGAGAACAGGCTGAGCGTCCCGACCGCGACCTGTACGACCGTCCAGCCTCGACCCCCAGGGCGAGCCAGCCCGCCAGGAAAGGGATCATGAGTTCGTGGAGCGACCGCGCGTTCCCCTGCACACCGGAGGAGAGGAGGCCCTCGAGGATGCCGACGGAGGCGAAGAGGAGCGCACCGGCGTAGACGTAGGGACGCGAGAGTGCGAACGCCGCCAAGAGGGCGAGCCCGATCGCCACCTCGAATTCCGCGATGGATGAAGAGGGAGCCGAGAAGCTGAGCCGTCCGATGCCAAATGGGACGGTCGCCCCGAGGTTCATCCCCGACGACAAGAGGAAGAGGCACGCGAGCAGAAGGACGGCGCCGCGCACGAGCAGCAGAGGCCTGCTACCCATTGGGGGCCCTTCTAATTTGGATCCTGGAACTCGAGATTGCGACGAGCGAGATGACCAACGCGAGGGAGGCCGGGGAGCATGACGCGAGACCAGGAAGGGCCAGCGCCGCCGAGTCCAATGCCCTCCTGACCACCGCTCCAGCAGACTTCCATCCCGACCTTCGGGCCGCGCGCCTCACCGGAGAGGCAGACCATGCCACGACCGATAACGATGGTGTTACCCCCACGGTAGCTTCGGTTTCTTCGGCCTCCACATGGGGGAAACCGCCGAGACCTGTTATAACCAACGGTAACATCTGTTACGTAACAGAGTTACACGAAGGCTTTCGAAGGTCATCGGGCCGGCAAGGCGTTTATCCTGGCACCTCCCCGGAGGCGACGGCGATGGCGAAGAGCCAGTTCTCGGTCCCTAGGTTGGCCCGCGTCCGCAAGGCGATGGAAGGAGCGGTCGAGAGGGTGGAGGTGCCTGGCGTCGTCACGCTGGTCAGCAGGAAAGGCGAGACCCACGTCGACGCAGTCGGGAGGGCTTCCGTGGGTGGCGAGAAGGTCAGGAGGAACACGATATTCAGAGTGTCTTCCATGACCAAGCCCATCACGGCGGTGGCCGCGCTTGTGCTCATCGAGGACGGAAGGCTCCGCCTCGATGACCCGGTGGACCCTCTCCTCCCTGAGCTCGCCAACAGGACGGTGATGAGGCGCTGGGACGGGCCGCTCTCGGAAACGATGCCGGCGAGCCGGGCCATCACAGTCCGCGACCTCCTGACCTTCCGAATGGGCTTCGGGATACCCATGGCCATGCCCGATTCCACACCTATCCAAAGGGAGATGACCAGGTTGAAGCTCGGGCAAGGGCCGCCGACCCCCTGGACCCCGCCCCCTCCCGACGAATGGATCCGAAGCCTCGGGACTCTCCCCCTCATGCAGCACCCCGGCGAGGGTTGGGCTTACAGCACCGGCGCAGACGTACTTGGGGTTCTCATCGCAAGGGCCTCGGGGATGCCTTTCGAAAGGTTCCTGGAGGAGCGGATCTTCGGGCCTCTGGGGATGGTGGACACGGCCTTCGAGGTGCCTTCGTCCAAGATGGTGAGGTTCACGACAGCCTACTGGACGAACCCGATGACAGGGACACTCGACGTGTACGACGACGCCAGGACAGGGCAATGGTCGAGGCTGCCGGCGTTCCCCTCGGGCGCGGCTGGGCTGGTCTCGACAGTGGACGACTACCTCGCCTTCGCCCAGATGCTCATGGACGGCGGGAAGGCAGGGCGCGAGCGGGTCATCTCGAGGCCGTCGGTGGAGCTGATGACCTCGGACCAGATCACCCCGCAGCAGAAGGCCTCTCCGACCGCCTTCCCCGGTTTCTTCGAATCTCATGGGTGGGGGTTCTGCGTCTCTATGGCCACCAGGCGGGAGGACTTCGCTTCACTCGGGACCTATGGGTGGAACGGCGGCCTCGGGTCCATCTGGCGGAACGACCCCAAGGAGGGGCTCGTCGCAATCCTGCTGTCCAACGCCTCCTGGGCGTCGCCAGCTCCGCCAGCGGTCTGCGTCGACTTCCTTACAGCCGCATACCAGGCGCTGAGCGACTAGGCCCGGACGCGGATGGGGAGCTTGAAACCAGAGAGCGCTGCCTTCAGCTCCTTGACCTTCTCTTGCATCGCCGGCTCTGACCACAGCGAGGCGTAGGACAGGAGGGAGGCGTAGAACGAATAGTCGACCGGGTCCACCCCCTCAGGGATGTCGTTGAGGCTCGCAACCATCGAGTTGAGGCGCCCCTGGATCCCTGAGTAGGCTGAGAACGCCTCTTTGAGGCTCGGGTCCTTGGGCTTGAACTCCACGAACTCCCGAGGGACATAGTGGGTGGCCGTTGCGCGGTACATCTTTGTCTCGAGGTTGCCGGTCCTCTGCGTCCTCGAGACCTCGATCAGCCCCAACGACTCTAGCTTCTGCATCCTCCTCCACAGCTTCAACGTCGACGTGCCCAGCTCGTCAGCGAGGCCCGTCACCGATTGCTCCGAGAGGACGAGCTTCCTCAGGATCGCCTGGTTAAGGAGGTCGAAGACCGCCCTGGTCTCGGCGGCGTCCAACAGCCTCAGGACTTTCATCGGATGAAAGCGTTTTCATCTGATATATATACGCCTTGCGCACTTCGGCCTGTCGGGCCGAGTTGGCGACCATCCAGAACATTGACCCCGTCTTCTTCCTCGGGCCGGTGGTCGTCGTCCTCCTGAGCGCCGGGTTGGTCTTCTATTGGAACAGGAGGAGGCGGCTCACCGTCTGGGCACTCTTCCTTTCGGCCGTGGCCTACTTCGTGGCAATCGGCGCGAAGGCTGCCTTCCAGGCCGTCACGTACGTCCCGCTCGACACGGCTGTGGGCGGGAACCCCTGGGCGCTCGGCCCCTACTTCGGCCTCCAGACGGTCTTCCTTGAGGTGGGTCTCGCGTACCTCGTCGCGCGGTACTCGGTCTCCCACAGCATCTTAAGGGCGAACGACGCCGAGGGGTACGGGATCAGCCTCGCTCTCTGGGAGAACGGGGTGTTCGTAGCGGGGTTGGCGGCGCTCGAGTACGCGATCTACTTCTTCACGCTCTCCGGCGGGGGGACGGTCGCCCAGCAGGAGTACACGGCTCTCATCAAGGCCGCTCCCTCGCTCTTTGACAAGCCCACCGCGGCGCTACAACTCGTCGGCTACCAGGTCCTGGAGAGGGTGTCGTCGACCCTCATCCACTTCTCCTGGGGCTACCTCTGCGTGTTGGCTGCCGTGTTCAAGAACAGGAGATACCTGCTGCTCGCCCTCCCGTGGGGGCTGGTGGACTTCCTCGCTCCGTTCGGGCCGTCGTTCAGCCTCCCCGTATTCGAGGGTATAATATTCACCCTGGCTCTGGCCAGCGTCGCTGTTGCCTTGGCCTCGACGCGAGGAGAGACTAGAGCGAAGAGCACGGACTTTTCTGCCCCGCAGCCCGACGGCGCTAACCTCAGGCTCCTGTTCGCCGTGGCTTTCAGGAGGGCGCTCAACTTCGGGAAGGTGTACGTGGTCATCGGCACGGTGCTTCCGTTGCTTTTCACCGTCGAGGTGGCCGAAGCGGGGAAAGCGGCAGCCGGCGCCGGCGGACCAGCCCTGGTCGACATCTACCCCCTCATCCTGCCAGTCTTCGTGGTCCTAGGCTCGACCGGGGCCCTGATGGTCTTCGGGAGCGACCGGGACAAGGGCGTCTTCGAATACATGCTCGCATACGGGGTGGACGTCTCGCAGATCTTCCTCTCGACGGTCGTCGCCACCGTCGGTCTGGTCACCCTCGTCCTGGGCGTGGCACTGGTGGTGAGCGTCGCCTCGATCGCGGCCGCGGGGCTGCCGCTATCCGTCACCGTCGGAGAGCTCATCCTGTTCTACACAATCCCTCTGAGCTACGCGTCGGCCATGTTCATGAGCATGATCGGGATGATATGGTCACAGCTCACCGCTAGGCGCCCTGGGGTGAACAGCCCCGTCGGGATCGCGCCCATCGTGGGAATAGCTCCTGTCCTCGCCGCCCTGATCTTGGCTGAGAGTTCGGGCCCGGGCGGGATACTCTACGTGGCCGGGGGGGCCTCTGCAGCCATGGTCTGTGCGGTGGTCTTGATGGCCTGGGTCGCGAACAAGAAGATGCAGAGGGAGAGGTTCCTTTCCAATGCATGACCGAGAGGAAGGTGGACTGTGATGGCCCCGGCGCCTCCTATTCTGGTCCAGGACGTGGCTTCCGGATACTACGGGAAGAAGGTCCTCGACGGCATCTCCTTCGAGGTATCGGAACCGGGGGTCTATGTCGTCCTTGGCCCCAACGGCGCGGGCAAGACTACCCTGCTCAGGACCCTTGCCGGCATCCTCAGGCCTTACAGCGGGCGGGTGGAGATCAATGGCATCCCCAGCCAGGAGAAGGAGGCGAGGATGCAGATCGACTACATCACACACCTCGACGGCATCCCGGAGGGGATGAAGGTCGAGGATGGCCTGAGGTTCTACGCCGACGTCGAGGGAGGCGGGGAGGAGGACGTGAGAAGGGTGATCAAGCTGCTCGACCTCGAGGAGCTGGCCAAGCTGAGGTTCACCCAGCTCAGCCAGGGGCAGAAGAAGAGGGTCTCCGTCGCGAGGATATTCCTCCGCGAGAAGAGCGTCTACCTCCTCGACGAGCCGACGAGCAACCTCGACCCGAAGGTCGCGAAGGAGATTCGGGAGCTCGTCCTCCAGCTCAGCAAGGACAAGGTGGTCCTCTACTCGTCGCACAACCTGTTCGAGGCGAGAGAGATAGGGAGCAGAGTCATCGCCGTGAAGGGAGGGAAGCTCGCCCTCTTCGGGAGGATAGACGAGATCAGGACCGAAACCTATACCGTAGGGGTGCGACCCCTCGAGCTGAGCCCTGCGCTTGGACAAGGGAGGAAGGAGGGCGACTACTATCTCTTCGACCTAAGGAGCCCAGAGGACGTCCCCGGACTGATCGCGAGCCTGACCTCGAGCGGGGTCAGAATCAGGGAGGTCAGGGAGATGCAGAACCCTCTGGAGGAGCTCTTCAAGTAGGCGCGCCCGGAGGCGCTTTTTGGTAGTCCCTCCGTCCCCGAATCTCTCCGCACTTCGGGCACTTCAGCCTACCCGCATAGGGCAGCGTCCAGCCGAGCCCGGAGATCTTGTCGTCCATGGCCGGCGCCTTGAAGACCGTACCGCAGTTCGGGCACTTCAGCCTCTTGCCGCGGCCCGCCAGCGCGACCAGGACGACGGCGACCGCCAAGATGACCAACGGGACGAGAGCCAGCTCGACGGAGGAGTTCACGCTCGGAAGCGCCGGAGAGACGGATATACGGTTTGCCCGCGCCGGAGGACCCAGGCCGCCGGTGGCCCAGCCATTTCCACGCGGCCCGCTTGGCCAGATAGGGATAAAGCACGCTCCCGCCTCGACAAGGCGTTGTTCGAGACAAGAGCCGAGCTGGAAGGCCTCCAGCGCCTCCTCGATGAGAGCTTCGAGAGGTCTGACAACATCAGGTACTCGGGGTTCGGACCGGAGCACAGGCTGTCCGCGGCCCAGCTCGCCGGGTTTCAGGGAGTGAGGCTGATGGCGGTGGCATCGGTCAACTCGAAAGGCGAGCCGAGGGCGGCGCCCAGGAGCGCGGCTTTTCTCCACGGCAAGTTCTATCTCGCATCGAACTCAAAGTCGACCATGGTCAGGCGCCTCGCCCTGCACCCGGCGCTGGGGTTCACGTACTTTGAGAGCCGGCTGCTGATAATAGGCCACGGCGAACCTGCCCTCCTGCGCAGGGGGACAACGGCATTCAAGGAGGCGAGCCCTCAGTGGGTGGAGGCATTCAGAGGCGGAGAGGACGCGCTGGAGGGGATGGACCTGCTCCTGAGACTCGATGCCGACCACTTGGTCGCCTTCGCAGCCAACCCGGACAGGTATCCCGAGGGGTGGCGGACAACCCGTTCGCACCACCGCTAGGTCAGCGATCTATCGATTGGAAGGGCGGACCCTTACCTTCGCACCTTTCTTTCAGCGTACGCGATGAAGCTGTTGAGGATGGTTCGTCCTCCGAACCCGAAGAGCCCCTCTATACGTTCGGCAAGGACGTTCGGATCGTCCAGGGATTCGCGACCGATGCTCGCGATCGTCGCGCTCGCGCTCATCTCGCCCAGCATCTCGTTCAGACAATCCGTCGCCAGGTCCTTGAACCTGAGCCCGCTCGCGGAGGCCTCGCGCGCTGCCTCGACCAGTCGCAAGGAGTAGACGGAGAAGGCAAAGGGGGCCTTCGCGTTCGAAGACACGACAGCCAACAAAACGGAACGGCTGGGGAGCCCATAAAGAATCATCAGGAACGTGAAGACAGATTTGGGTTCTGTCCGTCGACAAGAAGACGCCCAGCCGACCAGAATGTACAAGGCGGAGATGACCCCTACGCGCACCACCCAGCCCGGCGTTTGTCATGTGCAAGCATGCGCAGAGAGGAGTGATAGCCCGGCCAGTTTACTATCTCTGGAGTTTGATTCACTTCCCTTTTCTTTCTTTCCGAAACGGAAAAGGGCATAGTCTACCGAATCGGCAAAACATGAGATAGAATCTGAAGATAGGGCTGAACATACGGTATTATGAAAGGGCTTATCGCAATTAGGATTGCGATGACTGTGTAGATTAGGTCGGCTTGCCGCTTCAACTTTTCCTTGAATGTTGCTCTGTTTTCCCATTCACAGTATGAGGTAACTAGAGGGTGGGAGAGCAGACGGGTTCCTAGTTTGGTTGACTCTTGAAGGAGGAAATCGACTAACTCTTCCGCCTTGACGTTGTTGAAGAGTTTCAGGTAAAGGGCATCTATGAACTCCTTCTTGGCCTTGCGCTCCTCTTCGTTCCCAACGT
>DATJBB010000039.1:0-8756 GCA_035515635.1 Nitrososphaerales archaeon
GCCTCGTTCAATACCGGGCTTTCCGTAGTAGGCGATGTCGCGCAGTTTGCGCTCGATTTTACCCCAGGCGGTCTGGTTGGAGGCACACTCGGCGGCATAGCGTGCTCTGCCCTGAATATCGAGGTGACCGACGTCGTTGCCGGACAGCAGCAGAACTTGGGGATTCTCACTCCTTCAGAAATCGGTTCAGGTGTTCAAGTCGGCTGCCAAATCGCTTTCGACGTAGCTTTCACAGCACTTCTCGGAACTCCATTTGCCCTTATCTTACAGCCCACAACCTCTGTTGGCGTCCCTGAATTTCAATCATCAGTGGGACTCTGGCTTTTGACAGTGGTGTTACTTCCAGCTCTTGTCGTAATAAGCAAGAAATACCACGACTGAATACTACCAACCCTCTCTGCAGTTACAATTAGAAAAGCCACAGGCGCAGAAGCGCCTTGATGCAACCCACCCATTAGAGCCCAAACATCTAAATTCGCTGCGACCTGCACTGAACTCTTGGCGCAAATCTTCGAAGTATTCGACTAGAGAGCCTGGCGACCTGGTTGATCCTTGGCCCCACCTCGCCCACGTACTTGACGACCTTCGCAAGGTCGACCTTGGCCTTTTCCCTGCCTCGAGAGTCGTCCGACTGGCGGGACAACGTCCGGCACTGGGTTGGAGCCCGGATTGGATAATAAATCTTGCAGAGGAAGGCTACACAGCCTTGCCGCAGCTGGGGCAGAACTTAGCTCCGGGCTGGAGCGCTGACCCGCAGTTGCTGCAGAAGCGGCTCGCCTCCACAGGAGGTGGCGGGGTCGATGGCGCGGGAGGGTTCGGGGGGATGATCTGCGGCCAGACCTGCTGAGCCGCCCCGCCGGATGTGACCGGGTTCGGCCCGTGAGTGAGGTACGTGTACGCGATCGTGACCGAGACCCACGCCTCGAGAGGAACCGTCAGTATCGTGTCCACGACACGCCCGCCCGTCGCCGAGGGTATCAACGACTCGATTACCGCGAAGAGGAGGTAGACGGCGATGAACACCAAGAACATCAGGAACGTTGCCCACTTCTTGTCGCGCCCGAACGCCTTGCTGGCCGACATCGCTGATGTCGCGCCCTTGTCTTCAGACATGATCGCAGGTACCGTGTACACGTACCAGGTGAGCAGGATCAAACCCGGCACGACCAAGGCTATGAAGCCCAGGACGACGATTATCCCCACGATTATTCCTGCGAGCAGCAGGTCCCAAAACCGGTGGTAGGCCTTGCTGAAGGCGTCGCCGATGGACCACTGTTGGTTGGTCAGTTCGGCCTGGACTATCGGAACGTAGGCGCCGCTCGCCATGATCGCGAGGACGATGGACAATATGTCTGCGAGCAGCACGATGATGCTCAGGATGGAGTAGTTCACGAGGACGTCGCTGAGGAGGGTCGGGATGGCGGGAATCAGCTGGATGATGATGATGGCGGGGTTGCGGAGTATCAGTCGGGTGGCGGAGGAGATCACGTCTCCCACGTTGATCTTGGTCCCGACTGTCAGGCTCTCGGCCTGTTATGGCCAGCCGCGATATATATCCCCTCGTGCACGATTTCCCTTCAGGCTCGGCGTCAGGGCAGAATCCAAATATACTCAAGGCGACCTGTTCTCATCGTGAGCCAGATCGTCGTCTACGAGCTGCTCCGCGAGCTCGGTGGCAAGGCCACCGCTCAGCAGATCGGACGACTGGCCTTCGAGAGGTACCCCGAGTCGACACTCCACGGCTACGTCGCCCAGAGGCTGCGGAAGCTCGAGCAGGAGGAGGTCGTCAAGCACAACGCGGACGGGACGTGGGAGATCGTCCGGGGGAAGACCTTCCCGCTCATCACCGACGCGCGCTAGGCCTCAGAAATCAGAGAGCTTGGAGTCCTGCTTCGTCCTACCGTACAGCTTCTTCGCCCGCTCCACCATCTCGTCCGCCCTCTCTCCGTAGGGAGTGTACATCGACCCCGGGCCGATGGCGTCGACGTTCTTTGAAATCACGCCCTCCATCTTCTTGTTGTTCTCGAAGCCGATGAAGTGCCTGAAGGTGCCCTTTGCGGCGACCGCCGTGGTGCCGTTTCCCATGAACGGGTCGAGGACCAGGTCACCGGGCCTGCTCGTGAACTCGATGCACCTCGCTACGAGCTGCTCTGGGAGCTTCGTCCCGTTCTTGACCTCGCCCCGCCTGTACGTCCTGTTGATGTCCCAGACGTCCTGCGGGTAGTGCATTATCTTGTTGAAGTAGTAGTCCTGGCTCTTCGTGGCGAAGAGCAGGTGGTAGTGGCTGCTCACAAACTTCCGCATCGTGAAGACCCCGAACTGGTACCTCCAGATGATGTGGTTCACCACGTTAAGCTTGGCCTGGTTGAGGGCGTTCAGGACCTCCCCGACGTGGGTCCACCCGCTGAAAATCCAGGCGGAGCCCGTCTTCTTCAGGGCGGCGCTCGCCGCCTCAAGCCACTTGACGGAGAACTCCTCGTACTCCTCTCGCTTCCCGACTTCCAGGTAGCCCTCGGTCACGTACCTCTCGTCGCGGTTGTAGATCGACTCCTTTCCTGTGAAGCCGAGACCGAAGGGAGGGTCAGCGACTATCACGTCGACCGACTCCGCCGGGAGGCTGTTCATCCCGGTTATGCAGTCCTTGTAGACTACGCGGTCGACGCCGAACGGGAACCTGGCCTCGTCGTAGAGCCTTCGTGCGTCTGAGACGCTCCAGTCCTCTGTAGGTTTGAACCGCGCCGCGGCGAGATTGGGGATGTATGGGTTCTTGCGCTGCTTCTTGGGCCTGAGGGTGACGTCGGTCGCCAATCTCGGGACAATTCTTCCCTTCCGGGTATTAAAGGGGCCTCAGGGCTAGCACTTGCGTAGGGCCACGGCCGACTCGGGTAGCGCTTCGACGTCGACCATGTACTTGGCCCGGCGCGGCGACCCGTCGGCGTTTCTCATCCCGTCCTGGAACGTCTTGATCCACCCGGATTGCAGGCCTTGGTCCACCGTCCTCCTCGTCAGCCACGCGAAGATGTAGCATGCCAAGTCGAAGGAGGTCTTCCGGCTCCTTGAGCGCGCGGCCCTGCGGATGCGTTCCCTCTCGTACTCGCTCGTACCGCCCTTGAGCTGGTCGTGCCAAGCCTTGAAACTCCCGTCCGAATCATATTGTGCTGGACCCACTGCGAGAACGATCCCGAGCCCTCCGTTGTCTCGGATGCAGAGGTCGACGGCCTCCTTGTCGTTGATTATCGCCCAATTGGAGCCTCCCGTGGGGTGCGCCTTGAAGTCCCAGACGTTAGCGTGCCGAAAGTCGAATCGCGTCCTGCCGTAGGTGGGCACTTCGCGCCTACCGAACCTGGCCTCGAGGGTCTTGCGCGCCTTGTACTCGAAGTACCAGCCAATCCACTCCATCTGGCGCCACTGGAAGTCGGCCTGCCTCAGCTCGAGGATCGACTGCTTGCCATCCCAGTGCCTCGGGATGCCCTTCTCTAGCTCGGCCAGGAGCTCTCCGGCTTCCTGCGCGGCGCCGCTTGAAGACAACCCGGCAGCCGCGGGGTCGGGGAGATAGCGGTTTCTAGGTGGGCTTAGGCTTCAGAGGTTGCGGTTGCGGCCGCGGCATCAGAGGAAGCCTCTGGCTTGGCTCCGACCACCACCTGGGTGCTAGGCCCCACGGTGATTGAGACTTCGGCCGCCTCTGCCGTCGGCTCTGCCGCCGGGGCTTCGGAGGTCGCAGCTGGCTCGCTTGGAGCCGCAGGAATCTCGCTCACCTTGGCCTCTTCGGCCTTGGTGGCCAGCTCGGCCAGTTGGGACTGGACCTCCCTGACCTCCGGGGCTTCGGGCGCTGTGATCTCAGGCGCAGTCGGGGCCGGAGCGGCCGGCTCGACCGTCTCGGTCGGCGCTGGCGCCTCGGCTATCGGCTGCTCGACTTCGATCTCTGGAGCGGGCGCGTCGACGGCGATGCTGTCAGTCTCCGCGATCGGCTCGGTGGTGGCCACCGAGGTGTCGACGCTGGAGCCTCCCACCGCCTCTTCGACGGGTGCTGCGACCGGTGCTTCCACGGGAGCGTCTTGCTCGGCTGCCGTGTTGGTGCTAGAGGCGATCTCGCCCCCGGTGACCGCCTCCGCGAGGGAGACGACCCTAGAGACGAGCTCGTCGTAGACAGTCTGTGGCACGTGCTTCGCGAGCCTCTCCTCCAGCTCCGCGACCCTCGCCTCGCTGGCGGCGAACTGCTCCCTGGGCACCATCCCGGATATCGCTACCTCAAGGTCGTCCGCCCTCTGCTTCGCGGCGGCGAACTCTGAGGAGGGCACCATCGATGTGATCCTCCGGTTGGCCTCCTCGAACTTGTCGCTGAGGGAGACATACTCTGACGCAGGGACCATGTTCCCGACCCTGCGGGCGAGGTCGTCGCACCTCGACTCTAGGACCCTGATCTTGGAGAGCGCGTCGAGGTGGATCGCCGAGGGCACCGTGCCCTGGACTATCCTCCCTCCCAGGCTGTCGAGCGTCCTTCCCTGCTCGGTGATTGCCTTCCGGGTCGACGTCGTGGTCGCGTCCAAGGAGTCGAGCGTCTTGGCGAGCCCGCCCGCGGCCTTCAGGACCGCGGCGATCTGCCCCTCCACCCCTGCGATCTGCTTGTTGATGGCTATCGTCTTCTGGTTCTCTGCCCTGGCGCGCTCGAGGTCGCGCTCGAGGGAGTCTATCTGTCTCTCGAGCTTCGAGGTCACCTCGTGGTGCTCCTTCTTGGGCACCGTCTGCCTCAGCTGCGCCTCGAGTGTCTTGCACCTCAGGGCTAGCGCCTTCGCGTCGTTCACTGTTGTCGTCGTCTCCATTTTGCTCATCTAAACGTCACTTGTAGGACGAGGCGGCGCCGAATGGCGATAACGGCGAAAGTCAACGAGAATTAACAGAACGATGAATTCTCAGTGAATCTTCTTGGGGGTCCGCTTCCTTGAAGGAGCCGCCTGGTCGTCGAGGTAGATGGCCTCATACTTCTCCACCTTGGGAATGATGCAGAGGAACTCCGCGTCGCCCCTGCCGTCGTTGTTGTACCAGTGCACGGTCCCGGCGGGGATGTAGACCGAGTCGCCCGCCTTGAGCCTGTGTACATCCTCTCCTATCCCGACCTCGTAGCTGCCGGAGAGGACGTACTGCTCGTGCTCGATCGAGGGGTGGTAGTGCCTGGGGATGCTCCCTCCTGGCTTGATCCTGAACTTCCTGAGCTCAAAGTTGGGCGCGCCGTCGTTGCGGTCGATGAGCCACTCGATCTCGGTCTTGACGGCCCTGTCGACAGGCTTGGCGGCGACCTCGCCTTTGGCCTTGACCACCATGCGCCGGGACCGTGTCGCTTGGATATTTACCCGTTGTCAGTTCCTATCTGGCTTCGGTGGATGGCTCGGAGAGCTGGGCGATCTCGTCCCTGACCGCAGCTGTCACGGGAGAAGCTTCGCCCTCCTTCGAGGGGTCTTCGATGGGGGAGGACAGCCAGTCCGCCAGCTCGGCCTCGATGTCGTCGAGCTTCGCGAGGGTCTCCTTGTACTCCTTCACGAGGGCCGAGATATCCCTCGTGGCGGGAGGTGGAGGTGCCTCGGTCTTCTTCCCCGGAGAGCGCGCTTTTCGCGGTGAAGGTTTGGGCCTGCGCACGAAGCGGCTCTTGTCCTGCAGCTGGAACATGGACTTACTCATTCCGGGGCGGATCCTGGGAATGTCCGGGAAGTGGTCTGCCGCCATGGGTGCCGGTTCCCCCTGGCGGTAGTATAGAGACAGGTCTAGGTCGGTAGACCAAGGAGTTCACCCAAGAGTCATGCGAGCGCTCGAAGCGAAGTTCGCAGGCCGGCATGGGGTCATCCAAAGTGGATGGAGTCGACGTACACGAGGTCGTTCGGACCCGCGCCAGCGAAGGAGACGCTCATGATGAGAAGGGAGTTGTCGAGTTCAGACGCATCGACTCCCGAGGGGAGGTCGGACGAGACGTGCCTGGAGAGCACCGTCCAGCTCCCCTGGGGCGCGGCGAGGCAATGCACCGCGACCCTGGTGGCCCTGGCACTGGAGTTGACTATGGCCTGGCTGTAGTTGGCGCACTGCTGGGAGGAGGCATCTATCTCGTAGAACAGGATGACGGCGGTGGAGTTGGTCCGGGCCTTCGCCGTCGAGGAGAGGCCGAACTCGAGCGAGACCTGGAGCCCCGAGGGGTACTGGAACATCGGGTCGACGGCCATCGAGAACCTCGTGCCGCCCGAGACGGTGACGTTGGAGACTTCCTGGAAGATGGTCGAGGTGTTCATCTGCGCGCAGCCTTCGCCATGCAGGAGGCACGGGCTCGTGGTCTGGGGATCGTTGGTCGGGGTCTGGAAGAGCGCGGCGTAGGAGCCGCCGTGCACGACAGACGACTCGATTGTCGGCAGCGGGGGCCGGTCGTAGGCCCATCCCTGGAGCCCCGTCTCGAACCCCCCGTTCGTCAGGAGGTCGGGGCTGGACGAGCCGCGGACCTCCAGGACATAACCCGTGAGGGCGCCGACCACGACGACTATGACTATCAACGCCCCGGCGGCGAGCTTCCTCCTCGATGCCTTGGGTGGCACGCTCCCCGGGAGGGTGGTGTCTGTCGACGTGGCGGCGACGGCGACGCCCCTCCTTAAATCCAAACCGGGGACGGTCCTGCGGGGCCAAGGCCCTTATCTCGAAGGCCACGCACCCAGGCGGGGAGTTGGGCAGCGCCTGGTCGTCGGTCGGCGCCGACTTCACCAAGGTCGAATGGAGCCGGTTCGATGCCTGGACCGGCCTGAGGACGGCCTTCTTCTGCTTGACGCCACTGCTAGTCGGCCTGGCTACCGACCAGGCGGGGGCGGGAGTCATCTCGAGCATCGGAGCGCTGAACGAGGGAGTGGTCTCGACCCTCGGCGCGCTGAACCTCGGCTTCACGGAGGGCCCCGCTCCCTCCCGCACCAAGGTCCTGGAGAGCCTCCTCACAGGCTGCGCGGCGAACGCCGTGGCCTTCTCGCTCGGCACCCTGGTCGGCACGACCGCCACGATCGTCGCTGTCCCCCTCGTGGCGCTGGGCGTTTCCGCCGCCATGGTGGTGCGCCTCAGGCCGGGCCTAGAGGCGGTCGGCACGACCGCTGCGGTGGTCTTCACGGTGGGCGTCGGCCTCCCCGGAGGGGGCGTGGCGGCCGCGGGGACCCGGTTCTGGCTCGTCCTCGGGGGCGGGATCTGGGCGGTGGTAGGGGCGCTCCTGCAGTTGTGGGCTCAGCACGGGGGCACGAGGCCGCCGGCGGGTGCCCCGCAGCCCCGTCCCTCCAGGTCGACGCTGGTCGTCAACTCCTTGGCGGTGGGTGTGACCGTCGGCCTAGGACTGGGAGCAGGGGCGGCCGCCGGCCTGACCAGGGACTATTGGGTCATGCTGACGGTGGTGATGTCCCTCAGGTTCACTCCCTTCCAGACCGTCTCGTTCACCTTCATGCGCGTGGCTGGGACCGCGGCGGGGGCCATGCTCGCCCTGGTCGTGACGCTGGGGACGGGCGAGGCCTGGGTCCTGTTCGGGTTCCTGGGAGCCTTCGCTTTCCTCATGTTCGCGACTCGCAACGTCAACCTCGTGATCTTCACGTTCTTCCTTACTTCCTTCATCATCGTCCTGCTCAACCTCGCCTTTCCGGGCAGCTGGAACCTGGCGCTTGTCAGGGTGGTGGACGTCGCGATAGGCGGGGGGCTGGCCCTGGCGGCGAGCTTTTCGATGTGGCTCGCGACCAGGCGCCCGACCGGTACTTCGCGATGATCTTCTGGGCGGACTGCGAAAGCTTCACCCCCGAGCCCTTGTAGTATGCCACCTTGGTTATCTCCTGCCCCGGCCTGGGTGTCCCGGAGGCCATGACGAGGAAGACCTTGTGCGAGTTCCGGAAGTAGCCTCCCCTGGTCCCCTTATGCAGGAGACCCATGAAGCTGAAGAGGAAGGTGAGGCTGCGGGCCTTCATGCCCGTCTCCTCCATCAGCTCCCGTGCTGCCGCGTCCCTTTCGCTCTCCTTGGGCTTCGCCCCGCCGCCCGGGAGAGTGAAGGTCTCGCCGTCGACGCTGACCAGCACGATGCCATCGGGCGTCTCGACGATGGCCGTGCCCCTCCGCCTTGTGTAGACCATCTGGTGCTGGACCGCTTGTCGGTTTCCGGATTTAAGGTGAGAGTGTCACTTCTCGCGCTTGACGGGGTTGCGGAGGACCCCAATGCCCTCGACCTCCGCCTCGACGAGGTCCCCGTCGGCCAGGAAGCGCCGGTCGCCCCAGAGGGCGACCCCGAGCGGCGTGCCAGTGGAGATGACGTCTCCGGGCTTCAGGGTGATCCCCGCCGAGGCGTACTCGATAAGCGTGGCGACATCGAAGACCATGTCGGAGGTGCTGGAGTCCTGCTTGGTCTCCCCGTTGACCCGGAGGTGCAGGCCTAGGTTCTGCGGGTCGGGAATCTCGTCCTTGGTTACCAGCCAGGGACCGAGCGGCAGGGAAGAGTCGAGGGCCTTGCCCTTGACCCAGTTCATCCCGAGCGGGTTGAGCTTCTCCGGCCAGCCGGGAGGGTACTGCAGGTCCCTGAAGCTGATGTCGTTGGCGACGGTGTAGCCAGCCACGTGGTCGAGCGCCCTGTCGCGGGAGATGTACTTGCCGCCCTTCCCGATGATGACCGCGAGCTCCACCTCCCAGTCGACCTTGGTCGAGACCCTTGGGAGTAGTATTTGGTCGCCGGGCCCGAGGAGGGCGCTCCTGAACTTTGTGAAGAAGTACGGGAACTC
>DATJBB010000040.1:0-97990 GCA_035515635.1 Nitrososphaerales archaeon
GGATAGCCTCAACACGAGCCTCCTCGCCGTAGCCGTCGGCATCTTCCGCAACGCGGTCGTCAGCGAGCGCAGCCTCTTGTTCTTCGGGTGTCGTGGGCGATGACCGCGACCTACACGATCGTGCACCTCAGCTACGACAGGGAGCACGGCAAGGAGAGTGTCTCCAAGGACGCCCTGTTCACGGGGACCCAGTTCGGGGTGGTCGTCGTCCGGGGAGGCGTTCGACCTGTGGGTCACTTCTTCGGGCCCGCGAAGACCTGGGGCTGCTCTCCGCGCTGCTGCTGCCTCGTCCGGATTATCGCGACCAGGCCCACCAAGATGAGGAACAGGGAGATCCCGTTGGTGGTGACCGTGAGGCCTCCCCCGCAGCTCGACTTGGGAGGGCTCGAGTACGCGCACGGCGCTATCTGGGCTATGCCGTAGGCTTGGACGCCGATCCCCACAACGAGAAAGACCACGCCCGCGGCCATGACTAGGTTCAACCCCGCCGCCGGGGTCTCAAGGGGTATCTGAGAGTTTGGGGTCGGTTCGCTCGGGAGGAAGCAAGAAGCGCTTATTACAAGACGGCCGAAGAAGCAGCCATGGCTCGAAAGAGAGCGCGCAAGGTTAGGAAGGCATCAAGGCCGGCGAGAAGGCGAGCTTCGGGGCCGAAGCCCATTCCAACCGGGTTCCGGACGATAACCCCGTACCTCTCCGTCATCGGAGCGTCGAGTGCGATCGACTTTTACGAGAAGGCCTTCGGGGCGAAGGAGCTGAGGCGGGACACTACCCCCGAAGGGAAGATAATGAACGCGACCCTCAGGATAGGGGACTCCCTAATCATGCTCTCGGACAACCTGATGGGGACGCCCATGCCGCAGGAGAGCTCGGTCACGATACACCTCTACTCCAGGAACGTCGACAAGCTCTGGAACCAGGCGGTGACGGCGGGGGCGAAGGTGACCATGCCGTTGGACAACCAGTTCTGGGGGGAGCGATACGGCCAGCTGGTTGACCCGTTCGGGCACAAGTGGTCCCTCTCGACGCAGGTCAAGATGAGCGCGGTGGAGAGGAACGCGAAGATGGAGGCCGCCATGAAGGCGTTCTCCCAGGCGGAGCAGCCGCAGCAGCAGAGTGGCCAGCCCGCACAGCCCCAGGTGTAGATGCGGGCCACCTGAAGGCCTTTCTTCGAGAAGACGGTGGTCGACGAAAAGCGAGAGACAGGCAGTCTACTGCTTTGCGACTGCCTTCTCGACTTGGCCCTTGACCGTCACTTCACGGACGATCCCCGCGGCAACTGTCGAGCCCATATCACGGAGGGCGAACCTTCCGAGCTCAGGGAACTCCTTGAAGGTCTCCAGGACGAGTGGCCTCAGCGGCGTGATCTTTACGATCGCAGAGTCGCCCGTCTTGATCGTCTTTGGCTTCTCCTCGGTCGGCTGGCCGGTCCTCGGGTCGATCTTGGCCACAATCTCTGTGATCGTCGCCGCGACCTGCGCCGTGTGTGCGTGGAGGACAGGGGTGTAGCCCGCCGCCACAGCGGTCGGGTGGAAGACCACGATGATCTGCGCGAGGAACTCCTTCGCGATTGTCGGAGGGCTCGAAGGAGGCCCGAGGACGGAACCGCGGTGGAAGTCTGTCTTGGAGACGCCCCTGAGGTTGAACCCGATGTTGTCCCCCGCGAACGCCTCCTGCATCGGAGTGTGGTGGGTCTCGATTGACTTTATCTCAGCCGGGAGCCCCTCGGGCATTATGATGACCGGGTCGCCCACCTTCATGTGGCCGGTCTCGACCCTTCCGACCGGGACCGTGCCAACACCTGTGATCGTGTAGACGTCCTGGATGGGGACGCGGAGGGGCTTGTCGATCGGCTTCGGCGGCTCTGTGAACTCGTCGAGCGCCTCTAGCAGTATGGGCCCCTTGTACCAGGGCATGTTGGTGCTGGGCTTCGCCAGGTTCTCGCCCGTCCAGCCCGAGATCGGGATGACCCGGATCTTGGTCATATTGTAGCCGACGGTCTTCAGGAGGTTCGACACATCGTCCTTCGCCTCGTTGAACCTCGCCTCTGAGTACTTCACCGTCTGGTCGTCCATCTTGTTGATGCAGACGACGAGCTGGTTGACCCCGAGGGTCTTCAGAAGGAACGCGTGCTCCCTCGCTTGCCCGCCAGGCCCGAGCGCCGTGTCCTCTTCTCCCTTCTTCGCGGAGACGATAAGGACGGCCGCATCGGCCTCGGAGGCCCCCGTGATCATGTTCTTGATGAAGTCGCGGTGCCCCGGCGCGTCGATCAGAGTGTAGAAGAACTTCTTGGTCTCGAACTTTTGGAACGCGAGGTCGATCGTGACTCCTCTTTCCCTCTCGTCCTTCAGCTGGTCGAGGACCCACGCGTACTTGAACGAGTCGCCCGCTCCCGTCTTTTCGCTCTCCTTCGCGTACTCCTCTATCGTCCTGTCGTCGACTGCACCAAGGTCGAACAGGAAGTGACCCATACTGGTACTCTTACCGTGGTCTACGTGACCGGTAACAATCAGGTTTAGGTGTGGTTTTTCTGCCATTTCACATTAGCTCGGTATACGAAAAGACCCTCCCGATATATTATTTAAGGTTTATCAGTCGGAAAACCAGTTTGAAAGACAGAGTGGGGTAAGAAATCACCCCGCACGGGGCTTTTGCCCATGTAAACTCACCATTTGCGAGGTTTCGGGGACGTTTTCTCCCCAGAAAAAGACGGGCTCGCTACCCCGCAGGGACACTAGCGGCCTCGACCTTGGGCGGGTCTGCCCACTGGCACCGCGTAGACTTATACCGAGGTGCCCGCGCGCGAACCCAAGGCCGACCCACTTGCATCTACATAGATGGCGCGAGATGGGAGGGAAGGGGGGCGGTTGAACTGGTCAGCCTGGTCGACAACCTCGAGATCATAGTCGGGCGACGCTGGCCGCTCATAGTCGCCCTCTTCATCATCGAGATCGTGTTCGTCGTCTGGATCTCGAACAGCCCGTTCTTCCCCAGGGAGCAGGAGTCGTACGTGGCCCAGTACAACAGCCTGGGGCCGGTCCTCAACGCGTCCGCCCCCGGCCAGGTCTACGCCATCTTCAAGAACAACTACTTTGTCTCCGTGGCAGAGCTCGTCCCGATAGCGGGCCCGGTGATCTTCGGCGTCTCCCTCTACCAGACCGCCAGGATAGTGGAGGTGATCGGGATAGTCAAGAACGTGGGGTCGGGCTTCGCCCTGGCTGACCTCTTCATACTGCCTCACACCTGGCTGGAGCTCCCCGCCTACTCCATCGCCGCGGCCGAGAGCTTCTACCTCACGGCGGCAATGCTCGGCCTGAGGGGAGGGAGAAGGGGGTTCGTGAATGAGCTCGGGAAGCTCGTGGTCAACCTCATCCTGATCGCCGGCGTGCTCATAGTCGCGGCGACCTTCGAGGTGACCGAGATACAGATCCAGGCCATGAACGCGTCGAAGCCGGCGACCGACCCGGCGCAGCTCTTGCCTCTCATCACCTGGATCCCCTTCGCGGCCATCGCCGCTGGAGCGGTGGCGTTCTGGAAGAGGGCGAGGAGGGATCTGAAGGGGCTGGAGGAGCGGGACGCGGCGGCGCCCGCCCCCCCAAGTGGTTCAGCGTGACGTTCTGGCGGCCTATCTGGACATGAAGCTCCAGAGGAGGACGCCCACGAGCATCATGATAGAGCTCGCGAAGCCGGTGATCATCGCCCCCGCGACGTCACCGCTGATGCCGATGCTCGTGATCCACGAGATCACCGGCGTCCTCACCAGCCAGGCGAAGAAGCCGAGGCTGTATCCGAGCAACCAGAAACCCAACAGTACGAGTTTTCGTCCCATCTTGATTGTCGGGGGAAAGTCGGGTCGCGGCAGTAAATGGGGCGAGACGTGTATTTCTCGACACACCGGTCGAATTCCGTAGACGAAACCCGTTAGATCAGGTGCGCGAGGCCTGCGAGGTACATGGTGACCCCGCTGGCGACCACGCCAGAGGCGAAGACCACCGCCGCCGAGACGGCGTCCTTGGAGCGGGAAGGGCCGTCCTCGCTGACGCAGCACCCCATCAGCCAGCCGAAGAGGCTCATGGGCTCCTGGGGCATGCCTGGTTCGCCTAGAATCTGCCCGACGGCGTATATTAACGGTGTGAAAGCAGTGTACTCCGAGTAGAAGCGGATAAAGACAGGAGAAAACGCCAGTCGAACGATGAGCGGAAAGGGGACAGGTCCCTCCGTCAAGGAGGCCGTCGTCTCGGTCGGCGAGTACAGGGTGAACGTCGCCACCGCTGGGGCCGGGCCTACGCTAGTATTGCTCCACGGCGACGGGAAGCGCCCAGGCTGGAGAGACTGGGAAGGGTTACTCGGGCTCGCCGACAGGTACACGCTCTTGATGCCCGACCTCGTGGGGTTCGGCAGGTCTTCTCGGCCGTCGGAGGCGCCGGACTACGTCGCCCAGGCGAGGGTTGTCCACGACCTCCTCGAGGTGATGAAGGTGGGCAAGGCGTCCTTCGGCGGCTATTCGTGGGGCGGGCAGGTCGCGCTGGAGTTCGCCATGGAATGGCCGGGGCAGGTGGAGAGCCTCGTCCTCATCGCGAGCACCTACGACAAGAGCCAGATCCCGGACCTCGGGAGGGTCGCAAGGCCGACGCTCGTCGTGTGGGCCGAGGACGACCTCGTCACCCAGGTGAAGGCAGGATACCTGCTCAGGGACGCGATCGTCACCTCTAAGCTCGTCGTGCTGCCGCCGGTCGCGAAGGACCCGAGGCACGACTTCACCTATGCCCACAATCTCCTCGCCTCGAGGAGGGACGAGCTGATGGAGCTATTCCGCTCCTTCCTGGCGTCCCCCGAGGGGTCTACCAAGGAGCCGCCCCCCTTGGAGAAGGAGCTGAGGGGGATGGCCCTGAAGAGAGAGACGCCGGAGAGCTGGGGAAACACGAAGAGCAGCTAGGGCCTACCGGGAGGCCATCGCTATCCTTTCTTGCTCGTTCTTGCGCTTGACTGCGAAGCTGTTCGAGTCGCCGTTGGCCGCCGCGATTATCTCGTCGGCGAGGACCTCCTCGACGGAGCGCAGGTTACCGAACGAGGCCTCTCTGACGCCCTCCGAGATCGACCTGAGGGCGAGGTCTATCCTCCTGGTGGGCGAGATGTCGACTGAGATGTGATAGACCACGCCGCCGTAGCTCATCCTCGTGGTGTCCTCGTTGGGCGACGAGTTCTCTATAGCCTTCACGAGGAACTGGACGGGGTTGCCGCCCGTCTTGATCGCGATTATCTCGAAGGCCGTCCGGACGATGCTCATGGCACGCTGCTTCTTCCCGCCCATCCTACCCGTGTTCTTGGCGTGCTTCTTCCCAAAGTGCATCAGCTGGTTGACGAGCCTTTCGACCACGTTGACCTTCGTCTTTGAGAACTTCTGGTGCTCGTGCCGCCCGCCGGAATGGGGGATCAGCATGGGCCTGAGGTCGATGACGCTCGCGAGGCCCTGGTCCTCGACCTTGACATGGGTCATGTCCCACTTGTTCCAGAGGAGGAGGTTGGGGTATTCCAGCTTCGTGCTCACTCGGACTACCTCCTCGGCTTCTCCTTCCTTCCGTAGACCATCTCGTTGAGCGAGACGCCGTTGACCTTCGAGACCTGCCACCTGACTCCTGGTATGTCCCCCATCGCCCTCTTCATCGAGCCGCCGATGCCTTCGAGGGTGACCTCGTCGTGCTCGTCGACGTAGTTGAGGGCGCCGTCACCCGGGAGGAAAGCGGTCACCTGCTTGCCGTTCTTGACTATCTGGACCCTGACGCACTTCCTTATGGCCGAGTTGGGCTGCTTGGATTCTATCCCCACCTTCTCGAGGACGATCCCCCGCGCCTGCGGCGAACCCTCGAGGGGGTCCGCCTTGACGTCGAGCCTGAGGACCTTGCGCTTGTAGTACTTGTTGCTCCAGCGTCGCCCCTGCCTGTTCAGCCTGATCTGGCGGGCCGAGAACTCACCGCTGGGCATGCTTCGGCGTCGTGCTCCGAGTTGTGTATAAAAGGCTTGACAGGGCTAGAACGCCGTCATTATTTGGACGTTCGTGATGTTGAAGTACTTGCGGGCGATGAGCCTGACCTTCTCCGCGTTCTTCCCGCCGCGGCCGAGGACCGCGCCCTTCCTCCTGGGGTCGACGATGACGGACATCGCCTTCGAGCCGTCCAGCCTGTCGGTCAGCCTGACCTCCTGGATCGCGCTCGGGTCTAGGGCGTTCTTGACCATCACCGTTGGGTCGTCAGACCACTCTACGACCTCGATGGGCTTCTTGATGACCCTCTCGATGTTCTGGATCGTCGCACCCTTCTTGCCTATCGCGAGGCCCATCTGGCCGCTGTTCACGATGAATATCAGGCGCGCTCCCTTTTCGTCGACGATGCAGTCGCGGACGGTCGCGCCGCTCATGCTCTGGAAGATGGAGATGAGCCCCAGCTGGTCAGCGGTGAGCTTGATCTCTGGCAATCTATCACGCTGCGGTCTTGGCCGGCGGGGCTGAGCCCACCAGCGCGCGGTAGTCGACCTCCGCGACGCTGCGAAGCGCTATCGCCGAGACCCTGAACGGCCTGCCCATCATCCTGCCCAGCTGCGCCGACGACCGGTCGACCTTGACCACGGCGACCTTGTTCTTCTCTGCCTCCCTGGCAAGGGCGTCCTGCTCGTGGCTCCTGTTCGAGGTCGCGGCGGCCAAGATCACCATCTTGGAGGTCTTCATCTCGGAGATGACCTCCTTTGTCCCTAGGGTGTACTTGCCGCTCTTGATCGCCTCCTTGAGGACGCGGGCGAGTACCTGCTGCTCGCCCGCGGCTGCGTCTGGCTTCTTTGTTACCAAAGGATTCACGCTAGCCCATGTAGAGGTCGACTATGCCCGTCCCGACTGGTATCGGCAAGCCGACGATGACGTTCTCGGTCACCCCTTTAAGCTCCTCCGTCTCCCCGTAGATGGCCGCCTCGGCGAGCGTCGGGACTGTGATCTCGAACGCCGCCCTCGCCAGGACTGAGGTCTTGGTGCCGGCGATCCCGTGCCTGCCTATCTGCTGGAGGTAGCCCTTCGAGGTCATCAGGTCGGCCACCAGGAATATGTGCCTCACGTCCACCTCGAGCCCCTGCTCGTCGAGGGTGCTCATCACCTCCCTGATGAGGGTGGCGCGCGCTGCCTCGATGCCGAGGACCTGGGCGACCTCGTGGATGTTGTTGGTGGTTATCCTCTTTGTGTCGACGCCGGGGACGGCGATGACCTTGGCGAGGTTCGAGCCGGCGGTCTGGATGACCCACTCGTCGTTATCCTGGACGACCGTGACGCGGGTGATGCCGGGGATGCCCTTTAGCTTCATGTTCATCAGCTTGTTCCTGAGGGTGAACAGGGTCGAGAGGTCGGCGTTCTCTACGTTGACCCGGATGACCTTCCCGCCCTTTTCTATCTGGGCGTTCCTCTTCCCGGTCTCCATCGCCTCTGCCACGTCCTCCGCCTTGACGTCCCTCTCGGCGAGCATCGCCTCGTTGAGGTGGAGCTTGATACCCTCGGTCGGGTCGACCTCCGAGTACTCCACCACGTTCCCTATCCTCGTGAAGAGTATCTCGTTGGCGACCTTCACAGCCTTCTCCTTCGAGCTCTTGTAACCCTCGTCGAGGTAGACATCCATGGACGGCTTCGCCGGTATCTTGCGGGCGTCAACCAGCTCCATGAGCCTCGGGAGGCCCAGGGTGACGTCGCGCTCCTTGACGCCCGCGAAGTGGAAGGTCCTGAGCGTCATCTGGGTTCCTGGCTCGCCTATCGACTGGGCCGCGACGATGCCGGAGGCCTCTCCTGGCTCTACCGTCGCGTAGTCGATCGACTCCATCACCTTGTCGATGACGTTCTTGACCCCGTCCTCGTTGAGGTACGACTCGGCGAGCCTCTCACCCAGCTCCTTGAACAGCCTCTTGTTGAGCTTGCCTTCATACTTGGCTAGGATCGCCACCGAGTCCTTCTCGCCGAACTTGGAGCGCGCCTTGTTGATCAGCTCTTCTGCGCCGAGCACCCTGTCGAGGTTGACCGGGCGGCCGTGGTCGGACTTGGCTGGGTCTATCCCGTCCTCGCCGTAGAGGAACTGGATCACGTTCCCAGTCGGGTCCCTGACGGTCAGGTCGTATTCGACGCGGAGGTGCTCCATCGCGTTGACGAGCCTCCTCTGCATGTAGCCGCTCTGCTGGGTCCTTACTGCCGTGTCGACGAGGCCCTCCCTGCCGCCCATGGCGTGGAAGAAGAACTCTGTCGGGGTGAGGCCGTCGCGGTAGTTCCGTTTCACAAAGCCCTTGGCCTCGGGCGCCAGGTCGCCGACTGCGAAGTGGCTGAGGGAGCGGCCGCGGAGGCCCTTCTCGATCCTCTTGCCCCTGACGGACTGCTGCCCTAGGGCCGCGGTCATCTGTCCGAGGTTGAGGCTCGAGCCCCTCGCACCGGTGCGCGCCATGACGACCCCCGAGTTCTCCGTGGAGAACGACCTGTCGGCCACCCTGCCCGCGCGGTCCCTCGCCTTGGAAAGCTCGTTGACGATGTAGAACTCTAGCGAGCCCTCAGGCGAGAGGCCCCTCGTTAGCGGGAGCGTCCCGTTCTTGTACTTCTTGATCAGGTCGTTGGAGTTGTCGTAGGCCTCCTTGAGCTCGCCCGCTATCTTGCCCATGGCCTCGTCCGAGAGCTTGAGCTCGTCGTAGCCGTAGCTGAAGCCCCGCCTCGTGATGTAGGCCTTGAGCACAGAGAGTATCGAGTTGAGGAACCTCCTCGCCTCGTCGTTGCCATAGTCCTTGGCTATCCTGTGGAGGAGGCTGTCGGGCTCCTCTGCGCCGATGGCCGCCTTGTCGATGACCCCCGAGATGAGCTCCCCGTCCTTGATGACGACGTCGTCGGGCTGGCCGGTCTTGGCCTTGCCCCACTTTGACGTCAGGACGAGGTTGAGGTCCTTTGGGAGGAAGAGCGAGAAGAGCTGCTTGCCCGTGTACATCGGGTTGGCCCCCTTGGTCTTCGGCTCGGGCAGGTCGCCCGAGTACCCGCCCTGGAGGGCGAGGTTGGAGAACTGCTCCGCCGTGAGCATCGTCTCCTCCCTCGTGAGGAGATAAGCCCCCGTAAGGAAGTCCCTGATCGCGCCGATGATCGGCCCGCCATACCTGGGCGAGAGTATCTGGTCTTGGACGCGCATCAACATGAGCGCCTCGGACCTCGACTCCTCGCTCTGCGGGACGTGGAGGTTCATCTCGTCGCCGTCAAAGTCCGCGTTGTAGGGCGGGCAGACGGAGGGGTGGAGCCTGAAGGTGCGGTAGGGGAGGACGCGGACCGTGTGCGCCATCACCGACATCCTGTGTAGGGAGGGCTGCCTGTTGAAGAGGACGATGTCCCCGTCCATCAGGTGCCGCTCGACGATGTACCCTGGGGCGAGCGAGTCGGCGAGCGCCTTTCGGTCGCTGGCGAAGTCGAGCCTGATCTTGACGCCGTCAGGGCGGATGACGTAGTTGGCGCCCGGGTGCTCGAACGGCCCGCTCACGACCAGCTTCTTGAGGGACTCCATGTTCCAGTTGGAGACCTTGTCGGGGATGGTCAGCTTCTTCGCGACCTCGAACGGTATCCCGACCTCGCTGATGTCGAGGCTCGGGTCGGGGCTGATGACGGTGCGGGACGAGAAGTCGACTCTCTTGCCAGACAGCGAGCCCCTGAACCTGCCCTCCTTGCCCTTGAGCCTCTGGCTAAGGGTCTTGAGCGGTCTCCCGCTCCTGTGGTGGGCCTGGGGGATGCCCGAGACCTCGTTGTCGAAGTACGTCGTGACGTGGTAGTGGAGGAGGTCGACAAGGTCCTGGACGATGAGGTGGGGCGTCCCGGACTCCTTGGCTTCCCTGACCCTCTGGTTCACCCTGAGGATGTCGACTATCTTGTGCGTGAGGTCGTCCTCAGACCTGATCCCCGACTCTAGTGTGATCGACGGTCTGACGGTCAGCGGCGGGACGGGCAAGACCTGGAGCACGAACCACTCCGGGCGCGCCACCGCTGGGTTGTAGCCGAGGAGCTCGATGTCCTCGTTTGTTATCCTCTCGAGGCGCTCCCTTATCGCTCCCGGGAGGAGCCTGGTCGCGCCGCCCTCCTCGGTGATCTCGTGGAAAATGGTGGGCTTTGTGAGCTCGATCTGGTACTGCTGCTTGCCGCAGTGCGGGCAGAGCTTGACCTTCTTCGCCTTGGTGAGTATCTCCTTCGCGATCTCCTCCTTCATGGTGGGGGTGAACTCGGTGATGTTCTGGAGGCGCTGCCTGTATGCGTCGAGCTCCTGCTGGGAGAGCAGTATCCTCCCGCACGTCCTGCAGGTGGCCTGGATCATCTTGTTGATGTCTGAGACGAACGCCATGTGGAGGACGGATTCTGCGAGCTCGACGTGCCCGAAGTGGCCGGGGCAGCGGGACGCCGTGTTCCCGCAGGTGCCGCACTTTTGTCCGGGCTCGAGGGTGCCGAGGCGCGAGTCCATCAGGCCGCCCTGGACGGGCATCCCGTCCTCGTCGTAGGTCTCCGGCTGCGTTATCTCTGCGACCGAGTATTTCCTGACCTCGGTCGGGGAGAGGAGGGCGAAGTCTATCGCCCTGATCGTCCTGAGCGCTTCTTGCATTGCCATCTATCTCACCATATCTCCTATACCGCGTCCTTGAGCCTCAGCCGGGGAGCGATGTTGAGGCTCATCATCTCCTGCAGCAGGAGCTTGAAGGCGTACGCGACGACCACCGTCGATATCTTGGCCTGGTCCCCGTCTATCTTGCAGGCGTACTTGCGCTGCTTGGCGTCGTAGTAGGCGATCAGGCCGCACTTTTCGCAGATGTTGATTTCCGTCTTGTCTGCCTCGTCGAGGAGCCTGTCCTTCAGGACCATGGACGCGCCGTATGCGATCAGGCAGTCGCGCTCCATCTCACCGAACCTCAGGCCCCCGCCGCGGGCGCGGCCCTCGGTGGGCTGCTTGGTGAGCATCTGTACCTGGCCCCTCGCGCGGGCGTGGATCTTGTCAGCTACCATGTGGTGGAGCTTCTGGTAGTAGACCACCCCGATGAAGACATCGACGGCGAACTTCCTGCCAGTCTTGCCGTCGTAGAGGACCTCCCTCCCGGTGGACTCGAAGCCCTTGTCCGAGAGTATCTTGCTCACCTCCTCGGGCGTCTCGCCGGCGAACGCGGTGCCGTCGGCGGAGAAGCCCCTGAGGGATGCGGCCTTGCCGGAGATAGACTCGATGAACTGCCCCACCGTCATCCTCGACGGGAATGCGTGGGGGTTGATGATGACGTCGGGCACGACCCCGTCCGCGGTGTAGGGCATGTCCTCCTGGGGGACGACAAGGCCGACGACCCCCTTCTGCCCATGGCGGGAGGCGAACTTGTCGCCTATCTCAGGGGTCCTCATGTCGCGGACCCTGACCTTGTACATCTTGCCGCCCTCGACGTTCTCGGTCATGAACACAGAGTCCACGACCCCCGTCTCGGTCGGCCTGACCGCCACCGAGGTGTCGCGCCTGTACGGGCCCTTTATCTCGAACTCCTTGTACTCCTCCATGAACCTCGGCGGGCTGGTCCTCCCGATGACGGCGTCGCCGCCTGTCACGGTGGCCTCGTGCATCACCACGCCGTCGGCCTCTAGGAGACGGTAGAACTTCTCGCCGCGGTAGCCGCGTATGTTGGACTCGGCGGAGGGCACCTCGAAGGTGTCCCTCATCCCGCCCAGGTACTGCTTGGACTCGGCCTCGTAGAGCCTGTAGAAGAAGGAACGGGCGAAGCCCCTCTCGATGCTGGACTTGTTCATGATGATGGCGTCCTCTATGTTGTAGCCCTCGAAGGAGAGGACCGCCACCACGGCGTTGGTCCCGAACGGCCTCTCGTCGATGTTGAGGAGCTCGGTGCTCTTGGTGCGGACCATCGGCGACTGGGGGTTGACCAGGAGGTGCTGCCTCACGAAGGTCGAGAGCGGGAACGTGGGCGTCGAGAACCCCAGGCTCTGCTTCGCCATGGCCGACTCGTAGGTGTTCCTCGGGGACTGGTTGTGCTCAGGGTAGGGGATGATGGAGGCCGCGATCCCGAACATCGCTCCGGGGTAGAGCTCGAGGTGGGTGTGCCTGGAGGTGGCCTCCTCTATCGACATGGCGACGAGGCAGTTCTCCTCCTCGTTGGCGTCGATCATCTCGATCACGCCACGCTCGACGAGGTCCCTCCAGGTCAGCTCGTTGGAGGCGATCTTGGAGACCATCTCAGGGGTGAGGAGCGGCTTGCCGCCCTCGACCACTATCAGCGGGCGGATTACCCTGCCCGCGCTGAGGCTGATGTAGAGCCTCGAGTAGCCCTTCTTGTTTGCCGCCTCGTAGTACATGACGCTCGCGCTGGGGTGGATCTGTCCCTCCCTGCGGAGCTTCCGGAAGGCCTTCGCCAGCCTGTCGCCGTCGTCGACGTAGCCGATGAACCTCCCGTCCATGAATATCTTGCAGCCCTCGAGGGCGAGCCTCTCGGGGATGTCGCGAATCGACTTTGCACCGAGCTCCCACAGCCTCTCCTCCACCTCCGCCGGCGGGACGCTGACCGAGATGGTCGCCGAGAGGGCGAGGTTCTTCACCAGGCCGCAGTTGACGCCCTCGGGCGTCTCTGAGGGGCAGACCCTCCCGAAGTGGGTGGCGTGGAGGTCCCTTGCCTCGAAGTTCGGCTGGGACCGGCTCAGGGGGGACTGGATCCTCCTGAGGTGCGAGAGGGTGCTGAGGTAGTTTGTCCTGTCTAGGAGCTGCGTCACCCCGACCTTGCCCCTGCCCCAGTTCCCTGTGGCGATGGCATTGTTGAGCTTGTCAGTGATTATGCCGGTCCTGATGGCCGCGCCGACGACGTTCCCGCCGCGCTTCTGGCCCGCCCTCTCGAGCTGGTACTTCATGTCGCGGACGAGGTTCCTGAACGACGTCCTGAACAGGTCGGCCAGCATCTGGCCTGCGAACTTGATGACCTTGTTCCCATAGTGGTCCTTGTCGTCAGGCTCTATCCACCCGAGCCTGAGCTCGAGGAGCTTGCAGACCGCCTCGCCGAGGAACATCGCCTTGTCGTACCTCTTGTCGTCGGCCTTGCCGAGGTGCGGGAGGAAGCCCCAGTCGAGCATGGAGAGGGCGCGCTTGATCCTGTACTCCTCGAGCATGCCGTGGGCGACCCTGTTGCCTATGTAGACCAGGGCGTCCTTCTCGGTGGGCGCCTCGTTTGCCTTGTCGAAGGAGACCTCGAGGAGGTCCTGGATCTCGGGCTTGGGGGAGACGGCATTGGCGATGTCCTTGTCGGACTTGAAGCCGAGGGCCCGCATGACTATGACGAATGGTATGTCGATCGGGCAGCTCGGGACCTTGACGTTTATCGAGCCGTCCTGCTTGAGGGTAACTTCGAGCTTGGACCTGTAGCCGACGACAGACGAGTAGACCCGGGCCTTGTAGGTCGAGACCGCTCCCACCTTCTCCTGGTCGACCAGGATCTTGTTCGGCGAGAGGTCCTCGAGCCCTACGATGACCCGCTCTGAGCCGTTGATTATGAAGTAGCCGCCCGGGTCGTTGGGGTCCTCCCCGGCCATCACGAGCTGCTCCTTGGACATCTTGGACAGCTGGCAGAGGTCGGACTTTACCATGACTGGGAGGTCGCCCACGTGCTGCCTGGTGGCCTCGCGGGACATGCCCTCCTCCTCGATCGTCATGTCGAGGTAGATGGGGGACGAGTACGAGAGGTTCCTGAGCCTCGCCTCCATCGGGAAGATGTTGCTGACCGAGCCGTCGATCTCGACGATGCGCGGCCTTCCGAGCTCGACCCTCCCGAACTTGACTTTGTATGGTGTGCTGACGGTCTCTATCTCCGTCTCCCCAATCTCGTCTATGATCGACTGGAGGCCCTTGGCGATGAACTCGTTGTAGCTGTTGAGGTGCTGCCTGGCGACCCCCTCTTTCTGCAGTATGTCGCGTAGGACGGCCCACGGGTCGAGTTGCCTTGTGGTGGTCGCCAACTTCTACGCCTCCACCACGTACCTGTAGTACACCGTCTCGCCAGCGGTCTCGCTGCCTCTTGTGACCTTGACGAAGTCTCCCGCCTTCGCACCGATCGACTTCGCCGCCGAGTCGGTAGAGAGGACGAACGGAAACTCGTGAGGGGCCGCGTTGTACTTCTTGAGTATCTCGGCGACCTCCTCGGGCGTCATGAGCTCGTGCTTGGGGACCAGCAAGTGGTCGGTGATCTTGAACGGGAGCTCCTCTTCCTTCTTCTTCGCTCTAGTTGTCGTCTTTGCTCTTGCCGGCATCAGAACGCCCCCTCTTCATCCACAATTAACCCTAGCCTAGGCCTAGAATACACTCTAAAGGACCCAAAAAACCTCGAATGCGAGAGTTATTTAAGATATTCTGAGAGGTGAAACACCCAGTCGGACAGGGCGCCCGACGGCGGCTCTTGGGGGATGAAGGACTCGGGGCAAGGGCGCTCAGAGCAGTTCGTGGGGGTCGAGCTTTGCCAGGTCCGCGGCTGTGATTATTCCGACTAGGCTGTCCCCGTCGATCACCGGGAGCCTCCTGATCTCCTTCTCGATCATGAGCCTTGCCGCCGCCCTAAGCGACTCGTCGGGCCCTATCGACACCAGCGGGGAGGACATTATGTCCTTCACTGCCAACCCTTTCGGGTCCTGCCCCTTCGCGACCACCTTCTTGAAGAGGTCCTTCTCGGTCACTATTGCCACAGGGGCGCCAGCCTCGACGACGACTATGCTGCCTCTGTTTTGCACTGTCATCTGCCTGGCGGCTGCCAGGACAGTCGTCGCAGGGTCGGTAACCAGGACGTCCCTGGTCATTACATCCCTGACACGGTGGACGACCAGGCCGTGTCGCTCGGCGTGCTCCTCGATGCCCATCCACCGGTGGTACAGGTCGTGCTCGACCCCGAACATGTCGAGGACCTTCCCCACGAGGTGGTCGATCACCGTCTCGAGGTTCTTCGGCCTGTTGTAAAACGGCAGGACAGGAGGCAGGACGACCGCTCCAGCCTCCGTGACCTTGAGCATGTTCTGGATGTCTATCATGCTCAGCGGGGTCTCCCTGGCGACGAGGACGAGCCTCCGCCTCTCCTTGAGGGTGACCTCTGCTGCACGGCACGTCGTGTTGTCGCCCGAACCGCTCGCTATCCCTCCCAGTGTCTTCATCGTGCATGGGACGACGGCCATTCCCATCGTCCTCATCCCCCCGCTCGCGACCGCCGCTGTGGGGTCGTTGAACCCGTAGACACGGGTGGCCAGCGCCTCGATGTCTTGAACCCTGTAGTCGGTCTCGGCGACCACCACCTGCTTGGCCGCCGTGCTCATTATCAGGTGCCTTTCGATTCCCAACTCTTCCAGGACCTGAAGCAGCCTGATGCCAAGGATGATCGACGTCGACCCCGTGAGGGCGACGATGAGCCTCCTCGGCTCAGCCTTCTGGCTCATGCTCTTCTGGGGGTATGCGGAAGCTAATATCCGATGGAGACGATTCCCAAACTTGGGAGCCTGGCTGGGTCATCCGGCGAGCTTGCTCAAGACGTACGGGAGGACCCCGCCCGCGTCGAAGTAAGCCATCTCTGCCTCGCTGTCGATCCTCGCCCTGACCTTGAACTTGACCTCCGCCCCCTTGGACCTGGCGGTGACCTCGAGCGCCGAGCCCGGCTTGAGGCCTTTCGTCCCACCTATGGAGTAGGTCTCGTCGCCCGCGAGTCCGAGTGCCTTGGCGCCCTGCCCCGGCGCGAACTCCAAGGGGAGGACGCCCATCGCGACCAGGTTGCTTCTGTGTATCCGCTCGAAGCTCTCCGCGATCACAGCCTTGACCCCGAGAAGCTTGGGCGCCTTTGCTGCCCAGTCGCGCGAGCTCCCTCCGCCGTACTGCCTCCCTGCGATGACGATCAACGGGACGCCCTCGGCGAGGTACCTGGCGGACGCGTCGAAAATCGTCATCACCTCGCCGCTGGGGAAGTGTTTGGTGTACCCACCTATCTTGCCGTCGGCCAGGAGGTTCTTGAGCCGAGGGTTGCTGAAACCGCCTCGCACCATCACCTCGTGGTTGCCCCTCCTGCTCCCGTAGGTGCTGTACTGAGCGATGTCCACCCCGTGCTCGGACAGGTACTTGGCTGCGGGACTGTCGGCCAGGATGACGCCTGCAGGCGAGATGTGGTCTGTGGTTATCTTGTCCTCGAACAGCGCCAGGACCCTGGCGTCGACGACGTCGACCCTGGCCGCGGTCGAACGCCCCTCCGTGGCGAACCAGGGAGGGTTCCTCACGTAGGTCGATGAGGGGTCCCATGGGAATGTCGCGCTCGGGCGGGAGAGGAGCGCGTCCCACTTTTCGTCGCCGACGAGAGCGTCGGCGTACCTCTTTCGGTAGAGGTCACGGCTCAGGGACCTCTCGGCCACCTGCTGGATCTCCTTCAAGGTCGGCCAGAGGTCTTTCAAGTACACGGGCTTGCCGTCATTCCCTGTCCCCAGAGGGCGTTGGAAATCGAACCCGATGTTCCCCGCCAGGGCGTAGGCCACCACGAGCATGGGGGACATCAGGAAGGCCCCCCTTGCGAGCGCGTTGATGCGCCCGTCGAAGTTGCGGTTCCCGCTGAGCGCGGCCACCGCGTACAGGTCCCTCTCCCTGATGGCCCTCTCGACCGCTGGGGCGAGAGGGCCCGAGTTCCCTATGCAGGTCGTGCAACCATAGCCGACCAGGTAGAAGCCGAGCATGTCGAGGTACTTCAGGAGCCCCGAACCTTCGAGGTAGTCCTCGACGACGGTCGAGCCGGGCGCAAGGCTGCACTTTACGAACGGCTTGGGCGAGAGACCCTTGTTCACAGCGTTCCTGGCCAAGAGCGCGGCCCCTATCATCACGGAGGGGTTGGAAGTGTTGGTGCAACTCGTTATCGCTGCTATCACCACGGAGCCGTCGGTGATCCCTTCCGCGCTCTGCCCTCCTCCTGGCGCGTTGGGAGGCGCCCGCTGCTCCAGGACAAGGCCCTCGCCCTGCGCCGGCGCCGGGCCCTTTCCTTGGGAAGCGCCAGACCTGGACCTTGCCTGGGCCTCGGCGAGGGAGCGGGCGAGGGAAGGCACTTCCTTCAGTGCGTGCCTCTCTTCGGGGTTCCTCGGCCCGGCGACGGACGGCTCTATCCTCCCCATGTCGACCTCGAGGACCTCGGAGTAGCGAGGTTCGGGTGAGTCGGGGGTGAAGAACAGGCCCTGGAGCCGGCAATACTCCTCGACCATCTTGATGTGGGCCTCCTCCCTCCCGGTGTCGTGTAGGTAGCGGAGGGTCGCGGCGTCGACCGGCGAGAAGCCCACCGTCGCCCCGTATTCCGGCGACATGTTCCCCAGCGTCGCGCGGTCGGGGACCGACAGCCTCCAGTAGCCGTCCCCGAAGTACTCGACGAAGGCGTCTACGACGTCCTTCTTCCGCAGGAGCTCCGTCACGTAAAGGACAAGGTCGGTGGTGGTCGCGCCCTCCTTCAGCTCGCCCTTCAGCCTGACGCCAACGACGCGAGGAATGGGGATGTGGCAGGGCTGCCCGAGCATTGCCGCCTCGGCCTCCATCCCGCCCACCCCCCAGCCGAGGACCCCCAGGCCGTTGACCATTGGGGTGTGGGAGTCGGTGCCCACGACGGTGTCGGGGCAGGCGAACCTCCTGCCTGCTCGCTCGCCGACCGCGACGACTGTGGCGAGGTGCTCCAGGTTGACCTGGTGGCAGATCCCCTTGCCGGGGGGGAAGACCCTCATGTTCTTGAAAGAGTCCTGAGCCCACTTCAGGAGGGCGTACCTCTCCGAGTTCCTCTCGTACTCCCGCTCGATGTTGTACTCGAAGGCGAGGGTGCTGCCCCACCTGTCGACCTGGACCGAGTGGTCGATGACGAGGTCGACCGGGGCGATGGAGTTTATCCTGGCCGGGTCCTTGCCCAGCCTCGACATGGCGTCGCGCATTGCAGCGAGGTCGACTATCAGCGGGACACCGGTGTAGTCCTGGAGGAGGACCCGATAGGGCATGAACGGGAACTCGGACCCGATGCTGCGCGGCCATTCGAGGAGCCTGTTCGCTGCCTCCGCAGAGCCCTCGACGGACTTTGCGTTCCTGATGGCATTCTCGAGGAGGATTCTTACGGAGTAGGGGAGCCTGCTTAGGTCGTACCCCCGCTCGGAGACCTTCCGCATGTTGTAGAAGTCGACCCTGCCCCTGTAGGTCTCGAGCCTGTCCAGGGCAACGTCGAAAGATTTCTCGCCGCCAGCCAACGAATTTTCGGACCTCCGCCGGTGTATTTAATGCATGAGCCGATTCGGAGGCCCCTACGCCTCCGCGGTCCAATACTTTTATCACCTCCGCCGCGGCTCCGCGGGCATGGCAGGGGAGTGGGAGGTAAGGGGGCTCTTCGGGAACGAGTACGCCCTCGAGAGGGCCGTCGACGAGCTCAAGACGATGACCAAGGCCCCCCAGTTCACGGTCCTCGACAGGAGGAACCTCAAGGTCGTCTTCTCCAAGAACGACTCTGAGACTAGGAATCTTGTCAAGAACATCATCACGATAGCCCACGGTTGGGTCGAGAGCGACGCGCCGCTCGGCGACTTCGACAAGAAGATGGCCGAGAAGAAGGCCAAGAAGCTAAAGGCAGACGAGGAGAAGAGGAAGAAGAGAAAGGCGCAGCACTAGGCGAAGCTCGGGTACGCGGAGGGGAACTGGGCTATCAGGATCAGGTTGAGCTTCTGGACGTTGACGTAGGGGCTCCCGAAGACCCACCACACGCCCTCGACGTTCTCGTTCACTATCGCATCGATGCTCGCAGCCGGAATCCCCGTCGCGTTGCTTATCCTGGGGACCTGCGACTGAGCGTCCTGCAGGGTGATGTCGGGGTCGAAGCCAGAGGCCGAGTCGTTCCTCAGGTGGAAGAACACCGGCTGAGAGTAGTCGGTCGAGTTGACCGCGATATATGAGCCGACGGTCCTTCCGTTTAGAGAGGCGAGCTCTCCATTCGCCTGGTAGGGGAAGAAGAGTTGCCCTGCCGCCGTGACGACCAGCGGGAAGAGTATGCCGCAGACGAGCAGGGAGACGAGTGCGACGGCGACTATCGGCCTGAAGTGCTTCGGCTTTGTCTTGTCTTCCATCTTTCATCATCTATAGTGCGGATATCAGCAGGTCGATTGCCTTTATGCCCATGAACGGGATGACCACCCCTCCTATGCCGTAGACGACGATGTTCCTCAGGAAGATCGTCATGGTGTCGGCCGGCCTGAACGCGATGCCCCTCATCGCGATGGGGATGAGCAGGGGGATGATGACTGCGTTGAAGATCAGCGCCGAGAGGACGGCGGTGTGCAGGCTGAGGCCCAGGATGTTCATCGACTGCAGCTGGGGGATGGAGGCGGCGAACAGCACGGGGATGATCGCGAAGTACTTGGCGACGTCGTTCGCTATGCTGAATGCGGTGACTGCGCCACGAGTCATCAGGAGCTGCTTCCCCAGCATCACGACGTCGATCACCTTGGCGGGGTTCGACTCGAGGTCGACCATGTTGGCCGCCTCCTTCGCCGCCTCTGTCCCAGAGTTCATGGCCAGGCCGACGTCGGCGACTGCCAGGGCAGGGGCGTCGTTCGTGCCGTCGCCTATCATGGCGACGATCCTGGACTGGGCCTGCTCCTTCTTGACTATCTCGAACTTGTCCTCTGGCCTCGCCAAAGGGACGAACTCGTCGAGGCCCACCTCGGCCGCGATTGATTTCGCAGTCAGGGGCTGGTCGCCCGTGATCATGACCGGCCGGATCCCCAGCGTCTTGACGGCCAGGATCTTCTCCCTGATGCCCTCCTTCAGGACGTCCTTGAGCCTGATGATGCCAATCGCCTCGCCGTTCCTGACGAGCGCCATCGGCGTCTCCCCGGCGGACGCGATGGAGGTGACCACGGAGTCGAAGTCGTCTGGGACGACGGCGACGAGCTCCTTTGCGGAGTCGGGGGCGCCCTTGGAGATGTCGAGCTCCCCGGACCCGTTGGCCTCCTCGCTCCTGGCGCCGTACTTCCTGCTGAACCGCATCCTGCCCTCCCCAGACTTGTCCGCCTTCTGCGGGACGAACCCGACCCCCCTCGTGATCTTGACACCGCTGATCCTCGTGCTGGCCGAGAACTCCTGGACGTCCGAGAGCGCGAGCGAGTTGAGCTCCCGTGGGACGAAGCCCTTGTCGTAGGCCAGGTTGATGATGCTCCTCCCTTCTGGCGTGTCGTCGTGCCATGACGACAGGAAGGCCGCCTCCCCCACCTCTCTCTCGGTGTGCCCGCGGAGCGGGACGAACTCGACGGCGCGGCGGTTGCCGACCGTTATGGTGCCGGTCTTGTCGAGGAGGATGACGTCTGCGTCCCCGGCCGTCTCGATCGACTTGCCCGACTTTGCGACTATCCTGTGGGCGTAGAGCCTGGAGATCCCCGAGAGACCTATCGCTGGGAGGAGGGCGCCTATCGTCGTCGGGAGGAGGCAGACGTAGAGGGCGATGAGCACGGAGAGGTCTGCCCCCAGGTTGAGCACTATCGAGAGGCCGAGTAGGCTGCCCACGATGATGGTGAAGATCGCGGTCAGGCCCAGGAGGACCATCGTGACAGCCCTCTCGTTGGGCGTCTTGGGCCTCTTCGAGGACTCGACCATCGTTATCATCTGGTCCACGAAGCTCTCGCCCGGGTTCGCGGTTATCCTCGTGGTCATGCTGTCGCTCACCACCCTCGAGCCTCCGATGAGGACGTCACCCGGCGCCTTCCTTACCGGGGCGGACTCCCCGGTGAGGAGCGACTCGTCCACCATGGCTATCCCCTCGAGGACGTCGGAGTCGAGGGGGACGATGTCCCCCTTCTCGACCAGGACTAGGTCGCCCTTCCTGAGCTCCTTCGAGGGAGTCTCGACGAGGGTCTGCTGCCACCCCGTCCTGACGACCTTCTTGCTGACGACTTTGGTCTCGAGCTTGCGGAGGCTGCTCGCCGTGTTCTTGGCTTGCTGTTCCGCGAGTGCGTCGGAGAGGGTGCTGAACCAGACGGTGATGAGGAGGATCGCCGCGATCTCGACGTAGTATCCCCTCTCCCCAGCGCTCGCGACCGGGAAGAAGCCCTGCGGGTAGACAGCCATGGCAGCGACTATGAAGAAGGTGACCTCGACAACGAGCATGACCGGGTTGGCGACGAGTGAGACCGGGCTGAGGCGGGCTATCGACTCGGCCAGGACCTTGCCTGAGACCCCAGATGTCCGACGGGGGCGTCTGGCCGCCTCCGGTGGAAGGCCCTCGCGCGGAGCTTCGCTAGCCATAGAAGTTCACGTTCCCCTGGAAGTAGGCGAGGATGGGCCCGAGAGAGAGGAAGGGCAGGAAGGTGAGGACGACGAGCACGAGGATGCTGCCTATGAGGACGAGAGAGAAGGTGATGCTATCGGTCTTGAGGCCGCCCGCCTCGCTGCTCCTCTTCCGGCCGATCACTGAGCCGGCCAAGGCCAGCATCAGGCCGATGGGCGCGTATCGGCCGATGAAGATGACCGCGGCCGTCGAGAGGTTGAAGAACAGCGTGTTGGCGGAGGCCCCGAAGAAGTCGGAGCCGTTGTTGGCGGCGGCGGTTGTGAACTCGTAGAGGACCTGGGTGAACCCTATCGAGTTGCCGGAGGCCCCTATCGCTGCGGCCGCCCCCGAAGCGTATGCGAGTATCGTCGGCAAGAGTATCACGAACGGGTGGACCAGGAAGGCGACGAGGACGATCAGCATGTCCCTCGACGTGATCTTGATGCCCAGGTACTCGGGCGTCCGGCCCGACATGAGCCCTACGATGAAGACAGTTATCACGATGTACATCACCATGTAGGCGAGCCCGACGCCCTTCCCGCCCGGCGTGGCCTGGATCAGCATCCCCATGAAGCCGCCGAGGATGACTAGCGGGTGCATACCGGCGAGAGAGCTGTTGACAGAGCCGGTGGTCACTGCCGTGGTGACGACGGTCCAGAATGCGGAGAAGAACCCGCCTGTTCTGGTCTCGATCCCCGGCCCGACCTGCGGCATGTTGGGGAGAAAGGCGATGGCGAGGTCTATGGCGAAGAGGCCGTAAGCCCCGATGAGGACCGGCCTCGACTCCCGCCTCTTGCCCAGGAGCTGTCCGTAGACGAACACTATCGCCGTCGGGAGGAGGAGCATCAGGCATATCTCGAGTATGTCGGAGGCCGGCGTCGGGTTCATGAACGGGTGGGCTGAGTTGGCGCCGTAGTACCCACCCCCGTTGGTCCCGAGCTGCATTATCGAAACGAGGGAGGCGACGGGCCCGACGAGGATGGAGCCTGTCGCGCCCTCGACGGTCTTGATGGGGACGTAGCCACCTATGGTCTGCGGCACGCCCATCCAGACCAGAATCAGCGCCGCTACGAAGCAGAACGGGAGGAGGAGCCTGGTGAGCGACCTGACAAAGTCGTAGTAGAAGTTGCCCATGTGCTTCGACCCCACGGTCAGGCCGCGGACCATGGCGACTCCCATGCAGATGCCCGTGGCCGCCGAGGTGAACTGGAGGAACTGGATGGCTCCCATCTGGCTCAGATAGGAGAGCGTGGTCTCGCCGCTGTAGTGCTGCAGGTTGGTGTTGGTCGCGAACGAGACCACCGTGTTGAGGGCGAGGTCCCAGCTCATCCCGCCGAACCCCATGGGGTTGAGGGGGAGGGAGCCCTGGAGCGTCAGGATGGCGAAGGCTATAGCCATCTGGACTACGTTGACGAGGAGCGCTGTGAAGAAGTACTCCTTCCAGCCCATCCCCCTTGCGGGGTCGGCCCCGATGGCCCTATAGATCCCCCGCTCAACGGGGTCGAGGAGCCTGTCCATGCGGCTGGGTGCGCCCGTGTAGACCCTCACGATGTAAGGGGAAATCAGCCACGCTGCGGACATGGTCCCCCCGAGAATCAGGATGACTGAGACGAGCTGTTGTATGTCTATCATTCACTTTTGCACTTCCTCCTCTATGGCGAGACTGTCCGTGTCTCGCCTACTGACGCGCTTGCTTTGCCGATGGGGGCTGGCCGGCCTTGGGTTCGCCCAGGTAGCGGGGGCCCTTGTACGCTTTCAGGACGACCGAGCTGACAGTGCTCTTGACGCCCTTGATCTTCATAATCCTGTTCTTCAGTATGTCTCTGAACTCCTCGATGTCCTTGCAGGAGAGAAGCGTCACGATGTCAAACTCGCCCGTCACCTCGTAGAGTTCCTCCAGGTTGTCGAGATTGACGAGGGACTGGACAACGTCGTCCATCAAGGACGACTCGACGAAGATGTCGACGAAGGCGAGGAACTGAGCCAATCCATTTCAGCCTGTTTCCGCCAGCCTTCGACGATTGTCTTATAAGCCTTGCTGAGGGCATTCGGCGATTGTCTTAGGTCGTGCTCGGAAAGAATCGTCTCTTGCAATAACTGCAATCGACGTCAGATGGCGGCGAGGGCGGCCCTGACGTCGCCGACGAGGTCTTCTGTGTCCTCTATCCCGACGGAGAGCCGGACCAGGTCGTCGGTCACTCCCAGCTTCGCCCTCTCTGGCGGCGGGAGGGAGGCGTGGGTCATCCTGGCCGGGTGCTCGGCGAGGGACTCGACGCCGCCGAGGCTCTCCCCGAGGGTGAAGACCTTCAGCGACTCTAGGAACCTGGACGCCGCCCGGTAGCCCCCCTTGAGCCGGAAGGAGAGCATCCCTCCTCCAGCGGACATCTGCCTCTTCGCGACCCCGAGCTGGGGCGACCCCCTGAGGAAGGGGTAGTAGACCTCCCTGACGCGCGGGTCTCGAGCCAGCGCTTCGGCGACCGCAGCCGCGTTCTTGGAGTGCCTCTCCATCCGTAGGTGGATGGTCCGGATGCCCCTGAGGGCGAGGTAGCAGTCGAACGGCCCGGGGACGGAGCCCGTCGCGTTCTGGATGAACTTCAGCCTGTCGTAGCGCGCCTGGTCGGAAGTCACGACCGCTCCGCCGATCAGGTCGCTGTGTCCCCCGATGTACTTGGTCGTGCTGTGGACGACGACGGTCGCCCCAAGCTTGATCGGGTTCTGTAGGCAGGGCGAGGCGAACGTGTTGTCTACCACGAGCATGAGTCCGCGAGATTTCGCCACCTTCGCCACAGCGGCGATGTCGATGACCTGCATGAGGGGGTTGGTCGGAGACTCCATCCATACCATCTTGGTCTTGGTCCTGGCGCCGCGGGCGACGTTGTCGGGGTCGGTGGCATCCACCCTGTCGAAGGCGATCCCGAAGTACCTGAAGACCTGGTTGAACAGGCGGTAGGTCCCGCCGTAGACGTCGTTGCATATGATGACGTGGTCTCCCCTTTGCAGGAGGGTCGCGACGGCGGTCTCGCCCGCCAGGCCTGAGGCGAAGGCGAGCCCGAACTTGGCCCCCTCAAGGTCCGCGACCGCCCTCTCCAGCCTGGCCCGGGTCGGATTGCCGGACCTGGAGTACTCGAAGCCCTTGGTCTTGCCTATCCCCGCCTGGGCGAAGGTGGAGGAGGTGTAGATGGGAGGCGTGACGGCGCCCGTCAGCTCGTCGGGCTCGTTGCCCGCATGGACCGCGCGAGTGTCGAATCGCACAGGATGTCGGGCCACCGGGCGGGACTTTAATCTTGCTAGAGGTTGTGCTCCCTGAGCCAGTCGGGGTTGTAGATCTTCGAGAGGTAGCTGCGCCCCGAGTCGGGGATGATCACCACGATCAGCTTCAGGCTCGGCTTCCTCCGAGCGAGCTCGAGCGCTCCAGCGACGGCGGTCCCCGAGGAGCCACCGGCGAGTATCCCCTCCTCAGTCGCGAGCCTCCTGGCCGTGGAGATGCTCTGCGCGTCGCCCACCGTGATTATCTCATCGACCACGTTTGGGTCGTAGGTGCCCGGGACGAAGTCCTCCCCGATGCCCTCCACCAGGTACTGATGCAGGGGGTCGTTCGTCCCGTGCTTGAGGTTGCCGTAGATCGACCCCTCGGGCTCTGTGCCGACGACCATCAGCGACCGCTTCATCTTCTTGAGGTACCGCCCTGCGCCGGAGATCGTTCCTCCCGTCCCGACGCCCGCGACGAAGGCGTCTACCTTCCCCTTGGTCTGCCTCCAGATCTCGGGGCCGGTCGTCGCGTAGTGGGCCTTGGGGTTGGCGAGGTTCTGGTACTGGTTCGGCATGTAGGAGTTGGGGGTCTCCGCCTGGAGCCTCTTCGCCACGTTGACGTAGTGGTCCGGAGAGTCGGTGGGGAGGTCGGTCGGTGCGACGACCACCTTCGCCCCGTACGCGCGGAGGAGGGCCCGCTTTTCCTCGCTCACCTTGTCGGGCATGGTGAAGACGACCTTGTAGCCCCGGACCGCCGCCAGCATGGCGAGCCCCACGCCTGTGTTCCCCGAGGTCGGCTCGATTATGGTACCACCCTTCTTCAGCAGGCGCTTCCTCTCGGCCTCGGCCACCAGGAAGGTCGCTATCCTGTCCTTGACCGAGCCGCCCGGGTTCATGTACTCGAGCTTGGCGTAGACCCTGGGCTTGACGTCGCGCCCGATCCTCTTGAGCCACACCAAGGGGGTGTTCCCGACGACATCGAGGACGCTATCCCCCACGCTCAAAGCTGGCCGTCCCCCGGGTCGATTTCTTATTATCCCTTGGGTCCATGCGTAAACCTGTTAAGCCGTCCTCGGGACGCCGAGCAACGCGCGGGGGTCGCCCAGCCTGGTCAACGGCGCGAGGCTTAGGACCTCGTCCCTCAGGGGTTCGTGGGTTCGAATCCCACCCCCCGCACACCTTGCACAGCTTTGGTGGAAATCTCACCGAAGAAAGTTCGCGGGCCCGACGGAATTTGCTTGATGCACTGAGTGAATCCAGCCACGGCGTATGCGGAATCAATTCGGGGCGGACTCGACCCGTAGCCGACGTTTCTAACGAGTCGTCCTTTGTTCTAGCTTCGCGATTCGTCTTTCAAGATCTTCGAGCCGCTTGACCACGCTCGCCTCAGTTTCATGATGGCCATAGACGTGCTCAGTAAGATCTTTGAAGAGCTCGGCCAGATTCGCCATCTCCTCCCTTAGTTGCTTGTCTACCAGTCTTGTTCCCCACCCCTTGTCATTTCGACCTTGCTATAGGTCTTGACGGTGTTGGCGGTGCGACGCAACCCGCCCCTGAAAAGCTTCTCAAAGAGGATCCCCGACAAAGGTGACAGGCGCCAATCAAGGCAACGGGCCCTTGTCTGGCTCGCGGCTCGTTGGAGGGGATCGCCGGCATCGTCGCAGGGACCATGCTGCCCGTCTGCGGATTCTCCGCACGGTAGACCCCAAACCATTCCAAACCTGAGACAGGCCGATTCAATAGAATAATACCCCGAGGCTCGCGGTTCCAGCCATGGAAGGACGGGTCATGGTGGTCAGGAAGCTGGTCGCTCTCGACCTCACTCTCCACGGCCCTAGGTTCATCGGGATCGAGTTCGGGGTCGGTACGCCATTGATACTCGCAGCAGGGGCGTATCTCGCGGCGGGGCCGGCGGGGCTAGGGAGGCCGCTGGGCCTCTACCTCCTCCTCACCGGGATAAACTACCTGCCGGTCCTCGCGTACACGGTCATCCTCCTACGGGCGCGCTCGTGGAAGAGCGAGGTCGAGGAGGGACTGGCGAGCGACCCGCACTACGTCAGGAAGTACAGCGCCCAGCAGTTGCTCATCTTCGTCCCGTTCGCCATCGTCCTCCTCGCGGCACTGCAGGAGCGGGGCGGGAAAGAAGGCGCTGAGGAAGCAGGGAAGAAAAATGCGGGGACCTAGGCGTCTTGCGCCTTTAGGTCCCTCATCATCTGGTCGAACTGGTCCTTGCTGATCTCGCCCTTCGCGTAGCGCTGCCTGAGTATCTCTGTGGCGTCCGTCCAGTAGCCGTACCCGCCGCGGTAGCCCCAGTATCCCCTTCCCCAGCCGCCACGCCAACCCCACCCCCAGAAGAGGGCTCGGACGACGAAGAAGATCACGAAGAAGAAGACGAGGAAGCCGAACGGGAAGAAGAAAGCGCGCGGGTAGAACGCCGTCGTGATGACCCCGCCCCACACGAGGAACGGGACGACGAAGAGAGCGACGAGAAGGAGTACGACCAGGCCGCCGAAGACCCACCCCATGATGCCGCGCCGTCGCGCTGCGAGACGTGCGTGAGCCTGCGCGGTCTTGTTCGAGAACGGTTGTCCGTCCAATTTCTTCGCCGTCCAAGGTTTGGGAGGGCGGGTTATTTAGTTTATCGGAATACCGATATCGTAAAACCGATTTCCTTATTAGACCTGACCGCCTTGGGGAGACCGTGTGGCCGTTCAGGTGGATGATGCACAGGAAGAGGGGGCTGCGAATGGCGATAGTCACCATGCTGGCCTCCTCGCCAAAGAACGGGGTCGAGCTGATGGACGAGATCGAGAGAATGACCCAAGGATGGTGGAGGCCGTCCCCGGGTTCTGTCTACCCCGTGCTGGAGCAGCTGGCGAAGGACGGGATGGTCAAAAAGAGGGACGACGGCAGATACGAGCTGACGGACAAGGCGAGCGAAGAACTGGAGGGTTCGTTCGGTCCGGCCTTCGGGAGGAGGCAGCGGTCGGTCGAGGAGATGTTCGACGAGGTCGCCGGGTTCGTTTCCTACATGGAGGACCTGGCGAAGTCGAGCCCGGAGAAGGTCAGGCCGATCAAAGGGGAGCTCAAGGAGATGTCCGATAGGCTTGCGAAGATCGCCGAGTCCTAACCGCTAGGACATGTGCTTCATCAGGAACTCGACCGCCGCCGTGTAGCCCGCAATCCTGTTCCTGAGCTTGACCAGGCCGTGGCCCTCGTCCTCGAACTTCATGATGTGGGCCTCCCTGCCCATCCCCCTCAGCGTCGCGGCGATCTGCTCGGCCTCGCCGACCGGGACCCGGGGGTCGTTGGTCCCGTGGATGATGAACAGCGGCGACGTTATCTTGGTGGCGTTGTTGGTGGGAGAGATGCTCTCGAGGAAGTCGCGGTCCTTGTCCGGGTCGCCGTACTCGGCTATCCTCAGCTTCCTCCTCCAGGGGCCCGTGTTCCTTAGGAAGGTCACGAAGTTCGATATCCCGACTATGTCAACCCCCGCGGCCCAAAGGCCGGGGTTGGAGTAGAGGCAGGCCAGGACCATGAACCCTCCGTAGCTCCCGCCCCAGGCCGCAACCCTCCTCCTGTCTATCGGGTACCGGTTGAGGACGTGGCGGAGGGCGAACTCGGCGTCCTTGACCGTGTCCATCCTTCCCCTCACGTCGTCCAGATGGGTGTACCTCTTGCCGTAGCCCGTGCTCCCCCTGAAGTTCGTCGCGAGGACAGCGAATCCCATGCTGAGGAAGAACTGGAAGAGGGAGCTGAAGCCGGGCCTGAACTGTGACTCGGGGCCGCCGTGGAGAGAGACTATCATCGGGTAGGGAGGCGACCCCGTCTTCGGGAGGTAGAGGTAGGAGGGCACCTCCAGCTCGTCAAAGGAGCGCGTCCCGACCAGATCCGGCTCGACGAAGCTCGCCTCGGGGATGCCGCAGGTCGAGGACCTTGTCACCCTCAAGAGGTCGCTCTCGGTGTGGCCGCGGTTCGGGAACTGGACGACCCAGATGTCGGAGTTGGCGGAAGAGGAGGAGAGGGAGAACGCGAGCCTCCGGCCGTCGTTCGACCAGTCGAGACCGCCAATGGTCCCCTTTGGGACGTCGAGCTGGTGCGGGGACCGCTCCTCGAGGTCCCAGACCATGAGCCGGGACGCTCCACCCTCGTTGACCGTGAAAGCCATCGTCCGCCTGTCCTTGGTGGCGGCGAGCCCCTCCACGTCCCAGTCCTCCGCGTAGAGGTACTCGAGTTCGTGGGAGGCGACGTCGATCCTTGCGACAGCGGAGAACTCCCTGTCCTTGTCGGTGACGCAGTAGATCCTCTCGCCGCTCGCGTCAAAGGTCGCCGAGTAGTAGGAGGCCTCGCCCGAATGCGGGGTGAGCAGGTCGGCCTGTCTGTCCCCGAGGTCGAGGAGGAAGAGGTCGTGGTCGAAAGGGGTATGGGTGACCTCGAAGATCAGCTTGGAGCCGTCCGGGGCCCAGGCGACAGGGTAGGCGTTTCCGTCGTATCTGTAGACGAGCTCGGGTGAGCGCTCCGACACGCCCTGGACGTAGATGTCGAAGAACTCCTGGTTCCTCGCGTTGGACGAGAACGAGACCTTGGTCTCGTCCGGGGACCAATCACCCCAGTTGTGGATGACCTTCGGCTCGTCGGTGAGTTTTGCCAGTTCGCTGCCCCAGCCCCTTATGATGTGGATCTGGAAGCGCTCGCTCCCTCCCTGGTCGACCCCGACCGCCATCGTCTCGCTCTTCGAGGCGTAGCTCACGAAGCCGATGCGCTCGTCGCCGACGGTGATCTGCTGCGGGGAGGGGTCGCCCGAGACACCCGCCATCCAGACCTGGGGCACTCCCGTGAGGTCGGAGAGATAGGCGAGCCGTTCTCCGTCGGGGGAGAACTCTGGGGAGTAGGCCGACTTTATCGAGAGGTAGCGCCTGAGCGAGTAGGAGACGTCCTCGGCGCTCCGCTGGAGTCCCATCGGCCTTGGGCATCGCCGCCGGCCGCTTAAACACGCTCACTCGACCTGGAACCTTAGCCTCTTGCAGAGGTCATCGAAGATGTCGATGTGCGCCTCCAGCCAGGGCGACAGGAAGAAGGTAAGGCCGTAGTGCTCGCCCCTCGAGTCGACGAGCGAGTTCTTCTTGAGCACCTCGATGTGGTGCTGGATCGTCCGGTACTCGACGCCCAGCCGCTTCGCAAGCTGGTTCATGTTCCCGGGCTGGACGCGCAGCGATTGTATCAGCCTCGCCCGCATCTCCCCGCCTCTCGTCGCCCCGAGAAGGTACCACAGCAGCCGGCGCAGGTCCTCGTTGTCCTGCACGGTGGGAAAGGACTGCCGAGCGTATTTATCCCTAAGCTGGAATTCGAAATAGGCTTAATACGCTCGGCCGGTTCGATGGGGTAGAATAGCTACGTTGGACCCGATGATGTATGCGGCGATAATATTCTCCATCTTGAACTCGGGCATGCTCATCGTCCTGCTCTACGTCTTCACCAGGATAGCGATAAGGAGCCGGGCGGCGCACTCGGTCGGCCTCAGCTTCTTCGCTCTCCTCCTGCTGGCCAACAGCCTGCTCACGGCCTATTCTTACGCCACCATGACCAGGTTCTTCGGGAGGGACGCGCTACCGTACCTGTCGACTATGTCCGTCCTCGAGTTCTTCGGGCTAGCGGTCCTGTTGAAGATCACGCTCTAGGGCGAGCCCGCCCTTCCCCGCGCAGTGAGCGGAGAGGTTCCCGAGGTAGTAGCCCCAGCCGAGGTTGACTGCGAACGCGTCCTTGCCGACTCCCGAGTGGACCAGGGTGACCCGGGTCTTCCCGTCGGAGCCTTCCTCGAGGGTCCACGTCAGCAGCGTGGACGGAGCGGCTGGTCCCTCCCGGGTCCAAGCGAAGGTGTAGACGAGCTTCCGGTCGGGGACGATCTCGACGATCCTACCTCTGGCGGCGGTCTCGGATTTGTTCGCAGCCTTGTAGAAGACAAACTCATACTCGCCGCCCACCCTTGGGTCCATCCTCGCGGTCCTCGGCATCCACTGGACGAGCTCCTTCTCGTCGGTCAGCGCCCTGAAGATCACCGAGGCGGGGGCGTCGATCAGGACCGACTTTGTTATCTCGCTGGACATCCACTACCAGCCTCTCTTCGCCGCCTTGGACTCGGCGTGGCGCTTCAGGTTCAGGAGGGCGTCGTCCCAAAACCCTTCGAAGAAGAGCCGCATCTCCGACATCTTCTCCCTGTTGACCGAGTAGTACCGGTGCTGGCCCACCTTCCTCTCCTGCACGAGGTCCGCGTCCCTAAGGACCCTGAGGTGCGTGGAGAGAGCGGCCATCGAGAAGTCGAAGCTCTTCGACATCTCTGTGGGAGTCTTCTCGCCGTCCTTGAGGAGCAGGAGGACTTGCCGCCTGCTCTCGTCGGAGATGGCCTTCCAGGAGCTACCCAAAGGCGCTACCAGACCTGCTTGGCTGCCATCTGCAGGAGGATGAACGCGTTGCCGTCTGGGTCGGAGAACGAGGCCTGGATGCCGTAGGGGTACTCCGCAGGCTTGTTCTGGTCGAACTTGACTCCCCTGGACTTTAGCACCTCGAAATCCTTCTTGCAGTCGGTGCTTTGGAACGTCCATCCCGTCCCCTTCCCCGGCTGGAGCTGGAACTGACCTCCCTTCTGGTCCGGATACGAGCCGGCCTGGAAGAGGCTTATCTCGATGTCCTGCCCCTTCGGCCCCACGGTCAGCCACCTGACCCCCGTCGGGCCGGTGAAATCGGAGCGCTTCTCGAGCCCGAGCACCTTGGTGTAGTAGTCCAGCGCCTTGGCCTGGTCCTTCACGACCACTCCGACTACCGTCAGCTTCTCGATCATCGCTCAGCCCACCGCCCTCTTCAGTAGGGAGGCGATCCTCGCCTCTTCGACGGCGGTCAAACTCTTCAGCGCGAAGGCGACAGGCCACATTGAACCCTCGTCGAGGCTGGCCTTGTCGCTGAAGCCTAACGTCGCATACCTCGTCTTGAACTTCGCCGCATCTTGGAAGAAGCAGACCATCTTGCCGTCCTTGTTGGCATAGGCTGGCATCCCGTACCAGAGCCTCGAAGAGAGTGCCGGGGCGTTGGCTTTGATGAAGGCGTGGAGCCGCTTCGCCAGGGCGCGGTCCGGATCCTGCATCGTGTCGATCTTCGCCAGCACGACGGCTTCTCCCTCAGCCTCGTCCGCGCCGGCCCTGATCTCTCGGGCTCGCTCCTTTATCGCGGCCCGTTCCTCGTCCGTGAATCCCCCTGGCTTCTTGCCGCTCAAGGTCGCGGCCTTTGCTTGCTTGGTTGTTCTCGTTCCTGCCATTTGACTCGCTGCAGCTCTAATATTTCAATATCTATTTAAGTATTGAATCTGGCCTAGAGCAAGCAATCTCGTCTCAGCGATCAGCTTGAGGTGACGCCCACGTCGACAATGTGGTATCCGGTCGCGCCCGAAGGGAATGGCGTGTTCATCACGGCGGTCTGGACCGCGCCGGTGCCGTCCGTCGCCCTGACCGCGATCGAGTAGTTGCCCGTCGACGTCGGGTTCCAGTCCGCCGTCCAGAGGACCCAGGTGTACTGCGAGAGAGGGTCCTTGACGCTCGCTGGGATCCAAGTGTTCCCACCGTCCGTGCTCACCTCGACCTTGGAAATCCCCCTGTCTCCCGCGAACGCCACTCCCGCGACAGGGACCAGTCCGACGGGGACCGAGGTGGAGCCGGCTATCCCGAACCTGTCGTCGACCTGGGCGGCCCCGGGGGTCACTATCGAAGACCCGGTCTGGTAGCTCGCCTCGTTCGCCCACCCTCTGACCTGCCAGTAGCCCTGGTGGGTCTCGTTGACCAGCTCGATGCTGGTGACCCACTTGCAGTTCATCATCCCGTAGTAGCCCGGGACGATCATCCTGATTGGGTAGCCGTGCTCGGCCGGGAGCGGCTGGCCGTTGATCTGGTAGGCGAGTATCGTCCCGTCGAGGAGGGCCTTGGCCATGGGGATGCCCACGTCGTAGCCGTCGGCGGCCTTGAAGACGACATAGGTGGCCTCCGGGCTGACCTGCGCCTGGGAGAGGACGTCCTTGAGCTTGACGCCCGTCCATTTGGCGGTGCTAATCAGGTCTCCGCCCACGTCGTTGCTCACGCACTCGAGGGTGTTGTACTGCTCGACCGAGTCCATGGCGAGGAGCTGGTTGTAGTCCAGGGTGAGAGGGTTCGAGACCATCCCGGTGACGGGGAGGGTCCACCCGTCCGTGCTGACGCTTGGAGGGAAGATGTTGACGTCGACCCGGTAGAACTGGTCGGTCGGGGTCACCTCCTGCTGGTACAGGGCCGTGACCGCGTCGGCCCTGCTTACCCCTGGCTTGGGGAAGAGGAGGCCGACCCCGTAGTAGAGCAGGGCGGCCGCGACTGCCGTCGCCACTCCGGCCTGTATCACCAGCCGGCGCTTTCTGTCGAACTTCCGCTTCCTCGCCCCCTTCGACTCCAGGGGTTTGAGCGGCTCGCAGAGCACGCCAGTCTGGGCCGGAGCGAACTTCTCGCCCGCGACCAAGACTACCCCAAAAGCCAGCTGGGGCGGGAGGATGGTCAGGACTATGGTCGGGAGGGGCTGCGGGGAGCTGAGGACCTGGGTGAAGGCCAGGGCGACTATCGTGAGGATGAAGGTAACGCCGTAGGCCGAGAAGGTGTAGATGCCCACGCGGTCGCCGTACTCCTTGCGCCCGCTCACCCCGGAAAGGAGGTAGGCGATCACCCCGTAGAGGACGAGGTTGACTATGATGGCGCCCGTGAGGGCCGAGTACTTTGCGACGTACTGCAGGTTGGTCACCAAGACGGACTCCACCGTGCCCGGCGTGTTGGTGACAAGTGCCCCGACCGCTATCTCGGGGAGGAAGACGCCCCCGAAGAACAGCCTGATGACAAGGGAGACGAGAAGGGCGACCGCGCCAGCACCCACGCCCATGAGGAACCTGCGCAGCCTAGGCCTCAATCTTTCTCAACGCCTTTGCCCGTTCGGATGCAGAGAGAATAATAACGATTTTTCAACATTGCTGCATAATCACCATACGATTCGTCCAGACGGTAAGCCCCGCAGAGAAAACCCTTATCAGAAGGAGGGCCCTACTATCGCGCTAGTGGCTTGACCCAGTTGGGTAAGACCGCGGAGAAGAGAGCGAGAAACGTGCAGAAGAGCAAGACAGACGTGGTGCAGGATAGCGGCCAGATGGAGGAGGCCAGCATCCGCACCTTCACTGTAGGGATATGCGCGACGGGCCAACCGCCGACGCTCAGGCAGCTCCTCTCTAACGTGCTGGGGATAGAGACGCCCGGGTTCGTAATGAAGAAGGTGGTGCTTGTGGCCAGCGAGTGCTCCAAGGACACGCTCCGCGTCGCCAGGCAGGCGGCACGGGACCCGAGGATGAAGCTGATAGAGCACGAGAGGAGGACAGGCAAGGCGGACGCGATCAACGAGGTCTTCCGGGAGACAGAGGGCGACTTTCTGGTCTACGTCAACGCCGACGCCCTGGTAGACGATGCCTCCATAATGGCGCTCCTCAAGAACATAGAGGGGGACAAGGGGGCTGGGTTCATCTCCGGCCGGCCAGTCTTCGAGAGGCCGAGGGGGCTGATCTCAGACGTCCTTGACGTGATGTGGACGTCCCACAACCTTCTCTCCTCGGACCCGGGCCAGAGGAAGCAGAGCAACCATGGGACGGACGAGCTGATGGTATTGAGGAGCGAGCTCCTTCCAGAGCTCCCTCCGGGGGTCGTGAACGACGGGGCGTACATCGCGGGGAGGATAAGCGAGAGAGGCTTCAGGGTAGGGTTCCAGCCCGACGCGGTCGTCCAGATAGACGTGCCTTGGAGGATGGTCGACCTGATCAGGCAGAGACGTAGGATACTCTTCGGGCACATCCAGGTCAAGCGTCTGGTGGGCAAGGCCCCTCGGACTGTGGAGACGATGATGTTCTTCAGCCCCCTGCAGAGCGCCAAGATAGTCATCAGGATGCTCGCGAGCAGGCCGAAGCGGGCGATGGTCCTTCCCGTCGCGACGGTCGGGGAGCTGATGGCCCTCTCGGGGGCGCTCTGGGACACGTTCGTCGCGAGCGCGGCGCACGCGGTCTGGAAGAGATACGAGCAAGGTTAGAATGAGCCTGGCCGTCTCGGAGAGGCAGGCGCGTGAGATAGGGGTATTCTGCGAGATAGCCAGGGTCAACGGCGCGGCGATCTCGCTCGGCGAGGTGATGAGGCTGGCCGGACTCGAAGCTAGCGAACGAGAGGTGGAGGCGGCTTTCCTCTCCGACTCTAGGCTGAGGACGAGGTTCCGCCTCGACTCTGGGTACGTCGTGGAGAGGTCGTCCGAGGTGCCCGCCCGCTCGGCCGCCCTGGAGGAGTCGAGGAGGAGAGAGAGGGCGGTCGAGAACCTATGGAGGGCGTCGAGGTTCGGGGCGTCGCTGCTGCGCGGGACGTCCATCGTTTCGGTGAGCGGGGCCAACGCCTACCTCTCCGCGGGAGAGCACGAGGACATCGACTTCTTCTGCGTCACGAGGCCCGACGGCATGTGGGCGTTCATGCTCAAGGCGCTCTTACTGGCGAGGATCCACATGCTGGCGCACAGGGAGGTCCCGGAGATATGCTTCAGCTGCATCATGGACGAAGCGTGGGCGACCGGGGCGTTCAGGGCCAAGCAGCCGCCTATCTTCGCGAGGGACGCTCTCACGGCCAAGGTGATAGGCGGGAAGGTCGCCCTACACGCCCTCCTCTCCGAGGCCAAGTGGATGGAGGGATATTTCCCGGTCCTCTACGGTATGAGGCTTAGAGAGACGGAGACCGGCGGCGAGGAGGCGAAGACCCATCGGCGCCGGGGGTCGTCCGTCCTGAACTCGTTCCTCTACGTCACTCTGGGGTCGTTCCTACGGATGAAGTCTTGGGCGCGCAACAGGAGCCTGATGAAGGCGTCCTCCCCGTCGTCGATATTCGCAACGAGGATCGGCAAAGGGCACTTCATCCAAGAGTCGACAAGGTACAGGCGCCTGAGGAACATGTACGGGGACCTCGAGTCCAAGGCCTGAGGGCCGCGGCGTCTCGGGTCGTGGCCAGGATGAGCGGGGAGGCGGGGGGAGAAATCCCCGACTATGAGAACTACGACTACGCCGCCCAGTGGAGGGGGCGGACGATCGAGGACAGGGCGGAGAAGGAGACGGTCATCTCTATGCTGGGAGGCGCGCGGGACTGCCTGGAGCTCGGCGGGGGTTTCGGGAGGCTGACCTCTGTCCTCGAGCCGAGGGTCGAGACGCTCGTGATGGTGGACTTCGCCTTCAACTCCCTGAGGAGCGTGGGCAGGAGGCTCAGGAAGGCGATGCTCCTCAGGTCGGACATCCGGGTCCTCCCCTTCGCCGACGACTCGTTCGACCTGGTCCTGGCGGTGCGCGTCCTCCACCACGTCCGGGAGCCGCGGCTCGTCCTCGACGAAGTCGTGAGGGTAGCCCGCCCGGGTGGGACCGTGATAATGGGGATAGCGAACCCGAACAGGGCGCCCCGAGGCCCTCGGGGCGGGAGGATGGCGTACGTCGCCGGGCCGAACCACGTATCGTACGTCCAGTCGTTCGAGGACTATCGGGACCCGCGCCTGGCGCTAGTGGAGGTGCGCGGGACCGGCGCGTTCGACAACCGGCTGGGGAGGACGCTCGACCGGGTCCCTGCCCTCTCCAAGGTGGACGTCCTGTCCTCGAGGGCATGGTTCCTGAAGCCGCTCCTCTTCCTGAGGTACCGGGTCAGGAAGTAGGGCGGCGCTGGAAGACCGCGAGGAAGTGGTCGCCGAGCCTGTTCCAAGGGTATAGGGTCTCGAGCGCGACGTCGAGCCTCTTGAGAGCGCTGACGAGCGGTCGGGGAGGGAGGTAGTGGACGAGGTTGGACGGCGGAAGGAAGATCTCGACGCCGTGGACCTCCCTGAGGACGAGGTCGCCGTCCATCAACGACGTGATCGAGCGGACGTCGTAGGCGTTGGAGGCGACGCAGAACCTCGACTTGCCGACCGGGACGGGGTTCCTGAACCGCGCGAAGGCGAGGCTCGGCTTGGCCCTGATGGAGTATCCCAATATCTCGTAGAGGCAGTACCTGTTCCAGACCCCGAGGACGAGGTGGCCGCCAGGCCTTATCATGGCCGCGAGGTCCTTGAAGAGCTGCGGCAGGAAGGGGTCGGTGTTGATCGCGCCGTACGTCGAATACGCCCCGTCGATCCGCGCTATCCCGGCCTCCGCGAGCTTCTGGCGGAGTTCGTACGGCCTCGCCTGGACGGTCCTCACCCTGCCGCGGAGGTTGGCGTCGCCCGCCTTCCTCCAGAGGACATCGAGCATCTTGGAGGAGATGTCCGTAGCTATCATCGAGGTGCCGTGCTCGGCGAGGGCGAGGGTCTCGGTCCCCGTCCCGCAGCCTATCTCGAGGACGGTGTCCCCGGGGCCGAAGAGGCGCTTGAGCAGGGCGACCGACCTGTTCCTCAGCCAGAGGTTCATCTCGTTGTCCATTATGTGGTGGTCGTAGTTCTCTGCCACCCCGTCGAAGGCCGCCTCGAGCTCGGCGTAGACGAGCTGGGCGTAGTTGAGCGACGCGGACTTGGATGTGATCTCTATCTCGACGTAGCGCCGCTGTCCCCAGTACCTCTTCCTGACGTCCCTCTCCCCGTACTTCCTTGTGAAGGCGGAGAGGAGGGGGTCCTTGAGCCCGGAGACCTCTTTGACCTTCGCAGTCCCCTCGACGGAGAAGTCGGTGCTGAAGGCCTCCGCCTTTGGGTTGGCCTCGAGGTTGGCGACCCAGTCCTGGCGACCCGCGCTCTGGGGGAAGACGACTATCTTCCCTCCCACCGTCAGGAAGCGGACGATGACGTCGTGCGGTTTTCCCGTCTTCCTGCCGATTGTGCGGAGCCTGAGGTACTCGCCGCTGGGCAATGAGGCTGGACAGAAGGAGCCTGGCGGAGAGTTAAGGGTTTGCGGGGCCCGAAGCGATAAGTAGGCTCGCAGGACTGAGGACGAACAAGGAGGGAAGGGTCATCAAGACGCGCTACCTTCTCCTGTTGGGGCTCCTGGCCAGGGAGGTGTTCAGCTTCTGGACGGGCCACCCCTACGACTTTGAGCTCTGGGTCAGGACGGGGTACTGGGTGGCGAGGGGGGTCACCCCCTACGCCTCCATGCCCGCCGCGCCTGGCCTGAGCTTCGCGAACGCTTACTTCCCTGGAGGGAACCCGGCGATAGCCTACCTCCCGTTCTGGCCGCTCCTCCTCGCGGGGATCTACGACCTCTTCGCCCTCCTCGGGTCGCCGACGCCCTTCCTCTACTACTTCATGATCAAGCAGCCCATCATCATATGCGACATCCTACTCGCCTACTTCCTGTTCAGGTACGTCGAGAGGAGGGGGTCGGACAAGGCCTCCTTCGTGCTGAAGTTCTGGCTCTTCTCCCCGTTCAACATCATCCTCACCGGGATCTGGGGGATGTTCGACGCCATCCCAATGCTCTTCATCGTCTTCGCGCTGATGGCCCGGCCGGGGACATACCGCGGGTTCTGGGCTGGGATGGCGACCTTCGCCAAGTCGATACCCCTGATATTCACCGTCCCCCTGTCTTGGGGGCCGAGGCCTGTCAGGAGCCTGGCCCTCGCGCTTGGGATACCGATAGTCGCCAGCCTCGTCATCGTCACCCTCGAGGGCTGGCAGTTCTCCGTGGTGGGGACGACGCTGCAGAGCACCCTGGCGACGGGGAGGCTGTCGCTGTCGATGTGGGAGCTGGTCTTCTACTGGAACTACGTAGGGTTGCTGCCCGACTCCAGCCTCAACTTCTTCGCTTGGGCGGGCTACATCTGGGTGGCTGCCGTTGCGGTGGCGACCTACCTGGGGTACAGGTGGTTCGGGTGGGACACGGAGCGGGGCATGGTCCACACGCTCATCTTGGTCACCCTCGCGTTCCTCCTGCTGAGGGGACAGGTCAACGAGCAGTACTCGGTCTACCTGTTCGCCTTCGCCCTGATAGACATCGCGCTCTGGAGCCCCCAGAGGGTGCGGCTCCTGCTCGCCTCCCTCGCCGCCGTCCTGACGTTCCACGTCATCAACGACATCGCCCTGATCAGGTACATCACGCCGGTCTATCCGCAGGCTCAGACCATAGAGACCAACATAATCAACGCGATCGCCCCCGAGAGGAACGCAGGTCTTTTCCTGGCCGCGATGGTCTTCTGGGCCCTGAACATCTACTACTTCTGGTCCCTGTACAGGGAGAGGGAGGTCAGATCAGAGGACTTCAAGCTGCTACCTTGAGCTTCCCGCGCGCCAGGCCGAAGAGGCGGAGCGCCTCGGCGAGGTCCGGGACTATCTCATAGTCCTTGAGGCTCTTGAGGGCGACCCACCTGAACTCGGAGTGCTCGGTGGGCACCACCTTCCTTCTCGGGTCCGGCCTCAGGATGAAAGGGACGGCGACCGCCCGCCCGTATGCGTCCAGGTACTCGATGAGGGGGCCGCCCTTCACTATCTTCATGGCCTGGCCCGCCTCCTCCCTCGCCTCCCTCAGCATGCACTGCTCGGCCGACTCGCCCTCCTCAAAGTGGCCCCCGACGCAGTCCCACACGCCCGGGTAGGTGTCGTCGTCCTCCTTCCGCTTGAGGATGAGGAGCTTCTTGCCCTTGAGGACGACCCCCGTGGTGAAAACTCGCGTCTTCATCTGTTTCCCTCAGCCGAGCTGCTGGGATATCTCCTTCTCTGAGAGTTCCCTGCCGCAGTACTTGCAGCGGTACCGGAGAGGCGACCTCCCGGAGATGAAGAATATAGATGGCGCGGAGTCCTTCTCCCTAACTGAGACGCACGTGGGGGCGGTGCAGCTCAGTATCCCGTGGAGGGTCCGAGGGGGGACCGCGTTCTTCTTGGCGACGACCTTGTAGGCCCGGACTATGTTGACGCTCGCCCGAGGGGCGATGAGGGCGAGCCTTTGGATCTGCTCCGGAGATATCTCCATCCCCTCGACCTTGACTATGTCCTTCCTGCCCATCTTGGAGCTGCTCACGTTCATCACGAGGGCGATGACCAGCCCCTTCTCTTGCGGGTTGCCCAGGAGCCTCAGGACAGAGAGAGCCTTGCCCGCCGCCACGTGGTCGATGACGCTCCCGTCGGGGATCTTCCTCACCAGCATCTGCGTCTGGTTGTCGCTCTCGGGCGGGGGCGCCTTCCTCGTCACCACGATGCCCACTATTGCCTGCCTCCCACTGTCTTCAGGAGGAGCGCCATCCTGAGCGGCACCCCTAGGTGCGCTTGCTCCACGTAGGCGGCCGCCCTCGTCGAGTCGATGTCGTACGGGAGCTCGGTCGACCTCGGGAGTGGGTGGAGGACTATCAGGCTGCCCTTGCCCCTGGAGAGGACGTCCTTGGTCAGCTTGTAGCTACCCTTGACCTTCTCGTACTCGTTCGGGTCGGGGAACCTCTCCTTCTGGATCCTCGTGAGGTAGAGGACGTCAGCCCTGCCGATCACCTGCTCGATGTCCGACCTTACTTCGAACCTCATTCCCAGGCCCCTGAGCTTCTTGGTTATCTCGTCGCGGGGGCGGAGCGTCTCGGGGGAGACGACGTAGACCATCTTTGGCTTGAACTTGGTCAGGCCGTAGAGGAACGACGTGGCGCTCCTGGCGTACCTGTTGTCACCGAGGACGGCGTAGGTCAGCCCGCTTATCCTGCCCTTGAGCCTCCTCACTGTGAAGAGGTCGAGCATCGCCTGGGTGGGGTGGTGCTGGGACCCGTCGCCGCCGTTTATCACGGGGACGGAGCTCAGCTCGGCAGCGAGAAGGGCCGCGCCCTCGGAGGGGTGCCTCATCACAATGAGGTCGGAGTAGCCCTCGAGCATCCTCGTCGTGTCGGCGAGGCTCTCGCCCTTCAGGACCGAGGAGACGTCGGGGGAGAGGTCGATCACCTTGGCGCCCAACCTCAGGGCGGCGGTGGTGAAGCTCAGCCTGGTTCTGGTGCTCGGCTCGAAGAAGGCGGTGGCGACTATCCTGTCGGCGAGGTCCTTGCGGGGCCTCGGGGGGCCGACGAACTGGTCGGCTTGGTCGAAGAGAGATTCGAGGTCTTGCCGGGTAAAGTCCAGGATGCTGATGACGTCCCTGCCCTTCCAGCCGTCAACGCTCACCGCATCAGCACCCATTGGCTTCCCGACCCGGCGCATATTAATAATGCGGAGGGGCCGCGGTCGAGACGAAGGTTTTCAGGAGATGGACCGCAGTTCCCTCCGGAACCCGCCCTACCTCGCCTACTTCGCCCTGGTTGTGCTGGCGGCGTTCCTTGCCGACCCAGTCAGCTTCACGATGTCCTGGAACCAGGGCAGGTCGGCCGTGCTGGCTGTCGTCCCGCTCGTCCTCCTCGAGATGGGGAGGAGGTCGCTCGTCCCGCTGGAGGGAAGGAAGGCGGTCGCGGCTTGGGCTGTCGTCGCCCTCTCTGCCGCCTACTATTTCGCGTACGCCCAGCCGGCGGTCTTCAACTCCGTCGTCTCGGCCGGGACGGCGCTGGGCGTCGACCCGGAGATAGTTCAGTACAGCTGGGTCTGGGGCATCGACTACGCGGTGACCTCGACCTTCCTCGCCGCCCTGCTCCTCCTGGACAGAGGGTCGAGGACCATCACCCCTCTGATCTACACGGCCGGGATGGCCTCGTTCCTCTTCATCGACGTCATCCTCCCGTTCAACTCCCTGGGCCCGTTCGGGTACGTGGTCCCCCCCGCCCTCCAGATGGTCGCCTGGTCTCTAGACCTGTTCGCGCCCGGGGCGGCGCACGCCCAGGGGAACATATTGATGCTCCAGAACAACGTCGGCTCGATGAACCTCCAGGTCTTCTGGCCTTCGGCGGGGCTGGACGGCATTGTCATCGGGCTCCTCGTGGTGCTGGCGGTGTGCGTAAAGGTCGGGACGGGCTGGGCGAGGGGGACCCTCTACATGCTCGTCGGGGCGGTGGGGTCGTTCCTCGTCAACGTGGTTAGGCTCGCGGCGCTCGCCGTCTACGCGATGAGCAACATAACGGACCCGAAGGCGTTCCAGGCTTTCCACTCGGTCGCTGGCGAGCTGATATTCATCCCGTGGATAATCGCGTTCGTAGTCCTGATAATCAGGCGCGAGGGGCGGCTGTCGGGACGGGCCGGGCTGCTAGGCGGGAGAGGGCTCGGTCACGCGGCGAGCTGCTTGGAGACGGACTGCGACAGCGTGAGGAGGAGGACGAGGAGATACCCGGCGACGTAAATGGCGAGGATGGGAAAGATCCCAAAGTTGCCCGTGGCCGCGGCGTAGACCAGAGCGAGCACCCCCACGGCCGAGGCGATGGCCTCGAAGATGGTGACTCTGTTGAGGGCGAGCTGGTACTTTTTCTCTCTCCAGGTGCCGTCCTTGCTCATGATCGCGTACTTTGGGGTGCGGAGGAAGACCCCCGTCTGGCTGGAGAAGAGACCTGAGAGGACGCTGACCGAGTTGCTCACGCTGATGCCGTATCCGATTACCACGAGGAGGAGGATCTGCCTCACGTTGCTCAGGAGCCCCAGGTGCTGGGTCCGGACCGCCTCTATGCAATAGTAGAGGACTGAGATGGTCGAGATGACCACCATCAGGATGAAGACCAGCCAAGGGGTCACCTCGAGGCCGACGAGGAGGGGCCCGCCGAACACCGCCCCGGGGTTGAGCACGTTGACCGTGAAGGCGTAGGCGAAGACGTTGATGTTGAGGAAGGTGGCGAGGACGGTCAGCGCGAATGAAGCGACCATGAGCGGATGGACAAGGTAGTAGGTCAGGTGGACGAAGGCCTCGAACTTCTGCCTGAGCGAGAGCTTCGTCGACGAGAAGACGCGCGGCCAGACCTTCTTGGCGGTCTGGATTGAACCCCTCGCCCACCTGCCCTGCTGTCGCTTGAGGCCGGTGATCGTGGGAGGGAGCTCTGCGGGTACCGTGACGTCCTTGAGGTAGACAGGCTTGAAGCCCGAGAGCTGCATCCTGTAGCTCATGTCGAGGTCTTCGGCCAGGGTGTCGGAATTCCATCCCCCAGCGGCGACCATCGCCGAGGTGCGGAGTAGGCCTGCGCTCCCGTTGAAGTTCATCATGTAGCCGCTCGACCATCTCCCCGCCTGCTCCAGGAGGAAGTGCGCGTCGATGCCGATCGCTATGGTCTCGGTGACCACGTTGTACCCCCTGTCGAAATGGGTCCACCGGCACTGCACGAACCCCACTTTTTCGTCCTCGAGCATGAACGGTACGGTCTTGTCGAGGAAGTCCTCGGTCGGTGCGAAGTCGGCGTCGAAGACTGCGACGAAAGGCTCAGGGGTCCTTTCAAGGGCGGCCTGGAGCGCTCCTGCTTTGAAGCCGGCCCGCGTCCCCCTGCGAAAGACCTCGACCTTGTAGCCCTGGTCGAGGTATCCCTTCGAGACCGAGTCGAGCTTCTCGCGAGTCTCGTCGTCAGAATCGTCGATCACGCAAATTCGGACGAGGCTCCTTCCGTATCGGTCGGCCATCTTGGCGCAGGCACCGATGAGCCTCTCGGCGACGTAGAACTCGTTGTAGACAGGAAGGTGGACTGCCACGGGCGGCCTCGAAGCGAGCCGACCTTGCGTCGGCTGGCGGTACTCTCTCGCCCGTCTCGTCAGGTGCAGGGTGTTGATGCCATAGACGAAGAACGAGAGGCCCAGCAGCACAGAAGCCCCTAGAAGCACACCGGCGATTGGTGTAAACGCGACAGTCAATGCCAACCCTACACTCCACCCGGCCGCGAGGTTTGGTCCTCATGCCGGACTATTTAATATGTTGGCGGGAATCTACCTCTTTTCTCAATCAATTTCAAAAAATCTCCTCTTTGGGCAGCCCTTGCTCCTGGTCGGGCCGGGCGGACAAGCTGAAAGTATGAAATGATGAATTTGGGGTCCACACTCATCTCGTTAGACTTCACGCGGCATATATACGGTAAACTGTGTGTATTTTCTGTTTCTCAAAGTGGGAAGAGCGAAAGCCTCGCCCGGAATCCGCGCCGTTCTGCTCCTCTCAGCCGCGCTCTTGCTGGTTTCAGTGGGCACGGCGTTTCAGGCGAGCGCCGCGGAGACCATCGTCCCCGTGACCCCGCCGTTCACCGAGTCGCTGCCTGGCGAGCTGGCCCACTCTGTGCTGTACTCGAACAGCGTCGGCGTCCTCTCGAATAGCGTCTCTACCGGGGAGTACGCCCTGACCGGTCCAGCCACCCTCACAATCACGATCACGGACAACCAGATATACGGAGACTACTACGCGCTCTACAATTCGACCTCGTCGTCGTTCAGCACCGCGACCCTGGTCGGGACGACACCACAGGTCCACACCGACGGGAACCTCGTGGCCCCCACATACAACCCGCTCTGGGACGGGACGGGCTCCACCTACAGCACCGGAACCTTCACCGTCCGCATCGGGAGCGGTACGACCTACTTCGTCGCGGTCGACCTCCTGCTGACGGCCATCGTCAGCCAGCTGACAGCGCCCTGCGGCAACCCCACAGTGACCGCGCTGCTCCAGACCACGGGGTGCAACGTGCCTGGTATCCTGCTCAAGTCCCCGTTCCAGCCGTCGACGTTTGAGATCTCGTTCCAGAACGCAACGACGGGAGTCCCGCAGTTCGGGGGGAGCCCAGTGCTCCTTGTAGCTGCCATCCTTCCGTTGCTCTATGTGCTCAGGTCCAAGAGAAGGCTCGTCGCGGCGGCGTAGACTGAGCCCAGCCGGCCGGTCATAGGAAGCTGCCCGCCAAGAGCACCTCGGCCCCGTTGCTCATGGAGACGTACCCGCTGTACTGGGTTCCTTGAGGGACTTCGTAGGGCAGAGACAGGATCAAGATGTACACCGTGCTCTCGGGCAGGACATTGCACCCAGGCCCAAGGTCGGCTGTGATCGTCACGCCGTCGTAGATGATGAGCAGGGTGTTGGCCGCCGCACCGGCGGTCCCGGAGTTGTAGAGCTGGACGAAGCCCGCGCCGTCTGCGTTTCCAAGGTTGGAAGCGCAGATGACGAAGAAGGTGCTCCCGTCTATCCCAAGGTAGGATTGGATCATCGACCCGATTACCTGGACCCGGGCGGTATTCGCCCCCGTCCCGATTACCCCGAAGACGAACCCACCGACCACGACCGAGCAGATGAGGGTCAGCGAAACCACCATGATGGTCGCGAGTATCGGGGCTAGGCCGACCCTCCTCGCCCCCGGCTTCAGTGGTCGGACCAAGCTTCGGTTCCTCTCTCAAGCCCGCTTCGCGAGTATAATCGTTTCAGGAACACCAACACAGGTTCCCGTTCCATCCCGCGTGAGCAACGCATAAATATCGTCAAACTTTTGCCGGAAACAGAGAAAGATGGTGCTTCGAAGAGGCGGTTCACTTTATGGGACGCTCGCCTACGGGAAGCCCATCTTTGGTTTTCGCTACTAGCTCGCGCTCTAGTTTCCTTCGCGAGAATCTTCTGGAGCGTGTTGCAAGGTGAGCACAACTAGGATGCTACAGACCGTCGTGGTAAAGTTCGGCGGGTCAGTCCTCGAGGACGAGAAGGCCATCAACCAGGTGGCCTCCCTCATCAAGGAGACCACGGGCAGGGGGCTGGGAGTCGTCGCCGTCGTCTCAGCGATGAAGGGCGTCACAGACCAGATCATGGCCCTCTCCAAGAGGGAGAACCCCGAGATCGCGCCCCACCTCTTGGACGAGCTGCTCTCTTCCGGCGAGAAGACCAGCGCGAGGCTGGTAGCGGCGGCGCTGGCCTCTTTCGGGCTCAACTCGGTGGTGGTCGACCCCGACACCCCGTACTGGCCTGTTATCACCGACGACAAGCACCTCGACGCCAACCCTCTTGTCGAGGAGAGCAGGGCAAGGACTCAGCAGCTGCTGGTCCCGCTGCTATCGTCCGGGAAGATCCCCGTGGTCTGCGGGTTCCTCGGCAAGACTAGGGGAGGGAAGACGACCACCCTCGGGAGGGGCGGGAGCGACACCACCGCCGTGCTCCTCGGGAACTGCCTCGGCGCGAGCGAGGTGATACTGGTCAAGGACGTCGAGGGCGTCTACTCGAGCGACCCGAACAAGGTGACGAACCCGCAGTTCATCGAGAGCCTCAACGGCGAGGAGGCTGAGTTGCTAGCGGCAGGAGGGGCGAAGTTCCTCCACGTAAAGGCGCTGAGGTACCAGTCTTCGGGGCTCCGCATCAGGGTTACGAGCCTTGAGAGGCTGGACTCTGGGACGGTGATCAAGGGAGAGCTCTCTCCGGTCCAGGTGGAGATCCTGGGAGAGGGGGTCTCGATGATCACATTCGTAGGGCTCAACCCGCAGAAGGCGGAGTCGATAATCAGGGCTGTCCGTGCGGTGAAGGACGCCCACGGGGACCTACTTGCCCTCTCGCTCGAGGCCAACTCGGCCATCTTCTACGTGGGAGGAGGTAGGAACATCCTAGACGCGGTGCACAGTGTCCTGGTGGAGGAGAAGATAGGCAAGGCCGTTTCGGAGTTCCCGAAGCTCTCGATGATCACGGTCAAGGGAGCGGCCCTGGAGACAGAGAAGGGGGTCGTCCAGAGGATCACCGCTCCGCTCGCAGAGTCGTCGATCAACCTCTACGGCGTGGTGACGATACTCTCGTCGGTGCGGGTTTTCGTCTCGGCGGAGCAGGCGCCCAGGGCTTTCGCCCTGGTCAAGGAGACGATGATGGGCCCGGAGGGCGATGGAGGCCAGGTCTCGCGATGAGCAGAAGAAAAGAGGTGAGGGCGGCGCTCCTAGGCGCGACGGGCGCAGTGGGGCAGCGGTACATCAACATGCTGCCGAGGCACCCGTACATCCGGCTAGAGGCCCTGATGGGCGGCGAGTCGGCGGGGAAGAGGTACGGGGACGCGGTCCACTGGCTCTTCTCCGACCCGATAGACCCCGAGCTGGCGGGCAAGGTCGTCAGGCAGGCGAAGCCGGAATCGGCGAAGGGCTGTGACGTGGTGTTCTCGGCCCTCCCCTCCGAGGTGGCGGCGGAGGTCGAGGTCAAGTTCGCCGAGGCGGGATACACTGTGGTAAGCGAGGCGAGCGCGCACAGGATGGATCCCGACGTGCCTCTGATGATCCCGGAGGTCAACGCCGAGCACCTGAAGCTCCTCGACGCGCAGAAGAGGAAGAGGGGCTGGAAGGGCGCCCTGGCGACCACGCCCAACTGCACCGGGACTGGTCTCTCGATGGTCCTCAGGCCGCTGATCGACGACTTTGGGGCGAACAAGGCCATAGTGACGACCATGCAGGCCCTCTCGGGGGCCGGGTTCCCCGGCGTTCCCTCCCTCTCGATACAGGAGAACGTGATCCCCTACATCAAGAACGAGGAGGAGAAGGTCGCCGCAGAGGCAAAGAAGATACTGGGGAAGTACGCTAACGGGGCAATCAGGCCGAACAACCTGGCGATGGGGATATCGTGCAACAGGGTCGCGGTCATCGACGGGCACATGGAGACGCTGTACGCGGAGACGGCGAAGGCCATCGACCCCGCCGCGGCGGAGAGGTCGCTCTCCAGGTTCAGGGGTGAGCCCCAGAGGTTGGAGCTCCCGACGGCGCCGGACCAGCCGATAATCGTTAGAAAAGAGAACGACAGGCCGCAGCCGCGCCTCGACAGGATGGCCGGAAGCGTCCCCGGGATGAGCGTGGTGGTGGGGAGGGTGAGGAGGGGGATCGATGAGAGGTCCATTGAGCTGACCCTACTGTCCCACAACACCATCAGGGGCGCGGCCGGGACGGCGATACTGACCGCGGAGCTGATGGAGAGGGAAGGGCACCTGGGGAGGTAGGCTAGGAGGTTGGTCAGCGGGAAGCAGGTCAGGAACGAGAGGATCACCAAGAAGGGGAGGATGCTCTGCATCCCCATGGACCACTCCTTCACGGTCGGGCCCATCGCGGGGCTCGAGGACCCCGGCGCTGCGGTCGCGAAGGTGGCGAAGGGAGGGGCGACGGCCTTCCTCGTCCACAAGGGGATAATCAAATCGCTCGCCGAGCCCGCCGGGATCGGGATGATAATGCACATCTCGGCGAGCACGCAGCTCAGCCCCACGCCGAACTGGAAGACGCTCTGCTCTTCGGTGGTCGAGGCGGTGAGGCTGGGCGCGGATGCGGTGTCGGTCCACGTCAACATGGGGTGTAAGGAGGAGAACTCGATGCTCTCGGACCTCGGGATGGTGGCCGACCAGTGCGACGACTACCAGATGCCGTTCGTCGCGATGATGTACCCGAGGGGGGAGAAGATCAAGGACCCGTCAGACCCCGAGGTGGTCGCCCACGTGGCGAGGGTCGGGGCGGAGGCGGGCGCGGACATCGTCAAGACGGTGTACACGGGCGACGCGAGGTCGTTCAGGGAGGTGGTGAGGAAGTGCCCCGTCCCTCTGGTCCTCGCGGGAGGGGCGAAGGTCGAGAGCGATGCCGAGATACTGAAGCTGGCGGACGAGGTGATGGGCGCGGGGGCGATGGGCGTGACCTTCGGGAGGAACGTCTTCCAGCACCCGGACCCGACGGCCATCACGCGCGCGCTCAGGAAGATAGTGATAGACAGGGGCAGCCTGAAGGAGGCAATGGAGATGATGAGGGCTGCCCGCGCCTGACAAGGAGCTCGTCGTAGACCTCACAGGCGTCAAGGACGTCCCGGCCGCGCTCAAGCAGGTCAAAGACGCAGGGGTCAAGGCGGTGGTCAACAGGGGCGCCAAGCCGCTCCAGATCCCGACGCTGGCGGGGATACGTGAGTACAGCGAGGGCGAGGGCGACTACGCGTGGATAGAGGTGAGGGGGTCGAAGGACCTCGACCGGGCGCTGGAGGCGGCGCTCGGGCACGACCACAAGTTCGTGGTCGTCGACTGCACCAACTGGAAGATCATCCCGCTGGAGAACCTTATCGGGGAGTTCAGAAGGAGGCACAGAAAGATCTATGCTTACATGAAGACGGAGGGAGACATCAAGCTCTCCTTCTCCATCCTGGAGAAGGGGGTGGACGGCGTGGTCGTGCCCTTCTCCTCCCTGGGGGTGGCAAGGCAGCTCCTCGCCAAGCCCGAGGGGCGGCACGTCGCCCTGGCCAAAGCCAGGATCAAGAAGGTGGTCGATGTCGGGGACGGGGAGAGGGTCTGCATCGACACGGCGTCGCAGCTCGCCCTGGGCGAGGGGATGCTCATCGGGAGCAAGGCAAACTTCTTCTTCCTGGTCCACAGCGAGACGATACCGACGGAGTACATCCCGACCAGGCCGTTCAGGGTGAACGCGGGGGCGCTCCATAGCTACATATTCGGGGTCGACGGGAAGACCAGGTACCTCTCAGAGCTGGAGGCCGGGGACAAGGTCCAGCTCGTGGACTCCGCCGGTCAGAAGAGGGACGCCACAGTCGGCAGGATCAAGATGGAGAGGAGGCCGCTGGTGATGGTCCAGGCGGAGTGCGACGGGCAGGTCGGGACGGCGATGCTCCAGAATGCCGAGACCATCAGGCTGGTCAGGCCGGACGGCACGCCTCTCGCGGTGACGGAGGCCAAGGTCGGGGACGAGGTCCTGGTCCACGTCGCGGCGCAGGCCAAGGGTAGGCACTTCGGGGGCGAGGTCGACGAGTTCGTCGTCGAGCGATAGGGAGTTGGGAAGATGACCAAGACAAGGCTCTGCACTTCCGTGGGGGCGGAGACCCCCGCCGAGCTCGCCAAGAAGGCGGCGCTCGCACTCTCCCTGGGTTCTGACCTGGTCGAGCTCAGGATAGACAGGCTGAGCGGGGGGATCTCCCTCCGCGAGGTCGAGGGGGCGGTGAGGAGGTTCATGAGGAGGGCGGTGATAACCGTCAGGTCTGAGGCAGACGGAGGAGGGTTCAGGGGGAGCGAGGCGAGCCGCCTCGAGATGCTCTCCAGGCTGGCCGAGATGAGGCCCGCGTACCTCGACGTCGAGCTCGAGGCCGCCAGGGCGAACGAGGAGTGGGCCGGGTCGCTCCCCAGGGGCGTCAAGAGGATAGTGTCTTGGCACGACTTCCACGGGACCAAGCCCCTCGCCGAGCTACGGGCGATCTACAAGGAGGGGCTGAAGCGGGGCGCCCTCGCCAAGGTCGTCTGCACGGCCAGGAGCCCCGACGACAACCTGACGGTGCTGAGGCTCTGCGAGGAGAGGCCGGGGAGGGTGACAGCCTTCTGCATGGGGGAGCTCGGGATGGTGTCCCGCGTGGTATCGATGAGCCTGGGGGCGCCGATCGCCTACGCCTCGCTCCCCAACGAGGCGGTCGCGCCAGGGCAGCTCTCGGTATCGACGATGAAGACCTTGAGGAAGATGGTCGCGTGACACATGACGGATTCCTACTGCATCGTCGGGAGGGACGTGTCCCACTCGCCCTCTCCCGCGATGATGAGCGCCGCGTTCAAGTCGGCTAGGGTAGACGCCGAGTACACCGCGGTCAGCGTGAGCGAGGCCAGGTTCGTCCGAGAGTTCGGGCGGCTGGAGAGGGAGAGGTTCAGCGGGATGAACGTGACGATGCCGTACAAGACCAAGGTGATATCCCTCCTGGCCGGGCTCGACGCCGTGGCGACGAGGGTCCAGGCAGTAAACACGGTCAAGAGGGAGGGGGGCGGGTACGTCGGGCACAACACCGACCCCGACGGGATAGTCGGCCCGCTGAGGGAGAGGGCGGAGGCGCTGGACGTGAGGAACGCCATGCTGATAGGGGCGGGAGGTGCCGCCAGGGCGTTCTGCGAGGCCATGAACAGGATGGGCTGCGTCGACATCGCCGTCGCGGTCAGAGACCTCGAGAGGTCGAGCGCGTTCGTGGAGGACATGGAGAAGGCATTCCCGAGGATCAACATCACCCCCGCCCCGCTGTCAGACCTCAGGCGCCTCAACCACGACCTCGTCTTCAATGCATCCCCCATGGGCTCGGGCGGGGAGCCCCTCCCCAAGGAGGTGAGGCGGATGCTGCCCGGCACCAAGGTCGTCTTCGACGCGGTCTACAGGCCCCGGGAGACGAACCTCCTGTCCGAGGGGAGGAAGGCGGGCGCCGTGGCCATTCCCGGAGAGGAGATGCTCCTCCACCAAGGGATGGCCGCCTTCTCGCTCTGGACGGGCCTCGAGGCGCCGGAGGGGCCGATGAGGAAGGCCCTGGTCGCGTCACTCGAGAGAGAGAAGGCCGCTAGGAGGGCGAAGAGATGACCCTCAGGGCCAAGGCCATGACTTTCGGCGCGGTGAGCATTGTCAACGCGATCGCCAGCGGCAAGGGCGCGACGGCCGGGGTCAGGCTGACGACTGAGGTGGAGGTCGAGATGGAGGAGTCCCCGGGCGAGTGGGAGGTCTCGGTCAACGGGAAGAGGACAGACCATCAGCTGGGGCCGGAGACCGTGAGGAGGGCGATCGCGAGCATGGGGAAGGACCCGGCGAGGTACTGCGGCAGGGTGACGACCACTTCGGACGTCCCGATAGGGGTGGGGCTGAAGACATCCTCATCGTCGTCGACGGCGGTCGCGCTAGCGGTCCGGGCGGCCCTCGGGAACAAGGCGTTCGACCCAAAGACCGCGCTGGACTGCAGCGTCGAGGCGTCCCTCGCCAGCGGTGCCAGCGTGACCGGCGCCCTCGACGACGCGGCGGGGTGCCTTCTCGGCGGGCTCAACATGACGGACAACCTGGCGAGGAAGATAATCAGGTCGAAGCTCTTCGACAAGGGGCTCGCGGTCGTGATCAAGGTCCCGAACGTCAGGAGCAGAAGGGACGCGGTCGACCCCAAGTTCATCAGGAAGTTCGCCAACCTCACGAACATCTTCTTCGAGATGAGCCTCAAGGGCGACCCCTGGACGGCCATGGTCCTGAATGGGATGACGTACTCTTCCATACTCAAATACGACCCGTTCCCCGCGCTCCTCGCAGTGGAGCATGGGGCGTTGGGGGCTGGGCTGTCGGGGACGGGTCCGGCGGTCGCGGCCGTCTTCGAGCCGTCGAAGCGCTCCGAGATGGAGGCCCTCCTCGAGCACTGGAGGTCGGACGGGAGCGAGGTGATCGAGACTGAGACGAACAACGAGCACGGGAGGGTGGTCTCGGTTGGTTAGGGCGGCGACGCGGGTCGTCTCGACCGGCCCGCTGGAGGGGACGGTGTCGGTCCCGCCCAGCAAGAGCTACACCCACAGGGCGGTCCTGATGGCCAGCCTCGCTTCGGGCGGGCGGAAGGGCTCGAAGATAAGGAACCCGCTCCTCTCGAGAGACACCAACGCCACTGTGGACGCGTGCGTGGCCATGGGGGCGCAGATGGAGAGGGAGGACGGCGCAGTGACGATCAAGGGGACGGCGCCCAAGGTGCCGGACAACGTGGTCAACGTAGAGAACTCAGGGACGACCCTTAGGTTCATGACCTCGGCGTTCTCGCTCGCGCCCGAGGGCTTCGTCGTACTGACGGGGGACTCGAGCATAAGGAGGAGGCCGATGCAACCCCTGCTCGACGCGCTCGAGCAGCTGGGGGTCAAGGCGTGGAGCTCCAGGGGGAACGGGTGCGCGCCAGTGATAGTCGAGGCTGGGGGGATGAGGGGCGGGATGTCGTCGATAAGGGGGGATGTGTCATCTCAGTTCATCTCGTCGCTGCTGATCTCGAGCCCACTGGCCGAGATAGACACCACCCTGGAAGTGGCGGACGCGGTATCTAGGCCCTACATCGAGATGACCCTCAGGCTCGCCGACATCTTCGGGGTGAAGGTGAGGAACAAGGGGTACTCGAGGTTCGAGGTCGCGGCGGGGCAGGAGTACACGCAAGCCGACTTCACGGTCCCGGCAGACTTCAGCTCGGCCTCGTTCATCGTGGCGGCGGTCGCGATGGTGGGAGGGAAGGCGAGGATAGAGAACCTGGACCCGAGCCTCCCGCAGGGCGACGCCCGGATAATCGAGATAGTCAGGAAGATGGGGGCGAAGGTCAGGGACGAGAAGGGGGAGCTCGTCGTCTCCTCTGACGGAGACTGGCTCCGTGGGGGAACGTTCGACCTGGGCGACACCCCGGACCTCCTCCCGGTGGTTGCGGCGCTCGCGCTCAAGTGCGAGACCCCGGTCGAGATTGTGGGGACGGCGCACGCCAGGTTCAAGGAAACGGACAGGATAGCGATAGTCGCGAAGGAGCTTTCAAAGCTCGGCGTGAGCGTCAAGGAGAGGAGGGACGGGCTGAGGATAGCCCCGCCCAGGGGGAAGATGGCCCCGGCGCTGCTCGACGCGCACGACGATCACAGGATGTTCATGGCGTTCTCGCTCGCCTCGATGCTCATCCCCCGAGGGACGCCCATCGTCGGGGCCGACAGCCTCGACGTGTCCTACCCCACGTTCCTCGAGGACGTGAAGAGGCTCGGCGCCAGGGTGAGGGGCGAGTAGGCATGCCCGGCAACATCTACGGGGAGAAGTTCGTGGTGGTCAGCTTCGGCGAGAGCCACGGCAAGGGCGTGGGGACGGTGGTCGACGGGATACCGGCGGGTTTGGCGCTTTCGGAGGCAGACATCCAGCCGGACCTCGACCTCAGGAGGCCCGGGCAATCGATAGTGACAACGCAGAGGAAAGAGGGGGACGTGGTGGAGATAATGTCCGGGGTGTTCAACGGCAGGACGACGGGGGCACCCGTGATGATGATGATCAAGAACCTCGACGTCGACTCGCGGTCATACGAGGCGATGGTAAACACCCCGAGGCCGAGCCACGCCGACCTCACGCACCGGACCAAGTACGGCGGGTTCAACGACTATCGGGGCAGCGGGAGGGCATCTGCCAGGGTGACGGCCGGGTTCGTGATGGCTGGGGCTGTGGCCAAGAAACTTCTCCGGGAGACCCTCGGCGTGGAGGTGATCGCGTACACCCTCGAGCTAGGGGGGCTGAGGGCTGAGGGGTTCACGTTGGACGACGCTCGGAAGAACAGGTACGCCAACGAGGTGAGGAGCCCGGACCCCAAGGTGGCGGAGAGGATGAAGGAGATGGTCGTCAAGAGCAGGGGCGAGGGTGACAGCCTCGGCGGGATAGTCGAGTGCGTCGCGCTCAACCTCCCGGTGGGCCTGGGGGAGCCCGTGTTCAACTCGCTCGACTCGGACCTCGCGCAGATGGCGCTCTCTATTCCGGCGGTCAAAGGGGTGGAGTTCGGGTCCGGCTTCGCCTCGGCGCGCCTGAAGGGGAGCCAGAACAACGACCAGTACTACATAGACAAGAAGGGGAAGATCCAGACTGCGACCAACAACTCGGGCGGGATAATCGGCGGGGTCTCGAGCGGGATGCCCCTGGTCTACAGGCTGGCGTTCAAGCCTCCCGCGTCGATAGCGAAGAAGCAGAGGACGGTCGACCTGGCGAAGAACAAAGAGGTCGAGCTCGTGGTCCCGGGGAGGCACGACCCCGTGGTCGTCCCGAGGGCGGTGCCCATCGTCGAGTGCTGCACTGCCATAGTCCTCGCGGACCACGCGCTCAGGGCCGGGTTTATCTCACCCGTCCTCGGAAGGGGGAAGGAGCCTTGGTGAGCAGAGGGGTGGAGGAAAGGGTCTCCGAGCTTCAGGACCTCAGGGACGAGGTCGCAGAGAACACGCTCGACATCGTCAAGCTTGTTGCCGTCAGGATGGACCTGGCAAGGAAGATAGGGCAGGTCAAGACCAGGGAGTCGCTTCCAATCGACAACGAGAGGGTCGAGGACGCCCTCCTTGAGGACGTCCTCGCCGAGTGCGGGAGGCTGGGGCTCGACAAGCAGGTCGGGGCGAAGATACTCAGCACCCTCCTCGCAGAGTCCAAGAAGGTGCAGAGGGCGCAGGGGGCGTCGCAGCCCAAGCAGCTCATCACCCCCATGGTGATGATGGCGAAGGCCAAGGAGGTCGAGAAGGGCGGGAGGAAGCTCGTGAGGCTGGACGTGGGCGAGCCGGACTTCCGCCCGCCGAAGGCGGTCCTCGACGCGGTCTCGAAGGCCCTCTACGAATACAAGACGTACTACACGGTGGGGAGGGGGATCCCCGAGCTCCTCGGGGCATTGAAGAGTTACCTCGCGAAGAGGTACGGGTACAAGGACGCGCAGGAGAACCAGCTCATCGTCACGCCGGGAGGGAGGTTCGCCGTCTACTCGGCCCTCGCCACGGTGGCCTCGGAGGGAGACAGCGTCGTGGTCATCGAACCCAACTGGCCCGCCTACAAGGAGGGGCTGGACTACATAGGCGCCAAGGCGATCACCGTCAAGACCTCGTTCGAGGAAGGGTGGGAGCCCTCGCCCGAGAGGGTCAAGGAGGCGGTGAGGCCCAACACCAAGGCCATCGTCCTCAGCTACCCGTCCAACCCGACCGGGAAGATAATGAGCAAGGCGGCGTTCAAGGAGATAGTAGGCTACGCGGACGACCGCGGCCTGGCCGTGATAAGCGACGAGATCTACAACGACTACGCCTACAAGCCGTGCCCGACCATCCTCGACGACCTCCCGAAGAGGTACATCCTCACCTCGTCCTTCTCCAAGGGCTGGAGCATGACGGGGTTCAGGGTCGGGTGGTCTTTCGCGCCGCCAGAGACAAGCGCGAGGATGCTCAAGGTACTCGGCCTGATGATCACGTGCGTCCCCGAGTTCATCCAGCTCGGGGCTGCCGCCGCTCTCGGGTGCGAGGCCGAGGTCGCTCGCAACTCGATGGCGATGAAGGAGAGGATAGACTCGACCTACGAGGAGCTCAGGAAGGTCGAGGCGCTCGAGGTGCACAAGCCCGAGGGGGCGATCTACGCATTCCCCCAGGCCAAGGACCCCGGGTTCGACTCCTCGGCGTTCGCTATGGAGCTCCTCGAGAAGAAGGGGGTGACGATAAGCCCCGGAACCGGCTTCGGGGACTACCCCAGGTGCTTCAGGATCTCTCTCGGCCAGCCGCAAGCGGTGCTGACAGAGGGCGTCAGGAAGATAGGCGAGCTCCTGGGTTGAAGGTCGCCGTAGTCGGCGCCTCCGGCGGGATGGGCTCGTTCTTCGTCAGGTACTTCCAGTCCAGGGGGGACGCCGTCAGGGGCTCGGACGTCGGCGGCGGTCCCCGACCCCAAGGCACGGTGGCGTTCTCCGAGTCCAACGCCGAGGCGGTGGAGGGCTGCGACGTAGCCGTGCTCGCTGTCCCGATGGACAGGACCCTCAAGGTAGCGAGGGAGGTGGTGCCCGCGCTCAAGAAGGGGGCGGTCCTGGTCGAGATCTCCTCGGTGAAGGGCGAGACCATCCAGGCAGTCAAGAAGGTGGTCGGGCGTAGGGCGAGCCTCCTCTCCATCCACCCGCTGTTCGGGCCCGCGCTCGAGTCCCCGAAGGGGATGAAGATCGCCGTGATCACCGGGAAGAAAGGCAGGGAAGCGGCGACGGCGAGGGCGCTCTTCCCGGACGCCAGGATAATCCCCATGGGTCGGAAGGAGCACGACAAGGCGATGGCGGTGGTCCTCACGCTCACGCACATTGTCAACCTCGCATACGCAGGTACGGTGGCGAGGTTCCTCTCCCCGGCGGAGTTCATGAGGGTCTCGACCCCCAACTCATCGATGCAGCTCACCCTCGCGGAGGCGGTCCTCGCCCAGGACTCGGGGCTCTCGTTCGCGATCCAGGCGAACAACCCATACTCGAGGAAGGTTGTTCGGGCCGCGGCGAGGGAGCTGAGGCGAGTCCTCTCGATGGTTGAGGATTCCGACGGGAAGGCGTTCGCCCAGAACTTCTCCAGGCTCGCGAAGTTGTACGGGACGGACAGGAGGGCAAAGGCCGTGGTGAGGGAGATCTACAGCGCGGCCGAGAGGGCCGCCTAGGGCGCTAGCTTCCGAGTGGCGGCCTTCATCGACCTGACGTACTCGTGGACGTTCATCAGCATCATCGGCGCGCCCGAGTTCTGGCCCGCGGCGACCTTGTCGACTATGCCGCTCCCTACGACGGCTGCGTCCGCTCCGGCGGCGATGACCGCCCGGACGTGGTCAGGGGTGGAGATGCCGAAGCCCACTCCCAAGGGGACGCCGGCCTCCCTTGTGAGCTCCTTGGCGGAGCGGATCAGGTCGAGGGTGCTGTCTGGCACCCCCGGCCTGGCCCCGGTCACGCCCGTGACGGAGACAAGGTAGAGGAACCCCGAGGTGTGCTTGATTATCGACTTCATCCTCGCGGGAGAGGTCGTGGGGGCGGCCAGGAGGATAGCGTCGAGGCCCTTGGACTTCGCCAGCGGCGCGTAGTCCGTCACCTCGTCGAGCGGCAGGTCGGGGACTATCATCCCGTCCACCCCGTGCGAGCGCGCCGAATCGAGGAACCGTTCGACCCCGTTCGAGTAGAGAATGTTGTAGTACGTCATCAGCGCGATGGGGACCTCGGGGTGGGCAGCCTTGACGCCCGCGACCATGTCCAGCACCTTGGCGGGGGTCGTCCCCGACAGCAGGGAGCGCACGTCGGCCGCCTGGATTGACTTGCCGTCGGCGATCGGGTCGGAGAACGGTATGCCCACCTCGACGATGTCCGCCCCCGCCCGGATGACCGCGTCCACGACCCGCCCGGAGCCGGGGACGTCAGGGTCACCGCCCATGACGTAGGCCACCAGGGCTCCCTCGCCTCTGAGGTTCTCGAAGACCGCGGAGATCGCGCTCAGATCTCCGTCCCTTCCCTCTTCGCGACGTGTTGGACGTCCTTGTCCCCCCTGCCCGAGAGGGTGACAACGATGGACTGGGTGCGCTTCATCTCCTTCGCCAGCTTGACAGCGTGGGCGACGGCGTGGGCGGACTCGAGCGCCGGGATGATCCCCTCGGTCTCGGAGAGGAGGTGGAATGCGGCGACCGCCTCGTCGTCGGAGACCGTCACGTAGGTGGCGCGCCCGCTGTCCTTGAGGAACGAGTGCTCGGGCCCGACGCCGGGATAGTCGAGCCCGGCCGAGATGCTCTCCGTGCTCTTGACCTGGCCATCGTCGTCCTGGAGGACGTAGGTCATCATCCCGTGGAGCACCCCCCTCCTCCCCTCGACAAGTGGGGCGGCGTTCCTCCCCTCGCCGAGGCCTCCAGCCTCGACCCCGACGAGCTTGACCGACCTGTCGTGCTCGAAGGCATGGAACGAGCCAATGGAGTTGCTCCCGCCGCCGACGCAGGCGACCACGGCGTCGGGGAGGCGCTGCCCCGTCTTCCGGAACCCGGCGCGGACCTCGTTCCCTATCACGCTCTGGAAGTCCCTGACGATGACTGGGTAGGGGTGGGGGCCGACCGCCGAGCCGAGGAGGTAGTAGGTGGTCCGGACGTTGGTCACCCAGTCTCTCAGGGCCTCGTTTATAGCGTCCTTGAGGGTCTTCGAGCCGCTATCGACGGGGTGGACCTGCGCCCCGAGGAGCTTCATCCTGAAGACGTTGAGCTTCTGCCGCTGGACGTCCTCCGAGCCCATGTAGACCTCCGCCTTGAGGCCGAGGGCGGCGCAGGCCATCGCGGTCGCCACCCCGTGCTGCCCCGCGCCAGTCTCGGCGATTATCCTCGACTTGCCCATCCTCACGGCGAGGAGGGCCTGGCCGAGCGTGTTGTTGATCTTGTGGGCCCCGCCGTGGAGGAGGTCCTCCCTCTTGAGGAAGATCTTGGCGCCCCCGGCGTGCCTGGTGAGGTTCCCGGCGAAGTAGAGCGGCGTGGGCCGTCCCGCGTAGTCGTGGAGGAGGCGGTCTAGCTCGGCGACGAAGCGCTTGTCCCTCCTCGCCGAGAGGTAGGCCTTCTCGAGCTCCTGGACCGCCGGGACGAGGGTCTCTGGGACGAACTGCCCCCCGAAGACCCCGAAGCGCCCCTTGCGTGGATAGTCCGACTGCGCCTTTGTCGCCATCTACCTGGCCACCTTGCTCTCCTCTGGGACGCTGGCCTTGGCTATGAATGCCTTGAGCTTGGAGTGGTCCTTGACCCCGGGGGCCGACTCCACCCCGGAGGAGACGTCGACGCAGTAGGGCATCACAGCCGAGATCGCGGCCTCGACGTTCTCGGGCCTCAAGCCTCCCGAGAGGATGAGGGGGACGGGCGCGACGGCCCTCCTTATGGCCGAGCAGACCGTCCAGTCGGAGGTCAGCCCCGTCCCTCCCTCCATCCCCTTGCTGTAGGTGTCGGTCAGGAGGGCGTCGTAGCCCCTCGCCGCCTCCTTGGCCTTCGGGACCGGGTCGACCAGGCCGTCCTCCTGCCTGCCCACCAGGAAGGGCCTCAGAAGGAAGGAGTGGAAGGTGCTCTTGACCGTCTCGGGAGAGAAGGGGCTGCCGTAGAGCTGGATCGCCTTCGGCGCCATCCGCTTGATCAAGTCGGAGTTCTGGACCAGGGCGTCGCCCGTCGTGACGAGGACCGGGGTGACGAGGGGAGGGACCCTCGCCATCAGGGAGGCGGCCCTCGAGATCTCGACGTTCCTGGGGGAGTTCGGGAGGCCTGAGATGAACCCGACCGCGTCTGCTCCGGCGTCGATCGCGGCGTCCACGTCCTCCTCCCGTGTCAGGCCGCAGACCTTGACCCGGGTCATCGCCCGACCCCCGTCAGGGACCTGACCTCTGCCTCGAGGTCGGCCGACTTCATGAAGGCCGAGCCGATGAGGAACCCGTCGGCGCCTAGCTCGCTCAGCTCCTCTATCTCCGCCCGCGTCCTAATCCCGCTCTCAGAGATCACAGGGAGCAGCCTCCCCTGCTTCCTGAGGCGCTCCCTTTCACCTTTGCCGTCGGCGAGGAGCCTCTTCGAGGTCTCGAGGGAGACCTCGAGGGTGTTGAGGTTCCTGTTGTTTATCCCCACGATGTCAGCGTCCGAGCCGAGGGCGAGGCGGTACTCCTCCTCTCTGTGGGCCTCGAAGAGCACCTCGAGACCCTTCGCGCGGGCCCGCGAGAACATCACGTCGAGGGGGGCCCTTGAGAGGCGGTTGGTGAATATCGCGGCGATGAACAGGACGGCGTCGGCCCCCAGCCTGGCCGCCGCGTCTATCTGGACAGGGTCGATCACGATGTCCTTCATCAGGACGGGGACCCCCACCGCTTTCTTGACAAGGGGGACGTACCTGACGTCCCCGTCGAAGTGTCTCGGCTCTGTGAGGACGGATATCCCGGCCACCCCGCCCCTCTCGTAGGCCCTGGCTATCTTCGAGACGTCCCCGGCCGGCCTCAGCTTGCCCTCGGCCGGGGAGGTGAACTTTATCTCGGCGATGAGGGGGGTACGCCTGGCCTTGAGGATGGCGCTCCTCAGGCTCCGGTGGGGGAGGCGGCTCCCCTCTCTCCCGAGGTCCCTGTAGTAGCCTCCATCGACGTTCTTGGCGGCGGACCGCGCGAGGGTGAAGATGAAGCTAGACTCGGCCCTTTTGCTTTGCATATCTCTCCATCGCTCCGTCCATGCTTCCGCCGCTGAAGGCGACCAGCTGGCTGACCTTCTTGATCGCCTCGCCGCTCTCGATCGAGGAGGCGGCCAGCTCGAAGCCCTCGGGGAAGGTGTTGGCCTTCTGTGCCAGGACCAGGCAGGCGGCGCTGTTGACGAGGACCATCAGCCTACCTCCGTCCCTCTCGTCGGCGTCTCCGTTGAGTATCGATAGGGCGACCATCGCCGCCTCCTCCGCGTCGGCGGGGCACCTCCCCTCGACGAGGGGGCCCTCGGGGAGGCCAAAGTCGCGGGGGAGGTACTCGCGCGTCTCCACGCTCCCCTCGGCGAGGTACGCGACGAGCGTCTTGCCAGTCACCGAGATCTCGTCGACCCCTTCGAGGCCGTGGACGACGATCGCCTCCTGGAGGCCTAGCATCCTGAGGACGGCCGCTATCTGCGGGACGAGGTCGGGCGAGTAGAGACCCAGGAGCTGGGCGTCGACCCTGGCAGGGTTGATCAGCGGGCCCATGAGGTTGAAGACCGTCCTCACCCCGAGCTCCTTCCTCACCGGGGCGACCTGCTTCATCGCCGGGTGGAACTCTGGGGCGAACATGAACCCTATCCCCAGCTGCTCGATCGAGTCCTTGACACGGTAGGGGTCCATCGCGAGGTTGAACCCGAGCTTCTCGAGGACGTCGGCGCTACCCGACTTGCTGGTCACGGAGCGCCCCCCGTGCTTGGCGACGACGGCGCCGGCCCCCGCGGAGACGAAGGCAGAGATGGTGCTGACGTTGGGAGTCTTTACCGCGTCTCCACCCGTCCCGCAGGTGTCGATCATCCTCCCCTTGACCCTCGGCCTCGCCTTCATCAGGCTGTAGCCTCGGAGCGTGGAGGCGAAGGCAGCTATCTCCTCCGCGGTCTCCCCCTTCTTCCTCAGGGCGATGAGGAAGCCCCCGACCTGGGCGGGTGTGGCGGTCCCCGCGACTATCTCGGCGAGGCAGCCCGAGATTGTCTCGGGAGGGAGGTTCTTGCCCTCGAGGATCATCTGGATGGCGGCCTGGATGCGGGTCATCGACTCCCCCTGAGGAAGTTCTTGATTATCTTCTTGCCCTCGCCCGTCATTATCGACTCCGGGTGGAACTGGACCCCCTCGATGGGGTACTTCCTGTGCCTGACGCCCATCACCTCGGCGTCGTCGAGGGAGAGGGCGGTCACCTTGAGCTCCTCGGGGATGTCGTCCTTCTGGATGGCGAGGGAGTGGTACCTTGTCGCCTGAAAGGGGTTCTTGACCCCTTTGAGCAGTCCCTGGCCGTCGTGGACGATGAGGCTGGTCTTGCCGTGCATGAGCCTCGAGGCCGGGCTGACCGTCCCGCCGAAGGACGTCCCTATCCCCTGGTGGCCTAGGCAGACCCCGAGGGTGGGGACATGGGGGCTGACCTCCTTGAGGACCTTCTCGCAGACGCCGAAGTAATGCGCGTCGGCGGGGTGGCCTGGGCCTGGGGAGATCACTATCCTCTCCGGTGCCATGTCCTTCACCTGGGCGAGCGTGATCTCGTCGTTCCTGAAGACCTCGGGCTCCCCTCCCAGCTCGCCGACGTACTGGGCTAGGTTGTAAACGAACGAGTCGTAGTTGTCTATGACCAGGACCTTCAGACGCCCCCCCTCCCGACGACCCTCGTCCCGGTCGCGCTCTCGACAGCCTTGAACAGCCCAGCCGCCTTGGACTCGGTCTCGTGCCACTCCTTCTCCGGGTCCGAGTCTGCGACTATGCCCGCACCGGACTGGATGCTGCACCTCGCGCCGTTCGCGACCATCGTCCTGATCGTGATCGCAAAGTCGGCGTTGCCGTTGAACGAGAAGTAGCCTAGCGCCCCGGCGTAGGGGCCGCGCCTGACGGGCTCGAGCTCCTCGATTATCTCCATCGCTCGGGGCTTGGGGGCGCCCGAGACGGTCCCGGCAGGGAACATCGCCCGCATGGCGTCGAACGAGTCGAAGCCATCCCTCAGCTTCCCGACGACGCGAGAGACGATGTGCTGGACATGAGAGAATTGCTGGACGGTGAACAGCTCGGGGACGTGGACGCTCCCGTACTCGGCGACGCGCCCGACGTCGTTCCTGGCGAGGTCGACGAGCATGGTGTGCTCGGCCCTCTCCTTGGGGTCCGCGAGCATCTCCCTGGTCAGGATGGCGTTCTTCCTCCTGTCCTGTAGGTGTGGCCGGGTGCCCGCTATCGGGAAGGTCTCGACGCGCCTGTCCTCGACCCTGACCAGCATCTCTGGGCTCGACCCGATGATCCTCCGGTCGCCGAACTTCAGGAAGTACATGTAGGGCGAGGGGTTGACCAGGCTGAGAGCCTCGTAGAACCTCGTCAGGTCGCCGTCGAGGCGGAAGTCGTACCTCTTCGAGAGGACGACCTGAAAGATGTCCCCGGCGGCGATGTAATCCTTGGCGCGCCTGACCATCGCCTCGAACCTCTCCTTCTCGACGGTGGGCCTGGCCCCCCCGTCGGTGGAGAGGGCGCCGCCCTCCGGGGGCTGGCGCCTGAGGAGGGCCTCGACCTTGTCAAGCCTGCTCTCGCCGCCCAACGAGTAGTAGTGGACGGCCTTGGCGATGTGGTCGAAGACGATTCCGTCCGTGTATATCCCGAACTCCATGTCCGGGACGGAGAGGTCGTCGGCCGCCCGAGTTGGAAGCCTCTCCCAGTAGCGGACGGAGTCATAGGAGATGTAGCCCACAGCGCCCCCTATGAAGCGGAAGGGCGCCTTTGAGAGCCCGCCCGCCGACGGGGAGCGGACTAGCTCCCTGAGCTCCTTCAGGGGGTCGGCGGCCTTGTAGGACTCCTTCCCGTTGGGGTCTTGCGCTGTGACCGTGCCGTCTTTGACGCTCACCCTGGCCTGCGGGTCGAAGCCGATGAAGGAGTACTCGGCGAGCCTCTTCTGCCCGATCGCAGATTCGAGGAGGAAGGCGCTCTCGAACCCTTCGTGGACCTTGACGAAGAGCGACCTTGGGGACTCGCTGGTCTGGAGGCGCTGGGACTTTAGGGAGAGCTGGGCGATGCCTAGCGAGGACGCCAAGGTGGTGGCTTCAAGGCGATAAATGAACACTAATAATCATTTATGTGCATATGTGTGCATTCGCCTGAGCGCTGGATAAGTTCTAAGACCTCGTCAAGGAGCCCCGGCTCGTGGCCGGCTTCAAGGTTCGCAGGGCGACCGCCAAGGACATCGACCTGCTTGTCGCCCACAGGCGGGCGATGTTCGCAGAGATGGGCGGGCCGACCCCCCAGGTAGGCGATGCTGCCACCGACCCATACCGAAGGTGGGCGGCGAGGATGATGCGCAGGAGGCTGTTCCATGGTTACATCGTCACGTCTGGGGGCGACGCGGCGGCGAGCGGGTGCGTTTGGCTCCGCGAGACCCAGCCTTCGAGGGGACACCCGGCGGAGCTGGTCCCGTACATCATGTCGATCTACACCGCTCCCGAGTTCAGGAGGAAGGGCCTGGCCAGCATGGTCGTCAAGGAGGCCATGACCTGGGCGAAGAAGAACGGCTACAGGAAGATGACCCTGCACGCCTCCGACGCCGGGAGGGAGGTCTACTCCCGGCTGGGCTGGACGCAATCGAGGGAGATGGAGGTCAGGTTCGAGCCCGTCAAGCGCGGGGCGACGCGCCGTCCTTCAACCCGCTCGAAAGTCTCCAGGTGACGCCCGCGAGGACTGCGACGGCCGCGATGGCGAGCGTCAGGCCCGAGAGCTCCATCGGGATGTTCCTGCCAGCGCCGAAGGTGTGTAGGACCATGAGGAAGACCGCCCCTATGGATAGCAGGCTGTGGTAGAACATGGAGTTGCGAGCGCCCTGGAAGTAGGTCCCACCTGTGATCCACACGAAGAGGGCCGCGCCCGTCGCCCCGTAGCCCAGGAGGACGGGCAGAGATAGCGGGAAGGCCACGAAGAGGACGACGTGGACACCCATGAAGAGCCCTGCCGCACCGGCGATGACTATGTGGAGGCGCCAGAGCCTCTCAGGGGTGCCCATCCAGGCCGTCAGTGGCACCTTGAAGAGCATCATCGCGCCCGTCACGACGATCAGCGCGAGGGCTAGGAACCCCGAGAGGTCGGCGAGCGACGCCAGCCCGAAGAGTCCTGGCTCCCGGGCGAACCTGACAACGGCGAGGACGGCGAGGGAGAAGGCGAACAGGAGGATGAGGATCGAGGTGGAGAAGCGGCCTACCTTCAAGGGGGGGGACTGCCAGTCGGAGCCAGGCCCGCCATATAGGCATGGATAGGCGCAGAACGGCAGCTTGCCGAATTACAGTATAGCGGCTATTGAGACTTACTGCGAATCCACACAAGATTATATACCATCTACTCATGGAATACGACCTATGGTCTCGGAGCCTGCGATGCAACGCGCGCGCAAACCAAAGGACATCAACTCCAAAATCGCAGATTTCGTGAAGTTGGTAATAGAGGTCGGGCCGGACATCCCCGAGGTCGCCCAGAGGATGGGCGAGCACAAGGAGTCGGTCCGTTACTGGTTCAAGAAGCTAATCAAGCAGGGGATGGTCATCCAACCCTCGGTCAACTTCGAAGGACTGGGGCTGATGAGGGTGGTCGCCGTGGCAGACTTCGCCAAGGAATACGAGGCCCAGGCGGAGCCCATCATGGCCGCGATGAGCCAGCTCTGCTACCTCCAGGCCTACGTCAAGACGCTCCCAGAGGGCCACTACATCATCAAGGGGACCGTGCCTGCCCAGTTCGTCAACTCGTGGATCGAGATGATGCAGCAGCTCCGGGAGGAGGGGCTCTTCACGGCGCTGGACTTCTCCACCTACGACTGGACGAGGAACGCCCCGATGAAGACCGAGCTCTACGACTTCGAGGCTGGCCAGTGGGAGTACGGGTGGGGCGCGGCTCCGAAGGTCTACCCGGAGATGGTGTCGGGCCCGTCAGCGAGGGTCCACCTCGACAGGACGGACCTTGAGATAATCAAGGGGCTGCAGCGCGACGAGACAAAGCCCCTCTCGGAGATCCAGAGGGAGACCGGGATCAACTACAAGACGCTCAGTTTCCACTATCGCAAGCACGTCCTGGGGATGGGGATGCTGAAGGGGCACCGCATCAACTGGCTGGGGACGGCCTTGACGCCCCAAGGGGACAAGGGCAAGCACAGGAGGCACACATACCAGCCCGTGGATGTCATAGTCAAGGACATAACCCCGAGCGAAAAGGCCAGCCTGATAGGGCTGACCAACGCGCTGCCGTTCCTATGGTGGGAAGGCTCCGGGCGGAGCAGCTACTACGCCCAGCTCGTCTTCCCGACGGAGACCATCTCAGAGGCGATGGAGTTCCTCTCCAAGATGCTCAACCCGGTCAGGGACAGGGCGCGGTGGTTCATGGCCGACCAGAAGCACTCGGCTTCGTTCAGGCTCGAGCCGAAGCTCTTCGACAACGAGTCAAGGAACTGGACGTTCGACATGGCCGAGACTCTGGCGAGGTTCCAGCAGCTCTTGGTCAGGATAAAGGAAGGGCCTTAGAGCGAGGCCCTGAGAGCCTGCTCTAAGTGCCGTAGCCGCCGAGTAGGTCCAGCGGGGAGAGGTGGACACCTAGCGTCGCGAAAACAACGGACGCGCCAGTAGCCGCCATCATCCCGAGCCTAACCTTCTCTTCGAGGGTCATAGGTGATTTGAGGGCGGCTGAGAGATTTAAGCATATGCGAGCGCACAAAAAGCGTTGCCCTGTTTTATGCGGATTCTAACAATAAATGCAGGGTTTTTAGTTCGGCAGAGCGGCCAACCCCTTTAGGACGACCGCAGCGATGGTTCCGACCCAATGGCAGACGCTCTCACGGTGCTGCTGACGGGGACGGCCCTGGGGTTCTCCATAGCCGCGCCCCCAGGCCCTGTTACGGCGCTCGCCGTGCAGCAGGTCGCCGCGCGGTCCTGGCTGGCAGGATGGATGGTCCTCCTGGGAGCGACGGCCTCTGACGGGGTGTTTTTCGTCCTCACATACTACGGCGTGACCCGCATCGTGACGGCGGGGGAGAGGAGCTGGCTCTTCGTATTAGGCGGGATCCTCATGCTCTACCTCGCGGCATCGATCCTCAGGGGGGCGCGGAGGAAAGGGGCGGCTCCCGGTCCGGCGCCTCGGAGGTGGACCTCGCTCGAGCGCATCCCGTTCCTTATGGGCCTGGGGATAGGGTTGACCAACCCCTTCCAGCTGGGGTGGTGGGTCGCGATAGGTGCTGGGATGGTCTCCGACTTCGGTGCGAGCATCGCCGTGGGCTTCTTCATCGGGATCGTGTCGTGGACCATCATCGTCTCTTCCCTGGTCCACGCCGGGGTCAGGAGGTACGAACGCCTCGCGCCCTTCGTCGCCTACGCCGCGGGGACAATCATGGCCGCGTTCGCTGTGTGGTTCCTCGGGATCGGGCTCTCGTCGACCATTCTCTGAGCGCCTCGCCTTCGAAGTCGAGTACGTTCTTCTCCTGCGGGCCCTCTACCGAGCCTCCGCGCATCGACCTAAGCTCGTCGATCGCCTCCCTGGCTTTCTTCCCCTCGTACGCCATCAGGTAGGACGCGAGGACGGAGCCCGTCCTGCCCTTGCCCGCGAGGCAGTGGACGAGGACGACCTTCCCCTCGGAAAGTGACGACGCGATGTAGTCCGCGCCCTGCCGCATCTGCGAGTGGGTTAGGGCGGCGTGGTCGCGTAGCGGGATGTGATTGGTCGCCAGGCCGCCGGTCCACGACGCTGGGAGGGGGTCCTCGGTCAGCGTGAGAATGGCGGTGATGCCGTGCGCCTTCAGCCACTCCACCTGGCTCTTGGAGTAGGGGCGCCCAGAGGCGGCGATCTTGCCGTCCCTGACCCAGGTGAAGAAGGAGGGCTTGTCGGTGAAGTTGGCCCTTATCCTGCGGTACGCCCTTCCGGTCCTGCCCATGGGGGGACTGGAGGGCGGGGTTCGTATAACGGTGTTGCCCGAGCGGAAGCCTAGAGGATCTCGAGCTTCCCGTAACGCCCGACGTTCAGCTGCCTCTCTCCCCTGAACGTGTTGATGTAGCCGTTCGAGACCTTGACCTTCGCTCCCTTTGACACCTGGTCGATCTGGTTGTCCCAGAGCGAGAGCTTTATCGTGCCCGTGTCGTCCTTGAGCGTGGCGTCCGCCACCTTGGCCTGCCCCCCCGTCCTCAGGGAGACCTCCCTGGGAGGCGATATGTCAATCACTTCGCCCTCCGTCTCGACCGTCCTCATTCCGTCCCTCAGATCTCTGATGTTCATCGGAAGCTATTCGGTGCCACCCACCCGCGGGAGATATTTATCCCTTGATTGGCGACCCGGCCGAAGGTTATAAGGTCCTGAATGAGCGGGAGCGGGCCGTTTGCTGCCCGGTCCCGGCGATGCCCTGCCTCTCGCCCTCGCGTTCCTAGTCCCGGCCGGCTTGGTCCTGCTTCTCACGCCTCGCTACATCGCCTTCCTGAAAGCCCGGGGAAGGACTACAAACGACGCGCACAAGCCGGGAGATGTCAGGGTGCCCACCCCCGCAGGTCCCCTCATCATAGCAGGCCTGGTGGTGGGGGAGGTGGTGGCGGGGGCTTTCTACGGCACACTCCTCCCCGCGGTGCTGATCGTGGTCATCCTGGCCGCCGGGGGGATAGGCCTCTATGACGACCTGCGCGGGCTGGGAGGGGTGGTCAAGCCCGTCCTCCTGGCGGTGGTCGGGCTCTTCGTCGCGCTGGCATCGCACTACTCCGGCGTCTACCAGGCGGTCCTCTACTTCCCGCTCTTCACCCAGACCAACCCGCACTACATCATATTCGGCCTGATCGTGGTCGCCTCCATCCCGGTTTCGTCGAACGCGTTCAACATGCTGGACGCCTTCAACGGGGAGATATCGGGTTTCACGACCATCGTCTCGGCGGCGCTGGTGGTCGCGATACTCCTCAAGGCGTACGCACTCCCTGGGACGACGCCCGGGACGATCGCGATCGCGCTCCCGCTCTTGGCGGTCTCGGCGGCGTTCTATTACTTCAACAGGTACCCGTCCAAGATATTCGACGGCGACAGCGGGGCGCTCTCGTTCGGGGCGCTCTACGTGATCCTCTCGATCGCGGGAGGGGTTGAGATCGCGGCGCTGGTGGCCCTCATCCCAGCAGTGATCAACTCATACTACGTGCTCTCCAGCGTGAGAGGCCTTGTGGAAAGGAAGAACATGGCGGCGAGGCCCACCTTCCTCGGGAAGGACATGAAGCTCCACGCCTCGGCCGACCCCAACGCCCCAACCACCCTCGTCAGGATGGTCCTTCTGGGAGGCCCGCTCGACGAGAGGGGGCTTGTCAACAGGATACTGGCGATAACCGCCTTCGCCGCCTTCCTCTCGGTCGTTACTTCGGTGATGACGTGGCTGCTATGACGCCGAAGCAGAGCAAGGAGACGCTGTTGGCGATGGTCGCGGTCGTGACGGTGGCGTGGCTCTTGATCCTCGGGGCGACCTACGTCTTCTTCGTGATTGTCAGGCCGCTCGGCCCGCCGTTGCAGGAAGGGCACCTTCTACCTTCATCGATCCTGAAAATCGTCTTGACGGTCGCGCTGGGGGCGTCTTGGTTCGTCGTGATGTTCGCGGTCGACTGGCTCTACGTCAGGGCTTTCCGGATTCCCAGCGAGCCTTCTTAGCGTCGTACTCCTTCCTGGTGTAGACCACCCTCGCGGGGACGCCCACCACCACCACCCCGGGGGGGACGTCCTTGGTGACGACGGCGCCCATGGCGACCACGCTTCCCTTGCCCACTCTCACGCCCGCCCTGATTACCGCGCCTCCTCCGATCACCGCCCCGTCCTCTATAGTCACTCCGACCATCTTCTTGCTCATGGGATAGGGGTCGTTTGTGATGACGGCGGCCGGCCCGATGAACACGTCCTTGCCTATCAGCGTCATGGGCGGGATGTAGACAGAGCCCTCTATCCTCGTCCTCTCCCCGACACTGACGTTGTAGTCGACGTGGGCCAGGGAGCCAATAGAGACGTTGTCACCGATTGTTGTGCCGTTCCCCACGTACGTCAGGTTCCATATGGACACGCCCTTGCCTATCTTCGCGGTCTTGGAGACGACCGCGCCCTCCCCCATTCTGGCCGGTTTCAAGTCGGACCACCACAGGTCGGGGGCCTCCCTATTAGAACACCATGAAGCCCACCGCCGCATATTCGGAACTCTCATAAGGTCGTTTTTTCAACGGAGCGTGTGAACCGGCGTCTTTTTGCCGCCGCACGAGTCGCCATCCTGGCCGCGTTCGCAATTTCCTTGGTCGCGTCGGCGGGCGGCGCGAAGCCCGCCCACGCGCAGCTCATCTCTCCAACCCCCACCGGGTCGCCGGTGAGCGTTGGGGTGCTCCTCGTGGACGTAAGCCAAGTAAACCTGGTCTCCGGGACGTACAACGCCGACTTTTACATCTGGTTCAATTCCACCGGCAGCCCCCAGAACGTCAATTTCGAGTTCATCAACGGACAGGCGTCGTCAGTCACCGTCGACGCGAACACGAGCACCTACCAAGAGTACAGGGTGAGGGGGACATTCGTGACCGACCTCGGCTTCGCCGAGTTCCCCTTCGACAACCACAGCCTGACTATCGAGGTGGAGAGCAAGGACCTCCAGGCGTCCCAGCTCACGTTCGTCCCCGACACGAGGGGGAGCGGAGCAGACCCTAGCTTCAGCCTCAACGGCTGGGACCTTCTGGGCACCAGCATCTCGGCTGCCCCGCACGCCTACTCCGGGAGTCAGGCCTTCTCGAGGCTGACCTTCGCCTTCACGATAGGGAGGCCGGCCACACAGGCGTTCTTCAAGGACGTCCTCCCGGTGGCGCTCGTCGCCCTGATAGCCATGCTGGCGTTCGCGCTACCTCCCGCGAGGTCTTTCGAGAGGGTCTTCATCGGGGTGACGACGCTCCTCGCGGCCGTCCAGTTCCACATCGCTCTTCTCGGCCAGATACCCGCCGTCGACTACCTGACCTACGCTGACGACATGATGCTCACCGTCTACGCGCTGATCCTCTATGGCCTCGGGGTGACCATCCTCCTCGCGAGAAGGGTCGACAAACAGGAGGTGGACGCGGCGTGGAAGCTGAACACCAAGGGGGCGGTGCTCGTCCCCGTGGTCGCGGCGGTTGTCCTTGCGTTCCTCCTCCTGCTGGGGTATGCAGGTGTGTGATCCTTGCAACCGTTAAATAGAATTTTGGGGGGTTTGACGGCGTAGATGGCGATCGCGTCCGGGGAGCTACTCATCATAGTCGTCATCCTCGTCGGACTCGTCATCTCGGTCTTCGTCGTATTCTGGGAGGGTCTGCGGCGACTGGTTGGGGCGGCGCCTCCGCCGAAGACGGGCGAGCCCCTACCCAACGCTGACTACACGAAGTACGTGTGGAACGCCGAAGACGTGGGCAAGCCCCCTGTCCGCAAGACGGTCATACTGACCTACGACGCGCCGCAGCGGGTCAACATGTCGTTCTTCCTCGACCTGACCAGGACGAAGGATGCGTACCTCGACCCTGTCAAGCCTATCAGGATCAACGGAGACATACTCCCGCTGAAGGACCTCCCGGCCGACCCCGAGAAGCTCAGGGCGGTCAAGAAGGAGGCGGTGGACGTAACCAAGTACGTCAGGACGGGGCCGCAGGGCATCCCCAACGACTTTGAGGTCAACTACATAGTGCGGGGGAGGTTCAAGAGCCTCAGGGGGTCAGAGGGGAAGATGACCCTTCTCCTGGCCGTGATGATGCCAAAGGCGGGGAGCGGGATAATAGGCCCGACCAAGTTCTGCATGAACTGCCAGTACTCGATGCCCATGTCGGGCAAGTTCTGCCCCAACTGCGGGGTGCCAGTCGAGGCGTTCAGCGGCGCCGAAACCAAGGAGTGCGTCAACTGCAAGGAGACGATAGCGGCCAACGCCACGTTCTGCTCGAACTGTGGGGCCGTCCAGCCCAACCCGCCTCCCAAGGCTCCGGCGGCCCCCGACGCGATGGCGGGCCAGACCAGCTAGGGCGGACCCGGCCTGCGCTACTGGACTGCCCCACCGTTCCCTATCGCGCCGGCGACGGGCCCAGGAGGGGCTGGAGGAGGAGGCGCGACGCCTCCGGCGCCCATGATGTTGCTTATCATGGCAGTCCCCTTCCAGATGGTGAAGACCTGGTTGAAGGCCTGGGCGATGGAATCGAAGAGCTCGTCGTCGTGGGGGCCGGGGGGAGCGACCTGGCTCGACATCAAGGTCTTGAGCATCGACGCGTCCATTAGGGCATCCCCAGGCGACATCCCCGACGCGATGGGGATGGGGACGCTGGGTGAGGGGGGCATCGTCGTGGAGGCGACCGCACCGGCCGGGAACGGAATCGAAAGGTTGGTGTACCCGAGTTCCCACGCCGTCCATGCCTGCCCTATGGCGAACGCCACCGCGCTCCCATAGAGCGTGTAGTTCGCGCTCTTCTGGTTGAACTGGGAGAGTATCATGGGGGTGGCCATCATCCCCCCGCCTATCATCCCGGCCGGGGGCAGGATGCCGATCGGGCCGTTGATTATCACTCCGACGAACTTGACCGTGCTGTGCCAGTTGGCCCAGGCCGCGCAGATCGCCTTGGCGATGTCGTCGATGAACTCGTTGAACCCGTCGCTTATCGCGTTGGCCGCATCGACCGCTATCTTCTTCGTGCTGGGAGGGATGAAGAGGTTGGTGGGCTTGGGGAGGCCGGGACCGAACTCGGGCGTCTTGCCGTTGACTTCGTCCTCGAGGCCTGCGTCCCAGTCGGGAGGGAGCTTGACCGCCTTGGAGATGTACTGGGTCTTCGCGAGCTGGGCGAGGAGAGAGGCTTGGGGGGCCGGCATCGCTAGCCTCCTATGTTCACGGTCGGGCTCCCGTTCTGGATGGACCCCTCACCTCCGCAATGCTTTGTGGGGTCTCCGCTGCGCGCGGCGGGCTTGCCGTTGATGTTGACCGTGCCTGAGCCCTTGGAGACGGTGAAGTTGTTGGGGCCGCAGCAGGGGGCGTGAAGGCCCTTGTCGTCCTGCCTCGCGGAGGGGAGGCTGTTGATCAGGACGGTGGGCGACCCAGCGGCGACTATCCCGACGACCGGGTGGGGGCATATCGGGCAGCCGTGGCTGCAGTTCCCCTGGACCGGGTCGGTCTGTCGAGCGGCGGCTGGCATCGGTCACACTACGGGTTGAGGTCGATGGTCGAGCCCTTGATGGTGGTCTTGCCGCTGGCGGTGATGCTGGTGTCCGAGTCGCTCTCTATCTTCACGGTCTTGGCCTTGATCGAGAGGTCGTCCTCCGTGCTGATGGTTATTGGCTTCTTGGACGTGACGCTGACGCCCTCCTCCTTGCTCACCTTGACGTCGGTGTCGCCGACGTGGATGGTTATCTCCTCGTCCTGGATGGTGAGGGTGACCGTCTTGTCAGGGAGCTCAACGTATATCCTCCGGAGGTCGGGGTTCGATTCGTAGGGCGGGATGTAGACCATCTCCTCCGCCTGGCTCGCCGGCGGCCTGTCCTCGTCGTTGTAGAGCCGCCCCGTGATGACCGGGGCGTTTATGTCCCCGTTGACGAAGGAGACCAGGACGAGGTCGCCGACCTGGGGTATGCTGGCGAAGCCGATGTGAGACGTGGCGACCGGGACCTGCCTGAGCTCGACGTCCTTGTCCCTCAGCTTGACACTGCACTCGTAGTTGTCGTTGTCGCCCTCGTCGGCGTGGGGGAAGACGGAGGTCACGACACCGAGCTCTGCGACGTGGATCTTCGCCACCTCCGACTCGGCGACCTTCTTCATGCCCTCGACTAGCCCTGTCATCTCGAACCCAATCCTCACTTGGGCGGGAGCTGCTTGACGTCCACCCGCTCGATCCTCGCGGCCGGGACCTTGACCTGCAGGTTGGCCTCGACGGAGTAGACGAGGCGCCTGACCCGGACGCCCTTCGGCAGGTCCGAGTCCAGGAGGTCCTTGCCCTCGACCGGCCTGACCTGCATGCCGGTCCCGGAGAGCTCCTCCTGTGAGAGGGCGACGGCCTTTATCACGTCGATTGCGATGTCGTCCCGCTGCTTCTCGTTGCCCGCCCACACGTCTACGTTGCACACGGCCCCCAGGTGGACCTCGCGCGTCCTTCCTGAGCCCGAGGCCGAGTTGTACCTGACCGAGACGTTCTGCCTCCCCTTTGGAGGGGCCGACCGGAATACTATCGTCCCCTTGGAGTAGTCCATACGGTAGTCAATGTTCTCGAGCTGGACCTGCCCGGGGGGCGCCTCGACCCTGATGAGCGGCCTCTGCGGCTTGCCGGCAAGTGAGAAGGCGGTCCTTTCGCCGTTGCCGCTGAAGGCCTCGCTCTTCTCCTCCTTGACCTCGGCCCCCGCGCCCCCGAGGCCAGCATCGTCGAACGTGAAGCTCGGTATGTGAACGAAGATGGACGGGAGGGTCCCGGCCTCGTCCGGGGGGGACTTGGCGTAGATGTTGCCCTTCCTGACGCTCTCCACGTTCTCTTGGATTGCCTTTACCAAAGCGCCAGAGATCTCACCCAGCAACACTCTCACCGAAGCGGCTTGATCCTCGTCCTCAGCTGGAGGACGTCGGCGACCCTCACCGTCGCCTTGGGGTTCGAGTTCCTGAAGGTCACGCTGAGCACCTCCTTCTCGGGGCGCGGGTTGGCGAGCCTGTACCTATACCAGACCCACTGGTTGGGGGAGAGGAGGAACTCCACGAATGGGTTCTCCGCCCCCTTTGGCGAGAGCTTCTTCCTTTCGTGGATGACAAGGTCCTTCGCCGTCTCCTGAGTCCCGTCGACGTAGCGTATCACGATGTCCAGGGCCTTTTGGTTCCCGTTCTCGGCTCCGGCCCAGTAGTCGAGCTGGTCGAAGAGGTTGGCAACGGTGAACCGGCAGATGTCGACCACCGCGTCCCTCACCGAAGGGACCCACTGCCGGGTGATGAAGCCCAGGAGGTCGGTGGAGTAGGTGCCCGTCTCCCCTGGGACCTTCTCGTCGAGCCGGTAGGACCTGCCCTCGGGGCTGTCGAGCCCGGTCATGGTGTTGATCTCGGACATGTTGTCGACGTACCTCCTAAGCTCCGCGTTCTCCGTCTCCAGGCGGACGAGGTCGTCGAGGATCCCCTGCTGTATGTAGTTCCAGTCATCGGCGGTGATGGTGTCCCCAGGCTGGGCAGTCCTCGGCTTGAAGTTGGTCAGGTCGCTACTCCACCACCAGTCGAGCCATGACCCCGGCGCCTTTTATAACGTTGAGAAAGTCTGCCGCCTCTTCCTCGGAGACCCCGCTCTCCTCCAGGGCATTCGCGGGGACCTTGAGGGAGAAGGTGGAGGGCTGCCTTCCCGACCAGGTGAAGCGCACCACGGCGTCCGGGACGGGGACTGAGAAGATGGAGGCGTCGAAGGCGCTCCTCCCCAGGCGGACGATCTTGGCCGTGATGGCCTCCTCGTAGACCCAGCGGGAGCCGCCCGGCGTGAGCTTCGGGAAGGAGGGTGAAGCGGTCACCATCTGCGAGACGTCTTCCCCGTCGAGGGTGGCCGAGCCGTCCCTCATCACCAGCCTCTGACCCGCCCTGAGGCGCCCTCGGAATCCGACGCGCTGGCCAGTGTCCAGGTTCACGAGCGCGGGGTCGAGGACGACGTCCCCCTCACCCTGGAGCACCATCTCTATCACGGGCGAGGCATCCTCTACGCTCATGCTCCCTAGGGTCCAGGTGTCTCCGCCCGCCATCCTCATCTCGACCGAGAGTGCCCTCTCCGGGTTCTCTGAGATCTCCAGGCGGCGGGGGTCGGCAGAGAGGTAGTCTGCCATGAGCGCCCTTATCGAGGCGCCTGTCCCTCCACCCTTGAACTGGCGGAGGGCGCTCTTGATCCTCGCGCGGTAGTCGTCGTCAGCCTCGCCCCTGTCCCTCCTGAGCTCGAAGATGGCGGCGAGCCTGTCCAGGTCGCGCCCGTTTGCGGTGTCGACCCAGTGGGTCCTCATGACCCGGAAGACGCTCTTCTGCTCCTCGGCTAGGGCCCTCCCCACCGAGTCGAGCACCTTGAAGATGACCGAGTCCGGGTCCCACGTCCTGTAGAACTCCGGGAGCCGCTCTGCGATCCGCTTGGTCCTCTCCAGCTCAGACATCTTGGGTCTGCACGCTCACTGTCCTGACCCTGGGCTTCTCGTCAGCCCTCAGCGCTATGTTCTCCCTCGATGTGGTCCCGCTCTGCTGCCCGTCCCTGTACGAGTCTACCGTGACCCCCCTGACGTCCTTGACCCCCTTGGCCGCGAGGGCGACCGTAAGCAGCCTCCCGAAGATGACCGTCTCCCCGGTGGTGACCGACTCGATGTAGTCCTCGATTCCCTGCCTCACGGTCTGCTCGACGTCGGAGAGCTGGGTCCCGTCCTGGAGCTCGAGGGTGACCTTGACGTCCAGGAGGACGAGGCCCGGCCTGAGTATCTGCACGTAGACGCCGGCGGCCCTCGTGTCGTCGACGGCCTGCCGTATCTTGGCCATGTCTCCTCCGTCCACTATGACCCTGACCAGCCCTGGGACCGGGAGGTGGGTCTTGTTCCCACCGACGTCCACCGAGTAGAGGATGGGCATCTCGTCTATCCTTACCGGCCTGACCACGCCATCTATCTCCTCGATCCGCTGCTTGAGCGAGTTGTAGGTGGCTCGCCCCAAGGCCCGCAGCCCCTTCTTCGCCCTGTCCCTGAGGACATCGTCAGTCTCGGGCTCTGCCCCGCCTTCTATCGCCGACCTGTTGGTGACGAACTCCACCGTCTCGACGGGCTGGGGCATCAGGGTGATGCTCCCCGCGACGACGTTCCCCGCGGGACCGGCCTCGACAGCCCTGACCGGGACGTCGACCTCCCACACGCCGAGCGGGTTCTTCTGCAGGAACGCCTCGTCGGTGGTCTCGAAGAGCTTCACGTCCTGCTTTCGCCTGGAGAAGGTCGATACCCTGGTGCCCCTCGGTATCGCGACCTGCTGGTAGGCCCTGTACGCCACCCTGAACTCCGAGAGGTTGTCCGGCCTGCTCCCCTGGAGCCAGGCGATGGAGTCGCCTTCGAGGGCATAGTCGACTCCTTTCGTGAAGGTCGTGGGCTGGTGGTTGACCATCCCCCTCACCTTGGTGATGTCGACGACGGGAGCCTTTTTGAGGGCGTACCGGGCCCCTCCGTCGAAGAGCAGGACGTCCTCCTGCGGAGGGAGCTCCGGAGGGGGCTTGCGCCTGCCGAAGGTGACGAGGCCCGAGGCGTTCTGGGCCGGCCTCCTCTGGACGCCTAGTATCGCGACCACCAAATCGAGGGAGTTGCCCGTCGCCGTGTCTATGAAGCCCGCCTTGTAGACGTAGTCGTTCTGGGCGTAGAGGTACTCTATCTCGCGACCTATCGCCTCCACGATCGTCCTGACCACGCTTCCCGGGTTGACGTCGGTGATGGGCGAAGGCTTGCCGAAGAGGTAGGAGACCTCGAAGGTCGACATCACGTCGGGCTTCTTCCCTCCCTGGCTCCACTCGAACTTGCCCTCCTCGAACCGGTAGTCCGCGTCCTTGGCGAATGTGGTCCTGACCCCGTGGACTACTCCCTCGACCTTGACGATGTCTCGGACGCCCTCCTGGCCGGAGCTGAGGGTGTACTTCAGCTTGGTCGGGTCGAAGACGAGGTTCTCTCTGACCACGGCCTTTGTGAGCTGCTCGAGCATCGAGGTCGTTATCTCGGCGAAAGACTTGGACTCGTAGGACATGCTAGGCGTTCTCCAGGTAGAATGGGAAGACGACGTTGAGTGGGACCTCGGTCTCGGTCGCGATCAGGCTGACGTCGACGTCGACCGCATCCTGACGGTCCTGCCTCGCCGTGACCTTGACGCTGACGACCCTCTTCACCCTCGGCTCCCTCTCGAGGGCCTCGGCGACCACGGCCTTGACCTTCTCCCTCGTGGCCTCGTTGTTGGGCTCGCCGATGAGGTCGTAGAGCTTGGAGCCGTAGGTGGAGTGGCCGATGTCGACGAGCTCCCCGGGCCGGGTCCTCAACCTGTGGATTATCGCCTGGCCGAGGTTGAACTCGTCGTCGACCAGCTCGAGGTCGCCCGACGAGGAGACCTTGAGGTCGGCTCCGACCTCAGCGTACACGAGGCGGAGGTCCTTTCCGAGGACCGGCTTTTCTTCGCTCATCTGGTCGAAACCCGACGGGTGCCCTTTCCGCGCACGCCGATTTAAGGAAAGCCGGAGGGGGCGGAGGTGCGCCTTCTCACTCTGAGGTGCCGAGGAGCCGGAACGAGGTGGTGAACCCCTTGGACTTGCTCAGAAAGTGCTCGACGCGGACGACCTGGTACTCCCCGTCTATCGTCGAGTCGGGCGTCCCGGATATCCCGACCGTGTCGTTGAGCTTCACGGTGGCGTCCCCGACGACGTCGAGGAGTACGACTATCGACTTTGCGAGGCGGCCAGAGATCGACTCGGCGGCCGTCCCGGCCGAGTCTGTGTCCCGGACGGAGACGTCCTGGACGATGAGCTTGCTGTCGCTTCCGCTCTCCCCCTGGACGGGGGACTTCGTCAGCCAGTGGACCGAGTCGTCCCCCTGGGAGCTGGAAGGGCTCTCCCCGAAGACCTTTGCGCCCTTGTATACGGGCTCCTGGTCGAGCCTCGAGACGCTGATTATGTCCTTGCCGTACTCGAATGTCGTCGCGGATGAGCTCTCGTAGGCCTTGAAACATAGCTCGTCGTCGCTGTTGGCGAAGACGTCGAACCCGTTCCTCTTCGCGAGGTCGAGGGTGTGGTCCTGCAGGGTCCTGCTGCTGTCGATGGTGTAGAATGGGAGGGTGAGCCCGTCCTCCACTTCGCCGGTCGAGACATCGGCCGTCCCCGCCATGTCAGTGACTATCGCCCCGCATGTCTGCGACTCGTAGAAGGTGTTCGCTCTGTTCCTCATCATCTTCGAGAGGGAGTTGAGCCCGAAGACTCTGAGGGTGTGGAGTCTCGCGTCCACGGTGTCCACGACTCCGGTGAAGACGGTCTCCTGGTCGTCGTATCCCAACGAGGCGGTGACAGTGTCGCCGCGAGCGACGCTGAGGCCTCCACCCGACCTGAGGACGGCCTCGAAGCAGCCAGCGGGGCCGTTCATCGCCATGTCCACCCTGACGGAGAGGAGGTCGGTGCTGGACTCGGGGTCGAGGCTCGCGGAGCCCATCGAGAGGCTGTAGGTGGGTTTGAGCGTGTCCGCGCGCCTCCTATCTCTGGTGCGTACGCCGCACGGTCAGGTCACTCGCCCGCCTCTGAGAGCACCTTTTCGGTGAACTTGGACTTTAGGTCTGTCCATCCCCAGCCCGCGTCCCACTTCAGCTCCGGGGTGACGACCATCGGCGCCCCATCGGAGGTGACGTCCGGGACGGTGTCCCAGCTTGTTGTCCCGTCCGCCGTCGGGAGCAGGTCGTCCTTGTCGGCCTTGGGCTGACTGAAGACGAGGTTGTTGTTGTCGTCCAGGTCGAACTCGTACCGGCAGAGGAAGCCTTCGTCCTTGAACTTGCCCGCGCGGAATGCCCTGTAGTTCGCGCTCGCGGCAGCGCGGACCGCCTCGACGCAGGCAAGAGTCTCCGGCTTGTCCCAATCCTCTGCGGGCTCCGCCCGCCCCTTCCCGTTCCCCATTACCTCGCTCCAGAGCTTCTTCCTGAACTTCTTGACCTTGTCGGCGCCGTCCTGGTCGTCGGGGGTCAGCCCGCAGCAGATCTCCGTGTCTCTGTCCCCGGCCAGGCTCCGCTCGTTCAGGTTGGCGCTCCCCAGGATGACGTAGAAGTCGTCGGCTATCATGAGCTTGGAGTGGACGTAGATCATGTACCGCTGGTTGTTCCTCACCTTGTCCGGGCGGTTCCACGAGCCAACGGTGAGGCTCTTCGTGTTCTCCCACCGAGCGAGGAAGTAGAAGGAGATGTAGTCCTGCCACTTCGCCTTGCTCTTCCCGACCTTGCTCAAGGCGGCGCTGTTCTTCCTGATGGCATCCTTTATCGAGTAGACGACGTACCTCATAGTCGCCCACTCGAAGTGCCTGACGACCTCGAGGGCGCCGTCCTGGGGGCTCCCCTCGGGGAACATCGGGATGATGAGGTATGCGTGGAAGTCCTCGCCTCGCGATATCTTGTCGCTGATCTTCTTGACGATGGTCTCGGGTATCTTGTTCCTGACGCTCTCCCTGTTCCAGCCGGCGCCGGAGCCTATCAGGTACTGCGACTCGATGTAGAGGAACCGCTGGGCCTTGCGTATGGCGCTGATGTAGGCCGCCTGGATGCTGCTCTCCGACCCCCAGGGGATCCTCCAGCAGAACCCCTCGGCGCCGAAGTAGGGCGCGTCCTCGACGACCGCCTGCTTGTCCTCGAACTCCTTCTCGAGTTTCTTCAGCTTGGCGACGTCAGGGTCGTCTGCCGAGGGTTCGGCGCCGACGAGCTTGAGGTTGAGGGCCATCCTGGCCTTGGACACCTCGCTGCCCGCCTTGTTGGCGGCTTCGGTCTTCGCGTCCATCTCCTTGGGGTCGACCGTCCCCCAGTGGGCCTTTGCTATCGAGCGGTAGACCTGGCCGGTGAACCCGCCGCCCTCCTTCGGCTCTCGAGGCTCCAGCCTCTGGACGAACTGGTCCTTGTCCCTGATCGCGGGCATGACGTCGTTCACCTGCTTCGCGTCCGCCTTCGACGTGTTCCCCCTGGCACCCACGGCCGACGGGTCGAGGTTCCAGCGGCCGATGAACTCTCGGACGAAGTCTCTGGCGGTCGGGCCTGTCAGCTGGGCGTGGATGTCGTGCCAGGGCTGGCGGACGTTCTTCCTGTCGTCCTTGAACTCGGCGTTGTACCAGTCGTCGTACTCCACGTCGCCCCCTTTGAAGGAGTCCCGGAAGGCCTTGCACTCGTCGGAGTCGGGCATGATGGGGTGCGCCCACCAGTCGAACCTGCCCTTGGTGAGGTCGAGCCCTCCGAAGAAGACCTTCACCTCCTTGCGCTTTGGCTTGCCCTTGTTCTCCTCCGTCTCGGGTCGTAGGTCGTTCTCCGCGTCGCAGTCCAGTATCACGTACTTTTGATGATGGCTGTAGCCGATTCCGGTCCTCGAGCTCGCCTTGAAGAGGAGGTTCTTCGGGCGCTTCGTCCCCTTCCCGTCGAGGGCAGCGGCGATGTCGTCGAGCCTGTCGTGCGCGTGGTCGTTCTGAGAGTCCTTGGCGGCTATCGCCGTGTGGTCCCAAGTGTGTATGGCGATCACCATCTTCGGGTTGTCCTTCGCCTTCTTGATCAGCAGCGCCCCGACGCTGTCGTTCACGTCGAGGGGCTCGCCCTCCTTCTTGGGAGGTCTGTGGAGGAGGCGCGCGTACGGATGGAACGACCAGTCGGCGATGAAGATGAACTTCTCTGCCTTCTTGATGGCGTCCAGGATGTCGTAGAAGGCGCCGTAGTTCCCGTCCTCGTCCTTCTCATCCCCCTTGGGGCCCTCGCTCGAGTTCGAGTAGAAGCTGACCGTGTTCCCCTCGTCCCAGTCGTAGGTCCTCAGGTCGGGGTTGTCTATCACAAAGTGGGAGGCCACCTCGAATGTGGGGGAGGTGACCTGGGCCTTTGACTTGCGCATCGGCTCGTCGACCTCGGTCTGGAGGCACATCCTCCGGGTCCTAAAGTCTGGGAGGCCGAGGAAGAAGGGCGTCTTGTCGACGCTGTCGGGCGAGAAGCCTACTCTCGGCTTGCCGGGCTCCTCGAAGGAGACCTGCTTGGCGAGGCCCTGCCCCTCGGACATGTTGAGGACGAGGACACCGGGGGTCTTGGAGAAGTCCAGTATCCCCGCAAACGAGAGCTCTTCGCCCTTCGCGTCCTTGACCGGCTCCGTGCTCTTCTTCCCGTTCTTCTCCTTGACCTCGAGCAGCTTGAGCACTATCTTCTTTCCATAGTCGTCCGGGGGGAACTGGAACCTGACCTCGAACACCGCGTTGGAGTAGCGCTGCTGGTCGTCGGCGAGAGCTCGGACGATCAGCGCCCTGCTCGTGACGCCCGTTTGAGCTGAGCTCTGCAAGCCTCCCTCACCGCCCCGCCTGCCCTAATTTAATTTGCGTCAAAGCCAGGCCCTCTGCAGGGTCACGGGCCTCCCGACGCTCACCGTGGTCTCGACCAAGGCGGCGGGGCGGTCGTCGACCGAGCACCAGAAGCGCCCATATTCGAACGTCTCTCCGAGGCTCGCCTTCCCGTCGCTGTCTGAGACGGCCTCGCCCACCGCCCCGCCCTTTTTGTCGCCCTTGAGGTTGGCGTAGAACTTGACCTTCGCTCCGGCCACCGGCTTACCGTCGGACACCACCCTCACCGCCAGGTACTCGGGCTCGGCATGGGGCTGGTCGGGGATTGGAGGCGGGAGGGCCTGGTCGGGGGCGGGCTCGGGCTCGGATATCGTTGCCTTCCCGACGGGGAGCGAGACGATGTAGGGGTTGGAGGGCGACTCGACCGTGGTCAGCGAGACCTCGTCGCCCTCGATTTCGCATATGTAGTTCCCGACCACGAACATCCCGCCCACCGCCGCGACCCCGTTCTCGTCGGTCTCCGGCTGGGAGATCAAGGCTCCGCGCTTCCCGTCCCGCCCGGCGGAATAGAACGAGACAGGAATCCCAGGGTTGGGTTTCCCCCTGAACATGACCAGGACGCAGAGGTATCCACCCGCCGCGCGGGCGGCATCCTGGATGGGAGAGGGAGGCGGGGCGGGAGACTCAGGCTCTTCGGCTATGGTCGCCCGGCCAAGGGGGAGCTGCAGGGGATAGGGAGCGTCCACCCTCTCAACGGTGCTCACGATCGCGGTCGCGCCTTCGATCTCCACCAGATAGTTCCCCACGGCGAACATGCCCGGCACTGCCGCGATCCCGTCGGAGTCGGTCGAGGTCTCCAGCGGCTCTCCCTTCGGGTCTCCGTCGGGCCCGAGGGAGTAGAACCTGACGGGGAGGCCTGTCACGGCCTCGTTGCGCCGGACGACCCTGACTGAGAGGTATCCGGCGAACGACGGAGGCTGGTCGGGGACCGGGTGCGGCGTGGAGAGGTTGCCTTCGTCGACAAAGTCGACGTGCGACCTTCCCATGGGGAGGGAGAGCACATAGGGGTGCGCCCTGTCCTCCACGGTGCTGACCGACGCCTCCCGTTGGTCTTCCACGACGCAGAAGTAGTTGCCTATCTTCACTTCTTTCCAGAACGTCGCGGTGCCGTCGACGCCCGTCTTGACCTTCCCCACTAGGACGTCGCTCATGTTCCCGTCCTTGTCGGCCTCGAAGAACCGCACGTCGAGTTCCCCGAGGAGCTCGCCCTCGTAGATCACCCGCACCGCTAGGTACGCCCTCGGGAGCATGATGTCCTCCGGGGCCTCCTTCTTCTCCACGGGCATGATCACTTCCGATGTCTCGCCCTCGACCACGCACAAGTAGCACCCGGCGTCCACTATCTTGTCGAGGAAAGCGAGGCCGTTCTCGTCGCTCTCGAGCGCCTCCGTCGTCACCTCATCCCCTTGGTTCCCCCTCGCGTCGCTCTCGAAGAAGCGGACGGAGAGGCCTTTGACAGGCACGTGCTCGATCCTCGTGATGAGACGGACCGACAGGTATCCGGGCTTGGGGGCCAGCGCGACTGCGTTGTGCCAGGTGACCCCTGCCTCTTTGGTCACGATCACTTCCAGCGACTGCTCGGAGCTCCCCTCCGCCTCGTCGCTCAGGCCGCCTCACCCTTCTTGACGCGTATCTTCCTGATGAAGTCCTTGAACCTGTCGTCCTCGATGGTGACCACGTAGGTCCCGTCGAGGGCGTCCTTGATCACCACGACTCCCTTCTCGTCGGACTCGATCTTCCTCGACCCGTCGGGGCCGTCGACGGTCACCTCGATGTTTGGTATCGGCTCGCCCCGGTGGTCCCTCAGCTCGACCCTAACGCCGTGGACCTCTCCCTCCTTCTCGGCGTCCTCTTGTGCCTCGTCGATGTTCTTCTTGTCGGCCTCCTCTTCGGCGACCTCGTCGGCTCCGGTGGCGGTCCCCTCTGCGGCCTCGCCCCCCTCCTTGAACTCGCGGAGGAGCAGGAGATAGCGGTACCTGGTCGGGTTCCCCGCGATCTGGTCTACTTCGAACTCGTCGATGATGACGTCGCTCACGGACGCGGCGGCGAGGAGGTCGGACGTGAAGGGGACCGAGGCCCCCGAGTCTGACTTGGCCTTGAGCGACTGGACGGTCGTCTTGGCGTCCGGTCCCCAGACCTCTCCCTTGAGGAGTATCGTGAGGGGCTCTCTGCCCATGTCCTGGAGGACGTTGCCGTCGGAGCCCGGGACCCTCAGTTCCACTATGCTCCTCTTGCCGTCTACGTGGACGTCGTTGACCGTCCTCACCTCGGTCAGCGGGGAGGTCGCGGAGGACTGGACGCGCTTCACCAGGTCGATGTCGTCAAGCTTTACTTCCATCTATCGCTCCCTCTCCCTTGCCCTTCGCGTCCGAGGTCGCCGCGGCGGCGCTCGACTCGGCGACCTTCGCCTGTCCCTTGGCTGCGTCTGCCTTGCTATCGGCGTCGGACTTGGCCTTGTCGGCCTGCCCTTTCGCCTTGTCCTCCGCGGCCTTCGCCTTGTCTGCGTCTTCCTTTGCCTTGGACTTGGCCTTGTCCGAGGAAGCCTTCGCGGCGGCGGTCGCGGACTCTATCGTCGCCTTGGCGCCGCTCACCATCGCCTTGCCCCTGGATATCTCGGCCGTCGCCGCGGCGGCCGACGCCAAGGCGGCGCCCACCAGCGCCTGCGCGACCATCAGCTTGGCCGGGTCCTTTGTCACCCGGGCCGCTTGGGCGATGCTCTTGGCTTGCTGCGCCGCCTGGAACGCCTGCTGGACCGCGGCGAGCGCGAGGGGGACGGTGGCTAGGACGGCCTTGGTGACCTTGTCCATGGGCTCCTGGAGCTTCTGGAGGTCCTCTGCGTTCTGGGCGTGTTGGGCCGCGTCGTCTGCCTTGCCGCTCGCGGCGCTCCCCTTGGATGCGACCGAGTCGGAGGCCTGCTTAACTCCCAAGAGCCCCCCTCCCCTTGGAAGCTGCATCCTCCACGCCCTGCGACAGGTCGCCCGCCGCGCCCTTTGCCTGGTCGACCACCGATGACGCCGTTGTCTCTGCTATGTCGGCGACCTGCTCGGCGGCGCTCTCGACAGCCTGCGCGGCCTTCTCGAAGGCGTCCTTCATCTCGAGGGCGGTCTTCTTGACCTCGTCGGCCATCGCGAGGATGTCAGAGAGTATCGTCTGGCCGTCCTTGGCGGCCTGGGTCGCCCAGCTGGCGGCGTCCTTGACCACGTTCACGGCGTCCTTGATCGCGCCGATTGCGTCCTTGATGGCGCCCAGGCTCTTCTGCTCCTTCGCCTCCCTGACCTTGGAGAGGGCGGTGGCGACAGCGTCCTTGGCCTTCTCGAGCTGCTCCTTCGCCCCAGTCACCAGCTCGACGACCTTGTCCTTTTCGGCGGCGAGCTTGGGTGAGAGGTTCTCTATCGTCTGCTCTATCTTCCTGACCGCGTCCTGGGCCTGCGTCAGGACGTCGACGGCCGTCTTCCTTGCCACCTCCAGGACCTTCTCTATCCCCTCCTTGACCGTCTCCACGATCTTGTCGATGTCCTCCACCACATTGTCGAGCGTGGAGACGACGGTGTCCTGGAGTCCCGTGACCAGTTCGCGGAGCTTCTGGAAGAGGTCGGCGACGAACTCGTGAGCTTTCGACTGGACCTCGAGCACCTTGCCCTGGATGGAGTCCAGGGTATTCTTGATTGCCTCGACGCCCTGTTCCTTGGCGTCGCGGAGGCCGTCCAGGGCGCCGTCGATCGTTTCCTTGATCTTCTCGTACTGCTCCTTGGCGTCGGAGAGCGACGAGGTGACATTGGAGACCGCGTCCTCGGCGGCGGATGAGGCTTTGTCGAGGAGCCCCTTGGCGCTCGTTGCCGCCCCTGCGGCCTTGTCGAGCTTGAACTGGGCGCACTTGTCGGCCACGCTCTGGATCGCCTCTCCTGCGCTGGCGATCTGGCCCTGGATGCCTCCGACCTTCTCGAGGGCGCCCTCTGCCGTCTCGAAGACCCCGTCGAAGGTGCTCACGAGCGTGTCCCGCATCTCCGTCGCCTTCGCCAGGACGTCGTCGGCGGCCTGGCTAGCCGCGTCGACCTTCTCCTCGAGCAGGGCCTTCGCCTCGGCGAGCTTGTCGACCAGCTCCTGGACGAGCGAGAAGATCCTGTCGGTCTCGCCCTTGCCCTGGTCGAGGAGGTCCTGTAGCTTGGAGCTGGCTTGGGCGACGGCGTCCTTGACCTGGCCGGTGAGCTTGTCCTCGGCCTCCTTGACATATGCTTGCGCCTTCTCGAGGACCTCCGCCTCTATCTCGTCAGTGACCTGGTTGACCTTGTCGATCGCCGCCTGGAGGGCGTCCACGACGTCCTGCAGGAGGCTCTTGCCCTTCTCGGTCGCTCCCTCGAGCTTCTCCTGGACCTCATCCGTGGAGTCCTCCGCTACCTTGATGGCCTCGTCGAAGGCCTGCTCCGCCGCTGCCTCCGCTTCCTTCGCGCCCTCCTCCGCCGCATCTGCGGCGGCGTCGAGCTCGCCAGCGGCAGCGTTCTTGACGTCGTCCAGCAGCCCCTGGGCGTCGCCGAGGATGCCGGGGACGTCGAGCTCGGCGGCATCATTTAGGGCGGCCACGCTCGCGAAGGTCGAGTCGAAGTCATCGCCGAGGGCAGAGGTGAGGTCATCGGCCGCGACGGCGTCTACCGCGGCCGACGCGTCCCCGAGCTGGGAGATGGGCGAGGAGTCCTTCGACTCCGTGGGGGCGTGCTCCTTGAGCGTCATGGCGAAGTCGTAGTGGTCCACCTTGCCGGCGAGCTGGCGGATGCTCAGGCGCTCGACCACGACCTCGGTGATGTCGGCGAGGGTCGATATGTCGGAGGAGAAGGAGACAGGCTCGCTGGAGTCGTACTTGCTCTTCAGCGAAGCGAGGCTAGTCCTCGCCGTCTTCCCGACGAGCTCCCCTTCGATGGCTATCACGGCGGCCCTCCTCCCCGTGTCCTCGAAGACGCTCCCCTCCGCCCCCGCCGTCCGGTGCTCGACCAGGCGCCTCCTCCCCTTTAGGAAGATCCTGTTGACGGTCCGGAACTCGTTCACGGTTCCCGGCTCGCCCTCGTCGCGGGTGACCAGCTCCAGGTCGTCGAGGGTGATGCTCATGTCTCGTAGCCGTGCCTCCTGAGCTCCTCGTCGAGGATCCTCTCTATCCTCCTTCTGAGATCCCTGTCGTCGACCTCTTCGGTCGAGTCTCGCGGGAGATCCGAGGGCCCGGACGACGGCTCCTTCAAGATCGCTTCGATCGCCTCCTCCGGGGCAGACCTCCACGCCTCCGTGAGCCCCGGCGAGGGCTCCACGGCGAACTCTGCCTTCGAACCGGTCGACCGCGTTTCAGCCCTGGGAGCCGGAGATGTCTTCGCGCGGGCGGCCGCGCTCGGCGCGGGCGTGACGGCGGCGTCCAGTTCAGCGCGTCGGGGCACCCTCGCCGCCAGCGAAAGCGCCTTGGCGACCGCCTCCATCCCGAAGAAGGCGCTCCCTGCCCCCCGGCGCCCCTCGACGTGGAGGGAGAGGACGGCGTCCTCGACTTTTGCCTCGGGGCTGGCCGCACCGAGGGGAGGCCCAACCCGTCCTTGGGCTTGGACGGTCGGAAGCGATGGCTTGCCTTGGTAGGCGCGCCCGGAGGGCCCGACCGGAGCTGCTAGCCCCTCTTGTCCCGAGGGGGCGATCTCGGGGGTCGGGGGCGACCTTCCGCGCCCTATCTCTGCTGCCTCCGCGGCGAGAGACGACGCGCTTGCGGCCGAGCCTGCAAGGCGAGCCGCGAGCCTGAATCTGGACGCCACGACTGCCTGTAGCGCGGGCAGGTAGGCCGATTCAAGGGCGACCGGCTGAGGACCGGGTTCCCAGCCTCCAGGCTCTCGGGAGATGCTGAGCTGGTCGACCGTTCTGGCCAGGCTTGGCACCTCAGTCCTCGCGAAGGTCTGAGGGTCCGTCTCGCCCGAGGAGGCGACTGGAACGGGCCTGAGCGCGGCCACCCTCCTGCCCACGGGGTAGGTCGCCACCCTGGCGCCGACAAGCGAGGCCGCGGTCGAGAGGAGCAGGGAGCGGACGGACGAGGCCAGGCTCAGGGCTCCGAACTCCGCAGGAGGAAGCGCCTCGGCCTCCGGAGGGCTCCCGGGGCCCCTCGCGCCACCGGCGCGCGGCACCGCGACTTCAACCGAGGGTTCCGCTCTCGGCGGCCTAGAGGCAACACCGTCAGGGGAGGGAGGCCTGAAAGACGCTCCCGGGGAGGGGACGAGGCCCCGTACCGCGAGAGTGGCCGGGGCGGAAGAGCCGGAATGGGAGATCGCGGCGATCATCGTCCCCCCTAGACCTGCCGCCATGGCGACCGCCGCTAGCCAGCGCTCACCAAAGACCTGACCGCCTCCGGGTAGGGAGCCTTCGCGTGACTCTGAGCGAAGTTCCGCGACGAGAGGGGGCCCATCAGGCGAAGACGCGGCTGGCTCGAGCTCGTGGGAGTCGCCCGCCGGCGGGGCACCACCGGGCGCGACCTCACCGGCGGCAAAAGGCATCGAGGCGCCCAGGGGCCCTCCGGAGAACTCGCGCTCCTCGTCCGCGAGAGCGGAGCCGGTGGTCCCCAGGGCCGGGACGGGGGATCCGTCAGCCTTGGGCTCGCCGACGAGGCTCGACCCGTTGGGCTCCTTTCCCGGCAAGGGCGCGAACGAGGTGGGCGCCGAGACCGCGATGCCCAGCCGGGCGACCACGCTGCTAAGTGAGAAGGCGGTACCATCTGGGTAGGAAGAGGGCTGCGTCGCTGTCTGGACGGCCTCTCCCGAGGTCGGCGCATCGGCGGGCAGGGTCGCTTGTTCGGCGCGAAGGGGTAGCTGGGCGGAACCAGGCGGTGAGGCGAGCGACCTGACCTGGATGGAGAGCTTCGTCGCGCTCGCGAACGCGGGGCTGAAGAAGACGGAATTGAACCCGTTGGGAACCGCGTAGGTCCCTGCGCTGGGCTCGGCCCTAGACTCGACCGGGGAGGCCCCGGATTGACGGGATGGTCTGCCGGAGGAGGGCCCTCCGACCAGGGCGGGAAGGTCAGCCGGTCCGGCGTCCTCCCCGGTGAGGGGGACGCCGGTGGACGTTGAGGAGCCTCGGTCGTCTGAGGAAGAGAGCCCGTAGCGGAGAGGACCGGAGGTTTCCATCGTGGGGGGGAGGTTCGGTGTCGAAGGATAGGCCGTGCCGGGGGGGCTGTAGGTCCGTCGTGGAAGGGCGGGCGGACTCGCGCCGGGAGGTTGGACCGTCATGGTCGTGTCTGCGACCCCAGAAATCGATGGGTGCGCCAGAGAGGGCGAGGTAGGCCCTCGCACTTCGAGGGCGAACCCCGTTCGCTCGTTCGTGACCCTGGGGGGGAGCGGGGCGAAAGCCGTGCCCACCGCTTGAGACCCGAGCGTCGAGTCGGTCGCCGAACGCACCGTGCTGGCGAGGACGAATAGGAGAGAGGAGGCAGCCCTCGTGAAGGAAGCGGCCAGTCCGAGCTCTGTGGCCCCGGCGAATGACGTACCCTGGTCTGCGGGGAAGAACTCGGGTCTAGGTCCTTTGACTGCTTCCAGAGAGGTGGCGCTCGGCGAAGTCCTCGGCGCGGCAGGAGAGAAGGTCGTCCCGGTCACCACGCGGGCGACGGCGGAGTTGAGGGACGCCAAGGACTCGAAGGTCGACCTTTGGGCAGCGACCATCGAGTACATGGTCCTGGCGATGGAGAACGGTTGGCTGTCCATCTGCGCGACCGCGAGGCTCAGCGGGGCTACCGCCTGCCACCCTGTTTCGGACTCCTCGGGCTCGACGGTCTGCCCGGGCGTCGTTACCGGGGCATCCAGATGGTTGGGGGCGCCGCCCCGCGACCGCACTCTCCTCCCCGGCCTCTTCCTAACGAGAGGGGCGCCGACGACCCTGACGATGACCTCCCTCTGGAGCTGGCTGGCGAGCGCCACGCCGGTCGATATCAGCCGGCGGAGGACGGTGGACCTCCTGCCGCCAGAGGAGACCGCCTGGGCGGCGATCCCTACGCCGATCAGGGCCCCGACGTACGAGGCGACTGCCTTCCTCAAGATGTCGTAGTCTATCTCGTCCTGCCTCGGCAAGTCAATTACCAGCTCCTGCTTCCGCGGTGTCGTCGCGGACGACTATCCTGGTCACGCCCTGCTCGGCGAGGTCGGCGACGGCGGCCGCCTCTGCCCTCGTCGCGAGAGCCGCCATGAGGAAGTTGATCTGCATCCTGGTGAGGTCGCGCGCTTCGGGCGCGAGCTTGTAGCCGAGGTCGAGGCAGAGTGTCGCCAGCTCCACCCCCTCGGGACTCCGGGAGAAGTCCTCTACTTCACGCCTTTTTTTTTAGCTGTCTCCGCCGGCGCGACGCCGCTCAGCTCGAGTATCCTCATCCCTATGAACTCCGGGACCCCGAACTTCATGTCCTTCACACCGACCCCGTCGAGCTTGGGTTCGACCAGCCCTATCTCGGTGGCCAGGCGGAGGGCCTCGAAGTTCTTGTCTATCTCTATCTTCCTGAGGTCGGGCGTCCCGTCGGGGTTGAGGGGGACCGGCCCGATTATCGAGAAGATCCTCGAGAGCTCCCCGTCCGTGAGGGGGCGGATCACCACGCTAGAGCCATACTCCTTGACGAAGACGGTCTCCCGCTTGCGTGAGCCCTCGAGAATGTCCTCCTTGGTGAGCTTTCGGTCCGTCGTAGCCCGCCTACTCTTCGCGTATTCTTGTGGCTGTGAAGTTGTACGTCGTCATCCCTACGCCGGTCGCGTCCATCGCGAAGGTCTTGTCCTCCAATATGCACTCGTCGAAGGTGATCTTCTTGGTCGGGCTCGTGACCGACTGGGGCTGGAGCTGGACGACGATCTGGAAGAACTTGAGCGCCGGGATGGTCTCGTACATCTTCTTGTCGAGGGGACCGTAGTTTGACTTGATCTTCATCGAGCCTTGGACGAAGAGGGCGCCATAGTAGGCCCCCAGCCTCTCCTCGGTGCTGATGGCATGGATGTTCTGCCTGTTCCTCGAGATCTTGAAGTCGATCGACTGGATCCCTGGGACCGTCTGGCCGTCGATGGTTATCTGGCTGGCGTTCGCCGCTACTAGGGTGGACACTTCCATCTACCTCCTCTATGCCTCCACCGTCAGTGTGGCGTAGATGTAATCCATCGCCCTCACCGGCCTCACCGCGACGTCCGCCCTCACTATTCCCTGGGCGAAGTCCGTCTGGGAGGAGTAGACGTCAACCAGGAACGCCGGGCTCTTGCCGTCGACGCTCGGGACGAGAGAGCCCTCCTTCTCCATCCCCGTGAGGAACCCTGCCAGGGCCTCCCTCAGCGCCGTCCTGCCCCTGTCGTTGTTGAGCGTCCCGATGAAGTTGTCGGCGACATTCTTGACCCCGCGGACAGCGTGGTCTGCCACCCTCATCACGCTGATCTGCTCCTTGCTCGACGTGATCCCCTTGACCACTATGAGGCCGCGCCCCCTGACCGCGTCCACCGGGAGGATCCCGTTGGATATCAGCTTCATCTGCTCGGAGGGGGTGTACCTGTGCTCGATGTTGGCTATCCCGGTCAGCGCCTTGAAGGTGGGCGACTCCCAGTAGCTCAGCTTGCTTATCAGACCGGCAACCGCGCCGCCTATGCCGTAGGGGGCGGCGATTACGAACCTATCGCTGGCCAGGACATCGACCCGCTTCAGGATATCGTCGACCGGCTCGTTGGGCCCGACCGTCCCGAAGCCTATCCTGTTCTTGCAGTCGGTGCTCATGTTCTTGCAGTGCGCGTCCACCATGGCGTGGACCGCGGGGTCCCAGGAGTCGCAAGCATAGACTGCGTCGACCTCGGGCTCCATCTCCAGCATCTCGAGCGCCTTTTGATAGTCGTCCTTGGTCGGAGGCTGTGAGACGCCTCCCGAGAGGTTCACTTCGACGTCGACCGGGTTGTTCGCCGGGAAGTCCAGGTTGGCCTTTAGGTCCTCGGCCGCCACGAGCTTCGAGTTCTTGTTGAGGAAGTCGACGAGGGAAAGCTCGGTCCCCGGCTTCATCGTCAGGTTGTCGAAGGACTCTTGGTTCTTGTCGTTCGTTATCTCCACCCTGACCGTGTCCTCGGTCTGCCCGCGCATCACCACCACCTCGGTGTCGTTGCCGGCCTCGCCAGAGATCTTCGAGGTGAGCTTGACCGTCGCCCTCTTCCTCGCCCCGGAGAGAGTCGCCGTTGCCATCGTCCCGCCGGTCCCCTCGATTCTGGTCGCGTAGACCTGGAAGACGCCGTTGAGGAACGCCAACTTGGCGTCACGGACAAGGGAGCCAGACTCGCCTCCGAAGATCGACGCGAGCTCCCTGTAGCTGGTGACTCCGGTGGGCTTGAGGACGGGTCCGCCCTCCGCCGTTCCGATCATCCCGACGACGCCCGACGGGTAGAGTGCCTGCGGGACGATTTCCTTGACGACCTTAATTTCGACTCCGGGGATAACCCTTGCCATGCCTCTCTCATATCGCGAGTACGTTATTTAATGGTATCCGGGTTGACTCTTTGTTTAGAAAACTAGACGGGCCGTTCGGCTCCGCTGATTTGATCTGGCAAATCACTTGCCTTATATGATGCCGGGGAGCGCGACGCGAAAAGAGCTGCCGGGATTGGCCGTCGACACCGAGCTCCTCAACGCCTTCGAGGAGAAGATTGTCAGCAAGATGCCCCATGTCGAGTCGGGCCGCGTCGCAGGCCCGACTCCGCTGGTCGACCTGACGCAGAGCCTCAAGGACTGCGCCAGGGAGGAGTACGGGCTCGACCTCACGGGCAAGGCGTTCGAAGCCTACGGCAAGGTTGAGGCGCAGCTGCCAGGCGGTTCGGTCAAGAGCAGGGCGGCGGTCCAGATAGTCCGCGCGGCCATCGAGTCAGGCAGGCTGAGGAGGGGGATGACAGTCTTCGAGGCGACGTCGGGGAACTTCGGGATCGCGCTCGGGCTCCTGGGCGGGCTCGGGCTAAGGGTGGTAGTGCTGGTCTCGAGGAAGCTCCAGACCGGGGTCCTCGACGAGCTCGACCGGAGCAACGTCAAGACCGTCGACCTCGATGTCGACGTCTGCCCCGCGCCCGGGATGCAGATGGACCCCAACATGCTCCTGGCGAAGGTAGTTGCCACCAACATGAGGGAGAGGTTCGCAGAGATAGGGCTGGACACCAAGGTCTTCGACGCTACGCGCTCGAGCGTTGAAGAGCACCTCGCGAGGCAGGACGTCATCAACCTGGCGAAGGCACTCGCCAGCGCCTACGATGGGTTCTGCACGGAGCAGTACGACAACGAGAGGAACGTCGAGGCGCACGCGACCGTGACCGGGCCCGAGATAGACCAGCAGCTCAAGGACATCGGGCGCTCGCTCGAAGCGGCGAGGATAGTCTGCACGTTCGGGACGGGAGGGACCTCGGGAGGGCTGAGCAGGTACGTGCAGGGCAAGTACGGGGAGAAGGGCGTCTACGTGGTCTTCCCCCCCGAAGGGAAGGACGTGGCCGGGATCCGGACGAAGAGCAAGGCGGCGGGCTTGAGGTTCTACGAGCCCGCAAGGTACGCGGCGGAGTACGAGGTGGACTTTGAGCAGGCCAAGCGCCTCTTCGGGTTCATGGTCAGGAGGGGAATCGACATCGGCGAGAGCAGCGCGCTGGCCCTCTACGCGGTGCTCCAGATGGTCAACTTCGGGATGGACGGGAGGTTCGTTGTGGTCCTCGCGGACGGGTCGAGCAAGTACAGGCAGATAGTGGCCAAGGAGCTTGAGAAGGAGGAGAAAGAGGAGGGGCTCGAGGTCACCGTCGAGAGCGCGCGGTCCAAGCCCGGCAAGTTCGACGCGGTGGTCTGGACGCACATGGGATACGTCCCCAGCGAAGAGGGCCTGAAGCTGATCGCCACGTCGCTCGGAAGGCCCGAGTCCTCGGTCAAGGTCGCGGCCGCGGGCGACGTTGTGAAGCTGATCACCGGCGGCCAGGTCTCTCCTGCGCTCGCCTCGATGTTGGGCGGGAACGGGGGAGGAGGATCGGGACGGTTCCTCCTGGTCTGCATGTCGGGGATGACGTCCCTCAGGGCGGCTCAGGCGCTCGAGGCGAAGGGAATCAGGAGCCAGAGCCTCACCGGCGGAATAACGAGGCTGGCGCAGTCCAGCCACAAGCCGCTTCCGGCGCTCATCCAGCAGGCCAGATAGGCTCCGCTCAGGGGAAGTAGGTCGAGAAAAGGTACTCGCCGGCCCCGAAGAGCACAACGAAGAAGAGCACCCCCGTGGTGATCGCGAACCTTGCAGCGGCTACGTCCCTCCTCCTCAGGAGGAAGTAGATCACGATCCCGCTCCCGAGCGAGATGAAGCTGAACAGCCCCGCGACGGCGTAGCTCAGCTGGGAGACGCCCTGGTCGGCGAACGACGCCATCTGCGCCACGGCGAGTATCATCACTGTGAGCGGGACGTATTCGAGCTTCAGGAACCGCATGGCGTCAGCCCTCGACGTAGTCGCGGATGGCCCTTAGCTGAGAAGGGTTGTTCCTCAGGTACTCGACGAGGCGCTCTATCTTCCTGAAGGTGACCGGCTGGATATGGTGCTCTATCCCCTCCGTGTCCTGGTATGCGACCTTCTCTCCCACCCCCAGCATCCCCAGGAACTCGGCGATCACGCGGTGCCTGGAGACCACTGACCTGGCGAGGGCCTCGCCCGACTCTGTCAGGCGCATCCCCCTGTAGGGCTCGTGAATGACGTACCCCTTCTTGGCGAGCTTCTGGACCATGCTGGTGACCGTCGGTGGCTTCACCTGAAGGCGGTCGGAGATGTCGACGGTGTTGGCGTACCCCTTCTCCTCGAAGAGGTGGTAGATGGCCTCGAGGTAGTCCTCGAGCCTTGGCGTCGCGCCCTCCGCTGGGACTGTCCTGGCCAATGCAAGCTTGAGCCGGGCGGTCGCGATAAAAGGCTTGGGAGGCCCCGGCAATCGGCGGGGCTGTCATGAACCGGGCGTCCTAGACCCGCTGGTGAGAATTCGAGTAATCAAAAAATATTAGACGCGTCTAAGTTTATATACTGAGTGATCCCAATATGAATCTCAGTCATGAGCGCGCCGCGGGCTCGGAGCCTGAAACCGCCCGAACCAGTGCATGAACCAGAGGTGGCCGAGCAAAGGAAGAACAACCCCAACATCTCCTTGCGTGACTTCTTCATCTATCTGGGGCCGACATTGATAGTGAGCCTGGCGTACATCGACCCTGGGAACTTCGGGACAGACATAGCAGGAGGGAGCGTATTCGGGTATGATCTGATCTGGGCGGTGTGGATGGCCAGCGCCTTTGCCATGGTGCTCCAGTACCTATCGGGAAAGCTCGGGATAGCGACCGGCAACAGCCTGGCGCAGCTTCTACGCGGTTCGCTGAGATCCAGGAGCCGCATAGTCCCGTATTGGCTCGCGGCCGAAATCGCGATAGCCGCGACTGACTTGGCCGAATATCTCGGCACGGTCATCGCGCTGAACGTCCTCTTCGGGATTCCCCTCCTCTACGCAAGCATCTTCGGAGCTTTGGATGTCGTCGTTCTCCTGGCGCTTACGAGCAACCGCTTTCGCGTGGTGGAGTATTTTTTCATGGTCTTTGTTTCGGTGATAGCGATAGGCTTCCTCTACGAGCTTCTTCTCGTTGGGCCTAACCTCAATGAGATTGCCATTCACTCGGTCTCGCCATCCATTTCCAGCGCCACCGTCCTCGTGGTCGTGGGGATAGTCGGCGCGACGGTCATGCCTCACGTCCTCTGGCTTCACTCCTCGCTGACCGCCGCCAAACTTGGCAGATGGGGGGTCAAGGAGACCGAGCACCTCCCAAGGAAGAAGCTGCTCGGGCTTCACCTGCGGGAAAACGTCATCATCCTGGCCGTTGCGGGCTGCGTGAACGTGGCGATCCTCGTTGTGGCCGCTGCCGCTTTCTTCGGCCATGGGTATACCAACATCCAGCAGGTGAGCGACGCATACAACGTGCTGAAGCCCCTGTTCGGTCCTCTCGCCGCGACGGTCTTTGCTCTGACCCTGCTCGCTTCAGGGATTGCGTCGTCGGTGGTCGGGACTTTGGCGGGGCAGGAGGTCATGACCTCGCTGCTAGGAATCAAGGTGAACCCGTATCTGAGGCGCATAGTCACCCGAGGCATCAACGTCTTTCCCACCACGGCTTGCATCCTCCTCGGGATCAGTCCGCTGGCGTTGCTCTTCTATAGCCAGGTCTTCCTGAGCGTACTGATTCCTCTGCCGATGATTCCGTTGATCTGGTACACGAGCAGGAAGAAGATAATGGGCTCGTTCGTGAACCAGAGGACAACGACAGTCATGGCGCTGGCGGTCGGAGGCGTCATCGTCGCGCTCAACGTCGCTCTAATCTACACCAGCATATGACGGTGCCAAAGCTGTGCCGGAGGCTGAAAGATGCCGGTCTGCAGATTCGCCGAAGAGAGCTTATATGGAATCGGCGGCGCAAAGCCACTGACGGGCGATGCTCCTCTCTCCCCTCCAGCTGAACGTCGGGGCCATCGCGACCGACACGTCGATACTCAGCTCGATAGCCATCATCCTCGGCGCGGTCTTCGTCGTCTATCAGATCAGGCAGGACGACAAGATGCTCGCCCAGTCGGTCAGGCAGGCAGACGCCAACGCGACCCAGGCGAGGCTGACCATGGAGCAGGTCACCCAGAACAGCAACCTAGCGACCATGGACCTCGTGATGAGGATCTACGAGCTAGCCAACAGCATGGAGGTCCAGAGGTCGTACATGACGGTCGTCCGGTCGGGCGTGACGTCGTACGCCCAGTTCGAGAAGCTCCCCGAGGACAAGCAGCTCGCCTTCTTCCAGATCGCCTCCCTCTTCGAGTCGCTTGGCTTCCTCGTCGAGAGGGGCTTCGTCAAGGCTGAGATAGTGGACGACATGTTCGCCACCAAGACGGCGTGGGAGGCTCTGGAGCCTTTCATCATGGGGATGAGGCAGAAGTTCGCCGCTGAGGACTATTACTTCTTCTTTGAGAGGCTGTACAGCAGGCTCTCAAGGCCTGGCGTTCCGTCGATAACAGGCCAGTTCCTTGATGGGAAGAAGGCGGCACAGGACGCTGCGCCGCGCCCGCCCGTCCGTCCGGGAGTGGGCTGACGGACTCCCGAGGAACGTTTATCCACAAAGGGCCGGCCCGAGCGAGGCGTTGAAGCCAGCGGGGCCGGCGGTCGTCTTGGCGCTGCTCCTCCTGTCAATCGCGACACCGGTGTTCGCGTCGCCGCCGAAGGCCCCCGACCCTTCGAAGCAGGTCGCCGTGGGGATGTACATCAACGACATCGGGACGTTCGACCTCACGACCGGCTCATTCGACGCCGACTTTTACATCTGGTTCAGGTGGCAGGGCAACTGGACGGTCGGGAACGACAACGCGACCATCGTAGAAACGATCAAGACGGCGCAGTCGACTCCGACCGGGTCGGAGGCCGTCCTCGCCCCGAGCGCCCTCCCCTACCACTTTGAGTTCATGAACAGCCTGGGGCCGACCAAGACGCTGATCTCCGCCCAGCCCCACTACAACCAGACGTCGTACAACTTCCTCCAGTACAGGATAAGGGGGACGTTCCACGTCCCGGTTGAGCTGAACAACTACCCGCTGGACGAGCAGACCCTGTCGATCCAGCTCGAGGACAGCTACTACTCGAACACCACGATAGTCTACGTCCCCGACACAGGGAGCGTCCTCGACCCGTCCGTCACCGAGGAGGGGGCCATCCCCGGGCTGAACTACGTGCCGGGCTCGTTCAGCACGCTCGTGGTCACCCACCCGTACGACACCGCCTTTGGGTACGAGGTCATCCCCGGGGGAAACACAACGAGCGACTACTCGAGGTACATCGCGCAGTTCACCGTGGTCAGGCCGTTCGCGGCGTCGGTCACGTCGCTCCTCCTCCCCGTGGGGATCATCATCGCGCTCGCGGTGGTCTGCTTCTTCATCGACGCTGAGAAGTTCGAAGAGAGGCTCGCCCTGCTGGTCACCGCGGTCCTCACGGCGGTCCTGCTCCAGGTAAACTTCGCCTCAACCGTCCCGTCGGACGGCCAGTTCACTTTGGCCGACAGGGTGATGTTGGTCGTCTACGCCGTCCTGGCGATAGGCGTGCTAATCGCCGTGCTCGAGAAGAAGATCACCAAGGAGCAGCATCCGCAGACGGTCCTTTGGCTCGATAGGCTCACCCTCATCGTCATCCCCGTCGCCACGGTCGTCGCCCTCGTCCTGCTGGTCTCCCCCGCGTGCGCCATGAGGACGTGCCAGCTAATCGGCTGAGTCGGATTCTGTTAACTTCGTTGCACGAAGGGTCTAGGCACGCCAAATCGCTTTACCATGAATCATCGTTCCACCGACAATTGCGTAGATGATGTAGGCCGGCACGTAAACTGGATTCCCGTTAGTCGCAATAGTGTAAATGAGCCCACCAATGCTCATGACGGCGAATCCTATTCCGAAGGCAATAGTGACCTTCCGTTGCCAGGTTGTCTTAGCCATCCCTGGGTCATAGTCCTCCTCCCCTTCCGCCTCCGGTCACTGCCCGAAATACGACAAAGAGGGCCATGAGGATGAAGAGGATTGCGAGCAGTGGATTTAGAGGATAGAGAATTTCCCATCCAACGTATATCATGATGAACGCGAAAAGCACCGAAACCATGGAGTCGAATGCGCCCATGTCTCGGCACTTGGTCTTCTCTTCTGATAAGTCTTCGTCGCTCAAGGCTATAAGATAGAATTGAAAGAGAAACGGACTGTTGGCGCGGATATCTTTCTTTGTCTACGGCGTGATAGTGCTTGTGATTGCGATTCTTGGCTTTGCTTTTGGAGGCCTGAAGCTATCAGACTATTTGTCAGTGGCATCTTTGGCAGTTGTCTTGTTGCTTGCATTCGTGGTGGAGCTAAATTTCGATGAGACCAACAAGAAGTTGGATGAGCTTCTTGAAGAAAAGCGCAAGCGAGATAATGAAGGCATGTAAAGGGCGTGTCACCCATCGTGGGACAGCCCTCGAAATAACCCACTGACGGAACAGAGCCCCAAATGCTTAAGCCGAAAGTGAACGAGCCAGAGCCATGTTCAGCTTCGTCAAGGGAACAATCAGACTGAAGGACATAGACACAATTGAAATCTTGACAGAGAGGAACGAATACG